>QHBJ01000013.1 GCA_003243975.1 Candidatus Meridianibacter frigidus | reverse complement strand
CCAACGCCAACTCCTACCCCAACACCAACACCTACACCAACTCCAACTCCAACTCCAACTCCTACCCCAACACCAACTCCTACCCCAACACCAACACCAACACCAACACCAACACCAACACCAACTCCAACACCAACTCCTACCCCAACACCAACGCCAACGCCAACGCCACCACCAAATCCCCCGAGAGCTGTTCCGAATCCCCTCAACGTGCAGACGGGACTCAGCGGGGCGACCACACTCAGCGACAACGTGCCGGTGACGTTCTCGATCGTGCGCGACGCTTGCGCGAGCGGAGGTTTCACCGACAGCGACACGCTCACACCGGCCGGGCCGACGACACAAGCGAGCTTAAGCGTGCACGCGGATCAGCCCACCCCAACGGGCGGTTGCGCAATTGTCGTCAGCAATGGAGCCGGCGGCACGGTCACCGTTACAGTGCAAACCTATGCCGTGATTATTATTCCCGGCAAGAAGCGCGCGGTAGCGCCGCCCACTCCAGGCCCGGCGCCTGCCCCGCCGCCGTCCGCGCCGCATCCCGTCGCTCCGCCACCAAGGACCCCGGTTCCCGGACCACCATCGCCGGGACCGCCGCGTCCGGTTCCGCCGACCATCCCGCACCGGGTTTCGTTCATGGAGCAACTCGAACAGGCACTGCTGGACCTGCTTACATCGTAGTTTTCATCTAATCGCAGCGCGTGAAAACGCAGATCGGCGTCATGGGATCGGCCGGCGGCCCGATCACCCCGCAGCAACTTGCTCTAGCGCACCGCGTCGGAGAGCAAATTGCGCGACGCGATGCGGTTATCGTTACAGGTGCGTGCCCCGGGATTCCGCACGCTGCCGCACTCGGCTCGCATGAGTTGGGCGGAAAAAGCTTGGGCGTGTCGCCTGCGCATTCGCGCGAAGAACACGTCAAGATTTTTACGTCGCCACTCGAGCCGTACGATGCGATTGTGTTCACCGGCTCAGGACTGATGGGCCGCGAAGTGCACAACATTCATAGCTCGGACGTGGTCATCTTCATCGGCGGCCGGAGTGGGACGCTCGGCGAGTTCGCGATTGCGTACGACGAAGGAAAGTTGATAGGAATTCTGCTGGATTCGGGCGGCCTTTCGGACGATTTCGAGCATATCGCAGAGATGTGCAACAAAAATACCGGATCTGTGCTGCTTGCGAGCGCAAATCCGGAGGAGTTGGTAGACCGCTGCCTCGACCTGTACTACAAAGCGAATCTTCCGACTTCCACGGTTTTTGATCGTGGCTGAAATCACGTTCTTGGGAGCTGCGGGCACCGTAACGGGCAGCAAGCATTTGGTCGCGAGCGGATCGCAGCATTTCCTAGTCGATTGCGGCCTCTTTCAAGGCACCCAAAACGTGGTTGCGCTGAACGAGCAACCGCTGCCGGTCGCACCCTCGTCCATCGGCGGCATTGTCCTGACGCACGGCCACATCGATCACGTGGGTTATCTTCCAAAAATCGTGCACGATGGCTACGCTGGGCCCATTTACTGCACGCCCGCCACCGCCGGCGTCTTACAAATCGTGCTGGAAGATGCCGCGCATCTGCAGGGGCACCTGCGAGTTCGCGGCTTCCAAAACGAGCGCCCGCACGCACCGCCCCCTTTCTACGAGATGCAGGACGTCGCAGCCACACTAGAACTGGTGCAAGCCGTACCATACGAACAGGATTTTTCACTTTGTAGCGCCCGCTTGCGGTTCCGAAATGCGGGACACATTCTGGGCTCGGCCTTCATCGACGCCACGATCGAAGGGAAGCGTGTCTTCTTTTCGGGCGACTTAGGACGTTATAGCCGCCCGTTGCTCTACGATCCCGCGGACCCGGCTGCGAGCGCGGATGTGATCGTGTGCGAGTCCACCTATGGCGACCGCTTGCATCCGCCGGAACCACTCAACGATCTCAAGGTCGCAATCGACGCTGCCGTTTTGCGTGGCGGCCCCCTCGTAATGCCCGCATTCGCGGTCGAAAGAACACAGGACATGCTTTACGCCATCGGCCAGCTGCAGGCCCAGGACCCGCAGGTTGCCGGCCTTCCCGTGCACCTGGACAGCCCGATGGCAATTAAAGTGGACGCGCTCTTTGCAGAGTTCCCGGACGAGCACCGGCCCTTTGCCAATGAAGGTGGCGCGCCATTCGGCTGCCGCAACCTAACCGTTCATGTCACCACCGAAGAGTCCAAAGCTCTGAACGATCTACAGGCGCCCGCCATCGTTATTGCCGCCAGCGGCATGGCCGCCGGCGGACGCGTGCTGCACCACCTGCACAATCAGCTTCCGAACGCAAAAGCCACGGTGCTCTTCGTCGGTTATCAAGGCGCGGGCACATTGGGCAGCGCGTTACTGGGGGGTGCTCGGACGGTACGGATATATGGGGATCAGGTTCCGGTTCAGGCGCAGGTTGCGTCGATCAAGGGGTATAGCGCGCACGCAGATCAGAACGAACTGTTGCGATGGCTCTCCCAGTTCCAAGATAAACCGCGCATGTATGCGGTTCACGGGGAGCCCGCATCGGCGGAAGTGCTCGATGCGGTGGTGCGGGAGCGGTTGGGGTTCGCCACGCAAATGGCGCAGCGCGGAACCACGGTCACGGTTTAGGAGTGGCTCAAGCGGTCCAATCAAGCATCGCGCGCCACTCGTCTTGCGGAAAGGCAGCCTTGCTCTTGATCGCCTCCACGTAGCGTCGCTTTCCGCCCATGTTGCCTTTGCCGAGCAGCAACCCGCCCATCAAGCGGCCACCGCTGAAATAGAGCGCACGGTACTTCTTGGCTTCCGCGTCGATCTTCGAGACGGTCTCCAAGTCGCTGCGATACTCCGGCGAGAGTCCGAACTGAAGAATATTCTGAGAGCTGAAAAGCTTGCTCGAGTACTCTGGGACGTCGTGATACCGGATATCGCCGCCGGCCATATTGGCAGCCGCGACCTTGCCATGCGCGCCGGCATTATTCCAGGTCCCCATCCGGTAACGCATTTCGAGAATCGGATCGAAGAAATCTGCCACGTCACCTGCCGCGAATATTCCCGGCACGTTTGTTTCGAGCCGGTCGTCGCACACGATTCCGTTGCCGCTGATCTCAACGTCGGTATCCTGGAGAACGTCCGTGTTCATACTCAAGCCAAGACCAAATCCGAAGCAGTCGCCGTCGATCGTGTGCCCGGAAGTCAGTACGGCATTGCGCACCACTCCATTGTCGCGTACCAGCTCTCGGATTTCCTCATGGTAATGGACGTGTACGCCGTCGTTACGAGCCGCTTCATCGACGAGATTGCCGGCATCCTCGTCGAGCATGCGCCGTAGGAAGCGCGGCCCGCGGATGAGCCAATGCGTCTCCATTCCGCGCGACGCAAACGCCTCCGCCAGCTCGTACGCGATGAACGAGCCACCAACGGCTACGGCAACCTTGGAATGCTCCAGTGATTCCGAGATCGCCTTCGTATCGTCCATGTATTGGAAGTTGAAGACGTTAGCAGCATCTTGTGCGCCCGGATTCTGCGCGCGGTTCGGACGCCCGCCGGTAGCCACAAGGAGCGCGTCGTATGGATATGACTTACCATCGGCAATTGCGCACCGCTCGTGGGCATCGATGGCGTGAACCTGCGTGCAAAGATGCAGGTCGATTGCGTTCTTTTCATGCCAGGCCGCATCGCGAATGATCACCTTCTGCTCGGCAACCTGTTTGCGCAGCAGCGGCGGCAGTGCGATGCGATTGTAAAGCGGATAGGGCTCGTCGGTAAAGAGCGTGATCAAGCATCCAGCATCATTCTTGCGTAGCTGTTCGGCAGCGGTCGTTCCGGCAAAACCGTTCCCAATGATTACGTAGCGGCGTTCCAAGAGGCGGGGTTTCGCCGAGTCCAGAAGCGGGTCCTCAAAGGAGATCGCCACTGGAAGTCCGGTTGGTTCAATTGCTGGCCTCGTTCATCGGAACCTCGAACGAGTATGCTCTCGCGCGCCTCGAGCTCTCGTTTCGGCACGAGCGCATGGGCGCGGCGCCCGTGATCGAGCACCTCAGCGATGCCTCCGAACAGACGCTGCGCGCGCAGTGGGGCCGGGTGGAGGGCCAGCTCGAGGCGGCGTACCATTTCGTGAAACACTTCGAGATGCAGGACAGTAGCTCGATTCGCTTGGACCCGGCTTTCGGATGGCTTCGGCGCAGCATCCGCGAACTCGACCAGTACGCGCGGGCCGTGCGCTGGGTCCTTACCGTGACGGAGCGCGAAGATTACTCGGGAGGAAGACATGAATAACGATTTCGTCGACAAAGCGCTGCAACAGGCGCGAGAGATGCAAAAGACTATTGGTCAGGCGGTCAACAAACAAGGCGAGGCAATGCAACCGTTGATTGAGGAATCGCTCAAGAAAGCGCAAGAGCTGCAGGGCACCCTTAGCAAACACGCTCAAGAGAGTGCCACCATTACGCAGGATCAAACTCAGCGCGCGCTAGGCCACCTGCAGAACTTCATGCGAATCGGCGCCGATGCCATGCGCTCCTCCGCCGATCAAATGCGCTCGCACGTACAGCAGATGATGGACCAGTCTCAAAAGGCCGCCGAGTCAACCGCGCAAGCGGTCGGCAAAGACACGGACGAGGTTAAACCATAAGGCGAACGTTCGCGCTCGCCGTTAGCTGTGTCGCCATCGCAATTGCCGGATATTACGCGGTTGCAGGCTTAATTAATCCGGCCGCTCTCGTCCCTGAAGGCGGCGCGTCCGCCGCACGAATCTTCGCCGACTATGTGGCGGTCCGGAGCATTATTCTTCTTGCGGCGCTGGCCATATTCGCAGCCTCCCGCAGCTGGCATTATCTGCGATTGGCTCTGCTGCTAAATGGATTGGTGCAGGCGGGCGATGTCGTCGTGGGCTTTATTCAACACGATCTTCTCAAAACGCTAGGGCCGGTCTTCCTCGCACTCCTCCTGCTCCTCGCCGCAAAATTGCTTCAGGAGGATAAACCTAAACCGACCATCATCGTGTAGCCTACCTCAAGAGCGCGCTCGTCGATGTCGAAGCGCGCATTGTGGTGCGGAAATTGCGTGCCATCGCGCCCGCGTGAGCCAACGATAAAGTAAGCGCCGGGACGTTCGTTCTGCATGAACGACATGTCTTCAGCCCACATTACGATGTCGTGCTCGATGACGTTTTCATCGCCGAGGATTTGCCGGCCAACCGTACGGACGACATTGTTAACCTCGACGTCGTTCACGGTTGGCGGATAGCCCCAACGGTACTTGAGATCATACTCCACGCGCATTGCATCAGCGAGCCCTTTGAGAATGCGCTCCAGGCGCTCCGGCATCGACTTGCGGACCGCGGGGTCGAAGCTGCGTACCGTGCCTTCCATTTCCGCTTCATCGGGAATCACGTTGAAGGTTGAACCACTCGTGAACTTTCCGACCGTGAAGACCGCGGGGTCTTTGGGCGCGACTTCGCGGCTAACGATCGTTTGAATCATCGTCACGAAGTAGCAACCTGCCGCGATCGGATCGGCCGCCAGCTGCGGCATCGCACCGTGGCCACCCTTTCCACGGATGGTCAGATGGAATTCGTCGGAGGCCGAAAAGAACGCGTGATCGCGCACCCCAATTTTGCCTACCTCGAGCCCGCTGTAAAGATGAAGCGCAAAAGTGCGATCGACGTGCGGGTTTTCCAGCGCGCCGTCTTCGATCATCAAACGGTTGCCGGCGTGTCCCTCCTCGCCCGGCTGAAAACAGAACACCAGCGTGCCGGCGATCTCACCGCGGCGCGCAGCCAGCGCGCGAGCAGCGGATAATAGAATTGCGATGTGCCCGTCATGCCCGCATGCATGCATAACGCCGTCGCGCGAGGATCGATAGGGGACCTCGTTGAGCTCTTGAATCGGCAGCGCATCGATGTCGGCACGCAGCAAGGTGGCCGGCCCCGGCTTCCCACCGCTCAGCGTGCCGAGAGTCCCAGTCTTGCCGACTCCGGTACGAACGTCATCTAAATTCAAAGCACGCAGTTCGCGCTCGATGTAGGAAGCAGTTTCATGCTCCACCAGCGAGAGTTCCGGATGCTCGTGGAAGTGCCGCCGAATCTTTACGAGTTCAGCTTGTGGCGAATCCAAAGCCACGATCAAGGTAAGAAACTAAGCGCCGTTACCGCAACGGCTCCCGCGGGAACGTTCATTTCGAAAACAGGGCCCGGAATAAATACACTCCTGCCGCCAGCATGCAATCCACCGTCGCCGGGCTATACGTTGAGTGCGACGCACTCTCCATCACGTTTGCATTGAGTGCAGGCACGTCGCTGGTCTGCGAGAGTTCCACATACAACGGCGCGCCCTCGGGTGAAATGAACACGAACGCCGACACCTGCGTCGGTCCCAGGAGGGTTCGCGTATCGACCTTCGGTTCATACCGTCGCGTGAGCAATGGCTGCCGGTCGGGGATTCCGCAGCCGCGTGAGATGTGCGAGGCCACCGTGGGCTGCAGCGTGAGCGCGCTGCTTCGAGCGTCCAGAATCCGCTGATCGGCAATTCGATGCGGTTCGTTCGCGCTCTGTTCGGTGAAGGTGTGGTTGAAGAAATCGTGGGTTGCGCGAAACGGGAAGAGCGGACAATCCACGGATGTGTCGCCCTCAAGCGTCACATCGGAGACCCAAAGGTAGCTCAGCGTCTGCGGCCGGTCGAACGAGATGAAAACCGGCGGTGCAATATACCCCGCCGTCGCCGCATGCAAAGGGTCGGCCGCGAACTTCAAATCACGAAAGGGGACCCGGTAAATCTGCCCATCGGTTGCCATTGAGAGCGTTCCGGATGCCGTGATCGGCGCCTCGGACTGCAGTTCCACGCCAAAGCGCGTGTCGGTCGCATTTACGTATGCTTCGGTCGGCCCGAAACCGAGTGCCTGAACAGCATCAATCGTAACCGGGCAAAACGAAAACGCGCGTGCCGGTGCGGCAAACGCGAGGATGGCTGCCAGCGGAACGGCCGCAATGAAGAACCCTCTCACCCGGAGGTAGTTTGCCGCCAGCGCCCAGCGGGCCCGCAGGACTTCGTGCGCGGCCCGGCCGATGTACGCACCTCGCGTGGTGACGCACTTCGAACGTTTCGGCCTCTCCGACGAGCAGCTGCGCGGCATGCTGCATACCATGCTCATGCAGCGGACGCTGGAGAACCGCGGATTTCAGCTCAACCGTCAGGGAAAAATTCCGTTTGCGTCCGCTAGCGAGGGGCACGAGGCGGTGCAAGCGGGCGCGGCGATGGCCTTCGAACGCGGCCGCGACATCTTGGTGCCCTACTACCGCGATCTCGGCCTAGATTTGGGAATCGGCTTGACGCCGTACGAAGTGTTGCTCTCGCTGTTTGCCCGCGCTGCCGACCACTCCGGCGGCCGCCAGTTTCCGCACCACTATGCCAGCAAGAAGCTCGGGCGATTTACGATCTCATCGATTATCGCTGCGCAAACCGCGCATGCGGTCGGCGCGGCGTACGCAATCAAATTGCGAGAGGAGCGCGGACGGGCGGTGCTCACCACCTTCGGAGATGGCGCCACGAGCGAAGGCGAGTGGCATGAGGCGGTGAACTTCGCGGCCATCCACAAGCTACCGGTCGTACTTCTCTGCGAAAACAACGAGTGGGCTATCTCCACGCCGCAATCCAAGCAGATGGCCGTTCGCGATATCTATAAGAAGGCCGCCGGCTACGGTATTCCCGGCGCGCTCGTCGACGGTTTCGATCCGATCGCGTGCTACGGAGCCGTGCGTGCGGCCATGCAACGCGCACGCTCGGGCGATGGACCTACCCTGGTAGAGGCCAAATGCTACCGCTTTCTGTCCCACACGACGGACGACGACGACCGCACCTACCGCACGCGCGAGGAAGTGGAGGAGCGGCGCAAGGATGATCCGGTGCCCAAATTCGAGCGTTTTCTGCTCGAGAACGCAATCCTGAGCTCTGCCGACTTGGAGGATCTACGCGCTCAGGTGCTCGCCGAAGCCAATGACGCCACCGACCGCGCCGAACTGATGCCCTACCCGCTCCCGAGCGATCTCTATGCCCAAGTCCATGCCGGTCCGTGGGAGCCCTGGCAGTAAAAAGCTAAAATGGGAACTCTATGGCGAAAGCGATGACTTCCACGGGCGAGGCCGCTGCGACGCTCGAACGGTACGGGCTCACCGACGATCAACTGCGTGCGATCTTCCGCAATATGCTCTTGCAGCGACAGTTAGACAACCGCGGCTTTCAGCTCAATCGGCAGGGGAAAATTCCCTTTGCGCTCGGCAGCGAAGGCCACGAAGCCATTCAAGCCGGCGCGGCCATGGCATTCAAACGTGGCCATGATATTTTAGCGCCGTACTACCGCGACTTGGGGCTGGCGGTCGGGATCGGGTTCACCCCGCTGGAAGTTCTTCTTTCGCTCTTCGCGCGCGCCGCCGACCATAACGGGGGGCGTCAATTTCCAAATCACTACTCTTCGCGCAAGATCGGGATGATGTCGTTCAGCTCGATTCTCGCCGCGCAGATTCCGCACGCGGTGGGCGCAGCGTACGCCATTGCGCTGCGCAAGGAAACCGGGCGCGCCGTGCTGGTTACTTTTGGAGACGGTACCACGAGCGAAGGCGAGTGGCACGAATCGCTTAATTTTGCCGCCGTTCACAAGTTGCCAATCGTCTTTCTGTGCGAAAACAACCAATGGGCCATCTCCACGCCTCTGCACCAGCAGATGGGACAACCGCACGTCTACAAGCGCGCGGAGGGTTACGGCCTGCCGGGTGAATCGTTCAACGGCTTTGACCCACTAGCAACCTACGACGCGGTGCGCCGCGCAATGGAACGCGCGCGCTCTGGGAGCGGACCGAGTCTGATCGAAGGCACGTGTTATCGCTTCCTATCGCATAGCACCGACGATGACGACCGTACGTACCGCACGCGCGAAGAAGTCGAAAAGCAGCGCGCAATGGATCCGGTTCCACGCTTCGAGAAGATTCTGATCGAGAATTCGATTTTGGTTGCGCAAGACGCGGATGCATTGAAAAAAGATGTCTTGCGCGAAACCAACGAGGCCACCGACGCGGCCGAAGCCATGCCATTCCCGGAAGCGAAAGACCTTTACACCAACCTGTACGAAGGAGCTTGGGAACCATGGCAGTAGCGTCGCCGTCGAAAGTGATGACCAACGTCGAGGCCGTGCGCTCGACGCTCTACGATGCTCTCAAGCGTGATGATAAAGCCGTTATTTTAGGCGAGGACGTCGGCAACCGCGGAAACGTCTTCTTGATTACCAAGGGGTTCATCGAAGAGTTCGGGCCCGAGCGAATCATCGACACACCCATTGCCGAAGCATCGATTGTCGGCATCGCAGTAGGCATGGCCATGGAGGGATTGCGACCCATCGCCGAGATCCAGTTTGCCGATTTCATCTATCCGGCGTTCAATCAAATCGTCGGCGAAGCCGCCAAGACCCGGTATCGCAGCAACGGCGAGTACACGTGCCCGATGGTTATCCGCACACCGTACGGCGGCGGCGTGCGCGGCGCGCTCTCACATTCGGTTTCGGTCGAAGCGCTCTTCTACCACGTCCCCGGTTTGAAAATTGTGGTGCCGTCGACCCCACGCGATATCAAAGGGCTTCTCAACGCGGCTATCGAGGACCCGGATCCCGTGCTCTTCCTCGAACACAAGCGGACCTATCGCCTCATCAAAGATGACGTGCCCGACGAATACTTCACAATCCCGATCGGCAAAGCCAATATCACTCAAGAGGGCACGCAGCTGACGGTCGTATCGTATGGTCTTTACGCACACCAATCTTTGGAGGCGGCGCGCAAGCTGCAAGATGAGAATCTTTCGGTGGAAGTAATCGACCTTCGCTCGGTGCGGCCGATGGATCGCAATGCAATCCTCGATTCGGTGCGCAAGACGCACAAACTGCTGATCATTCACGAAGACAACAAGTTCGGCGGCGTGGGTGCGGAAATCAGCGCGATGGTTGCGGAAGAGGCACTCTTCGAGCTCGATGCGCCCATTCGCCGTCTCTGTTGCCCGGACGTGCCCGCTATGGGCTACGCGTTACCGCTCGAGGAAGAGTACATGATCTCAACCGATCGCATGGCCGAAGAGATGCGCGCTATGGTAAGATTTTGAGGATTAAATAATGCCCACCACTATAACGATGCCGCAACTGGGCGAAACGGTGACCGAGGGAACCGTCGCGCAGTGGCTCAAGAAACCCGGCGAATCGGTTGAGAAGTACGAAGCGTTCGTTGAAGTATCCACCGACAAGGTCAACGCTGAAGTTCCCGCGCCGGTCACCGGCACCATCAAGGAACTCCTGGTAAAGGAAGGCGAGACCGTCGCCACCGGCACGCCGATTGCCGTCATAGAGGAGGTGGGCGCTGCCGCAAGTTCGGCGCGTTCCACGCCGGCGGCTGAAAAAGCTGAAGCCAACAAACAAGCTTCCCAAGAACCGGTTCCCGGCAAAAGCGATGCACCGGTCGCACCTGCGCCTGCGGCCACAGCTCCCTCCAACGGCTCCCACGCCGGACAGGCGGTAAGCAGTGAAGCATCGCTTCGCGGCGCGTCTCCCGCGGTTCGCCGGCTAGCGCGCGAGCATCATATCGACATCGCACAGCTCAAGGGCAGCGGGCAGAATGGACGCGTCACCGCGGACGACGTCCTGGCGGCCGCCCGCATGGGGCCAGCGGCCGCAGTTGGCCAGGCCATCAGCGCTAAACCGATTCCAGCCGATGGAAAGAGCAGCTACGGCGATCCAATCCCGGGAACCACCATCCCGCTCAATCAAGCGCGCAAAATTATCGCACAGCGCATGGTGGAGAGCAAGCGCACGGCGCCACACGCGTGGTCCATGGTCGAAGTGGACGTCACCGATCTCTGGAAGTGGCGCACGCGTGAAAAGGACCGTTTCGTGCGCGATCACGGACACTCGCTTACGCTTCTTCCCTTCTTCATCCGAGCGGTGATCGAAGCCATCGGAGCATTCCCGCTGATGAATGCTAAATTCACCGATGAGGGAATTTACGTCAACAAAGAAGTGAATATCGGCATCGCGATCGGGCTCGCGACCAACTTGGTGGTACCGGTCATCAAGAATGCCGACAAACTTTCAATAAAGGGCTTGGCTTTGGCGGCCGGGGAGTTGATCGACAAAGCACGGCGCGGCAAATTGGGCGTCGACGAGCTGGCAGGCGGGACATTTACGGTCAATAATAATGGTGCCAACGGATCGTACGCATCCGCGCCGATCATCAATGGCGGCCAAGCCGGGATCGTAACGATGGAAGCCGTGGTGAAGAAACCGGTCGTAACGAAGGACGACGCCATTGCGATCCGCAGCATGATGAACGTCTGCCTCTCGCTCGATCACCGCGTGGTTGACGGATACGTGGCCAGCGGGTTCTTGGCTGATCTCAAGAAACGTTTGGAGGCAATGGGTCCGGATGGAGCACTCTAGGTGCGCATTGTAGCGGCACTGCTGGCCTTCGCGCTCGGATTCGGCGCGGCCCTGGGGGCGCCGAACGCGGATGCGCTCTTTGCAGCCGGCGACTTTACAGCCGCCAAGACGGCTTACACCGAGCTTGCCATGGAGAATTCAAACGATCCCCGCGTGAATGCTGCGCTCGCGCGCGTGCTGTTTTATGAAAACCGGCTTGATGAAGCGCGCCGGCGGGCGCTTCTCGCCGTGATGGCCGACAACACAAATCAGCTGGCCGCGAACCTATTGCATGCGATCGACCAGCGGCGCAAGATCGCAGAGAGCGCACGCGCGGTAAGCTTCGTGGGTGGAGAGACGCGCGTTCCGCTCTTGGCGGTCGATCCGCTTCCCTTGTTTGCGATGAAGCTCAACGGGCGCGACGTCTTGGCCTTCCTGGACACGGGCGCACCGGATATCGTCATCGATCCGGGGCTAGCGCAAGAATTGGGCGTGCAAACTCGTGAAGGTGGCACGGGAACCTTCGCGGGCGGCCAAAAGGCCGCGATACGACTCGCCGAGTTCCAGTCTGCCGATCTCGGCGGAGCACACGTAGGACCGGTTTCCGCCGCGGTCCTGCCAACGCGAGGCGTTCCTTTTTTCGGATCGCGCCATCCTGATGCCATCGTGGGAACCGTTTTTCTTTCGCGCTTTCTGGCGACCGTGGATTACCCCGGTAAGCAACTCATTCTGCGCCAACAGGGCAGTGAGCCGCCGGTCGATGCAGGGGCGGTGCGGATGCCATTCTGGTTAGTGGGCGATCACTTTATCTTCACACGCGGCAGCGTGAACTCGCTGAGCGATCAATTGTTCTTGGTGGATTCAGGCGGAGCCGGCGTGGGCTTCTCGCCCGAGGCAAATATCCTCTCGGCCGCTGGCATTACCGTTGATCGAACCCACTCGTCGGAGGGCCTCGGCGGCGGGGGCATGGTGCGGTTCTTCCCCGTGCGCGCCGGCCGGGTGTGCCTGTCCACCGCCTGCCAAAAAAACGTTCCCGGAGTCTTTACGCCTGCGGGCTCGCCGCTGACGACGTTCCCATTTCACGCAGCCGGCGTAGTCTCGCACGAATTTCTCAAGCACTACGCAGTAACGTACGACTTCTCGCGGATGTCCATCACTCTTCAGCCCTCGCAAAGATAATTCCGTCGCCGGAGTGCAAATCCGCAAGCAGTTCCATTTTGAGGCCGCGCATGTGCTTCCGCACCATCCGGGCAAGTGCGCGCAGCTACACGGGCACTCGTACCGCCTTGAGGTCGCCGTGCGCGGTCCTCTTCAGACCGCCGGTCCAGCTTGCGGAATGATTCTGGATTTTGACGAGCTGAAGTCCATCGTGAAAACCGAGGTCATCGACGCGCTGGATCACCGGTCGCTCAACGACCTCATGGAGAACCCCACGTGCGAAGCCATCGTTACGTGGATTTGGCAACGTCTGCGCTCTAGGTTGGGCGCCCTAGACGAACTCGTTTTGTGGGAGACGCCGACGTCGTGCGCCGTTCTTCGCGCGAGCGATGCTGCAGGTTAACGAGATCTTCTACAGCTTTCAAGGCGAGGGAACCCACACCGGGATCCCGGCGGTTTTCGTGCGGCTGGCGGGATGCAATCTCTCCTGCCGCTTTTGCGACACCGATTATTCGCTTAAAGCACTCCTCGGCGTGGATGACGTTCTCGCGCAAGTCCAAACATTGAGCCCCGAGTGCCCTACGGTGATTCTCACCGGCGGCGAACCGTTGGCCCAAACTCAAACCCCGGACCTAATCGACGCCTTGGCGCGAAATGGCCGGCGCGTTCACATCGAATCCAATGGCACGGTTCCAGTACCCCTTTCCGAAGACGTCTGGTTGACGGTCTCGCCGAAAGAGCGTCTGCACTCATCCATGGCCGCGCGCGCCAACGAAATCAAACTTATCGTGGACGAGCGCGTGCCGCTGGAGTGGTTAGACCAGTTCCCTCTCGCTACGCCCGCTTTTCTGCAACCCGAGAACAACAAGCCGAAAAACGTCGCCTTGGCTATGGCCGCCATTGCCGCCAATCCCAAACGGCTGCGCCTCTCCGTTCAAACCCACAAGCTCGTCGGCGCGCGGTGATCCTCCTCACGTGCGCGGTGGGGAAAGAGCTCGCATTCTTCACTTCAATGCCGCACGTCGAAATGCTGGTCACCGGAGTCGGACCGGTGGAATCGGGTGTTTCGGTTGCGCGCGCACTTGCGCAAAGCAGCTACGAGCTGGTGATCAACGCGGGGATTGCGGGCGCATTTCCCGGCGCTGCCGACATTGGACAGGGAGTCGTCGTCTCAGAAGAGTTTATGTTCTTGGGCCTGGAAAACGGGGAACCGCTTGCGTTGCCGGGCGGTGCACGGGTCGTGGACCGTGTCAGCTCGGACTTGGCACTCGTGGACCGCATGCTGGAACAGGGTTTTGCCGCTAAGAGAGGCCTTACGGTGTGCGCCGTAACGGCCACGCAGCAGAGCGCGGAAGGCTTGGCAGCTTACGGCGACATCGAGAGCATGGAGGGGTTTGCCGTTCTGCGCGCCGCCGAAATGGCAGGTGTTGCCGCCATCGAAGTGCGCGGAATCTCGAACTTTGTCACCGATCGGGCGGAGAGCAAATGGAACTTTGACGAAGGCGCGCGAGGTTTAGAGGGCGTGCTTATTTCACTGCTTTCCCTGGTCGCGCATGCCGAATAACGTCGCGGCGCGCCCGCTTACTCTAGCGTACTCCCCTTGTCCGAACGATACATACATCTTTGCCGCCCTAGCCAACAACCTGCTCGACGACGTTCCCGAGATACGCGTTGCGCTGGAGGATGTGGAGTCGCTCAACATTGCAGCGCTTAAAGCCGATTACGAACTGACGAAGGTGAGCTACGGTGCCGTTCCCGATCTCATGGGACGATATCGCATCCTTCGTGCGGGCGGCGCTCTTGGTCGCGGTTGCGGACCCTTGGTGATAACCAGACCGGGACATTCAAAGAATCTCCAGGATTATACCGACAAACTTATCGCGATCCCGGGTGAGCGCACAACGGCGACCTTACTGCTGAAACTGGCGCTGCAAGCGCGTCCCCATACACTGGTGTTGCGATTCGACCAAATCATCGACGCGGTACTGCGCGGAACCGTCGACGCCGGATTGATCATACACGAATCGCGCTTTACGTACGAGGCGGCGGGGCTCGAAAAGGTCCTGGACCTAGGCGAATGGTGGGAAGGACAAACAGGACTTCCTATTCCGCTGGGAGGGATTCTCGTGCGCGACGACGTGCAGAATCCGGAGAAACTAAACGGCTTGATCGGGCGCAGCTTGCAGTTTGCCCGCGAACACGAAGATGATATCGGCCCGTATGTGCGCCAGCATTCCGCGGAGAATTCCGACGAGATCGTTCGCAAGCACATTGCGCTCTACGTCAATGAATACAGCGAAGACCTCGGCGTGGACGGCATGCGTGCCGTGCACGAGTTGGTCGCGCGCGCAAAAGAGCGTGGTTTCTTGCCCGCCGGCGCTGCCGAACCACAATTTGTTTAGATCCGCGCTACTTTTAGGGATGGCGTTCGCGCTGTCGGCCGCCCATGCGGCGGCGGCTCCACTGCCGGCCCCCAAGATTACGCTCGGCGACGAAGTCTTTCTTCAGAGTGCGTGGCGCGACTTGCACGGGCGGTGCGTTGGAATCATTACCAATCAGACCGGGGTTACCGCGCGCCTCGAACCAATCGTCGATGCCATAAAGCGCAATAAAGCGATTTGCCTGCGCGCCATCTACTCGCCCGAACATGGGTTGCGAGGCGATCGGCCGGCAGGTTCCTACGTCGCGTCCTATACGGACGAGCGCACCGGTCTGCCCGTATACAGTCTGTACGGCGCAACGCGTCATCCGACGGCGCAGATGATCGCCGGCGTCGACGTGCTGCTTTTCGATATTCAAGATGTCGGCGACCGGGCGTACACGTACATCTCCACGATGGCCTACGCGATGCAGGACGCCAAAGAATTTCACAAAGAGATCTGGATTCTGGACCGGCCCAATCCTATTGGACCGATGGTCGAAGGCCCGGTGCTTGATCCCGAATTCAAATCGTTCATCGGCTTGTATCCGATTGCCATGCGGCACGGCATGACCGTGGGCGAACTTGCGCAGCTGTTCAACGGCCATTTCGGTATCGGCGCGCAGTTGCGCGTCATTCCGATGCGCGGCTACCGGCACGCGATGATGTGGCCGGATACGGGCTTGCAGTGGGTGCAGTCCTCGCCGAATATTCCGGAATGGGGCACGACGGTCGTCTATCCGGCGACGGGCTTGATCGACAACGCGGGCGTGAACAATGGTACCGGCTACACCAAGCCGTTCAAGTATGCAGGCGCCCTTGGCCTGGACGCGCAACGCTTGGCCGACACGCTGAATACGCGCAACATCCCGGGTGTATATTTTCGCAGCGCGTACTGGACGCCGTCTTCAGGGTTTTGGAAAGACAAACAGCTTTCGGGCGTCGAATTGGTCGTGTTTAACCCGCGTAATTTTGGCGCCGTACGAGCGGCGGTCGAAATCCTTACTGCGGTACGCGACATCGCCCCACGAACGTTGCGTTTAAACGATAAAGCTCTGGACAACGACTGGGGAACGGATAGCTTGCGGCTTGGTTTGCAGACGGGCGCTTCGGCCTCGACGATCATCGCGCGGTGGAACGGGAATCTGCAGGCATTCCTGGCGCTACGGCAGCGCTACCTGTTGTATCCCTAAGGGAGCGCGCCGCTACGCGACCAGGGCCCTCCCTTCATGGCAACTAAGCACCTAAGGTGTTTGCGGCCCGGCTAATTGAAGCGCTCGGCGCCGATGCGGTAAAGACCGCGCCGGAAGACTTGGCCGTGTACGCCTTCGATGCGTACTCGCAAGCGCTGCTTCCATCTGTCGTGGTATTGCCGTCCTCTACACGGGATGTGGCCGCCGCCGTTAAGATCGCGAACGATTGCGGCGAGCCAATCGTTGCGCGCGGCGCGGGGACCGGTTTATGCGGCGGCGCGGTTCCGGCCAAAGGCGGCATGGTGCTGTCGTTCGCGCGCATGAACCGCATTCTGGAACTGGACACGCGCAATCGCCGCGCGCGCGTGCAGCCCGGCTTGGTAAACCTCGATCTCTCGCGCGCCAGTCAGCCTAGCGGCTTGTTTTATGCGCCCGATCCCTCATCGCAAAAAGTGTGCACCATTGGCGGCAATTGCGCAACCAATGCCGGCGGCCCGCACTGCCTTTCGTACGGCACCACCGTCAACCATGTATTGGGCTTGGAGCTGGTGGACGACGCGGGCGAAGTTTTTCACACGTCGATTGACGATGCGGGCTACGATCTGACCGGCGCGCTGGTGGGCAGCGAAGGCACCTTGGCCATTATCTGCGCAGCGGACGTTCGCTTGATGAAGCTGCCCGAAGAAGTACGGGTTTGGGTCGCTGCTTTTCGAGACGTTGAATGCGCATCGCAAACCGTTTCCGCCATCATTGCGGCCGGCGTCGTCCCTACCGCGCTCGAAATCATGGACGAAATCATCGTGAAGGTGGTCGAAGCATCGTACCAAGCGGGCTATCCGCTCGACGCCGGCGCCGTCTTGCTGGTCGAATATGCGGGCTTTGCCAACGACATGAACGAGTACGAAGCGGCAATCGAGAAAATTGCAAGCGAAAACGGGGCCATCTCTTGGCGGGCGGCGCGCTCGCAGGCCGAACGGGATGCGCTGTGGGCCGGGCGCAAGGGCGCGGCCGGCGCCACCGGGCGGCTCGCGCCAAACTACTACATTCAAGATGTCTGCGTGCCCCGTTCCAAATTGCCCGCCGCACTAGCTGCGGTGGGCGCCTCGGCTCGCGCGCACGAGCTCACGGTCGGAAATGTTTTCCATGCCGGTGACGGCAACTTGCATCCGCTGCTGATGTATGACAAACGCGATTGTAAACAAGTAGGCGCCGTCATCGACGCGGGCAACGAAATTCTGCAAGCCTGCGTTGATTTGGGCGGAACGATCAGCGGCGAGCATGGAATCGGTTATGAAAAGCGCGACACGCTTTCGCTGGTGTTTTCGACCGAAGATCTGGCGGCCATGGCGCGCGTGCGTGAGGTCTTTGATCCGAAGCGCGTGCTGAATCCGGAGAAGATCTTCCCCGCAGGAGTGAGCTGCGGCGAAGTACGATGATGATCGAACAGCGACCGGCGAAGGTCGGACCGGCCGGCGCGGCAGAGCTTGGAGCCTTTCTTAAAGATGCTTCGGAGCGGGGCGACGTGCTGGAGATCCAGGGCGGGAACACGCTCGCCAGCATGGGCCAGCCGGTTCAAGCGGCCCACACCGTCCTGTCGACGCAGAAGCTGCGCCGCGTGCTTGCGTATGAGTTTGAAAATCTCACCGTAAGCGTCGAGGCCGGATTGACGTTGCGAGCGCTGCGGGCGTTGCTGGCCGAACGCAACCAATTTGTTCCGCTGGACGCGCCGCGCGCACAGCACGCCACGGTTGGCGGGACATTGGCCGCCGGATGGCTCGGCCCGCGCCGCCATCTCCTTGGCCGTTCGCGCGACTACGTCATCGGATCACGCGTAGCACTGGCGGACGGAACGCTCGTGGCCGCCGGCGGAATGGTTGTCAAAAACGTTACCGGATATGACATGAGCAAACTCTATATCGGCTCCTTCGGGACGCTTGGTGTTCTGGTGAGCGCCAACTTCAAGACGCTTCCGCTGCCGGCACAGGCCCGCTTGTTCACCGCGCGTCTTCCCGAGCACAGCTGGCTTCGGACACTTACGCACGTCGGTGAGCTGGAAGTGCCTCCCACCGCAGCACTCTGGGTTCACGGCTTCTCCAAATCTATCGCCGGCGATGACGGTACCGATGGTCGCGTCATGATCTTGCTGGAAGGATCTGCCGCGCTTATCGAACGCGGGACGCGCGAGTTGCGCGCTGCACTCGGCCGCGGCGGCGTTCCCGAAACAGCCATCCACAACGAAGGCGCGCGCGATCTTTTCGAGCGGGCACTCGATGGATATGTGGCGCCAACCGGACAGCGTTCCATCACCTACCGCATCTTCGGCACGCCCGATAACATCGAATCCATGGTGCGCGAGGTATACGGTCTTGCACGCGAACATGCGCTTGCACCTGAGGCCATTGCCGACATCCTCAACGGCGACATTGCGTTTCGACTTAGCGCGAAGGACGCGCGCGCGTTTGCCGAGCGCATCGAGGCGTTCGACGATGCGCTGCACGCAAGCTATGCGCGCGCGCAGATCATTGCCGGGCAAAGCCCCGTTCGTCCGTCGCTGAATCTCTGGGGCGAGCTGCCGCCCGCAATCGAAAAAATGCGCGCGCTCAAAGTCCTGTTCGACCCTGCCCGGATTCTGAATCCGGGCCGCTTCATCGGCGGCATCTGACGAGGCGCCGCACCGGAGGGTGCGGAATCCAGACGTTTATGCAACCCCACGCCGCCCGGCGAGCCGACTTTGTCAAGAACCTCGGACGCGGCGCAGCCGTGATCCCCGCTGCGCGCACGCGCCTACGCAACAATGATACCGAGTACGAATTCCGCCAAGATTCGGATTTCTATTATTTGACCGGCTTTAGCGAACCCGACGCGGTGCTCGTGCTGGCTTCCCATCACGACGAACGGTCCATTCTCTTCGTGCAGCCGAGAGATCGCGCGCAAGAGATTTGGACCGGCAAGCGACACGGTATTGAGGGCGCGCTCGCCCACTTCGGCGTGGACGCGGCCTACGAGATCGGCGAGCTCGATAGCCGGCTTCCCGATTACCTGGTGGGTGCCGACACGCTTTACTATGCGCTCGGACAAGAAGACGTCCTCGATCGAAGAGTGATGGCTGCATTGAACGCCGCGCGGCAGCGCGTGCGGCGTGGCGGCAATGCTCCTCGTACGATCGAGGAACCCGGAAAATTTCTGCACGAGCAGCGTCTTTTTAAGACGCCGGCCGAAATCGAACTGATGCGCAAGGCCGGCGAGATAACGCGCCTGGGGCACGTGGCGGCCATGCGCGCGACGCGGCCCGGCGTTACCGAGTATCAACTCGAAGCGATCATCGAGCACACATACCGCATGAACGGTGCCCAGGACACCGCGTATCCTTCCATCGTCGCCAGCGGCGACAACGCAACGATTTTGCATTACAATACAAACCGCGAAGAGTTGCGCGACGGCGATCTGGTGCTTGTAGACAGCGGTTGCGAGTACAACAACTATGCGAGCGACGTCACGCGTACGTGGCCCGCCAGCGGCCGCTTCTCTCCGGAGCAACGTGCGATTTACGATATCGTCCTGGATGCGCAGAAAGCTGGCATCGATCAAGTGCGGGCCGGCAATTCATACTGGGCCTATCACGAAGCAGCGGTGGCGCGCATCGTGGAAGGGCTCATCGAACTGCGCCTCCTGCACGGTTCGCGGGACGAAAATATCGAAACGCAAAAATATCGCGACTACTACATGCACAATACCGGTCACTGGATTGGGCTCGACGTGCACGATGTCGGCCGCTACCGCCAGGAGGATGGTACAACGTATCGCACGCTGTCGCCCGGCATGGTCATGACTGTCGAACCCGGCATCTACGTTCATCGCGACCTGGATTGCGACGAGCGCTTCAAAGGGATCGGGGTTCGGATCGAAGACGACATTCTGTGCACGCCTGCGGAGCCCGACAACTTAAGCGCGAACATTCCTAAAGAAGTGGAGGAGCTGGAGTCGGTCGTCGGAGCGGATGCCCTAGCCGCCGCCGGGTAAGTTCGTGAAAGTCGGCATCCTCGGTGCAAGCGGCTTTATCGGCCGCCATCTGAGTGCGGCGTTGCGAGCGCGCGGTGACGATGTGGTTTCGGGCTCTCTGCGCGAACCCGCAGCAGCAGCCCATCAAATGGCGACGTGCGACGCGGTGGTTAATCTCGCAGGCGAACCCGTCGCGCAGCGCTGGACGAAAAGTTCTAAGGAACGAATGGAAGCGAGCCGCACCTCGGTTCCGCGGGCTTTCCTGGATGCGCTGAGCGAATTCGACGCCCGTCCGCTGGCGTACGTCTCTGCCTCTGCGGTCGGCTACTATGGCACGAGCGAAAGCGCGCACTTCACGGAGCAGAGCCCGCCGGGAACGGATTTTCTGGCGCAACTCTGCGTCGCATGGGAGCGCGAAGCACAACGTGCGGCAGAACTCGGAATGCGCGTGAGCTGCGTGCGAACCGGATTTGCGCTGGGAAGTGATGGCGGAGCAATGGCGAAGATCTTGCCACCGTTTAAGCTAGGCGCAGGGGGACCGCTGGCATCCGGACAGCAGTGGCACTCATGGATCCACATCGACGATGTAGTCGGCATCTACGTCCACGCGCTCGACGGAGCCACGGGCGTTCTGAATGCCACCGCGCCGAATCCCGTGAGAAATAAGCTCTTCACAAAGGAGCTGGGCACGCTATTACACCGGCCAACGTTTTTTAAGGTTCCCTCCGCGGCCATCGCTGCTGTCCTGGGCGAGGGAGCTTACGTCGTTACGGAAGGGCAATACGTCTTGCCGCAGCGCACGGTATCGACGGGATACGCGTTCAGGTTCTCATCAATCCACGAGGCATTACGAGACCTGCTCTCGTCCCGAAAATGACGCTACACCAAACAATTTTACCTTAGCTGCGCTTACGACGCTGCTGCTGCCGTCACCGGGAATTCGACCGCCTCCAAGTAGCGTTCCGCGTCCATGGCCGCCCGGCAGCCCAGCCCGGCTGCCGTAACGGCTTGTTTATAGCGAATATCGTAAACGTCGCCAGCCACGAAAACGCCATCGACGTTCGTTGCTGTGCCGTCCGGTGAGATGATGTAGCCCGCTTGATCCAAGTCCAGTTGCCCGCGAAAGATCTCCGTATTCGGATCGTGGCCAATCGCGATGAACATTGCATCGGCGTCGAACGTGTATCGGCTGCCGTCAACAACGTTGTGGAGCTTCAACCCGCTGACGTGGCCACTGCCAAGAACCTCTTCCACGACCGTATTCCAAAGAAACTCGATCTTTTCATGGGCTTGCGCGCGATCCGCCATGATCTTGCTCGCCCGTAACGTATCGCGCCGGTGAATGACCGTAACCTTTCGTCCAAAGCGCGTAAGAAAGAGCGCCTCCTCCATCGCCGAGTCGCCACCGCCGATCACCACGATGTGTTTGTCTTTGAAGAATGCGCCGTCGCACGTCGCGCACGTTGAAACCCCTCGGCCGCGCAACTGCTCTTCGCCTGGCACGCCAAGCCAGCGCGCACTCGCGCCGGTCGCCACTATCACCGTCTTCGCATCGTACTCTTCCTCGACCGTGCGCACGATGAGCGGCGATTTCGAGAAATCTACCTGCGTCGCGTCCACATTCTCAATGCGTGCGCCGAAGCGTTCGGCCTGTCCGCGAAACGCGATCATAAGGTCGGGGCCCATGATTCCCGTCGGAAATCCCGGATAGTTCTCCACCTCGGTCGTGAGCATGAGCTGGCCGCCGTACATGCCGCCCGCTAAGACCAACGGCTTTAGGTTCGCTCGCGCCGCATAGACGGCGGCCGTGAGGCCGGCCGGCCCCGATCCGATGACGATCACTTTTTCCATGGTGCGGCTCTTCGACCGGTCCGGACCCGCCTCCGGTTGCGGCTATTGTTGAGTTACGGCCGCGCCTGACATAGAATAGCAGAATGCTTGAAGACGAATGTAGCGACGTCCTGAACAAGGCCATGCGTGGCAACGGCGTGCGTGCCGCGGCGCTTGCGCATGGCACGGGAATCGATGTGAAAAGCATCGAGGCATGGACCAAAGGCGCGAGCGCGCCGAGTGACAATCAAGCGCGCGAACTGGCACGCGTGCTGCGCTTAGATCCGGCTAAGTTTGCCGATACCGCCGCAGTCGAATGGCACCCTTGTCCGATCGAGCTGCCCGACGTGCGCCATCATCCCCAAGCGCCGCATCCCAGCAACGGATATGTCTTCTTCTTAAAGGGCGATAAGCGGGCCGCACTCGTCGACCCAGCCGGCATTCCCGGAAATCTTCTACGGATACTGCGCGACGGAGCATATCAACTGCAGTACATTTTGATCACCCACAAACATGCCGATCATTGCGACGCAACCGCCGATGTGGCCGCCGCATTTCCGAAAGCACAAATCGTGATGCATGCCGCCGACGTTCATGCCATCGGCGACCTCCAAGCCAAAGCGCTGCGCGTGCGTGACGGCGAGGAGCTTCCATTTGGCGAAGGTGCCCGCGTTCGAATGCTTCACACGCCAGGCCACACGGATGGCTCTTCCTCGTATCTGTTTCGCTCCACCGTGTTCACCGGCGACACACTCTTTGCAGGCAGTGTGGGCGGCGCCTACGGCGACGACGCAACCTACGAAGACATCCTCAACAGCGTGCGCTCACGCCTGTTCGTGCTACCTGACGATACCGTCGTTATGCCGGGGCACGGGCCGCCAACGAAAGTGGGCTGGGAGAAGGCGCACAACCCGTTCTTCCCAAGCCCGTAGCCGGACTACCGCGAAGCGACGACCGCGCTGCTGGTCGCTTGTCCTCCGCCGTCGGTAACCACGACCTGTGCACTGGTGCGCGCGGGCGCCGTGTTCTCATTGCGAATTAGCTGAAACTCGATGATTTTTACGCCAGTGGAGGGTATGACCACGCTGTACTTCATCGGCGAGCATACTTTGTCCGAACAGAACGAGGCGATCCAGCCTTTCGATAGCCCCGCGGCGCGCAGCTTCAAGGCCGCGCCGGGCTTTGAAGCAACCACCAGCCGGTACTTGATCGTGCTGGCTACGCTGCCCGGTAAATCGGGACCGGTCCAGGGTGCAAGCGAGACGGCCGTCTTACCCGATTGGTCTAAGTTGAGGGCTATCTCCGCTTCTTGCGCTTCTTCGGTGTACTTCGCGTAATCGACCGAACCGGGCTTGAACATCTGTCCGTACTTAAGCGTGTTGGCAAAAGCATCGCGCGCGTTGGCACGATCGCCCGTAGCGGCATAGGTGCGGCCCAAGTAGAGCCACGTGTAGGCAGCCCCGACAATCGAATCATTCTTGGTGGGATTGAAACTCTTCTCGGCCAAACTCACCGCCATCTTATTGGCCGCGATAGCATTTGGGTAATCTTTGAGTTGCGCGTACGCCTTGGCAATCGAGACATAGGTGTCGAAGTCAGGTGAGAGGGCAACGAGCCGTTGGTATGCGGCGATTTCGTTCGCCCAGTCTTTCTGCTCGTAGTACGCAAAGGCCAAACCGTTGAGGGAGTCACTATCTTTGGGATCGAGCGCAAGTGACTGAGAATAGGCGCTCGCGGCCTGCGGCCACTGCTCGCGGTCCGTTGCCAAATCGCCTTGCATGCGGTACAGCAGCTTGCGATCGTCATCGGAGCGCGCTACGGGCCCCACGGCCGTGGCGGCCCGGTCGAGCACGGCGGCTTCCTCGGCGCGCACTCTTAGGTAGTCAACCAATTCGCCTTTGTCCGAGTCCGCTGTGCCCATCAGTTTGTCGGCGTTGTTGACCGCATCAAGTGCGGCTTTTGCCTGAGCAAATACTGCGTCGTGTTCGCCGGTAAAGTTCAGCGCCGCCGAATCCAAAGCAGCATCGATTTTGCGTTGCACGGCGCTGGCGATGACGCCGTTGCGGCCCGCCTTTGCATCCGAGACAAATTGCGCCAATGCCGGCCGTGAGATAACATCGACGAATCTTGCGCGGACGATGCCGTTGGCATCGATGACAAACGTCGTCGGAATCCCGCGCACGTCATAGGCGTTCACGGCTTTCTTCTCCGTGTCGATAGCGACTGGGTACGGCAATCCTTTAGCGGCTACAAATGCGCGAATGATCGGCGCCTGCTCGGTCGAGTCGAGGCCCAAAAATGCAACCGACGATGAACGCAGCGTGCGGTACGAAGCGATCATGTCGGGGGTCTCCGCGCGACACGGCGGACACCACGTCGCCCAAAAGTTGAGGACCAGTGTCTTGCCGCGGAAATCAGCCAGGCGCACGCTCTTTCCGCTCAGCGTCGTCGCCGTAAAATCGGGGGCGGGCTGGCCGACTGCGGGACCCGGGATCGCTTCGGCGCGCGCTACGGCCGGGAGCATCAACCCTCCGAGCAAGGCGGCCGTGCAGAGTTCTTTGAGCATCTTCATCTCTTCCGCTTCGAAAAAGCACCGCGTCTTTCATCTTTTAGGTCCGCAGCTTGTACCCCGCAGCCATCATCCGCATCGCGATTGCTAGAGCAACCACCGTCAGGGCGCCGATAACTCCCAAAGAGAACCCCAAGCTCAGGTAGCTCTGCCCCGTATAGCTGTAGCGGAATGCGTCGATGGTGTAAAACATTGGGTTGAACAGCGAGAGATTACGGACCACCGGCGGCAGGAACTGCTGAGCGGTAAAAACGCCGCCCACGAAAACCAGCGGCGTGATGGCAAAGGTGGTTAGCACGGCTAAGTGATCAAATTTTTCGGCCATCAAGCCAAAGATTATGCCAAGCGCAGAAAAGAGCACCGCCACCAGAGTCATTACGAAGAAGTACAACAGCCAGTTCTGCGGCCAAGCGTGCACGAAGATCAGACCCAGAACCATGATGATATTCGCGATCAGAACCGCGCGGGCAACGCTTCCGAGAATGTACCCTGCAACCATCTCCAGGGCGGACATCGGCGCGACCAGCATCTCCTGAACGGAGTTCATGAAACGCCCCTGAAAGACCGAACTGCTGCACTCACCGTACGACGAGTCAATGACCTGGAGCATAATGAGGCCGGGGATAAGAAAGGCAGCGTACGTGACGCCTTGCACGTGCTGGATGCGGCTGCCCAAGGCCAGACCAAAGACGAACACGTACAGCAGAGTGGTTATAACCGGCGGCCAGATAACCTGATTGATGATCTTGAACGAGCGGATCATCTCGCGCTTGATCAGCGTCCACATCCCGATGGCATTCATCGGCGCGTCAGCTCCAAGAAAACATCCTGCAGCGTCGAGCGCTTGAAATCTACCTCTTCGATGCCAAAGCCAGCCGCTTCCAGTTCCGTAAGGGCGGTTGCCAATTGATTCGCCGTTACGCCTTCGATCGAGATGCGCGTGCCGCCCGGATCGAAACGCGCACCGCGCGCGACGAGGCCGCCCGGAAGTGCGCGGACGGGCCGGTCGACGCGTATGGTGAGTAGCGTTTCTTGGCGTCGCGCCAGCAGCGATTGCGTTGACTCCAGCGCAGCCAACTTCCCGCCTTCGATAATTCCGATATTCCGGCAGAGCGCTTCGGCCTCTTCCAAGTAGTGCGTCGTCAAGAAGATCGTAATGCCTTGACGGTTGAGCTCGCGAAGCAAATCCCAGAGTTCCAGGCGCAGTTCGACGTCTACGCCAGCAGTTGGCTCGTCCAAGATCAGCATGCGCGGGTTGTTGATGAGCGCTCGCGCGAGCGTCAAGCGGCGCTTCATGCCGCCGGAGATCCGCGTATACTCGACCTTGGCTTTCGAGGATAGCCCGAATTGCTCCAACAGAGCGTCCGCACGCGCGGCAATCTCTCTTGGGCGCAAGCCAAAGTAGCCCGCCTGAAAGATGAGCACGTCGCGAATACTCAAGTAGCGGTCGAAGTTGTATTCTTGCGGTGCCAACCCGATCTGCGCACGAGCTGCCCGCCACTCGCTCGTGTTGTCGTATCCGAATATTTTGATCGAGCCGGCATTCAGGCGTGCGAGTCCGACAATAGCGTTGATGGTAGTGGTCTTGCCGGCTCCATTCGGTCCCAAAAACCCGAAGAAGTCGCCGGCCTCAACCCGCAAAGAGATGTCGTCGACCGCCGTAAAGTCGCCGTAGCGCTTGACGATGTTCGAGATCTCAAGCGCGGGGGCGCCTGCTATGGGATGATGTTCTTTAATCGTTTGTACCGATGGCGGCGCAGGGTGTTGATGCACTCCGCCGCATCGGGAATGCCGCAGTCGCGCAGTTGCGTTGCAACTTTCTTTACATCGAACCCGACCCGGCGGTGCTTGACTTCCCATCCGCCGCTGCGCTGCGTGAGCGTCGCATAGCCCGCGCGGGGGTCGCCGTCTTTGGGTAGTCCGGCCGACGCAACATTCACCAAGAGCTTTCCGCGCCACGTCCGCACGTATGGCAAATGCAAGTGGCCGAAGGCGATGGTTTGCGCGGCTTCATTGCCGATCAAGCGTTCCAGCACTTCGTCTTCCGCATCCGGCCAGAGGTGCTCGTCGTCGGTCGTGGGATTCGCATGCACGACCAGCAACTGATTGCCGGGCTCGCCAAAGCGCAAGCTGAACGGGAGCTCGCTCAGCCATGCGACCCACTTTTCGCCGAGCTCCTTGCGTTGCCAAGAAACCTGCGCCAGCTCCGAACCCTGCAAGCCAGAATGCTCCGGATCGGCGATGAAGCGGTCGGTATTCCCCCGCAAGCAGTGCGCGCCGATCTCGGCAAGGCGTTGCACCACGCGTTTGGGCTTTGGGCCGTCCATGCAAAAATCGCCGGCGCCCACGATCACGTCAGCGCCACCCTGACTCTGAAGATCCGCCAAACATGCGTCCAGGCCCGCCAGGTTTCCGTGAATGTCGGAGACGATTGCTATACGCATAAGAATGTGGTGTTAGCGGCGCCGCAACGGCAGAACGAGTTGCGTCGGCGTGATGCCCAGTTTGCCGAATTCGTAGAGATCGATGGCCTCAACGGCAATGCCGGTCTTGCGCAACTGAGCGTGCGCGAAACTGTAGCGCACGTCGCAGAGAATATGATTCTGGCCGATTGTAAGGAACCCGGCCCCCAAATCTTCTCCTCGCTCCAATTCGATCAAATCGAATCCTTCGAATGCGGCCCCGTCCACCTTGTCCGGGGCAATCACTACGGTGCCCGGCGCAACCGTGTTTGCAACGCTGCGCAAGCATGGCGCATCGGCAGTCAGTTTGACGTCCACCGCCCGGTAACCGTTCGCGGCGGCAATCTGCGCAAGACCTGCACGTCCGATGGCATTCGAACGTTTTGAAACTCCAATGAATGCGGTGTTTCCGGCCAAGAGCACATCCGATCCATCCAGCAGGCCGGGAACGGCGATCTCGCCAGACGTGGGGATATCGATCTCATCGAACTGGGCGCGTACGAGATCGGTCTCTGCGCGCCGGTCCAAATCATGTGGGCGCATGATCACCGCCCCGTTTTCAAATACGACGGCCAGGTCGTTTGCGCAGGCCGCGAAAGCCGCACGGTCGTGGGCGTCGACGACCCGCGTTTCCACGCCAAAATACTGCAGAGTCTTTACGAGCGTCGCATGCTGTTCGGCGGCGCGCGAAAAGATTGCGGACGGCTCGCTCTGCAGAGGAGCAACTCGCTCCATTGCAGCGTTTGGCGCAATCAAAAGCGCAGACCGTAAACGGTCGGTGGGATGAGCGATTAAACGGGGGCCATATCGGACCTGTTGCGCCACGTTACTCTCCGACCACATGCAGCGCCGCCGCGTCGAGCGCACGCTCCGCGCTTTGGTAGGCGGCGGGCGTATACGCATTCCGGCGGGCGGCGAGCCTATCCGCTGCGCGCGAGAGTTCGATAATGCGGGCGCTCCGGCGCACATCGGCATCGGGTCCGCTCTGGTCCGTGCGCTGGAGTAAATCCGCGATCCGCTGGCCCTGCGGGCTGGCCGTCTGCGTGGGCACCTCGATCTTCTGGAATGGGCGAGCGTCGGCATTAGCCGTAAAGAAATCTGCCATGTCGGTAGCCAGCAGATCTCCCAGCGAAAGCGGTGGAAGCCCGAGCAGTTCCTCCTCGGTTTTCAGAATGCTGATCGTTGAAAGATGCTGCTTTCCGAGATAGTGCCGTTTGGCAAATGGCGACACGGCGATCGCATAGGACCGATGTTCGTTGATGTGATCGCGGGTTGACTGCGCGTCATCGGGCGTGATAAAAATTGCCGTCGACGACCAGCTCGGTAAATGGGTGAGATAGTCGACGATCATTCCCAGCGCCCGGTCCCCGTCGGCCACTTCCTCCGGCAGAGCGGGAATGTTCCGACCGGCACCGCCGTGATCAGCCGGCAGCCAAACGTAGGTGTATTGCGGAATGGTGTCGGCCTTAACGTAGGCGCCGTAATCGCGGATGAACTCTTGCGCGCGCCGCACGTCGCGAATGCGCAGATTCCAGCCCGGATAGTTGAGGTCGACCCGATCGCGCAGCGCTAGCGGCGCGGGCACGTCCAGTGCGTATAATCCACCCAATCCTTGAGTTGGCGCAGCTGTGTCGGCGGCATTTACGAAGGCGGGGTCGTCTGCTTTCGCGTTCTCGGCGGCTCCTTCGTCGTACCCGGAAAGCCGAACGAGATCGCCATAGTCATGGTAGGTAAGGCCTCCGCGAAAAAGCGAGTTGAAAATGTATCCGGCGCGCGGGTAGTCCTCGGGATCTTCGTTCTTGTTGACCAGCGGGCGGCGGCCGTTCTTGACCAGCAACGTTTTCTCCGAGTACGCCGAGGCAATGCCGCCGGCCGCGATTTGGTGTCCCGCGTCGGATTCATCCGCATCGGCATATTCGTTCACAGCCAAGCCAAATTCGCGCGCCAGCGCGTGCAGATTCGGCGTCACGCTCGCGCCAAAGGAGACCAGGGACGGGTCGCCGGCGCCATAGGGCGCCCCGCCGGCATCGGTCAGATCACCCAGCATCGAGTCGTACGTCTTGTTCTCTTCCAAAATAAAAACGACGTGTTTAATTGCAGCGCTTGGAGTCAGCGTACGAAGCGGCGGGACGAGCGAATTTGCGACCGCCGGCTGCGGGGAGCGCAAATACCGCAGAGCACCAGCGGTCGTGGAAGCCAGCCGAAGGTGCTGCAGATCGATACGCTCCAGGGTTGCCCAGATGTCGTTGCTATCCAGCGAGACGCCTTCAATTCGCCCGTTCGCCCCGGTCGCAAAGGGTTGCGCACCTTCGAAGCCCCGGTCCTGACCGTATCCTTTCGCATTTGCGACGAAAAGATATCGCCCGTCAGCCGAAAGCGCGAGCGCCGTCGGATACCAGCCCGTCGGAATTAATCCGGCGCGATGGAGATGCACGGGATCGCGTGCATCCAAGACTGCGACCGCATTGATACCCGCCAGCGCGACGTACAGCAGCTTTCCGCTCTTGCTCAAGACCATCGCATCGGGCTGCGTCCCATACGGCGCGCGATCGAACAGCCGCAGTTGCAGACCCCCCAGTACGCGCGGCGTTCCGTCCAAAGCGACCGTGGCAATGCGGTCGACGTTCGTCATCGTGACATAAGCGTAGCGTCCGTTTTTGGTCGCGAGAATGGCGGTAGGATGAGCCCCACCCACCTGGTCGGCATCGACGGCGGTATCCATCGGTAGCCCTACGGCGCTTAGCTCCGCGATCAGGTCGCCGTTGGCACTGGTCGGGACAATGGATAGAGACGAGGCATTGTTGCTGGTGACCGCGTTGGCGAAATTCGGCGCAGCAACCGGCGCAGGCAATACGCCGTAGTTCATTAGTCCCTCATTGGTCACGAGAACTCGGCCGCCGGAAATGGCAACTCCATACGGAAAGAAGCCGACGTGCGCGGTTTCCATCGGCTGCCGGCTTACCAAGTTCAAAGCCGAAACGGTATTAGCCAAGTTATTGACAACGTAGGCGACGCGGCCATCCGCTGAAATCGCAAGCGAGCCCGGGAAGGCGTGGCCGCGATTTGCGAAGCGCTGATCGGTGGCCAACGGCAGCGAAATCTTAACCGGCTCGGGCGAGAGTTTTCCCGACGGGCTGAGATCGAACACCCGGACGACGTTGGCCGGCCCATCGGAGGCGAGCACGATAGTCGCGGCCGGATTCCTCGGATCTCGAAGCGCGGCGATTCCAAGAAAGAAACCCTCGCCGGACTGTGCTGGATAGAAATCGCTCACGCGCATGCTTACGGTATCGACCACCGTGATCGAGAAGCCACCCCGGATACGGCCGTCGATCGCACTCTGCGCGGTCGCTTCGCGCTCGTCGTCGTTGGTCGTGATCGCATACCGGCCATCTGGAGAGAGCGTCACGCCGAGCGTATTCATCCCGGTCACGACGCTCGTGCCGGCCGGCGAGAGAATCCGGCCGGATGGCAGTATTCCTCCGTATGGCGTGCTCGCAGAAGGGCCGGCCGGCCGGATTCCGGCGGGCGCACCGAACACCGCGGGCGCCGCGCCGAGCAAGGCAACTAACACGAAAGACACTCTTTAAGCAGGCCCTGCCCGCGCGACATCCTCGCCTTCACCCATCATCAAGGCACGCCGCGCGACGCCCTCTTCAACCGCCGCTTGCACGACGGCCTTGGCAACCACGTCCACAACCCGCGTATCAAAAACGCTCGGAATGATGTACTCGGCGCTGCGCTCGTCATCCGCAACGATGGATGCGATTGCCCGCGCGGCCGCCATCTTCATCTTCTCGCTAATTCTGCGAGCCCGGCAATCGAGTGCGCCCCGGAAGATGCCCGGGAAGGCCAAGAGATTGTTAACTTGATTGGGAAAATCGGATCGCCCTGTTGCCATAACGGCGACGTGGGGCGCGGCAATGTCCGGCATGATTTCCGGCGTCGGATTCGCCATGGCAAGCACGATTGGATCACTGCTCATACCGGCGATTGCTTCGGGCGACAGCACGCCCGGCGCGGAGACGCCGATAAAGACGTCGGCGCCCCGCAGAACGTCACCCAATGATCCGCGGCGGTTCTCGCGATTGGTATGTTCCGCCAACCAGCGCCAGTGCGAATTTTCATAACGATCGTCGCGGTTGATCGCGCCCGCGCGGTCCACCGGAATGACGTCACGCACGCCGGACTCCAGCAGCATTTTGATCGTTGCGGTACCGGCCGCGCCGCTGCCAGCGACGACGATGGTGAGATCCTCCATCCTTTTGCCAACCACTTTGGCCGCATTGATGAGCGCGGCAAGAATGACCACGGCCGTGCCGTGCTGGTCGTCGTGCATAACCGGAATGTCGAGCGCGTCGATTAAACGGCGCTCGACTTCGAAGCACCGCGGCGCCGCGATGTCTTCCAAATTGATCCCACCAAAGACCGGGGCAATCCGCACCACCGTTTCCACAATTTCATCGACATCTTTGGTGTCCAGACAGATGGGAAAGGCGTCGATCCCGGCAAACTGCTTGAAAAGCATTGCCTTGCCTTCCATCACGGGCAGCGCTCCCAGCGGCCCGATGTCGCCCAGCCCTAGCACGGCGGTTCCATCGGTGACGACGGCCACCGAGTTGCGCTTGATTGAGAGCTGAAATGCCTTGCTTGGATCGGCGGCGATTGCCATCGACACCCGCGCCACGCCGGGCGTATAGACGATTGAAAGATCCTGGCGCGTCTTCACCGGAATCTTGGGCTCGATTTGAATCTTTCCGCCCAGGTGCGCCAGAAACGTCGAGTCCGACACGCTGACGATCTTTACGCCTTCCAGCTGTTCGACCGCGCGCCGAACAGCATCGGCGATGACATCGGAAGAAACCGTCACCGTCACGTCGCGAACCACGAAAGTTCGCGCGACCGAACGCATGTCCACTGCGCCAATGACGCCGCCGGCATCGCCGATAGCGGCGGCGAGTTTACTGAAAATACCCGCTTCGTTGGGCGTCTCCAGCCGCATAATGAGTGTGAATCCGATCGGTACTGCCGGCATGCCGTTTAATTCCCGCTTACAGTCATCTCCGCCACTCGAAATGAGGGCGAAGCGATAGAAGAATCGAAGACCAGATCACTCGCGACGGCGTCGATGGACGCGAGCATCTCCGCAAATGTTGAGGCGATCGTAAACTCATCGATGGGATAAGCGCGCTCGCCCCCTTCAATATAGAATCCGTGCGCTCCACGGCTGTACGTTCCCGTTGCGTACTCGGTAGCAAATCCAATGGTGTCGGTGACAAGAACGCCCCGCGGAGTGGAAGCGATGAGTTCCTCGAGCGAACACGCCCCCGGCGCCAAATAAAACGTGTTTGGAGCGATCCCGCCGCCGGTTGAGTTCCCGGTCGTCTTCATGGACAGTTTGCGGGCGTAGTACGTATCCAACAGATACGAGCGCAGCACGCCGTTTTCGAAGACGACCGTCCGGCCGGTCGGAACGCCTTCGCCGTCGAACGGCGAGGATCCCAAGGCGCCATCAAGCCGCCCGTCATCGCACATATTTGCCACACTGCTCCCGATCCGCTCGCCGATGCGGTCCACCGCCCACGAATTCCCGTTTGAAATGTTCGATCCGCTAAGCGCGGTAAAGATGTCTGCCAATACGCCCGAAGCTACGTCACGCTCGAAGATCACTGGAACGCGCATGGTGTGCGGCTTCTTGGCTCCGAAGAGTTCCACCGTGCGTTGGACTGCCTTCTTCGCCACATCGGCAACCGGCTCCAAACTCGATAAATGGCGGCCGGCCGTGCCATATGATCCAGTGCGTTTTGTCGATCCGTCGTCGGCAACTGGGCTGCAACTGCGCGCGGCTCGCGTGCTGCGATATGCGCCGGCAAAATCATTGGAGTTCGCCAGCACCGTGATTGTGGACGCGTCGGAAAAATGGGAACCGTTCGAGTTGTGGATGCGCGCGTCCGCACTGCGGACCCGCCTTTCCAGCTCGAGTGCTTCTTCCAGTTTAGGCTCGGCTTTGCGCGCGGCCAATTCGTCCGAGAACAAGTTCAAGGGCACTCCGTCACGCAAACCATCGTGCGCTTCGGGTAGGCCTGCAAATTGATCCCGCGCGACGAATTGCGCCGCTTCTACCAATCCTTTGAGCAGCGCATCCACCGAACTTTTGCGCAAGTCCGTTGTGCTCAGCGTCGCCTTGCGCCCATCGACGAACACGCGCGCATGCAGCGACTCGCCGGTTGACTGTTCGAGCTTGGTGACCGTGGCGGCTCGCGCTTCGCACGCGAAGCGCTTGCTTATCGAGATGCCGACTTCGCACTGCGTCGCACCACTGCGCAACGCGCTTTTCACGCTGCTGTTTGCGAACTCGAGGGCAGCGGATTCATCCAACATTTGATCCGCCCACCGTGATAGAGGCAATTTTTACCGTCGGCATACCAACGCCCACGGGAACGTACTGTCCGCCCTTGCCGCAGGTGTAATGGCGGTTGGCGAGGCGGCCATCGCCCGCCACCGCCGTCACCTGGGTCATCACGTGTGGTCCGTTGCCGACTATCGTTGCATTCTTGAGCGGCGCCGTAATTTTGCCGTCTTCAACCAAGTAGCCCTCGGCGACCATAAAGACAAAATCGCCTTTGCTGATTTCGACCTGTCCGCCGGCAAAAGACTTCGCGTAGAGCCCGCGCTTGGTGCCGGCGATGATTTCATCGTGACTGCTTTGACCGCTCGGCATGTAGGTGTTCGACATGCGCGGCTGAGGCAAGACGCGGAATGATTGCCGTCGCCCGCTCCCCGTGGAAGAAACGCCCATCAGAGAAGCGTTGAGACGATCCTGCATGTAGCCGCGCAGAATTCCGTTCTCGACCAAAATGTTATGCTGACCGGCGGTTCCTTCATCATCCACACTCAGACTACCGCGCTCGTCCGGCAAGTTCCCATCATCGTAGATGGTGACCAATTCGCTGGCCACGCGTTCGCCGATGCGTCCACTGTAGAGCGAAACGCCTTGGCGGTTGAAATCGCTTTCCAGCCCATGTCCCACCGCTTCATGCAGAAGCACGCCACCGCCGCCACACCCCACAATCATCTCCATCTCGCCCGCCGGCGCTGGAATGGCCTCCGCATTCACGACCGAAATGCGCGCCGCTTCCACTGCGATCGATTCGGGAGTCCGCGTTTGGAAGAAGTCAATTGAGGAGCGGCCGCCATCGCCAACGTAGCCGGAACCGCGCTCGTTGCCGTCCTTGGAAATTGCCTGTACACCCAGGGTGATCAGCGGTCGGTGGTCCTGCACGAGGCGGCCATCGCTGCCTGCAATCCAAACGTCTTGCAGATCGTCGGTGATAGAGGCATTCACCGCTACGATGCGCGGATCGAACCGGCGCGCGGCAATATCGGCTCGCGAAAGCAAATCAACATAGGCGGATGCCGGCGCGTGCTCGGCGCGGCTTTGATCGTAGAGCGGCGAAACGCTACGATTGGAAACGCGCACGGAACGGATGCCGCTATTGACCTCATGCGCTATCAATGAGGCGGTTTCGGCAGCATGGGCGAGTGCCGTCTCAGACAGGTCGTCCGAGTACGCATAGCCCGCCGACTCGCCCACCAGCACGCGGATTCCGACGCCGCGCGTCAGTGTTACGCCGCCTTCGTGAATTCGACCGTCCTGGAGGCGGAACGAACTGGAGTGCCGGCGTTCGCAAAAAATATCCGCATAGTCGCCGCCGCGCGCCAGCGCGAGACCCAGCAGCCGGTCGAAGAGTCGGGAGTCCAGCATTCCATTCGCGCTTTCGAACCCGGAAATCAAAAACCCGCCAGCACATCCACGCCCCGTGCAATCGCATTGTCGACCGCTGAGGCGGGAGCAGCCGAATTGATCAGAAATGCAAAGATCAACCGTCCATGCCGGCGAGTGGTTACGTATCCGACCATCGATTCGGCCCCGCTTAGATGCCCGCTCTTTGCGCGAACGCGCCCCAAAGCCGAGCCAAACTGGTAATCGCGCAGCGTTCCGTCCATGCCGCCGCGCGGCAGCGCATAGTACAGCTCGTGGCACGCGGGCATCATCTCGCAGCTAGCCAGAGTCGCTGCTAGTGTGGCGCCGCTCACCTTGTTAGCGCCCGCCAAACCACTTCCATCAATAAGACGCAGCCCGGCGGTTTCGATTTGATGCGAATCCAAGAATCGCTCTTCGGTTCGAATGCCGTGCGCATCGTCGGTCGTGCCCGAGAGCCGGCCGAGGGAACGCAAGAGTTGCTCGGCAATGTGATTGTTCGATTCATGGAGCATCTTTGCGATGATGAAGCGCAAGGGCGGCGAGGGATGATTCCATAGGTTCGTGACGCCGACGGGCGCTGTCCCTGCTCGCGGCGCTCGGTGCGTTCGAATCCCGCGCGCTTGTAAGAAACCGTCCATAACATCGCCGGCATAGTTCGCAATACCGGAAACCGGCAGGTAAGAAACCACTTCACGGTGCCCGGCCGCGATGCGGCCGTGAACAAAGAACGTATTCGTTGCAATCGGATCGACTGCGATAATGCTGGCTTCAAATGCGGGGACGGTGATCACGTCCGAATGGTAGGCGACGACCTTACTTGGGGGCTCCAAGAATACGCGCGCCGGCGCACCGGCTGCGGTCGGACGAGTGTGAAACTCGATGGTATCCTGGTCCAACGATATCCCGCTGGTAGCCGAGGCATACCCGTAGGTAGCATCCGTTGGGTCCCACGCTGGATTGCGCTCGGGCCCGGCAATCGCGCCGCCGTCAACGACGACGCCCCCCGCGACTGAGCTCAAACCCTGCGCCGCAACAACCTTCGCGCCGCCCCGCAGGTCGTTCGAGATCAGAATTGGGTCGCCGGAACCGATCAGCCAGAGGGCGTCGAGCAGGCCATTTCTTATCGGCCCGCTCGACGCCAATATCGTGTGATAACGGAACCCGCCTCCAAGCACTGCAAAGGCGGTTGCCGCGACGATAATTTTCTGCGTGGACGCCGGCGTTACGCTGCGGTGGCAGCTGCGGTCGTATGCCAAACGGCCGGTCGCATCCAGCACACAAAAGCTTGCGCCCTCGCTAAAATACGGCGCGAAGACGGCATCTAGCTCCCCGCGCATTCTCGCGGTCTGGGCTGGTTGCATTGCGGGGGCCGCGGTTGTGCGCGCCAGTTGCGGCGTCGGCGGCGGCGCCATAGAGCGGGAGGGCGGCCCATGCGAAACGCACCCGGTGGTAAATAGAAGAAGCCCCGCTGCCGCCGCCGGAAGTTTAAGTGTGCGGCGTGAGCTCATCGAGTTTGGCTTGAAGTTTACGATACTCTTCACGCAGCGTGTCCACGTCACTGCGCAGACCGGCCACTTGTGCGGGTACATGCTGGCTTTCGCGAATCCGGATGGCCGCTTCGGTCGCGTCGCGGCGCACGCGCCCATCGAACGCACTGTGCGACAGGCGGTCCAACGTGGGGAGGAAGCGCGCATCGGACAAGTGCTCCGCAGCCGCCAAGGCCGCCAGTTGCACCAGCAACATGCGGTCCTCAAGGGTTCGCATGATGGCCTCAACCGCGGCGGTTCGCCGTTCGTCCACCAATTCGCCCATGCGCGCCATGGCATCCAGCGCGGCGCGCCGGAGCCCTTCTTCTTTTCCGGTTTCGGACGCTCGCAGCAGCGTCTGCAGCGCGCGTGGATCCCCCAGCTCTCCGAACCCGCGCGCAGCGCCCGACTCGATGATGCCGTTCCAACTGTGCGTCTCGATGGCCTGACTCAATACGTCGATTGCACGCGGATCGCGCGTCTTTCCTAATGCGTGCAAGGCGCTCGCCTGCACAAAGTATGAGTGATCCTCGCGCGCAAGCGGAATGAGCACCGCTGCAGCTTCTTCCGATTGAAAATTGCCGAGCGCCGCCGCAATCGCGCGCCGCACTTTGGGATGTTTGTGCCCCGCATGCGCGCTCAACATTTCGCGCGCCCATGGAGCTCGGGTGTGCCCGAGGGCTTCGGCCGCCTTTGCAAGGACTCCCCAGAACGCCTCGCGCTCGAAGCACTGCGCCAACGCCTCACGCGCCGCCCTGCCGCCTTCACCCGCCAACTCCCGCGCTGCCCGGATGCGGGCGACTGGCGATGGGTCGGCAGCTAACGCGGCACGCGCGAGAGTGTCCCCGAGTTTATACGTGATATCGGCGAGCAAGAACGCTCCCGGGTCGAAGCGCACAAGCTTCGGCTCCGCGTCCAGCGGAACGTAGACGATCTCTCGCGCGCGTTGGATGCTAATGCGGATGCGCTGCTCGTCCGGCAGTGCACCGGAGCCGAAATCCTGGCGCGCACCGTCTTCGGCCTGCTCGCATAAACCCAGTTCGACATCGAACCGGTGTGGCGGATTCTCCTCGTCGATATGCTGCTTCTGCTCGATTGTGACCGTGAGCGCTCCGCGTTTCTTGTCGTAGCGCGCGCTCACTTCGATCTGCGGATGGCCGCCGCGAAACACCCACTGGTCGAAGAACTCGCGCATATTTCGGCCGGTTGACTCTTCGATGGCACGAATGAAGTCGATGGTCTCGACGCTCCGACCCGCATTCTGCTTCACATAGTGCACGATCGACCGCCAAAAGCGTTGCTCTCCCAGTTCGCCACGCAGCATATGCAAAACCGCGCCGCCCTTTTCGTAGAGATGCCGGTCGAAGAGTTCGATCGGGTCGCGAAAGGTGTTGTAGACGATGGGGCGGCGGTACCGGGATTGGTCCTCATCTACGTAGCGCGCCATGAATTCAAACACATCAAAAAGATACTCGTCGTATCCCAGATTGGCTTCGCGAAAAATCGCCTCGAAAAACGTCGCGAACCCTTCGTTGAGCCAAGCGTGCGCCCAATCGCGGCACGTAAGCAGGTCCCCAAACCACTGGTGCGCCAGCTCGTGGGCCACCAACGGGTCGCTGGAAAAGTCCGCGTGGGCTCGCTCGTCGTGCAGAGTACGATCGGTCTGCGTTGTCGCAGCCGTATTCTCCATTCCACCGAAGATGAAGTCGCTCACCGCAATCTGGCTGTAGCGCGCGTACGGATATTTGGTCGCGATTTTCTCTTCAAATACATCGATCATCTGCGGCGTTTTACCGAAGGATCGCTCGCCGTCGGCTTGGCGGCCAGGGAGGACGTAGTAGAAGACTGGGCACGGGCCGCTGCGTTGCTGCGTTTCGACGAAGGGTCCCGCCACCATGCTCACCAGATAGGTCGAGTGTGGAACGTTTTGCTCGTAACGAAAGACCGTCTTGCCGTCGCGGTCGTCACGCGCCGTTAGTGCTCCGTTCGACAAAGCGAACATGCCCTGAGGTACGACGATCGTAGCCGAGGTGGTTTGCTTTTCGTGCGGATAGTCAAAGCATGGAAACCAGTAGCGGGCGTTCTCGTCCTGACTCTGCGTCCAGACGTGCGGGACAAGATTTGGGTACTCCGGGCTTGGCGCGACGAAAAACAATCCGTGGCGCGGATTAACGGCACGATACGTAATCGCGAAGTCCACCGTTTCGCCCGCAGCGATGGGCGGGTCGAACGTAATCCCCAACTTCTGGTCATGACACTCGAAGGGCAGCGCCGCACTCTGACGCGCAACCGAGGAAACTTCCAGGTCTACGGCATCGAGTTCCAGGCGCGAAACCGGTTCGTCCAATCCGCGGACCGTAGTCGTGCATATTCCCGAAAGCGTACGGGCCGGCAAGTCCGGTTCCAGGTACAGATCGATGTGCACCACGTCAACAAGTTTGTCGGGGCCGTACCGCGGGAAGGCACCCGGTAGATCAAAACGCCGGTGTTTGGGTTTTTCATCGCGAAAACTCATGGGCGCTCCGCGTTTCGCTCGTAGGGCTCGGCCAACCCCCCGTTAACGTGCAGAACGACGCCGTTGAAAAAATCGGCGTCCGCTGCAATCAAGAAACGGACCGCATCTGCAACGTCTTCCCACGAGCCGGGCCGTCCTACCGGATTTTGGGCCTTTCGCAGACGTGCCTGCGCACGCATGGCCTGCTTGTCGCGTATGTCGCCCGGTGCCACGACGTTGACGGTGATTCCATTCGCGCCTTCTTCAAGCGCGAGTGTCTTTGCGAATGCGACGAGTCCTGATTTGGCGGCCGCATGCAGACTCAAGCCGCGCACCGGCTGGGTCACATCGGAATGGTTCATGGCAAAAAAGATCAAGCGCCCATATTTTCGCTCGCGCATCCCGGGAAGAAGCGCCTGGGCGCACAGGACGGCGCTGCGCAGGTTCCCGTTGAGCATGGCTTCATAATCGGCGAAGGCTGAGCGCGAAAAGCGTTTGGTCGTCATCGGGCCCACACCATGCACCAAAACGTCGATGCTGTACTCTGCGACTAGCGCGGCCAAACTTCGCGCGATGATTTCGGGAGAATCGTCAAAGTCGATGCGCACGGTGTGTACGGTCGCGCCGGCTTCTCGCGCCCTTTGCACTACCGGTTGCGGGTCGGTAGCACGGAAAGTGAGAACCAAGTCGTAACCGAAGCGCGCAAGCGCAAGTGCAACTCCACTGCACAAGCCCGACGATGCCCCGGTAATCAAGGCCGTGCGCCTGGGCGATAAAGAAGGCGGCGCTTCGAGCGCCGCCTTCTGGCTTTCCGTTCTCGTAATTAGGTGTGCACCGTGTATTGTACGGGCGTGCTCGTGGCCTGTGTTACCCGGTTAATGGAGCGAATACCGATGACGTACTGTGCCGGGCTACCGATGATCGATGGGTCGATCGTGGCGGCAAATCGTCCGGCACTATCGGCTTGCACGGTCTGCGAGTTCGTGTTTCCTCCCAGCGGAATTAGCCCGTTGAAGATCGAGGTTTGGTACGATGTGATAATTTGGACGGTCGCGCCCGGCGTCGTGCTTCCCGTGATCGCATAGGGCGCATTCGGAACCTGCATGCCGTTGACGATGGCGATGCCGTTTACCCGAACGTTTGCCACAAACGGCCTACGCGTATCTGCACCCGAAGTGAACGAAAACGATTGCGAGAATGCGCCTCCCGCGGCCGCATTGCCCGTGATGGTTACGGTGTGCGCCGAGGCCGGAAGATTGGGGGTGGTGATTTGGAATTGATTTGCATTGACATATGTCCCGAAGGTCGTGATGTCGCGTCCATCGAGCGAAACGTGCACGCTGTTGGGATCAACCGGAGCGCTGAACGTACCCGTGAGCGTCGGGCTGCTTGCGGAAACGACACCCCCGTTTGGCGGATTTAGACTTAACAGTGTAACAGATGCCGGCGGGGGATTACTGCCCGTATTGCCGCCACCCGTATTAGCACCGCCACCACCGGAGTTGATTGCCACCACCCGATTGCTGGAATTGTAGTTCACGGTCGCACCCAGCGCTTGCGCGACAAATCGCAGCGGCACGAGCGTGCGCGAGCCCACAAGGAAGGGTGGCGAATCCAGGCCGACGCTGCTACCGTCAACCGTCGCCGTTGAGGATCCAATCGTCAGATTGATGTTATGGCCGTTTCCGGTGGCGTTGATAGCGCGATTCGCGTACACAACACTGGCGCCGAGACGCTCGAATACTCCACGCAGGGGAACGTAGACCCGCCCGCCCCGTTCGATCGGCGGTTGATCAAATGAAACGGTACTGCCGTTGACTTGAATGGTAACGGGCGCTGCGAGCGCCGCCACCGGAAGCCCGATCATCACGAGCAGCGCCGCGGTTACACCAGGCAAGGCCTTCTTCATAATAGCGTTCATGTGCAACAGTCTCCAGACTATGAGCGATAGGTTAGCTAGGGAAGATAAACGTCCGCGTCGCCGTGGCGCCGCCGGGCGCGACGGAACGAATCGTAACGTGAGCGCTTCCGCCCGGGATTGGACGGATGCTGATCGTTAGCGAGAAGTAGCCGGTATTGTCGGCCGTGGTTGAGTTTTGGTACGTTCCGCCGCTAATTGGAAGCACCCCGCCGATCAAGGCCTGCCCCGTTGCGGCGACCGTTACCGAAGAGTTGGCGCGCGTTCTGCCAGTTAGCAGAAAGCTGGAACCGACTCTTACCCCCGGTCGCGGCGCAGTAACCTGGATGAAGTTATTGCCGGGCGCGGGCATCGGTGTCACCGTAACCGGCGCGCTGCCGCCGTTAATTGCCACCGTGCGCGTGCTGTCGTTGTAATTCACCGTCGCCCCCAGCGCCTGAGCAACGAACCTCAAAGGAACCAGCGTGCGCGCACCCACCAAGAAGGGAGCGACATCCACGGTCACCGGCTGGCCATTTACGGTTGCCGCGGTGGATCCGATGTGAAGCGAAACCGAATGTCCGCTTCCGGTCGCGTTGATTTGACCGTTCGCGTAGACGACACTGGCGCCCAATCGCTCGAAGACTCCGCGCAAGGGGACGAATACGCGCCCCGCTCGCTCTTCCGGCGGCTGATCGAAGTTCACCGTCTGTCCATTTACGACAATGGTTACGGCAGCCGCGTCCGCGAACTTCGGCAAGGCGCACGCCCCCGTCACCACGACCGCGAGCAGCGCGTAGGTGAGTTTTCTGAATAATAGCATGAGTTTCGTTGACCTCCGTGCAGAGTAAAAGAACCAACAGGTTCCTTACCCACAAAAGAAATGACCGCACCACTCTTAGATGCGGCCATCCGCTTGCCTGCTTTTTCCCCTAAGCTAGGTGACGAGCACCGGTTCACCGGTTTGTACCGGCGCTAACTCGCTTTGGACCGCGCGAGCGTCGGCCACGCGCTCGAAGTATCCCATCCACGTGTTGTAGATCATCGGTACTAAGAATAGCGTCAAAATCAGCGAACTGAGCAGGCCGCCGATAATCACCGTACCGATGGCCTGGCGCCATTCCGAGCCTTCGGCAAAGCCCAGCGCTAGCGGCAGCATGCCGAAGACCATCGCGAACGTCGTCATCAAAATCGGGCGAAAACGCGTGCCGGATGCTTGCTGCACGGCATCGCGCACGCGCAGACCGCGCTTGTTGTGCAGCGTGTTGGAGTAATCGACCAGCAAGATGCCGTTCTTGGCAACCAATCCAAAGAGCATGATGACGCCGATCATCGAGATGATATTAAGCGACTGCGTTCCCTCTCTGTCGAAAAAGTGCATGATCGAGAGTCCCATCAGCGCCCCGACGATGGCCATCGGCACCGAGAACATCACGATGAGCGGCTCCAAAAACGAACCGTAGAGAATCACCATCAGCATGTAAACCAGCATGAAGGAAGTCAGCAACGCAATGCCCATATTGGTGAATGTCTCGACCATGAGCTGCGTATCGCCCTGCGGCTTCAGATGAACACCCGCCGGTAGGAATCCCGGCTCGCGCAGCTTCTTCTCAAGCGGCCCGGTAATGGAGCCAAGCGAGTAGCCTGGCAAGGCGCCGCCGGTAACGTTGATAACACGCGCGCGGTCGAGCCGATCGATCTTCGTCGGCGCGTTGGTCATGGTGAACGTGGCGATGCTTCCCAGCGCAACCAAAGTTCCGTCGGCCGCGCGCACCCGCACGTTCTGCAGATTGGTTATGTCGTTGCGCCGCGCGACGGGAAATTGCACGCGGACGTCCACCAAGCCGTCGGCGGTGCGGACTTTGGTTGCAACTCCGCCGGCAATCGCAAGACGTGCGGCATTCGCCGCGGCGCCGGGCGAAAGGCCCAGAACCGCCGCTTGATTTGCATTAATCTGCACGTTCAGCCGCGGTGCGCCGCCCTCGGCGCCAGATTGCACGTTGACCGAGCCCGGCGTGTTGCGCAGGTATGTTACGACCTTCTTCGCGGCTTGATCGAGAACCGCATCCGGTCCGGTGAGCGCGTAGAAAATGGATGCGCCCGATCCGCCGCCGCTCTCGCCAGCAACTTGGAAATCGCCGCCGGGAACCAGGTACGACAGTTTACGAATCTTGAGCATGACCGCATTGGTCTCTTTGCGGCGGTCTTTCTTGGTCTCGGCATTGATCGTGGCGTAGTTTCCACCGCTAGTCGAACCAAAGCCCGTCTGTTTGGCTCCGACCGTGGAGCTGACCGTGTCGATACCATCGATCTTCAAGATCGCTTTGGAGATCGCGTCGACCCCTCCGGAAGTTACCGCAATCGGCGTGCCCACGGGATAGGTCAGCGACATGAGGATCGTGCCGGTTTGCCCGTTCGGGACGAAGTCAGTCGAAATCGCCGGGAAGAGCCACATGAACGACGCCAGCACCAATGGCACGCCGAAAGTGGCGAGCGTGATGCCTCGCTTGGCGGTCATGCCGGCGGCGCTGCGGACCAAGAACCGGTAACCGTTGCGAATCGCGGCAAAGCGAGCTTGGCCGTCGATCCGAATCCAGAATGCCGCGATTGCATGGCGGAGGAGCGTGCGCATAATGCCCTGGCCCGCTTCCGTGTAGTTCAGCGGTTCGAGCTTCTGCGACGCATACGAAGAGCGATAGACAAAACCGACCAGCAATCCGACTGCCAAAACTACGGCTACAATCAGGTCGAACATCGCCGCCACGATTCCCCCAGCCATCAGCATGAGCGCATTAAGCAGCAGCATTGCGCACAGGAAGATAACAAAGTAGCCATGCGAAAGGGAAAAATTCAAAACGCGGGTTCGGTACCAGTTTAGCACCGTATCGTAGTGCTGAACGAAGAGGTTGAGGACAACGAGCGCCAGGAAAACGACGCCGGCCACGCGGCCATAATCCACCGGCATCGGGATAAGGTACAGCGCGATCGCTACGGCAGCCACCACGATACTGACGAGCGGTTTCTTCAGCCACTCGAGCCACTTCGGTCGCGCTTGCGAACGCTTCTTCACGCTCCAGCGGCCCGCCAAGAGCGGTGTAAGCGTGAATGAAACCAGCAGCGAGAAGAGCGTCGCGACCACGACGACCAAACCAAACTCTTTGAGATACTTGCCCACGATCCCGGGCAAGAACGCAATCGGCGAGAAGACGATCACGTCAACCAACGTGATGGCCACCGCTGCCGAGCCAATTTCGGTGCGGCCGTTAATGGCGGCATTCATCGGTTCCTCACCCAAATCTCGATGGCGCGTGATGTTTTCCAAGACGACAATGGAATCGTCCACCAAGATTCCGATGATGAGTGACAAGCCCATGAGCGACATGAAGTCGAACGTGAAACCCATCCACTTCATCACGACGAAGGTGGAGAGAATCGACGTCGGAATTGCTATCATAACCACGGCGGCATTGCGCCAAGCGTGCAAGAACAGCATCATCACAATGGCGGTGAGTACGATGCCTTCTAAGAGCGATTGCCACACGCCGTTTAATTCTTTTCTGGTGTAGTCGGCCGGCGCGCTTATCTCGTGGAACGTCAGCTGCGGAAACTGCGCTTCGATTCCTTTCAGTTGGTCGCGCACAACTTTGGTTTCGCTGACTTCGTCCACGCCCAAAACTTTATCCAGCTGAATGCGCACGCGCGTCTGCCCATTGTATCGGGAGATGTAGCGCTGGTCGGCGTAGCTGTCGCTGGCGTTAGCGACGTCGCCCACACGCAGCAACCTCGTGCTGCCGCCCGGGATGGTCAACGGGAGCGCCGCCAAATCACCGGCGTTGTTCACGTCGGCGTGAATCGAAACGGTCGTTTCCTTGGTCGGCGAGTCGATGCGGCCGCCCGGAACATTGGCATTATTTACCTGAACGGCCGAGAAAATGTCGTTGAGCGTCGCGTTGGTTCCGAGCAGCTTTCCGGGATCGGGCTCGACGTGGAACTCGCGCGTCTGCACGCCGCGCACGGTGACGGTTTGAATATTCGGAATCTGTTTCAGGAGTGGGGAGAGCCGGTTGTTGACGACATCGGCGAGCGCCGGCGGCGAGAGCGAATTGGAAGAGACGGCCAGCGTCATCAGCGGCTCAGATGAGCCCGCCTTGCCCACGAACGGCGGATCGAGGTCGCTGGGCATAAAGATGCGCGCAGTATCGACGCGGCGCTGCACGTCGATGGCTGCGAGATCGATGTTGGTATCAATCTTGAACTCGACGTTGACCTGGGCTGAGCCCTCTTGGGCGGTGGCCGTTACCTGCTCTACGTTCTGAAGGTCATTGAGCTGATCTTCCAGCGGCTTGACGATCAGTTTCTCCATCTCTTGGGGAGAGGCACCGGGATAGTCGGCCGAGATGAAGACCAGCGGAAACTCGGTTCCCGGGGGATTCTGGGCCCGCCCGATCTGGGTGTAAGCGATCAAGCCGAAAATGGCCAGCGCCGCGAATACCATGACGGTAATCACCGGCCGGGTTAGTGCAAATCGGGTCAGCCACACAATAACAAACTCCCTGGGGTTCTCTTAGCGGTCTTACGCCGCGACCGGCCGCCAAGTTTCATTCTACGGGAAGCCCCGGCGCGCCGCCATCAATTTCCCATGAATTTCAGCCCTTTCCGGGCGCTTGAACTTCGCTGAGAGCAAGCCGCGCCTTCCGGGACAGCCTAATCAGCATCCCGCCCGCGTCGGCTTTGCCGCTCGGTCGCGATAGGGCCGACGCTTCGGGGACTCTCGATCGCAAGCGAGTCGTCTTTGCAGACGCAGATCGCCGTTTCTGTCTGCCGGTTAGACCTGTACGCTGAAGTTTGTAGCGCCCAAGCATGACATCCTCAAAAATGAACTTTCCTCCGACGTACGCCGGTTCATACGATAGCTGCGCTACGGAAACCTAAGGATGCATGTTTGCATCCATCAAGACTCGCCTTTAAGCCAAGGGTGATCCCTGCAACGACGAGCCGATGGATCCCCTATAACGCAACGATCTCCATAAGCTTTGCGACACCCTTGAAATCAACCGGATTCAGCGTGTACAGCGGCAAGCTACGAGAAATGGCGGTCGCTGCGATCAATAGGTCGAGCGCCCGTCCACCCCGCGGTTTTCGTCCGGAAGTAATGGCAGCCGAATAGATGCGAGCATATGCGTGTGCCGCAGCGGTATCAAATGGAATAGCCTCAAAGGTGGCTTGCGCCCATTGCAACCGCTCCAAACGTTCACCTCGCGCCTTTGGATCGCTGGCAGCTAAAGTGCCTGCGGCTAACTCGGCTAGAGTAATTGTTGCAATGGACGTTTGGGTCGGCAACTGCGTCGCCTTAACCGACGTTATCCCGATGATGAGGGACGTGTCGAGCACCCCTCGCTCATGTTTAGACACGAGGCGCCGGATCTTGATCGAAATGTGCGTCGATGTCAATCCGGAACTTGTTGAAGTTCAGAGCCGGCAGGTGGGCTGCGGATGCCATCAATTCAGTCGCGGGCACGAAAGTACGTCGCGCAACCGGGGTCAGGCGACCCACCGGCACCCCGTTGCGAGTCACGATAAATGATGCGCCGCCCTCAAGGGCCCGGATGATCTTCGCATTATCGTTGCGGAGTTCGCGTTGCGTGATCGTGCGTTCCATAAACTTACTGTAGCACAAGAGCTACAAAAACGCCATTCGCAGGCCAAAGTTTGGTGCGCGAGACTGGACTTGAACCAGCACGTCCTTGCGGACGCTAGCCCCTCAAGCTAGTGCGTCTACCAATTCCGCCACTCGCGCACAAGGGGACTTCCGTATTTGCCCTGGGGGCGGCTGAGGCATTCCCGCAGGGTGGTACGACTTCGCACTTTTCCCAACGACGGATAGGAAACGAGATGCGTCGGACCCCGGGCTAACTGCCCTTAGCTAACGGGTATTTGGGTCGAGCGCGTCGCGCAAGCCATCGCCCATGTAATTGATGGCCAGCACGGTGACCAAAATGCATAAGCCGGGGAAGACGGCGGCCCACCACGCGGTTTGCAGCGTGGAGATCGCATTGGAGAGCATGTTGCCCCACGACGCCGTCGGCGGTTGAATACCGAAGCCCAAGAATGAGAGCGTCGATTCCAAGATGATCACACCCGCCACGTCCAACGTCGCTTGCACGATGATGGGCGCCATCGAGTTGGGCAAGAGATGCCGGAAGATAATGCGCATGTCGTTGTTGCCTACTGCACGCGCTGCTTCGGTATATTCGCGTTCGCGCAGCGAGAGGAACGTCGCGCGCACGAGGCGTGCCACCGGCGGCCATGCCAAACCCCCGATAATAATGACGATGATTCCGAAACTCAACGATGCCCTGCTAGACTTGGCCGCGACGATGGCCGTCAGCACGAGCAGCAGCGGTAAAATTGGGATCGACAAGAATACATCGGTAACGCGCATGATGATGTAGTCGATCCAGCCGCCGTAGTAGCCGGAGATCGCGCCCAGGAATGTCCCGATCAACACTTCCATCAGCGTTGCAGCAACGCCCACGGTTAGCGATATGCGCGCGCCGAAGATTAGGCGCGAGAGCAGGTCGCGGCCGATCTCATCGGTTCCCAAGGCGTGATGTGCCGACAGATGCGCGTTTACGAAGGTGGGAGGCAGCGGGCTTCCCTGCCACGCTTTGTCGATCCAGTTGGGGTCGTACGGGGCAAGCTGTTTGGCAAAGATGGACACCAAAATCATAAAGCCCAGCACGAAGATGCCCAACAGCGCCAGCTTGTGCTTGCGAAAACGCCGCCAGACGGTGTTCTTGCTGACTTCGAAACGCTCTTCGTCCACCACGAGCGGCTGATTGATGGGAACGCTGGCTGCCATAATCCTTACTTCCTAATCGTACTTCACGCGCGGGTCCAACCATGCGTACACGACGTCCGCCAAAAGGTTTGAAAAGACGACGGCCACCGCCAGAATGCAGAGGTAGCCCATCAGCAATGCGATGTCTTCTTGCCCGAGCGCATTGATGAACATACGTCCCGCGCCCGGCCACGCAAAGATGGTTTCGGTAACAACCGCTCCGCCCAGCAACCCCGGCAACGCTAGCGCGGTAACAGTAACGATCGGGATGAGCGCGTTCTTCAAACCGTGCTTAAAGAGCACGGTCCGCCCGTCCAGACCCTTGGCCGATGCGGTGCGCATGTAGTCGGTTCGTATTACTTCCAACATGGAACTGCGCATGAAACGGCTGTAGAGGGCCAGCTGCAGCAGCGCCAGCACGATAGTGGGCAGAATCAAATGCTGCAATCGATCGCCCAAATCAAAAGTGTCCAAGGTCGCAATGCCGGCCGACGGCAGCCGAATCTCGTACCCGAATCCGTGAATCCCATTGACTGCAAACGCCAGTTGCATCATCAGCGCAAACCAGAACACCGGCATGGATTGCCCAAAGAAAGCAAAGGTGGTAATCGTATAATCGGCCACCGAATACGGACGAACCGCCGCAAAGATTCCCGCCGAGAGCCCTAAGATCAGCGCCAGCAAGAACGCGGAGATTTGCAACTCAAGCGTCGCCGGCAAACGTCCGAGAATTGCGTCCATGACCGATTCCGAGTTTGAAGTCGAGTAACCGAAATCGCCGCGAACTACTTGGCCGAGCCAAATGAAGTACCGGTAGTAAATGGGCTTATCCAACCCAAAGTTATGCTTGAGGCGCTCGATATCGGCCGGCGTGATGTGGGGATTCGAAAGGTACGGCGCCAGCGGTCCACCCGGGGCATTGTTCAAGATGATGAAGAGAATCATCGAGATCAAGATGAGCAGCGGAATCGCCTGTAACGTTCGCCGCATCACGTAGGTGAACAGTCTTTAAGCCCTCCTACCGAGAAGACGCGCTAGTTACGGTCGCACTCGCCCTTATCCTACTGCGGCCGGGGCACGCCGCGCCGGCGCAATATGCAAAATCTCCCGGGCCTGCTCGGCCGAAGCGACAGGTCTCCCTGCCTCACCGGCGATACGCACGACGCGCGCCACCAGCTCCTCGTTGGTCGCGAGCCGTCCCTTACTATAGTAGATATTATCTTCCAAGCCTACGCGTACGTGACCACCCATGGCGATCGCGGCCATCGCCAACGGCAGTTGCGCACGTCCGATCCCGGCGACCGACCACGTGCACTTCGCTGGAAGCCCGGCTACCAGATCACAGAGGTTGGCGACGGTTGCATCCAAGCCGCCCGGCACACCCAGCACAAAGTCGACGTGTTGGGGAAAATGGAGCAATCCTTCGCGCTCCAAGCGGCGGGCGTTGGCAAGATGCCCCTTGTCGAAAATCTCCAGCTCCGGTGTTACACCGTACTTGGTAATCGCGGCTAAAATACCACGCATGACCGGGAAACTGTTCTCAAAAATGTCGTCGCCAAAGTTTACGCTGCCACACGTCAGCGTCGCCATTTCGGGACGCAGCGCCAGCGGCGCTGCGCGCTCTTCTGGCGTCATGCCGATGGCGCCGCCGGTTGAAAACTGAACGATAAGATCCGTGCTCGCGCGAATTTGCTCTTGAGCCTGGGCAAAACGTTGCACGTCGTGCGTATTGCTGCCGTCGTCGTTTCGGCAGTGCACGTGAACGATGCTGGCCCCCGCATCCCGCACCTTGCGGGCCACCTCGCCCAGCTGCGCGGGCGTCACCGCCAAGTGCGGCGTCTGTTCCGGCGTAAGCTCGGCGCCGACCGGCGCGACGGTGATGATGAGCGGATCCATCTGTGTTTCAACTTCGCTTTGCATGCGGAGCGACCTCGCCGCCAAGAATCGACCGAGCGCGCTCGATCAAGGTGCTTTCGAGCCCCAGGGCTTGCGCCAGATAGAGCGCATCGGAGCGCGGCGGAGCGTCCGTGCCAACTTCTTCGATCGTGTAATCCATCGCGTCACCCACAGCCCTCAGCGCGGCCTCCAAATCGCTCGCGGCGCTAACCTGCGCGTGGCGGCGCAATCCACGCACGGCATAATGTTTGGCGAGAACTTTTTGAGTCACGCCGGAGAGATGCGTTGCAACAAACGCACATACTCCGCGCGCATTGAGATGGTCGATGAGAGCGACAAGTAACGCACTTCCCTCAATCGGAGTAGTGGTGCGTGCCGGCTCGTCGATCAAGAACAGCGCCGGCAATGCAAGTTCGCCCAGCGACTGCTGCAGCCGCACGACCTCGCTCGCATACGATGAAAGCAGGCCGCCGGAATCGTCGGGCGCGCCGCTGCCGAGCCAAACGATTTGCGTGAACAGGCAGACACGGGCCGAGGTCGCGGGAACCGGGATGCCCATCGCCGCACAGAGTGCGATGAAGCCGGCGGTTTGTAAGGCCGCGCTCTTGCCACCCATATTCGGCCCCGTGATCACCGTGGTACCGGAGAGTTGGAAATCGATGGCTGTATACGTCCGGTTATGTTGTTGCAGTTCGACCTGTAGCGGCACAAAACGGGCACCTGTTGCGGCAAGCTCTGCGCCACTCACATACTCCGGCACGACGCATTCGTGCCGCAGCGTAAAACGCGCCACCGCCAGGGTCCCGTCGATCTCGCCAACGAGTTGTATCGAGTGCTCCAGTTTCGCGACGTACTCCGCGATGCGGCTCGACAGGGAAGCGCGCACTTCATGCTCGGCTTGCGCGAGGGCTGCAAAAGCTTCGTCGCGCCGCGCGAGCGCGCGCAGCGCCGGCTCGTCCAGCTCCAGTTCGCATAGAAAGTAAGTTGGCGCCTCGCGCACGGCTCGCAAGCCGGGCGGCAGTGCACCGCTCACTTCGGTGCGCATCACGATGAATTCCGGTCCGGTGATTTCCGCGCGCCCCAGCGCTTGCGCAAGTCGACCGGCGAGCCGCCCATGCGCTACATCGAAGGTCTCTTGAGCAGCGCGAAGTTCGGCTCGCGCGTGCACAAGCCGGTCCGAAAATGCGTCATCGAGGAAGAACGAATGCTTTTCAGTGTGACCGGACCGCAGAAGCTCGGCAATGCAGCCCGCGGCCTCCGTCGGAATCTGGAACGCAGAGTCGCTTGACTTTGCCAAATCCAATACCGCATCGCAGAAACGCAGCAGTTCGAAGAGCTGCAAGTCGGAGAGCCCGTCACGCATAGCCGCACGTGCCAGGACGGGGGTCACATCCGGAAGATTGCGCAGCATTGCGCGCATCGCGTCGATGCGCTCTTCGCCGAGTAGGCTCGCAACCTTGCAGAACCGCCGGGCGCTCTTATGCGCCGCCTCTCCCTGGCCGGGAGCAAACGGCTTGCGAGCGGTAAGATACTGCCTGCCGTAATCGCTTACAGGCTCGATTTCAGCCAGTAGCCACTCCCAGCGCAATTGACGCGCCGTGCCTGCATCCGCCACCTCGCGCACTCTCATGCCGCCGTCATCGAAGCGGCATATGCATCGAAGACCGGGAGTCGCACGGCGCCCGCCACTTTCCGAGCAAATTGCTGCGGCTCGAAATATCTCTGACCGCCGATCGAAGCAACGGTCACCGCAACAACGTTCAGCGGACGCTCGCACCGCAAATCCAGATGCTCGATCGCACATGCGAGCGTATTCGCACGCAAGGCGATCTGGGTGGGATCGCGCACCACGATTTGTCGCGATTCGCGCGCGGAGACGAAGTGGTTCGCGGCAGTGGCCGTCAACGCGCCGGGAACGAACACGCTTTCGCGCTGCGGGTCGGCTTTGGGAATCTGCAGCACGCGTACGAGAGAGCGCACTTCATCCACCGCTTCCTCGATGCCGGCCGCGTTTGCCGCGCCCGTAGCCACAATGACCGCGTCCCCCCCACCGGCCAGCATAGCGATGCGGTCCACAGCCCCGTCGATGACGACGCGCTGCGCACCGAGCGCGAAGAGTTCCGCAATGCACGAGCGCATTGCGGCCGCCGACGGCGGCCCGGCTATCTCGAAGAATCCGGGAGTCCGGATTCGGGCAAAAACGATCGGGCCTGCCGCGCTCTGCAGTAGCGACGAAGCTACGACTTCGACCGCGGGAGCCGCCGGCAAGAGCGTTCGCGCCGTCGCAATAATCGTGCCGGGGCGCAGAAAAAGACGCGGCTTCGGCTGGGCGCCCGCGACATCGAATGCTTCACCATCGCGACCGATCGATGCGAGCCCAAAAGAACATCCCGCTTTCGTCAGTTCTTCACATAGCGCGCGCACGACGACCGTTTTCCCGACATTCTTTCCTGTGCCCACGACCACAATCGAGGGCGCGCCCGTGCGGTCGGCCAAGCGTAACAACTCCGCGCCGACGCGCACGCTTATCCCCATCCAAACAGCCGTTGCGCGATGAAGAACGCGCCGGTTGCGGCGAGCACGATGCCGGCCCACAACTCGGCGTGCTCTTCAGCGCGACGCCCAAGCACGCGCCCCAGTGTTATGCCTAAGAAAGTCGAGAGCACCGAGGCAATGCCAATTACGGTAAGCGCCGCGTACAGTGGCACGCCGATAAAGAGAATTGAGAACCCGATGCCGAGCGAATCTAAACTTATCGAAAGGGCAGCGATGAAAAGTCCCCAGCCCGCGGTCATGTCAAGCCCTGTTTTCATCCCAGCTTCGCGCCGGCTCTCCCAGATCATATAGATTCCCAAACCCAGGAGCGCGATGAAGCCCAAATATCCCGCGACGCTGCCGAGCCAGTGGCCTGCGGCGGCGCCGACTGCAGCGCCGATTAGGTTCATTACAATCTCTGCAGTGGCAAATGCGATGCCGATGCGCATCTTGACTTTGGTCGGGACGCCGCGCATGCCCACGCCCACGCTCACGGCAAAGACATCGAGGGCTAGGGAGACCGCAACGATGAGAATCTTGATCCAGGCCATCCGGCTTTGGTAGTGCCGCGAAAGGCAAAGACCCTTTTCGCCCCACTAGGGCTAAAGAAAGCCCTGCAAAATAACGGTTTTCACAATGAACCGCAGCAGCAGCGGCGCCATTTTTGTTTTCGCACTCGGCATTCTGATGCTCGCAATGGTGGGGCCGGTTGCGGCGATGCTGTTGAGCATGCCTCCCGCGGGCGTGCTCGAAGCATTCTCCGCGGCGCCCGCGCAGAACGCCCTGCGAACATCATTTCTGGCCTCTTTGTGCGCCGTGGGAATTGCAAGTGTACTCGGAATTCCCGCCGGATACGAACTAGCGCATCGCCCGCCACACTTTCGCGCGCTGATTCTATTCATGCTGGCGCTTCCGCTTGCGTTTCCTCCTGTCGCCAGCGGCATCGTGCTGCTCAACATTGTGGGCGCCGCCTCCCCGCTTGGGGCATGGTTGAGCCGCTACGGGATTGCAATGGTGGATACGTTTGCGGGCGTCGTCCTGGCAGAGTTCTTCGTCGCGGGTTCGCTGGTCGTTATAACAGCGTGCGCCGCATTTAAGAATCTGGATCCGGCCTATGAGGAATCCGCCGCTTCGCTCGGCGCAAGCCCGTGGCAGCGGTTCCGGCGCATCGCTCTGCCGCTCGCGGCCCCCAACGTGCTGGCCGGCGTCTTGCTTGCATGGCTGCGAGCGATCGGCGAATATGGCGCAACCTCCATCGTCGCCTATCATCCGACATCGTTGCCGGTGGCGCTCTACGTTTCGCTGTCCGGTTCGGGCGTATCCGCGGCGCTGGCATTAAGCTACGGCTTCGCTGTGCTTGCGGCACTGGTGGTCGCATTGCAATGGGCGGTTCGGCGCCACGTCGTATAGCCCCAACGGATGAGCGTCATCGACCGTCTGCTTTCACCTGACTCCAGCTTTCAGAAGCGATTCTTCTTTTTGGCAAGACGCTTCGTACCGGGCGAAACCATCGATTCCGCCTTGGATGTTGTTTCCGAATTGAACGCGGCGGGCATGAGCGCCACGCTGGACTTCTTGGGCGAAGACATCCTCGAACCCGAGGCGGCGGCGCACACGCGCGAAGTCTACGTCCAGATGCTCGACGCCATAAGCACGCGCCGCTTGAACACCAATGTGTCGGTGAAGTTGACGGCCTTGGGCATGCTCATCGACGAGCAGCTCGCCCTTCAAAACCTGCTGACGATTTTGGAGCGCGCACAATCAAACGCCGACCCGTTCGTGCGCATCGACATGGAGGGGTCCGCCGTCACCGATAAGACCTTGCGGGTTTTCGAGCGAGCTTACGCCACCCATCAGAACGTCGGGCCGGTCTTGCAGGCGTACCTGCGCCGCACGCCCGCCGATGTCGAAAGGATGACCGCAATAAAGGCGCGCGTGCGCTTGTGCAAAGGCGCCTACCGCGAACCACCTGCCATCGCATTTCAGGAGATGCCCACGATCCGCCGCGAGTATCTAAAATCGGCCGAACGCCTGCTCCTGACCGGCAACTACCCGGGCATTGCGACGCACGATGTGCGCTTGATCGAAAGTATCAAGCGCTTCTCAGCGCAATACGGCGTGCCAGCGGACCGCTTTGAATTTCAAATGCTGTACGGCGTGCGTCCGCAAGTTCAGCACGATCTGGTCGAACAAGGATATCGCGTTCGGATCTACATTCCGTTCGGAACGCATTGGGCGGGATATTTCTACCGGCGTATCCTCGAGCGCCGCGAGAACGCGGTCTTCGCACTCTCCTCGATGTTCACGAAGTAACAGCGCCTCAGAACGCGCTACGTTTCCAAATTTCAATTGCAACCCAACTCGCCATGCTGAAGGCGCCGATCAAGCATACGATGCCGGTTGGCACGTCGTTCTTCTTTACGAAGTTCACATACGCCAAGACCGCCAAAGGAGCGCAAGCACGGCAAAGAGGACGGCTTTATTTCCCATGTTTAACGGAAACTCTTAATCGCGTGCATGTGTGCTTACGGTGAGTCGGGGATTTGTTCGACGCGTGTGATCTTATCGGTTTCGACGAGGCGCCCGAATACATCGAAGCCCTGAGTGACTTCGCCGAATACCGTAAAGTCGCGATTCAGATGGAGTTGCGGCGAGAGCGTGATGTAGAATTCCACGCCGGCGGAATCCCGGATGGGAGCGTTGTCCTTGTAGTCCATGCCCATGGAGAGCACGTAGCTGCGCTGCTCCAATGGGTTTTCTTCGGCGGGAATCGTGTAACCGACCGGCATGGTGTCGTCACCTTTATCGTTGTAGTGGCCGCCGGTTTGAGCAACGAAGTCAGGCACGACGCGATACCACGGCAGATTGTCGTAGTATCCGCGGTTGGCTAGATTCAAAAAGTTTTCGACCGTTAATGGCGCCCATTCCGGGTACAGAGTTGCCACGACCGGGCCCTTGGTGGTTCCGATGCGAACGCGCGGATGCGGGCCCGGCATTGGTCCATCCATCAGCGCCGAGGTCGTTGGATTCAAGCGCGGGCGGTAGATTGCGTCCGCCGCGTCAGGGGCGGCGGGTTTCCCCGTAACTAGGGGACGCGGCAGAGGCGTGATCTCCATAAAATTTTGCACTCGAACCGGCGGAGAATTAATGCCGGGCGGCATCGAGCTCAGATGTTCGGTGGGCGGCAACCCCTGCAGGGCGCGGAGCGATTCCAGCGCCTGCAACTGCACGCGCCACGACGAATCTTTGGTGAGCGGCTCGAGGGCTCCCACGGCACCTTTGCTCTTCAGGCGCCCGTACGCGCGGACTGCCTCAATGCGAACCAGTTCATTATGGTCGCGCAGTGCCACGGTAAGCATGGCGCGTGGCACGCGAATGGCGTAGCCGCGGAAAATCGTCCACATGATGTGCCAGCGGACCTCGTCGTTTCGCTCGCCTTTGAATGCGCCGGTCAGCGCGCGCGAAACAAAGTCGGCCATGGGACTGGCGCGGAATGCTTCCAGTGCGGCCGCGGCTCGGCCACGAACCACGGGATCGTGGTCGGCTATCATCGCCCCGACCAACGCCAGGGCCGCCTGCGGCTCCGCCCCGCCGTGCACTGCTTTGGCCGCCTCATCTCGAGCCAGCGCGTCCGCGGCCGCGACGCGCACCGCCCCGGAACGGTCGGAGGAAAGAGCAGTGGCGATCGCCCCTACCGCAGTTCCGGTTGCGATGAGTCCGAGGCCGTACACGCTCATCCCCCGCACGGCGGCGCGACCATCATGCAGATGGGCTGCCAGAAGTGCCGCGCCCGCGGGGTCCTTCGCTCTACCGATGGCAAGCGCGGCGCGTGCCGACAGTTCGGAATCGGCCGAAGCCAGCGCACTCGCGAGCTGACCCGCGCCAGGCGACCTGGTGGATTCCAGCCGGACGAGGAGTTGGTAGGGATCGGGCGATGAGGGGTTGGCCGCCACGAGCAGCGGGCAGAGCATGAGAGCGGCTGGCAGCCCGGCAGTGCGCTTCAAGAAGTCCTCATAACTTTCGGTGCGACCCGTGCGTTCTAGTATATGAAGCACCCAAACGCCGTCCTTCTTGGACGGCCCAAGAAAGACAGGTTTGCACCCACCATGTCCACCATCCCCAATTCCCAGCCTAAGAAGAGCGGCGGGATGACCGTGCGCGAAGCCGGCCAAAAAGGCGGCGAAACGGTCAAGAAAAAATACGGCCCCGGCTTCTACGAAACCATCGGGCGCAAGGGCGGCCAAGCCACCAAACTAGCGCACGGTCACGCCTTCTACGAGCAAATCGGTAAGAAGGGCGGGAAGAAAGGTGGCGAGGCAACTCGCGATCGCTACGGCCCGAACTTCTACGAACAGATCGGACAAAAAGGTGGACAAAAGGTTAAACAACTCATCGAAGAAGGCAAGCGCGCAGCCGCGGCCGCACGTCAAACCGAGAGCGATGAACAGAAAAAGCGCGCGTCCTAATCGCCTTCGACTCGGTTTAGGCAGTCTGGGGGCAATCGTTGCCGCCACTCTGCTTCTCGATGCAGGGCCCTCCGCAGCGTTACCAACTGCCCCTGCGCCTTCCGCCGGTCCCGCGCACACGCCCGCGCCCACCAGCCCACCGTCGGGCAGCGCGGTCTTACCGCTGGATTCCAGTCTGTTCTTCATTCTGGATGATCCCATTAGCTCGAAGATGGCGCGCGATGGTGATCAAGTGCGCGCACATCTGCGCGATGCCTTAATCGTCGGTGGCCGCGTGGTCGCCCCAGCGGGGTCGCCGATCATCATCAAGATCTCGAACGTATACGGTGCTAAAGCGGGCGATATCGACGGAAGCGTCGATATTTTCTTCGGCGCGCTGACGTTAGCGGGTGGCGCAACGCTTCCGCTGCGCACGCCGACCCATCATCTCACCGTCAATGTGAGCGCTGGCGAAGCATCAACCGCTGGAATCACCGATACCCTCAAAGATATCTTCATTCCGGGCCACCAAATTTTCCGGTTGTTTCGAAAAGGCGCGAATGTCGAGCTGGCTGCAGGTGCAATCGTTCGCGCCCGAACCGCTGCCATTATCGATGCCAGTAAGGCCGGCGCAATTGCCGTCGTTACGCCTCCGCCCTTTAACTTGGGCGCGGACGTACCGCATGCCGATTACAAGCCGCTGCCGTTTGAAACCGCGCCTCCGAAACGCGGAGCGCCGACCCCCACGCCCCTGCCCACGCCGACGCCTACACCGCTGCCCACGCCGACCTAAATTCGGCCACCAGGTCAACGAAGCGCAGGCGCCAACTACGGCACGATGATCGTTTATCGCGCACTTATAGCGCTCGCATGCAGCGTTATTTCCTTTGCACCCGTAGCTGCCGCGGAGGCGCCCTCGGGACAGCCGGCGCCGAGCGAAGTCAAATTCATCCAGAGCGTGCAAGCCGACCTCATACACCGCTTTCCGACGGCCGACGATGCGCAGCGAGCCGGCTACCTTCGATTCACCGACGAAGACGAAACCGGTTCGATCAGCTATGCCAACCGGCACTGGGCCTCCGATCTGCGGCACCCCAGCCAGCTTTGGTACGATGTCCACGGCAAACTGCTGGGCGCGGATTTCTCAATTCTCAAAGGCACCAGTCCAACGCCGCCCCACCTGTGGGGAATCAATCCGAAGCGGTGGTTGCCGTTCCGTCGCCCGCACGTTCACTACATCTTGAAGAATCCCGACGGTACGCTGAAATACGGGCTCGCCGTTTCGGGCGGGAAATTTGCTGCCGCCGGTGGGGATGTAACCAAACCCGACGCCGCGACGCTGCTTAAGATGGGCGCAGTCAAAGATGATTCCGCGGTGCAAACGGTCTTCGAGTTTCCCGCGCTCTGGGACTTGCAAGTTTGGGTGCGTCCCAATCCGTTGGGCGCCTTTGCCGAGAAGAATCCGAACGTTACGCCTTCAAAGGATGCCGGCAAGGGCAGCATGTAGTCACGGCCGCACGGTCGCGGCTCGCACGTTTTGCGGCAACATGTAGAAGATCGCCAGCAGCCCGAAGATGACGATGCCCGCCAAAGGTACGAAGTAACCGAGCACAGACGCGACCGGGTAAACCCCAAGTCCGACAACGTTCCATAATGTGAGTCGGTGCGGTTTACCGACCGCTCGTGTCGCCTGGACTTGCAGCAGCCAGTACGCGGCGGAAATCAGCGACAGAACGATTCCGTACGCAACGACAGTTACCGGCGACATGCCGTAGCGCGCGATTATCTCGGTTGCAAACGGCAAGAACGAAATCAGCCCGAGCAAGAAGAGGTTGGCTATGACCGTTCCGTGCGATATCTGTCGAATCTCAATAAACATGGCGTGATGATTCAGCCACATGATTCCGATGGTGGCAAAGCTGGCTGCATAAACGAGATATTGCGGCCACAGCGAAAGGAGCGCCGACATTTGCTGAACATCTGCAGCACCGGCCGGGAGCGAGGGCAAGTGAATCTCTAGAATGAGCAGGGTAATGGCGATTGCAAAGACGCCATCGCTAAAAGCCTCAAAGCGAGCTTTCCCAACCATATGCGCGGCCTTCGCAAGGCCACACGCAAAGTCTTGGCTAGCAGTAGTTCTGAACGATCGATCCGGCCCAGCCGGCTGCCTTGGTCTCAGCGTCCCGCAGCCGGTCGCGCATTCCATCGAACCGGAGATACGCTTTAATATCCTTGCCTTGCGCGGGAATGCGCATGTCCGCAAGCGTGATTCCGCCTAGCGGATGCGTGAGTTCGGTTGAAGCAATGTCAAAATCCATCATTCCAACGACGAGCCAGTGTAAATCGGTGGTCATCTGGACTTGCTTGTCCACCGCACGTTGCAGTTCTTGAGCCAGCATGTGCATCGCTTGCGCGCGCTGCGGGTCGTTCGTTTCCCGCTCCCCTTGACGCAACTGGTTCACCTCCATCTGGACATCGTGGGTGGAAACGAGCAACGAGCCGACATACTTCTCCAAGCGCAGTCGCTCGTCGATAAACTTCTGATCCCAGTTGAGCGCGCTCCACAGGTTGTTGACACCATCGAGCGCAGCGCTAGTCTGTTCGAGCGTGGCATCATTCTGCAACAGGGGGTGCACCGCCGCATTGAAATTCCGGTAGAATGCCGTGCAGTACGAGCTGACATGAACCGAGCCGATTTCCTTAAGAATCGGCGCAGCGGTGGGCGCCGGCGACGGAGCGGCAACGCTGACGGCAGCGAGAATGAACGCGGTAGCGTGCGAGATCACGGCCTTTCTAGCGCGCTAGCGGCCGGGGGCGTGACTCACTCGTTGCTCCAGTAATCTTTGAGCGCTTTACCGCGCGAGGGGTGGCGCAACTTACGTAACGCTTTGGCTTCGATCTGGCGAATCCGCTCGCGGGTAACGCCGAATTCCTGGCCGACTTCTTCTAACGTGCGCTGGTGCCCGTCTTCCAAACCGAAGCGCAAGACCAGCACCTTGCGCTCGCGGTCGGTCAGGTTTTGAAGAACGTCCGCCATCTTCTCCTTCAGCAACATGACCGACGCAGCTTCTGCCGGAGCGACCGCTTCCTGGTCCTCGATGAAGTCGCCGAGGTGTGAATCCTCTTCTTCGCCGATCGGAGTCTCCAGCGAGATGGGTTCCTGCGAAATTTTAATGACTTCCCGCACTTTTTCAGGCGTCAGGCCCATCTCGGAAGCGATCTCCTCAACGGAGGGATCGCGGCCGAGTTCTTGCAGTAGCTGGCGCGATATTTTGATCAGGCGGTTGATCGTCTCTACCATGTGCACGGGAATGCGAATGGTCCGAGCCTGGTCCGCCAGCGCACGCGTGATGGCTTGCCGAATCCACCACGTCGCATATGTGGAAAACTTATATCCCTTTCGGTAATCGAACTTTTCGACGGCCCGGATCAAACCTAGATTGCCCTCTTGAATCAAATCGAGAAACAGCATTCCGCGCCCGACATACTTCTTGGCGATCGAAACGACGAGCCGGAGGTTGGCCTCCGTGAGCTGGCGCTTGGCCTCCTCGCCCATCACGACAATGCTCGAATTGGCGGAGCCGTTCTTGAGGGCTTCGGCCTCCCCGGCCTCGATCTTCATGGCGAGATCTTTCTCGTCTTGCATGGAGAGAAGCGGCACGCGGCCGATCTCTTTGAGGTACATGCGTACCGGGTCATCCAATGCCAAGCCGGGCGGAACCGCAGTTTCGTCGGGTTCCTCGGACTCCGCATCCGACTTCTCATCTTTCTGCTCGTCGACAACGTCCACGCTCAGAGCCGCCAACTCTTCGAAGAGTTCATCGATGCGCTCCGGATTGACCTCATCCACGCTGTCGAATACAGCGTTAATCTCTTCGTACGTCAGCGAGCCACGTTTCTTTCCGCGCTCGACCAGCTTTTTTATCTGCTCTTCGAGCGGTAGCACGACAGCTGTCGCGCTTGAATTCGACTCAGGCTTTTTGCGCGCCATGTTTCTTTCTCTCACCTCCTCCCTTAAGTTTCGACGCCAGGACTTCAAATTCGTTGCGCAGGCCGGGCGAAACGCCCTGGCCCGAAACCGCTAACTCATCGATACGCTGGGACAATTCTTGATAACGCTTTTCTTCGTCCTCGAGTTGCAGACGAGCGGCTATTCGGTCCAAATGCATGCGGCGCTCTTCCGTGCCCGCGTACTTCACCGTGGCTTTGTCGGCGCGATGTCGTAAGGACGAGAGCAGGTCCACGCTGGTATCGTCATCGGCAAAAAGCGCAAAAACCTCAGCCGGCGTGCCCAGATGGTCCGCGTGTGCCAGCATCCGTTCGTACACGCTGCGATATAAGTCATGCTCGAAACGGTGAGCGGGAATCAGCTGGGCGTATTCTGCAAGCAAGGCCGGGTCGTCGAGCATGATCGCCAGCACTTCGCGCTCGAAGGCGGAAGGGTGCGTGGCGAGAGGGGCGTGGCGGCTCATGCGCGCGCCCGTCGTCGCGTAGCGCGGCACGAAGTTGTTGGCGTTTGAAAGAAAGCGGCTGTTTCGGAGATCCTGCGGATCGATGCGTAGGCCCTGGGCGACAAAGACGCGCCACTTGTCCCATTCGGCCATCGGCGTCATCTCTCGAATGAGGGCTTCACCTTTGCGCGCCAGAACGGCGGGTGATTCGAAACCGTCGCGCAACCGTGCCACCTCGCGCTCCAGCTTGAACTCGATGGATGGCTTGGCGGACTCCAAGAGTTCGCGAAAAGCGGGCGCACCGTTCGCACGCACAAAGGTGTCCGGATCGCTTCCCGGGGGGAGCGCGACGATACGGATCGACGTCCCGGCGTGTTCCATCGTTCGAATCGCAATATTGATCGCTTTATCGGCGGCATTCTCGCCCGCGATATCTGCGTCGAAGCACAAGAAAATATGCTCGGCATACTTGCGCAGTTCGTGGGCCTGGTCTTCGGTGAACGAAGTGCCGAGCGCGGCCACCGCGTTCTCGAAGCCGGCTTGATGCAAGGCGATGCAATCCAAGTACCCTTCAACGACGATGAGCGCACCATCGGAGCCGACGGCGCGGCGCGCGAGGTTGAGCGCGTACACATGGTGCCCTTTGGTGTACACCGGCGTCGTTTGGGTGTTGAGATATTTCGGCTCGGCATCGCCCAGGGCACGTCCGCCGAATGCGATGATCTCCCCGGTCGTAGAGTACGTCGGAATCATCAAGCGGTCGCGGTAGAAATCGTAGTGGCCCCCTCGCTGGCTGGGCTTGATAAGGCCAGCTTTGACTGAAACCGACGGATCGATCTGTGCGGCTGCCAGCTCGGCCGTTAGCCCCTCCCAGCGGTCGGGCGCGTATCCGAGCGAGAAACGCTCGATCACCGCCGCGCTCAGGCCGCGCTCTTCGCAGTACGCGCGCGCATATGCGCCCTCGCGCGAGGCGAGCATGCGAGAGAAATACCTCGCTGCCAGACGATTGGCCTCATAGATCGTCTCTCGCTCGCTGCGCCGGCGCGCGTTCTGAGGCGATTCTTCCTCAAGCGCAACTCCGGCCCGCGCCCCCAGGGTGCGAAGCGCGGCAAGGAAATCTAAATTTTCCAGTTTGCGCAGAAATGCGATGGCATCGCCGGCAGCACCACATCCGAAGCATTTAAAGTAACCGTCCTCCGGATGCACGTGAAACGACGGCGTGCGCTCGTTGTGAAACGGGCAGAGCCCCACCAGATCGCGCCCGCGTTTTTTTAGTTGCACGTACCCGCCGATCAGCATCGCGATATCGGTGCGGGCTAGAATCTCGCGTTTGACGCCTTCATCGATCGGCATGAGCTTGCTTCGAGAGTTCGCCGGGCCGCGGGGCGTACCCGTCGAAAGAGCGCCTGAATGAAACGGATTTACGATCCGATCCATGATTTTATCGAGCTTACGGACGCTGAAGCGCGCTTGCTCGATTCCACGCCTATGCAGCGCTTGCGTCGCCTGCGCCAGCTTGGTTTAGCGTACTTCGCGTATCCATCGGCCGAGCATTCACGATTCAGTCATGCGTTAGGAGCACTGGCCGCAGGAACCCGCGTGTTCGATTCGCTCGTGGCGCACTGCCGGCAATTCTTCTCCGAACCGAAGGATTTGGAGTACCAACGCAAACTCGTGCGCTCGGCGCTCCTACTGCACGATGTTGGCCATGGTCCCTTCAGCCACGCATGCGAAGCCGTGCTCGGTGTTGCGCACGAGCAAAGAACGCGCGCCATCCTCGCACTTCCTGAAATGCGCGCGCTCTTCGACGACGTGGGCGTGCAAAGCCACGATGTAAGCGCACTTATCCTAGGCAAGGCGCAGTCCGATTATCCCGTCTTAGCTGAGATCGTGAGCGGCCCGAACCTTGACGCCGATCGCATGGATTACCTCTTGCGCGACGCCTATTTCACGGGGGTAGCCAGCGGTCGTTACGATAGCGCTCAGCTTATCGGGTCGCTGCGCATCTACGACGGTCCGAAAGGCAGGGTCTTGGGGGTGGACGGACGCGGCGTCGTGGCGTTGGAATCATTCGTGCTCGCGCGATACATGATGTTTGCAACCGTATACTTTCACCACACGACTCGGATGTTCGAGCGAATCTTGCAAGATGCACTCCGAGAACTATGGCCCAACCCGCACAGATTGGATGACGTCGAAGAGTTCTTGCGGTGGGACGACTTCCGGGTAATCAACGAACTGCGCGGATACTCCAGCGTCGCCGCGCGCGCGATGCGTGAACGCCTGCGCATCTTCGCAGTCGCCGCTGAATTTAACGCTGAGCAAGACCTGCAGGTGTACGAACGGTGCGAGAAGGCCCTGCGCGACCGCTGGCCTGCCGCGGTATGGGCGGATGCTCAGGAACAGCTCATGCACCGCCTGCCGCTGGGCGCCGGCGACGACCGGCCTACCGTGTACATCGGAAGTTCCAGCGGCCTGATGGAAGCGCGCGAAGCTTCGGACCTCATAAAGAAAATTTCCGGTAAGGCCTACTGGCGCAAGCTCTTCGTCGAACGCGCGAAAACCAACGTGGCAGAGGCGCGCGCCGTCTGCCGCGCGATCATGCGGGAGCATGCCGGATAGCACAAAATAAAGCGCTCATGAAGTCAGCCGTTCTTCTGTCGGCCACAGCATTGAGGTGCAAGAAGATTAACCCGAAGTTCCTTGGAATCGCGACGCTTCTTATTTGTTTGCTAAGGGTAGCAGCAATTGGCGCGGCGGCCCCCGCGACTGATATCTCGGGTCTCTGGGCGGGCACGCTCATCAGATCGGGTCAAGCGCTCTCCGTTCGCATCGCGTTCAGCCGCGAACAGTCGGGGCGCTACACCGGATCCTTCGGGTCGGATGCCCAGGCCATAATGGATTACCCTCTCGACTCTGTAAGGATCGCCGGGCGGCGCGTCGCATTCGTTGCTGGAGACGGCGATCTTCGCTTTTCGGGAGAGGTGCGGGATGGAACGATTGCCGGAACCTTCGACGGTGACGAAGGAAAGGGCGGCTTCGTCTTGCACCCCACCGCGGTTCGGGCGTTACCGTATAACGTAGAAGACGTAGCTTTCGCTAATGGTGGCGCCACGTTGAAAGGGACTCTGTGCGTTCCCAGCAGCCGAGGTCGTCACCCAGCGGTCGTTCTGTTGCATGGCTCTGGTCCCGAAAGCCGATGGGGAACAAATCGGTTCATCGCTGACCGCCTTGCGCGCAGGAGAATTACCGCGCTCATATATGATAAGCGCGGTAGCGGAGCATCTACCGGGAATTGGCGCACCGTTGGGTACGAGGCCCTGGCCGATGATGCGATTGCCGGCATGACGGTGCTCGCAAAACGCACCGGCATCGACGCCAACGAGATTGGCTTATGGGGACACAGCCAAGGCGGGTTTATCGCCCCGCTCATTGCGAAACGAAGCGGGCACGTCGCGTTCATCGTTGCGGCTGACAGCAATGCGAGTACAAATCGAGAACAAGACCTGCTACGGGTTACGAATGAGATTCGCGATAACGGGTGGACCGTTCAAGAAGGCACCGACGCGCTTGCACTGTACATGCACTTCCTGGACGTCGCTAGTGCCGGTGGCCAGGGCTACGACCAGCTCGAACAAGACTTACAGCGCAACAAAGATAAGCCGTGGGCGGCCTGGATCGGTGTGCCACCGATGAATTCATGGCTGTACAAGTGGTATCCGCGGGTCGCAAACTACGATTCGCGCGTATATTGGAAAGCGATTCGTGTACCGGTGTTGCTAGTCTACGGGCAGCACGACGAACTCAGCGATATAAGCGGTAGTATCGCCACAATCGATGCTCTGGTTCGAGGCGGCGGAGGGCCCGCCGTGCGGTCTATTATCCTACCGCATGCCCCGCATACATTGCACATCGCTCCCATGAGTGGACACCCATTCTTCTGGTGGCATATGGCTTCGGGCTATCCTGCCGCCGAGATCGACTGGATTTGGAAGGTCACGCATCTCGCAAAAAAAGAGAGCCACGGTTTAGCGCGGCTCTCTTCCCCTTACGAAGCGAGGAGTTCTTACTGATTGGGATGCGAGCGGTCGTACTCTTCGGCCTGCAAGAGCTGGTTACGCGCTTGCCCCATGAGGTCGATCGCCTGTTCGCGGTGGCCGCCGTAGTCGCGGCGATCGCGCTGAAGTTCATCGATTAGCCGCTCCAGTCTGTGACGGACCCCTGCGATGTTTCGAGAGCTTCCGCGCTCGCCGCGTAGACGGTAGTTCGGATTTGCGGTCTGAGCGACGGGCGCATTGACCGTGGTGCCGTTCGGCAAGGTAACGGTCTGCGCTCCGGCCACTCCGGCGATGGCCGTCGTGCCTAGCGCTGCGGCGACGAGTAGTGCCTTTAGGTTCATGAGTGCTCCCTTCATGTGAACGATTTACTACTGAAGGCAACGCCGCCGAAAAATCGCGCGGTTCCCCATTTCGACTCCAACGCACCAATCTAATGTCGCCTTAAGCGCGCGCTCAGCGCATTTTAATTTTGGCGAATTAGGTAATCAAACCGAGCGCGGCCTGAGCCGCTGCAAGACGCGCGATCGGCACGCGGTAAGGCGAGCACGAAACGTAGTTTAACGCCAACGCGTGGCAGAACGCAACGCTCGAGGGTTCGCCGCCATGCTCTCCGCAAATGCCGATCTTCAGACCGGGGTGCGCGCTTCGGCCCAAATCCACCGCGGTTCTCATAAGCGCTCCAACGCCGGCCCGGTCCAAGACCTGGAACGGGTCGTCCTTGAGGATTCGCTTCTCCAAGTAATGCGGGATAAACGAAGCTTCCGCGTCATCGCGGCTATAACCGTACGTCGTCTGCGTCAAATCGTTGGTGCCGAATGAGAAGAACTGCGCGTGCTCGGCAATTCGGCCGGCCACCAAGCAGGCGCGGGGAAGCTCGATCATCGTTCCGATTTCGTATTCGAGTGCGCAACCCGATTCAGTCACGACTTCGTCCGCAACGGCCCGAGCAGCAGCGAACGTTTGTTGCATTTCTTCTTCGGTGCCGACACCCGGAATCATCACCAACGGACGAACGTCCAGACCTTGCGCTTTCAATTTGCACGCCGCTTCAAAAATGCCGCGCACCTGCATAGCGTAGATCTCCGGATATACGATACCCAGGCGGCAGACCCGTAGTCCCAGCATCGGATTCTGCTCGTGCAGCTGCTGAACGCGCCGCAGGACGGCATTTCTTTCCTTGAACGCAATCGATTCTACGCCTTTCTGTAGACGCAGTTCGGTAACTTCGACCAGCAGTGTCTCCAACGACGGTAGGAATTCGTGCAAGGGTGGATCGAGCAGACGAATCGTTACCGGTAGCCCTTGCATCGCCTCTAGAATTCCTTGGAAGTCCTCGCGCTGAAACGGCAGGAGCTGGGCCAGTGCGTCGGCTCGCGCTCGCGGCGTATCCGCAAGGATCATTTCCTGAACGATTGGCAGCCGTTCTCGCTGCATGAACATGTGCTCGGTCCGGCACAAGCCGATTCCGGCGGCACCAAGCTCGCGCGCCTTGCGCGCGTCTTGCGGGGTATCGGCGTTGGCCCACACTTCCAGCGAGCGCACCTCGTCCGCCCAACCGAGAAATTTCGAAAGCCACGAGGGAAGCTCCGATGGTGGATCGATGAGCTGCAGCTTTTTCGCGATGACCTTTCCCGTGCCGCCGTCGATCGTAATCCAATCGCCTTCATGCAGCGTTCGATCGCCTATGCCCAGCGTCTTCGCGCGGCGATCGATCTGCAACGCTTCGCAGCCCGCAACACACGGCTTGCCCATTCCGCGCGCCACGACCGCAGCGTGCGATGTGGCGCCGCCCTTCGCGGTGAGAATGCCCCGCGCCGCAATCATTCCGTGTACGTCGTCGGGCGTGGTTTCAACTCGCACAAGTATGGTTTGTTTGCCTTGTTCCTTCCACTCGACCGCAGCGTCTGCATCGAAGACGATCTGGCCGCTGGCGGCGCCCGGCGAGGCGTTCAACCCTTTGCACGCCGTCTCGAATTGCTCCCGAGGATTGATGCGCGCGTGGAAGAGCTGGTCGAGCGAAGCGGCCGAAACCCGTCCCAACGCTTCTTTCTTGTCGATAATCCCTTCGGTCACCAAGTCGAGGGCAATGCGCACGGCGGCCTCGGCGCTGCGCTTTGCGCTGCGCGTTTGCAACATGTAGAGCTTGCCGCGTTCGACCGTAAACTCCAAGTCCTGTACGTCGCGGTAGTGGTGTTCGAGTTTGGATGCAATCTGGGCGAACTGCGCGTATACCTGCGGCTGGGATTGTTGAAGGTCCGATATCTTTTCCGGGGTGCGGATGCCGGCGACCACGTCCTCGCCTTGCGCGTTTCGCAGGTACTCACCGAAGAGCGCGCGCTCGCCTGTGTTTGGATCGCGCGTGAAGGCGACTCCGGTTCCCGAATCGTCGCCCATATTTCCGAACACCATCTCAACGATGCTGACGGCGGTGCCCCAATCGTCGGGCAACTTGTTGAACCGGCGGTAGTCGATGGCTCGCTTGGAATTCCACGAATCGAAGACCGCTCGGATGGCTAAATCCAGCTGCTCGCGCACGTCCTGCGGAAACGCCCGCGCACTGTGATTCCGCGCGATTGCCTTAAATTCGCGGGTTAACTCTTTCCAAGATTCCGCATCGATCTGGGCGTCGCTTTGGGTCCCAAGGCGGCGCTTGCAATCCTTGATGCGGTCCTCGAATTTTTCCTTTGGAACCCCAAGCACGACGTGCGCAAACATCATGATGAAGCGCCGGTAGGCGTCCCAGGCAAAACGCTCGTTGCCGGTCAGGTCGGCCAAGCTTTTCACGGTTTCGTCGTTCAGACCCAGGTTGAGAATCGTGTCCATCATGCCCGGCATCGAGACGCGCGCACCGCTGCGCACGGAAACGAGCAGCGGATTCGAGTTGGCCCCAAATGTCTTTCCCGTTTCTGCTTCCAGGCGGTCCATAGCCGCCGCCACTTCCTCTTGGAGTCCCGGCGGAAACACTGAGTCGCCGGCGTAGAAACACAAGCAGGCCTCGGTTGTAATCGTAAATCCGGGCGGCACGGGAAAGCCCGCGCGCGTCATCTCGGCCAAACCGGCGCCCTTGCCACCGAGCAAATCGCGCATCGACGCGTCGCCCTCGTCGAAGAAGTAGACGAAGCGTGTCGATACCTTAGAGACGATCATTCAAGTAATTTCGCAGGCCATCAATGGCAATGCGTTCTTGTTTCATGGAATCGCGCTGGCGTACGGTCACGCTGCGGTCGTCGAGGGTATCGTAGTCCACGGTAATGCAGAAGGGCGTTCCAATCTCATCCTGCCGGCGATACAACTGTCCGATGTTTCCTTCATCATATTGAGTGCGGAAGACAGCCCGCAAGTCGCGCTCGATCCCCCGCGCGAGTTCGACCAGATCCGGTTTGTTGCGCGCGAGAGAAAACACCGCCGCCTGCAGCGGCGCGATCTTGGGATGGAAGCGTAGCACGATGCGTTCGGTTTCCTTGCCGTTGGGGTCGGTGCTGCGCTCCCGTTCGTAGGCGTCCACCAGCATCACCAGCGTCGTGCGGTCCATGCCGGCTGAACTCTCGATGAGAAGCGGCGTGTAATGCGCCTTCTGCGATTCGTCGAAGTAGCGCAAATCTTTGCCCGATAACTTCATGTGCGCATCCAGGTCGTACGTGCCGCGGTGCGCAATCGATTCCAGTTCCCCCCATCCCCACGGAAAAAGATACTCGACATCCACGCCCGCTTTGGCATAGTGGGGACGTTCATCTTCCTTCAATTCGTAAAAACGCAGACGGTCGGTCTTTATGCCGTAGTCCGAGTACCATTGCCTGCGCGCTTTCACCCACCCATCGAACGCTGCCAAATCGTTGCCGTCATCGGGTACGAAATACTCAAGCTCCGCTTGTTCGAACTCGCGCAGCCGAAAGGTGAAGTTTCCGGGTGTTATCTCATTGCGAAATGCCTTACCGATTTGCGCAACGCCGAAGGGCGGGCGCTTACGCGCGGTTTGATAGATGTTCTTGAAGTTTACGAAGATGCCCTGAGCGGTTTCGGGGCGCAGGTAGGCGACTGCAGCCGAATCTTCCATCGGACCGACGAAGGTTTGCAGCATCAAATTGAAATTGCGCGCGTCGGTAAAAGAATTCTTGCTTCCGCAATCCGGGCACTGTTCCGCATTCCTCAGATGGTCGGCTCGAAAGCGATGCTTGCACACCTTGCAATCGACCATTCGATCGTGAAAGGCATCGATATGGCCGGATGCCTTCCACACTTTTGGGTGCATGATGATGCTTGAATCGAACGGCACAACATCGTCGCGCTTCTCCACCATTTCGCGCCACCAGGCATCCTTCACATTGCGCTTGAGCATCGCACCCAGCGGACCATAGTCGTAGAATCCGCCGATCCCGCCGTAGATGTCGCTGGACGGAAAAATAAAGCCGCGGCGCTTTGCAAGCGCCGTGATTTCGTCCATGCTGACCCGCGGCTGATCCGTCGTCTCGGCCATCGAAGCGCCATTCGTTGCGGGCCTCGCTTCCACCCTGAACTAGCGCTCCAGTTCTAGCGGCTCTTGGCCTCGCCGGATCAGTGACGCGCTTGTCGTTAGGCTGAAAACGGGCGGCCCGGGCGCTCCAGCCGCGCAGCAAGCTGGTTGTTACGAAGTCGTCGTCGCTATGAAAGCACATTGAAGCGCACGAGGCTCCGCAGTCATGCGGTGCCTCGTTCTTTTTGCGACTGGCTAATGGCATTTCGCGTCATAGATACCAAATTTGCACCAAACAGATTGCGGTACGCCGTATAGGCGCATCCCCGCGGCGCCCATGGCGCCGCCGCCGCTCGCAACCTGTAGCCAACGACCGTTCCTCCGCCGGAAAAGCGACTCTCCTCCTCCGCCACCATACCAACTCCCCATCGCCCAGTGGCCGGAACCGGCGACGTGCGGCACGAGCGGCCCTCTCATCAGCCGACGAATCGCTTGAACCTGGACGCGAGGGCCAGTATCCTGCAGGTCACGGCACGGCCGGTCGTCCTTTGGTTCCGGCATGCCGTGCATGAGGATTGCATTCGCGTGCGCACCCAACGCATGCGAATCCAGACTGCAACGGAAGTTCAGGATGTCCAGCGGCTGCCAGCCGAACGAAAAGTGCTGGACGAGAATTGGTTCGGCTACGGCTGAGCCATCCATCTGCCCGCCACTCGTAAGTACGGCCGCATAGGAACCTCTAAGATTAACACGGCGTACGACGGGCGGCCGTTTCAATCCGATGCCAACGGCCTGAATAGCGGCGCGTTGCGGTGTTGTGGCGTACGCAGTAAATGTCAGTGCGAGCAGCGATATCACTTCCCAGTCTTCAAGCCGTTTTTACCTTTGGTTGCGTTTCCACCCGTAGCTGACCGCAGGCCGCGGCGATGTCGCGTCCCATGTTTTGACGCACGGTAACTGGAACGCCGGCCCCCTCCACGATTCCGGCGAATCTCCAGATCTCATCGTCGGCCGCGCCGGCAAACGGACCGTCCGGTGTCGCGTTATACGGAATGAGATTGACATGGTACAGATGGCCGGCCATCAAGCGTGCCAGTTCACGAGCATGTTCATCTCGATCGTTGACGTCTCGCAGCATGACGTATTCAAAGAAGATCTTGCGGTTGGTCTTGGCCACATAGCGCTCGCAAGCGGCCATCAATTCGCCGAGCTTCCACCGCCGGTTTACTGGCATCATTCCGGAGCGGATCTCGTCGTTGGGTGCGTGGAGCGAAATTGCAAGATTCACTTGTATATGCTCGTCCGCAAATCGGTCGATCTCCGGGACAATGCCCACGGTCGAGATGGTGATATGGCGATGGCCCAGCCCGAAACCGTTCGGATCGTTCAGGAGCGCAACGGCTTCCATTACCGACCCATAGTTATGGAAGGGCTCGCCCATTCCCATGAATACCACGTTGGTGATGCGCTTGCCGCGCGCGGCAAGCTCGCGGGCAAAGTACCGTGCTTGATCGAATATTTCGGTCGCTTCCAACTGGCGCGTAAAGCCCGCTTGTCCGGTAGAGCAAAACGCGCACGCGAAAGCGCACCCGGCTTGACTGGAGATGCAGACCGTGTTGCGACCGCCGTAGTGCTCCATCAACACCGCTTCAATCTCCGCTCCATCCGCTAACCGGAAGAGACTTTTGGTCGTCTGATTATCGCTGGATCTTTGTACGACTACCGGCATAACCGAATGAAAAGCGAATCCTTGCAATTGCAATTCGGAACGTAACGCTTTCGGTAAAACCGTTACCTCGGCGGGCGACTCCAGCAGTTCTTTGGCAGCTGCGCGATAAAGCTGGCCAATTCGGTACGGCTTGAGATCGAGAGCATGCGCAAGGCCCGCGCCATCGACAAATCCCGCGCGGCGCGCCTTTTCATCAATCCAGATTGCTTGCGCATCCCGTTTCACAGAGCCCATCCTAGCACACGTGCCGCAACGCGGTCTATTTCGGCAGGGCCGCACGACGTCGAAACGATAGCAAGAACAGATGTCCGGCGAAGCAGCTGATCTGAAGCTTGAAATCGGGCATGTCCTGTTCATGGATATCGTCGGCTATTCGAAACTGCTCATTACCGAGCAGAGCGACTTACTTCGCAAGCTGACCGAAATCGTCCGCAAAACCGAGCAATTCCGCAGCGGGGCCGCGGAAGGCACTTTAATCCGGTTGCCAACCGGCGACGGAATGGCTTTGGTTTTTCGCAATAATCCCGAAAAACCGGTCAGGTGCGCTCAAGAATTGAGCAAGAGTTTGAAGGCCTATCCCGACCTAGCTGTGCGCATGGGCATCCATAGCGGACCGGTAAACGAAGTCGTCGACGTGAACGAGCGAACCAACCAGCATTGCCAAGGATGCCTCGACGGGGGCAGCCAATATTTCTCAGATCCAGCTCTTAGCCAAGGCAGCCGGTGATCATGATAAGGAGAGCATGCTCCATTTCGTCGGATTTGTGCTTCAGAGCATTCTTGATGTTGTCAAAATATCGGGATCCCCGACGCGGTCGGCGCGGGACTTCGCAGCCGCCGTTCGGAACTTCGCGCTGGCATTTGAGCCAGGCTGGGATGCAATCCGGAACCTCGTTGAAAGTCTTTGCCGCAGAGTTCCGCTAGCCGAGCAATGAGCTCGGACCGCTCATTATTTTCTTGCGACGCCGGTAGTTTAGTAGAACCCTGGCTTTTGCGGTTGTGGGAAGTACTTCCGCAAAGCGCCAACGGAGAGACGGGACGCCGCGCGTTCTGGTTCCTCATCCTCGCCAAGAAGATCCAGCTCGCTGCACTCGGCAGTCGTTTGATTCCCAGGCGCTGATTTCGGGCCCAAGAAGGCGGTAAGACCGCCAGTGTGTGAAGGGCGCAGAAGCACGGAAACTCCGTGATGCGACCATCCCTCCGTAATACCGGACCGTGGAATGCCGTAGATGGATTCTAGTTCCGCGAAGAACCGACGCTTGTATTCCGCATCCGAGAGCGCCATGCGTTTGGACATCTGCGACGTTGCAAATAATGGGACGATGTGCATCTGCCTATCGATGACTCGAGCAACATCATCCGGCACATCACTGGTTTCCAAGAAGATCCGTAGCTGTGTATGTACGGCGGAAATCATTTCACGACACGCCTTTTTTACAACATGACTCGGTACACGAACGCTTCGAGCTGCAGCGAGAACTGTTTCCTCCGAGATCGCCTTCCAGTGGCGCGTTCGAGCTATTGGCAGCGCTAAGAAGTCGTCGTAGCGTGGGAATGCGGCGGTACAGACATAGTCGTACGCCGGCGCGAATTCGGGCGTTCTGCCGTCGGGATACCGCACGGACCAGTTCTTTAGATGCATATCCGCATTTGCAATTGCGATTGAAAAGACTATGCGTCGTACGCATTCCGCAAGGCCTTCCTCGCCCAGAAGTCTGTAACTCAAGTTGAGCAGATGTTCAAAGCTAACACGCTCATACTTATCTTCCGGGTATACCTTGAGGAGTTGCGCGAAATCCTCGATGTGTATTCGCGATTCTCCTCGATCAAAGCGTTCAATGGTATAAGCATGCCCTTCGAAACCGGCGAATCGCTCAGGTAAGCCACTGACATTCCGGGCGGTTACTAACTCAAGCGCTGGGACATCGATGCCAACCGCCGCGGCGAATCGCATCATTGCGAACTCATTTTCAGGAAGCAGAGGCTTTCCAGGCTCGGGCAGTTTTATGATGTGAGTCCCGCCCGCGCCGGTTTCCGGAACAAGGTAGGTCCCTTCAGATGATCGAGTTGCGCTAAATTTCATCTGGACGCCGGCCAAGGAAAATCGCAGTGGGCGTTCTGAGGCGGCTTGGTGTGTGTCAAACTCGCTTGGCACATCCCATTTTCCGCCCTCGTACGCCACCGTAGCGGCTCCCGGAAGATCCTGACCCAGAGCGCGAAGCAGTCCCATGTCGTCACGGCGATCGATGCCTACTTGTGAAGCAAGATATCGACGTAGATCGCTATTAGGCTCCGGGAGTACGTTTGCGAAGAACGGCAGAATCCGCGTCGAGGTCGATGTCGGAGCAGCCGGCCGCTTTGCAGTATTGAGGAGGGCCGATGAAAGCACCGGCGGGTTTGGGGCCTCAACAAACTCTCGGTCAAAAGTGAAGAGATTTCTGCGCTCGTCTGTTTCTAGCAGGGTGCCGGTAGGACGCCCGTTGAGGTAGACGCGTAGCGACCTCATTTCTGCTCTTCAGGTAAAATGTTAAGGAAGAAGCCCTGTTCGTCTGGCGTCGCGATTAGGCCCTGGACCGTTTCCATTAGAGATTTCGGAATGGCAACGATTTCGTAGTTCAGGATGTCAAAGAGCCGGCTCAAAGTTGAGAGGCGAGGATCCACGGCGTTCTGCTCGATTTTGACAACGTACGACTGGCTCGTCCCAGCCTTTTTGGCCAGTTCGGCTTGCGAGATTCGGGATTTTCGGCGAGTAGCGCGCAGCGCCAGGCCCGGGGTACGGATCTTATACATAGTTATACCTAGTTAGACATATTTTTTGTCATTATATCAAATTAGATATATTTCCACAACTACCCCGGCTGGCGGTTAAGAGCCACAGAGGGTTCGAGCCCGAGGGTTTGATGGTTTATCGCCGCGTTAATGCCCCTCGGGTATAAGAGCCGCCGACGCAAATATGATCGTGTCCCCGGGCGTGGTG
>QHBJ01000031.1 GCA_003243975.1 Candidatus Meridianibacter frigidus | reverse complement strand
GCCGATATGCGATGTAATCCAGGCGCTAGGATTCGATGAGCGATCGAGCATGTGCAACCGTCGCAAATTCATGCTTCTTGGCGTGCAGCGGCTCGTCGACGCCGCCGCGAGCGGTTGCCCCACAAAGGTCGGTGTTCATTGGGTCTCCCCGGTTGATTTCTTCAGGAGGGCTTCGGGTTCTCCTTAACGTTCTCTACGCAGGCGAACTTGGTCGAGACCCTTCACAGGAAGATTGGCTAGTCGCGCCGGCTTGCGATTGCTCAGTGTCGACTCAAGAACGGGAGCGCGCCTAGAGTTTCTCTCAGTCGTTCAACGAGTGGAGCTCTTGGTTGGACGATGCCGATTCTGCACGACTGGCAGCGATGGTTCGAGACATTTGGGATTCGTGAATCGCCCACAGCGCGAGCGGGAGCGCCTTGGAGGGCGCTTGACGGGAATTCGTGGTTTAGCCAGGGCACTTCGCAGGCATTGGCCGATTCGCCCGAAGGCCCGCAGCGAAAAATCTAGCTGTTGGATGCTCCCCAAGGCCTTTTGCTTTTGAACGGGCCGCGGCGCTCCTCGGTTGACCGAAATCGCGCGGCGGCGGAGGCAGTGACGGGCCCCAAGGTGGAGGCCGAACTGGCGAGAGCCGGACGATTCATCCGCCAAAATGGACGGAAGTGAGTCTGCCTAGCTCGCTATCAGGGACGACTGAGAGCGTTTCTCATTGTCAAAATGGCACGGATTCTCACTCCCAGTTGGAATTTCTCACTTTCAATTGTTTTTTACAAGAAGGGTTGACACCCGGGCATTTCGTGCTATTATACTAGTGTACTAGTACAACAATACGTTGGTACAGTAGCAGAAAGGTAAAGAAAATGACGAACCGCCCATATCGCCCCGAACCCAGCCTCTCGCAGGAGGCGCGCCGCCCAATCACGCCGGCTGACTTCTCTTCGCGCTTGTTCCTCGGATGGGGTCCCCGGGTCTAACGCTAGTGCCCGCCATCTTCACGATCGATCCACGAAGCGGTGTTCCGATCTACCTACAACTCATCGAACAGGTCAAGCGTTCGGTTGCCGTCGGCGCCCTAGAGGCCGGCGAACAGCTACCCACCGTCAAACAACTGGCGCTTGACCTGACGATCAACCCGAACACCGTCGCGCGGGCTTACCGCGACTTAGAGCGCGACGAGGTGATCGAAACTGCCCCGGGCCGCGGGTCGTTCGTTCGCGCCAACGGCACCTCCGCAAATGCGCGCAAGACGATGGAGGGCGTCACCCTCGATGCTCTCGGAACGGCCATCCGCGACGCGAAGTCCATGGGCTTGCAGCGGCAAGAACTCACCCAACTGATGAACGCGGCACTCGACCGCTGGTTTCCAAAGGAAGAACGATGACTGCACTTTCGATTCGCAACTTGAGCAAGAACTACGGCACTTTTGCAGCGCTTAAAGATTTTAGCGCCGAGATTGCGCCGGGCACCGTCTTCGGCTTGCTCGGCCCCAATGGCGCGGGAAAAACGACGACCTTCAAATGTTTGCTGGGCCTAAGCCGGGCCGACAGCGGTGAAGCGCTCTTCGACGGTATGCCGCTGCAGCCTCAATTCTTCGACCGCATAGCGTACGTTCCCGAGAAGAGCGTCCTCTATGATTGGATGACCATCGGGCAGCATCTGGAGATGCAGAAGCGCGCGTTCTCTGCTTTCAGCGCCAGGCGCGCAGAAGAACTGCTCGCCCTTTTCGATCTCGATCCGCGCAAGCGGGTGCGCAACCTGTCCAAAGGCATGCGGACGGGAGCCGCACTCGTCATGGCCTTCAGTGCAAATCCGGATTTGCTGGTTCTCGATGAACCAACCAGCGGCTTGGATCCGCTCAACCAGCGTGCGGTGCTCAAGCTGATCATCGATGCGGCAGCCGATGGAAAGACCATCATCTTCTCTTCGCACCAAATCGGCCAGGTCGAGCGTGCCGCGGAGCACATCGCGATCCTGCAAAATGGCAAATTGCTGCTTGCCGGCGCCGTCGAAGATCTCAAATCCGAATACAAGATTGTCGAAGGCATCTTCAGCGACGAGCGCATCTCTTCCAACGGTTTGGCCCGAGATCCGCGCGTGACGCGCGTTGAAACCACTGGGCGTGTTTTGCGGACCATCGTGCGCGACGACAGCAGCGGCGTGGCCGCCGAGCTGGAGCGTTTGGGTGCCTCGAATGTCCGCATGGTCGACTTGAACCTTGAAGATATTTTTCTGAATGCCGTTTCGCCGAATACACCGGCGGGCGAGATCGTGGAGCAAGCTTAATGTATTACACTGAATCCCTGCGCGCGTGGCGCATGGTGCGCATCTTCCTCATCGTTTTTGCGGCGCTGTTCGTGCTCTGCATCGTTATGCGCATCGTCGCCAACGGCCACTTGAACGAAACCGGATACAACCTCCCCCCGGGTCACGTCAAGCGGACCGTCCTTGCGAATGGCTCACAGGTGACCACTGTCACTGGCGATCGCGGCGAACACGTCGTGGTTGTCCGCAACCCGCATGGAACCGAAGACATTACAATTACCGAGCCAGCCAAGAAGCCCGTAAAAGGTCAGTCCGCAACGATGCATGTCCCCGGCGCCATGATTCAGGTGACCGCTCATGGACGATCGCGCATTACGCACATTCATCATAACGAGGCGATTTGGCTTTCATGGCTATTGGTTATCGCCAGCTGCGTAGCGGCGATTTTAGCCGCAATGCTGGCGCTGAACCTCTCACGTGAAAACGACGGGCATTTGGAGCTGTGCTGGACAAAGCCCGTTTCTCGCGCGGGTTATGCTCTGACGGGTGTAGCCGTGGACGTCGCCGCAATCTTCGTCGTCGGTATCGCATGGATGGTTCTTACGGTTCTGACGCTGGCGATCTTCGGAGAAGCGCACCTCATCACGTTCGATGCCGGCGCCTGGAAGACGCTGCTCTTCAGTGTAGCGTTCCCGCTTTCGTTGTACGGCTTAGTGGTGGCTCTGACGGCCTCGATGAGCCGTGGCGCCGTTTTCGTGCTGGGGCTCTTCTGGCCGGTGGTTCTGCTCTTCCCGTTGTTCAGTTTCATCCAGAAATATTCGATCGGGACTATCGCGCGCGTCATCGACACGATCAATCCGGCTGCGTACTTCTACGCCTTCGTCGGGCCCGAAGGGTACGGCAGCAAGATTCTGATGCTGCCGGCGACAGAAACCATGGAGATACTGGCGCTCTGCGCAATCGCGATTCTCGGAGTACTGGCATCCCTGGCGCAGTGGCGCCGCTTGGAGGCCTGAGATGGAGTTCTTTGGGACAAAGTTCTGCTTGACCTTAGGCGCATGGCGTTTGCGCTTCGTGCTGATGCTTGAAGAAGCCGATGACGAGCAGCCCAGACGCGCGACGCGCATTCATCACGTTGGTGCGCGAAGCTCGGATCACGCAACTCGCTAGAGCAAGAACGTGCTTGAATGCGACGCGGTCTTGAATTGAAACTTGCCGTCGGCAATCGTGTAAAAGTAGAGGTTGGGATCGAGCGGATCTCCGCTCAGCAGGAAGCTGAACGAGCCGACCAGCGTGTCGTAGAAGCCGCCGTTTCGCAATGCCCGCAGCGCCCCGACGCGGTTCGTTGCGCCCAGCCGCCGCACCGCATTCGTGACCAGTTGCGTAGCGGCAAAACCGAAAGCCATCAGCGGCGTTACCTCGCCGTACCGGCCGCGCAAGTTTGCCAAGGACGTGTAATTGTTCGCGACACGATCGAGTGGCGGCATCGATGTGGAGATAATGGCGTCGGCACCGAGGTCTCTGGCTAGTTCGATGGTGGTCGTATTGTAGAATCCCTGGGATGCGCCGATGCGACCCTTGAATCCGGCGCCGCGCAACGCCGGCACGAGGGCGCCGAGCGCTGCGGTGTTGCCCGCCAAAAACACAAATTCCGGAGTGCTCGCTGTGACTCTGCGGGCCACCGACGTGAAATCCAGAGAGATTGCCGGAACGATAATGAGCTGCGCGCTCATCTTGTCCGCATTAGCCCGATCCGTGAACGCCTTTGCCACCGCATACCCGTAGTCGCCGTCTTGCGCCACGGCAGTCACCGTGCGTGGATGCAGCGACGTAACGAGCATGCGCGCGAACAGCGATCCTTCGGTGCTGTCCTTGGTCGGCAACCGAAAGACATTGCGGTAGCCATGCGCGGTGATGTCATCCAGCGTGGATGCAGGTACGATGAGCGGCAGCGCGGCGTTGGCATACTGCTGCAGTACCGCGTTGGTGACGGTCCCGCTCAAGTGCCCGACGGCCGCAATTGCGCTCGGGTCGTCGCCCGCGAATTGCGCCGCCAAGACCGCGTTGGCAATCCGGTTTTGGTCGTCGAAGGTGCGGACGAAGAAGACGCGATCCAGCGCGGTTGCGAGCGCGTTGGCCTCATCGGCCGCCTGACGCGCGCCCTGAACGACCTGCAAGCCGGCGCCGGCCAGTTCACCGGTTAGCGGCACGTTGAGCGCGATGGTGGCCTGCTGCGCGTAGGGCCGCGCAATCTGCGCGAAAGCCGTGCGCGCGACGCCCGCAGAAACCGCGGCCACCGAACCGGCCAGAAACGTTCGCCGCGATGCCTTCATTATTTCAGCGCAACGTAAAACCGGCCCACGTCGTCCCCAGAAAGATCAGCGAGAAGGCCATGTTGGCAACGAAGATTCGCTCGTTGAGCACGAAGAGGTTCGCTGCTGCGCGCATCTGCGCAATTTCGTAGACCATCAACGCACCGGCGGCAACGATCCCGACGAAGTACCACCCGGATGCGGCGGCCACGTATCCCGCCCAAGCCAGCGCGAGCACCATTGCAGTGTGCAATGCAAAGGGAACGCGGCGCGCAGCGAGTTGCCCGAACCGCGCCGGGATCGAAGCTAGGCCCTGCTGGCGATCGACCGCATAATCCATCAGCGCGTAGATGATGTCGAAGCCGGCTACCCATAACATGACCGCCAGGAAAAGGAGAACGGCGGGAACGCGGACGGTCCCTGCTACGGCGACAAATGCACCAATCGGTGCCAGCGCATCGACCGCGCCGAGCACAAAGTGCGTCGACCAGGTGAAGCGTTTGCAGAGTGGATAGAGCAGGACGCCGGCGGCCGCGATCGGCAAGAGTTTGAAACAGAGTGGGTTGAGCATCAAGGCGCTCACCGCGAGCAGAAGAACGCCCAGCACGACGGCCCACAGCATCAAGGCCGGCGAAAGTTTGCCCGCTGCGAGCGCCCGCCGAGCGGTGCGCGGGTTGCGCGCATCGATATCCCGGTCGAAGTATCGATTCGCCGCCATCGCGGCCGTCCGCGCGCCCACGACCGCTAGCGTAATCCAGAGTAACGCATGCCATGATGGAAAGCCGTGAGCTGCAAAGAGCGCGCCCACATAAGCAAAGGGTAGCGCGAAGAGCGTGTGCTCGATGCGAATTTCGCGCAGGAAGCGGGCGATCACGAACTGCGGCGGCGGCGCGCTAAACGCGCGATCGCTGCTGGACCCTGCCCCGACCAATCGTCCGGCGCAAGTGAGGCCAGACCGTGCAGCCCGTACTCGTGCCAGCGCGCATCCACCAGCGCGCGCGTGGATTCGTCCATATCCATGTCGGGCGGCCACTGCCGCGTATACCCTTCATCCGCACCCTTGCGCGTTGCATCGACCCCGATCTTCATTCCCAACGCCTGCGTGTAGGATCCGTGATCCAGATCGTCGACCGGGCCGGGCATCATCACCACGTCGTGTTGCGGTTCCAAGTTGTTCAAGACGAACCAGGCCACACTGCGCGCATCCTGCACGTCGACGTCGTCGTCCACCACCACCAGCATGCGCGTGAGCATCATCATGTGTCCTAGTCCCCACAGCGCATTCATTACTTTTTTTGCCTGGCCGGGATAGCTCTTTTTGATGGAAACGATCGCCAGGTTGTGAAACCCGCCTTCCACCGGCAGATTCATGTCGACGATCTCCGGCACTACCATTTGCAAGAGCGGAAGAAAGATGCGCTCGGTAGCTTTTCCCAGCCAAGCGTCCTCCATCGGTGGTTTCCCGACCACGGTCGCCGGATAAATCGGATCGCGGCGGTGCGTGATACATTGCACGTGAAAGGCCGGATAACGGTCCGCCAAACTGTAGACGCCGGTATGATCGCCGAAGGGGCCCTCCTCGCGCAAGTCCGTGTTGTCCACGTAACCCTCCAGCACGAACTCGGCATCCGCAGGAACTTTGAGATCCAGCGTCTTGCAGCGTACCAGCTTCACCGGACTACCTCTCAATAGCCCGGCGAAAGCGAACTCATCGAGAACCGGCGGAAGCGGGGCGGTGGCCGCATAGGTGAGGACCGGATCGGTGCCGATGGCTACCGCAACCGGGATGCGCGCGCCCCATTTGGCTGCGTGGGCTCGTCCTTGCTTATGGCGTTGCCAATGCATGCCGGTCGTTTTCTCATCGTAAACCTGCATGCGGTACATGCCCGCGTTGTAGGTTCCGCTCTGCGGGTCTTGCGTGATTACCAGCGGCAAGGTGATGAACGGGCCCGCGTCCAGCGGCCATGTCGTAAGGACCGGAAGTTTCGTGAGGTCGGGGTCTTCGATCACGGCATCCTGTACGGAACCGGAGCTCTGCGTTCTTGGAATCGCATTGGCTAGCGGCGCGAGCGACGCAAGTTTTAGCAGCCGCTGAGGCAAGCCGGCGGGAACGCTGAGATCGAGCAACGCACGCAGCCGGTCCGCAACTTCGTCGAGACCGCTGGTTTGTAGGGCCATTGCCATCCGCCGCCGCGATCCGAATTGATTGGTAAGAACAGGGAACGCCGAGCCCTGCACGTTGGTGAAAAGCAATGCCGGACCACCGGCTTTTACGACGCGATCGGTTATCTCGCTGATTTCCAGATGCGGATTGACCGCGGCCGACACGGTCTGCAGTTCGCCCGCGCGATCTAGCGCTTCCACGAAGGCGCGCAGAGAATCAAAAGCCATCACGGTCGCAATTCAGTTGATATTGCGCCGAATGCCTGCCCGGCCATTGGGACGTTTACGGCTCAGAAGCGGGCATTTCTATCGGCGCCCTGGAAGGAGATGGTTGGAGGTTTCTATGTTTGGACGACTCTTCGCTGCGGGTTATGTGGCGCTGGTACTGCTGGCATTCGCCCTGCCCGCCGGCTCCGCGGCGGTCAATAAGACGCTGCAGCGCGTCTCCGGCAACGTGAGCTATCGGCTGTCGAGCGCCAACTCGCAGCGCATCGGTGGTCAAGTGGCCCTACCCGACAATGCTTTTGCACTGACGGAGAACCGTTCGACCGCGCGCGTTACCCTCGAGGATTCCTCGGTGGTTGGTCTCGGCCAGAATACGACGGTATTACTTGGGGCTTTTAATAGCGCGACCGCAGGACCCGGATCCACGATCACCGTCAACGGGGGCCGCCTTCGCTTCGAAATCCACCATCCCGCGGGCGCAAAGTCCAACTATACATTTGTGACGCCTACCGCGCAGATCGCGGTACGCGGCACCATTGGATTGATCTCGACCTCGCCTACGCAGGACGTCGTGGTGTGCTTGAGTTGTGCGCCCGGCGACGTTGAGGTGCGCATCACTGCCACGGGCGAAATACTTCACCTGATTTCGAACGACGCGCTGACCATTTCGAGCGGCGTCGGAAAAGTCGGGCAGGTCAATCAGCAGATCACCAAAGATTTTGAAAATGACGGCTTGAACGCGGGCGTGGGAGGCGGGGGAGGCACATTTAGCGGCGTGCTGGCCGACGTGCGGCCAATTGGGTTGCCAAACCCCGGCGTTCTTGAGGCCGTCGGCGGCGCGATTGTAGGTGGCGCGGTGATTTTAAGCAGTCAGCCGACCCACGCTCCGAACGCCACCCCGACGCCCGGCGGGGGCACGATCGTCATTCAGGGCCGCCCAACACCCGCGCCAACACCCCATTGAGGGGGATTTTCTTCGCGATCCTCGCGCTGACGGCGTGCAGCGGAGGCGCATCATCGAGCGCAGGCGGGACTCCCTCTGCGAGGGCGCCGTTCGCGGGGCAAATTGTTTTTAACGTTCCGGCGCATGCGCTGAGGATGAACGCGATACCCCACACGATTTCGCCCTCCGCTAAATCGGTTTCTATCGTTGTAAATGGGTCGGGGGCGCCAACCGTGGCGGATATCACTACCGGCTCCCCGATTTGCTCGGGTACGGCGATGCGCACATGCACGGTCAGCATCAGTGCACCGGTGGGCAACGACACGTTTGCGATAACCGTATACGACGGACCCAATGCTACCGGCAATCAGCTGGGCAGCTCAACCCTGACCGCGATGGTGAGCGGTCCGAACTTCACCGTTACGGCGACGGTGGATGCCAACGTGGGCAGTATCTCCGTTGCGCTGACGCCGACAGCCATAAACGCCGCTGGAATGCAAATGGCAACTTTTACCGTGACGGGCAAGGACCCGGATGGAAACGTGATAACCGGTCCCGGAAACTTTCAACCTGCGGTCTCGGTTTCTAGCAGCGACGCAGCCTTCGTTCCGTCCTCGACCAGCGTTACAGCTCCAAACTCACCCGTCACGATCGTGCATAAGGACACAACCTGCGCGAGCAGCGCCATGATTACGGCTAGCGCAACGGGCGTCGCCTCGCAATCGGCAACATTGACCCTACTTGGAATCATCGACGGCACGTTCGACCAAGGGCTGACGTGCTGGAAGCAGACCGTCGTATCGGGTGGGTCTTTCTCAGGGTACCCGCGCTTTGGAGCCAACAGCAACGATCCGTGCGTACCTTCGCAAGCCGGTAATCCCGCTGGTTTCGTGGATGCGCCGGGCGGGGCCGATGGCTACCTCTCGCAAACGATCACGGTGCCTGGTGGAACGCCCACGCTTTCGTTTCTCACGTGGAACAATCTAGACCCCACAACGGTCACGGTCAGCGTGGTCAACGCGCAAGGAGTAGAAACCGTGCTCGATACCTACAATCCGCCGCCTGTGCAGACGTCATCTGCAACATGCACGGGGAATGTCCCGATTACGAAGTCTTACAGTTTGGCACAATTTGCGAGCCAAACGGTCACGTTACGGCTGCGTGTCACGTCGCGCACCGGATTTAACGGCACGATTGCCAATTTCGACAATGTCGCGGTGCAGTAGAAGCTAGCCCTCGCGGCGCCGCGGACGCCGCCCGCGCATACCGCCCCCACCACCTCCGCTGCCGCCCATGCGTTCGCGCGGCTCGCGCCGTTCACTGAACGATTCGGCTTCGCCGTTGGTGGAGCCGCCGAGCACGGCCTTACGGGAGAGATTGATGCGACCTTTCTCGTCGATCTCGACTACCTTCACCATAATTTCGTCGCCGATCTTGACCGCATCCTCGACGCGTTCGATGCGTGTGGGCGCGAGCTGGCTGATATGCACCAGGCCTTCTTTGCCGGGCAGAATTGCCACAAATGCGCCGAAGTTCATCAACCGCGTCACGGTACCCATGTAGGTTTCTCCGATGACGACGTCCTTGGTGAGCGATTCTACGATGGCACGCGCTTTCTCGCCGGACTCGCCGTCCAGGGCGGTGATGAAGACGCTGCCGTCATCCTCGATATCAATCTTGGCCACGCCGGTGTCGGCGATGATCTTGTTGATGACCTTGCCGCCGGGTCCGATAACATCTTTGATCTTGTCGGGATTGATCTTCACGATAATCATGCGCGGCGCGAACTTGCTGAGCTCGGTGCGCGGTTGCGCGATGGTTTCTTTGAGCTTGTCGATGATGAACAAGCGCGATTTTTTGGCTTGCACCATCGCTTCGCGCATGATCTCGATCGTGATCCCGGCGACTTTGATGTCCATCTGAATCGCGGTAATGCCTTCGGCGGTTCCTGCGACTTTGAAGTCCATCTCTCCGAGGGAATCCTCCAGGCCTTGAATGTCCGTGAGGACCGTATACTTGTCGCCTTTTAGGATGAGTCCCATGGCCACACCGGCTACGTGTCCCTTGATGGGAACGCCGGCGTCCATGAGCGCCAGCGTGCTTCCGCACACCGACGCCATCGATGAGGAGCCGTTGGACTCGAGTACTTCGCTGATCAGGCGTAGCGTGTAGGGAAACTCTTCTTTGGGAGGCAGCACCGGTACCAGCGCGCTCTCCGCCAGGTGGCCATGCCCGATTTCGCGGCGGCCGGGTCCACGCATGGGCCGCGTTTCTCCCACCGAGTACGGCGGGAAGTTGTAGAAGTGCATGTAGCGCTTGTTTCCGGAATCCAGCAACACGTCGATGCGCTGCTCATCGGAAATCGAGCCCAAGGTTGCGGCGGTAAATACCTGAGTCTGGCCGCGTTGAAAAACAGCCGAACCGTGTACGCGCGGCACGTAGCCCACCTTGCTCCAGATCTCGCGGATCTGGTCGGGCGCGCGCCCGTCGGGACGAATCTTTTCGTCCACGACCATCGTGCGCAGTTCTTCCTCTTCCATCGACTTGATTATCTTGCCGAAGTCCGCGTTCTTGGGATCCTCGAGCAGCAGCCGCAGATCGGGATTCTTATCGCCTAAGCGCGCAATGGCCGCGTCGCGGCTCAAGCCATCGAACGCCGCATTGCGCTCTTGCTTGTCGACGACGCGCATCGCTTTGGCCACGTCGTCTGCGAAAGATTTCTTCACCCAGGCCTCAAGGCGCGAGTCGACTTTAAGGAGGGGATATTCGCGTTTGGCCTTGCCGGCTTTCTTGGCCAGCTCGTCGATCGACGCAACGATCTTTTTGATGTTCTCGTGCGCGAACTCGACGGCGCCCAGAAAATCTTCTTCGGAAATCTGCTGTCCGCTGCCCTCGACCATCATAACGGCATCGGCGGTACCCGCTACCACAACTTCCATGCCGCCGGCTTCGTACTGCTCCAAGCCTGGATTGCAGAGATACTTTCCGTTTTCGTCGCGCCCGACGCGAACGGCGGCGACGGTTTTTTCAAATGGAATGTCGGAAACGGCCAGCGCCGCGCCCGCGGCGCAGACGCCGATAACATCGGAATCGAGCAGTGGATCCGACGAGAGCACGGTCGCGACCACTTGCACGTCGTTGCGAAAGCCGTCGGGAAAGAGCGGACGAATCGGGCGATCGATCTGACGCGAAGAGAGCACCGAGTGCTCGGATGGACGGCCTTCGCGCTTGATGTAGCCGCCGGGGATCTTGCCGGCCGCATACATCTTCTCTTCAAAGTCGCAAGTTAGGGGGAAAAAATCGATGCCTTCGCGCGGCTTTTCCGACGCGGTGACGGCACAAAGTACGACGTTCTGATCGCCGTAGCGGCAGAGAGCTGACCCATTGGCTTGTTTTGCAAGTTCGCCGGTCTCGATGACCAGGGTGCGCCCGCCGATCTCAAGTGAGACGGATTCTGGCACAGTTACTCCTATTTTTTGCTTATTCTATTTGAACCGCCGGGTTCGGGCGGCCGGCTATGCAGACCTCTACGGCCCAACGACGATGACGCCTATTTGCCCCTGGCTGAGGTGATAAGAGCAAGCGTAAAAGTAGTGGCCGACATTCTTTGCAATGAACACCTGCGATTTTCCGCCGTGCGCGCGGAGGTTTCCCGTGCTCCACTCCGTTGCATTGATGAGGCGTCCCGACGTTTTGGTCGGATCGCCCTGAAACTGATAGTGCGCGGGCGCGGTTTGCCCCGTGTACGACATGCCGGTAGCGGTGTGGGCGGCGTCGTCGACATTTACGAACTGAATCTGGTCGTTCTGATGTACGTGCACTTCAACCGGATCGTAGCCCAACAGCTTGCCGAACGACGAACGTTTGTGCGGTTTGAAGTCCAGGTCCACTTTGATTTGAACCAACTGATGCATTTGTTTGTGCGCGTGCGCCGCTTTAGCCGGGGTCTTGGCGGACGCGACGCTGGTGCCCAAGAGTGCGATGGCAAAGAATGCGGAGAGTATCTTCATGGGTTGCCTTTCTATGAAGAGCCTAACGACGAAGCCCGAGCTCGCCGATAAGCTTGCGGTAGCGCTCGAGGTCTTTCTTCTGCAAGTACCCGAGCAAACGGCGGCGCTGGCCAACCTGCAGCAGCAAGCCGCGGCGGCTGTGGTGGTCTTTCTTGTGGGTTTTCAGGTGCTCGGTGAGCAGGTTGATGGAGGCGGTCAGGACGGCAATCTGCACGTCTGCGGAGCCGGTATCTCCCGGCGATTGCGCATATTTTTGCGCGATCTCGGATTTTTGTTCTTTGGTGAGCGGCACGTTGGATTGTACTCCTTCATTAGACTCGCGCGGACCAGGTGGAGGGCATGCCTTCCCTCTTGCCGTTCCGGCGACCGCCGCATCATACCAGGAAGGGCGAACGGCTGGCAAGCGATTTGGGGTGGTTAGATCCCGGCGCCGCCGCCGAAGTGGAAGAGATACTTCACGATCAGCCGGTTGAGCGTCTGCGTGGCCGCCGGCGTGCCGTAGTTTACGAATAGTTCGTCTTCGTTCTTGAAGCGGTGATGCAGGCTCAGGGTCAGGTTGAGCCCGGGTATCGCAAAACCGCCGGTCCCGTTAATGTCGCGCAACGACACCGACAGGTTCGTATCAGGATCGATCGAGTCGCCCAAACTCACGCGGCGTAGGAACTGCGAATCGTGCCCGCCGTCAAAAAACGCCTGCTGCGAGCCATCGTATTCCGCTGAAAAGCTTAAGTGTTTACCCAGTGGTCGCGACGTGGTGAGGATGAATTGATGCAATTCGTAATTGGAGAACGGGCCGTAGAGCCACGTCAGATCGATGGGGGTGGGCGTACCGTCGCGATACCCAAAGCCAAACTGCATTAAGTCGAAGCGGTCGCTGCGTCCGTTCAAATAGCACGGGTAGCCCGTAAAGTAACTGCGGTCGGGCCCGGCGACGCTGCAATCGCCGGAGACCGCCGGCAGACTGTAGCCACGCAGAATGCCGACTTGCGGTCCGATGTTGATACTGAACTGGTTATTGAACTGCGCCTGAAGGTTCACGTAGCTGTCGGCTTGGTGCACCTCGCCGCTGCGGTCGGTAAACCGGTCGCCGAACAGGCTGAGTGCCCAATTCTTGACTTTCTTTCCGTTGCCGTTGAAGGAAAGAAACCCCGTTGGACCGCGGATGTCGGAGTTGACGGTAAAGCCGTCGATGGGATTGTAGTTTGGGGTGATGTCTTGGTAGCCCAGGTTCACTTCGTAATTTGGTTTATGAATATCCAAAAAACCGAATGTGCTCTGCGCGTGTCCCGGCGCGGGAACCCAGGACCCCGTTTCCACCGAGGTGGAGATAGTGCCGACGAATCCAGTTCGCTGATCGCGCACTTCCGTTCCGACCTCAAAGGTCGAATCGTTTCCGCTGGTGCTGTGGTGGGCCATCACGCCGTCCGCAAAGTAAATGAATGCGTGGTTGGGCAGCGAGTGCTTGTAGCCGAATGCCGTGTCGTCAAATTCGTCGTTGGTCAGTTGGTTATATCCGCGAAACGATAGAACGCCGAAGGATTGATCGCCGAACGTACCTTCAACCTTGGCGCCGCGGTCAAACGGCCCCACAGAAGGTGAGTAAAAAACGGTGTTCAGCGGTTGAACGAACGAATTGCCTGGTGCCACGTTGGCGTTGATTAAGTTGGCGCCTTGCGCGAAGAAGGGCCGATACTCTTGCAATGCGCGGCGAAACTCTTGTGGGGCGATCGTTTGCTGGTCGAGTTCGACATTGGAAAAGTCGGGATTGAGGGTTCCGACAAAGGAGATCGTGCTCGTGATGGGCTGCGTGAAGTCAACGCCCAAATGCCGGATGTCTTCGGGCAGAAACGTGCCGTTGGATTGCGCGAAGAGCTTGCGATCGCTTCCCGTGCTCGAGAGCGCATAGAAGTCGCCGTGCGTTCGCGCGCGCGCGATTCCCGCTCCGCTGGTTTGCAGACCCGTTAGGGCCGGCCAGAACCTTGCATCCGCAAAACCGGGCCATTGCGGCACGATCGCATCCGCCATGGTTCCGTCGAATGCCCAGGTGTAGTGTTCGCCATTGGCCGCGATCTGGCGAACAAAGTTGATCCGCCACGTCGAGAGCGCGCCGGCATGGTACCGTAAAATGGAGAGCGGAATGATCATAACGGCGTTCCAGGAGTCGCCTTGAATCTGTGCCGCGGATTGCCACGCCGGCAGATAGCGCGCGTTCTCGCTGGCCTGCTGGTAGCGCACCCCGCGCGGCGTCACTTCAAAAAAGTATGCTTGGCTGCCGTTCCCGCTCGGATCTATTCCGATTCCGACAAAATCGTCTAGCCCGAACCCGATGTTGTTGGCGGTCTGGGTCGCCGAGATCGGAATGCCGGCTTGTTCGGCATGGAATCCGACGTACAGATTGTGCGCGTCGTATAGCAGCGAAACGGATGTTTTAAGGTTTGCGGGCTTGCGCACCGTGAGATTCTGAAAGTCGGAGCCGATGGCACCCGCTTTCCACTGTGGATCCGAGAGTGAAGGGTCCAGCGGCAAGGGCTTCGTCGCAAGCACGGCTTTGAACGATGAGTCGGCGGTGACGGCGGCCCCGGCGGGGTTGGAACCGAGGAGCAACACAAAAAACGCTAAGAAGCTAACCGTTCGCATGCGTCCTCTGTAAAAAAAAAAGGGCAGACTTGCCCTTCTTTCTTCTGCTGCGTGCAGGAAAAACCCTTAATCTACGGGAGGCCGTCCGCCTTCGACGGGAGGGCGTCCACCTTCAACCGGAGGGCGTCCACCTTCAACCGGAGGGCGTCCACCTTCGACCGGAGGCCGTCCGCCGCCGCCCGCTACTCCCTTGAGATCGTCGTCGGAAAGATCTTTGTCTTTGTCTTGCTGATTGTCCATCTTGTTGCTCCTTTGCAAAGCAGACAAACGTCCTTCTCTGCGCCCGCGGGCATCCCTCTCACAGGGTTAAACGAGCTGGCGCCGGCCAACACCGTGCGGAATGAGATGCATCAATGTCGCCGAAAGGTAGCGTGCGCCAAAAAAGGCGGCCTTTTTGTATTTGTGAGGGCGTTTTGCCACCGAGCTTTAAGCCACTGGTGTTACTTTTCGTGCTTATGCTGTCTGCGACCGCGTGCGGAGGGGGTGGCGCGGGAGGCGGGGGCGGAACAGGCATTCTCCCAGTTCCGCCAGTTCCCCAAATTGCTTCGGTTGCGCTGACGCTCAAAATTCCGTCCATCGGTTCAACTGCCCGTTTCAGCACTCCCAAGTATGTCAGCGGTGGAACCCAACAAATCGGAATCACGGTAAATGGATCGCCCGTCACGGCCACCTCGACCTGCAGCCCAAACGCCCCCACTATTTGCAACATAACTTTCTCAGCGACCGCAGGTAGCGCTACGATTGCCATTCTGCTCGCGGACCCGTTCGGTGCACCCTTATCAACCGGCACCGTAACAACGACGCTTGTTGCAAATCAAACGAATCAGTTGCACGTGGTTTTCGATGGGATTCCCTCTTCGATCTCGATTCGTTTCGATAACCCCAACCCAAGCGTAGGCACGGCGGCAACCGTAAGGTTGTTTGCTGATGTTAAAGACGCCGCTGGGTACCTGATTGTCGGGGATCCATACGCGACTCCGATCACGGTAAATGATAGTGATTCAAGCGGTCACACTGCGATTGTTGGTTCAGCGGTGCTCCATGACCCGGCGGCATCGGTGACCGTGCAATATGATGGTAAATTGCTTGCTAAACCGCCTACTTTTACTGGTTCCGCGTCTGGCGTCGATGCGACGCGTTCCACAGGCGCTCAGATTGTTCCGATCGTGTCCCGCGGCGTGG
>QHBJ01000007.1 GCA_003243975.1 Candidatus Meridianibacter frigidus | reverse complement strand
GAGGACGACGGCCGCGACCATAACTACTTCAACGGCGGCGTCACTTAAGTACACAGAGGCGATAGTGCCCTTTAGCACATACGTCACGTCGATTGCGGCGAACGACAATCCGCTCAGTACCGAAAGGCACAAGATCTCCGGGGTAATACGGCGGCGACGGGCGGCGCTTCCGATTACGATCCCGATTGATAGCGCCAGAAGCCCGACCATGCGCACGAGCCACGTATCGGTTTTCGGGCCGGTGAACGACTCGAAGAGCGACATGCTCACCAACGGCAGCATTCCGCTTAGCACGTAGTACAGCGCCTGTCCGAGCAAGACCGTACGCAACCAGGATGGCGGTGGGGTCATTGGGTACCTACGAGACGTGAAGCTCTTAGAAGGTAAGCATGCCCTGATCACCGGCGTTGCAAACCGCTGGTCCATAGCGACGGGAATTGCGCGCCAGATGCACGCGCATGGTGCCAAACTCGCATTCATCTATCAAGGGGAACGCGTCAAAGACGAAGTGCAGAAGCTGGCGGCGGAACTGGGCGGTGGTCCGGCAATTGAGTGTGATGTCTCCAATGACGAAGCGCTGCTCGCATTAAGCCAACGCATCGCCAAGGATTTCGGCGGGCTCGATATCCTGGTGCATTCCATCGCCTTCGTCAACAAAGAAGACCTGCAGGGGAAAGTGTATGAAACCTCACGCGAGGGGTTTAAGCTGGCATTGGATATTTCGTCCTACTCCCTTATCGCGCTGGTCAAAGCGTTGCGAGAGACCCTGAACGACGGCGGGAGCGTCATGGCGTTGACCTACTACGGCGCAACGGCGATCGTCCCCAATTACAACATCGCGGGCATCGCAAAGGCGGCGCTGGAGGCCATCGTTCGCTATCTGGCATTTGACCTCGGGGAGCGCGGCATTCGCGTGAACGCGATCTCGGCCGGTCCAATCAAAACCGCCAGCTCGCGCCAGGTCGGCGGATTCTCCAAAATGCTGGACAAGGTCAGCGCGGGCTCGCCCCTGCGCCGCAACATCAGCTCGGATGAGGTTGGAAAGACGGCCGTCTATCTCGCCTCCGATCTTGCTACCGCGATCACCGCCGACGTGCATTTCGTCGATGCCGGCTACCACGCGATGGGAATGTTTCCCGATCCGCCAAGCGACTCGTGAGGTTGAGCTTTGAAGGCATTCAACCGTCTGCGGACGAGTTGGCGGCCATCATGGCGGCACTAAAATTGCGGGAAGCTGCCGCACGGTCGCCGGCCGTTTCGCCACCTTGGAGAGTCGCGATGCGCATGCCGGAACTGGACCTCGATGAACTGCGCGCCCGAGCGCGCGGGATGCGCAGTGTTCCATAAACTCTTGGTTGCGAACCGCGGCGAGATTGCGGTGCGCGTGTTGCGAACGGCAAAAGAAATGGGTCTGGGAACGGTCGCGGTCTATTCGGAAGCCGACCGGCTTGCGCGCCATGTAACGATGGCGGACGAGTCGTACCTGCTGGGCCCGGCGGCGCCCGCGGCCAGCTACCTCAACGTCGAGAAGCTGCTGGAAATCTGCAAACGGAGCGGCGCCGATGCCGTTCATCCCGGGTACGGCTTTCTAGCGGAGAGTGCAAAGTTTGCGCGCGCGGTCGTGGCCGCGAAACTGACGTGGGTCGGTCCCCACGCGGCCGCCATCGACGCGATGGGCGACAAGGTACGTGCGCGCCAAACAATGGTGGCAGCCGGCGTTCCCGTGGTTCCCGGCGGTACGCAGCCGATTGCGGATGCGGCCGGGGCCGTTGCGGCCGCTCGCGAATTCGGGCTGCCGCTGGCGCTCAAAGCTGCAGGCGGTGGCGGCGGCAAAGGATTGAAGGTTGCGCGCACCGCGGATGAGATCGAGGGCGCATTTCGGACCGCCCAACGCGAAGCCGCAGCGTACTTTCAGGACGGTACGATCTATGCGGAGCGCTATTTGGAGAATCCCAAGCACGTCGAACTGCAAGTTCTGGCGGATAAGCACGGCCACGTCGTGCACGTCGGGGAACGCGACTGCTCGCTGCAGCGGCGCCACCAAAAGCTTTGGGAAGAAACCCCGGCCCACATCCCCTCCAACGTGCGCGATGCTATGCGTGCCGCGGGCGTTCAGGCAGCGCAAACCATCGGTTACGATAGCGCCGGGACCATCGAATGTTTGGTTTCCGGCGACCGATTCTACTTCTTGGAGATGAATACGCGCATCCAAGTCGAGCATACCGTGAGTGAGATGGTTTCCGGCCTCGATTTGATACGCGAGCAGATTCGCATCGCTGCCGGGGAACCGCTTGGCTACGGCCAAGAGGCAATCCGGCTCGACGGTCATTCGATCGAGGGGCGGGTGAATGCCGAAGATCCGCTCGACAACTTTCGCCCGGCGCCGGGAATGCTGACCGCCTATCAAGAGCCCGGGGGACCGGGAGTGCGGGTGGATTCGGCGGCTTATCCCGGTTACTCGATAAGCGCCGACTATGACTCGCTGCTCGCCAAACTGGTCGTTTGGGCACCCACGCGCGAGCGCGCGCTCGAGCGTTTGCGCCGCGCAATCGGCGAGTTCAAGATCGAAGGCGTACCCACCACGCTGGCACTCTTGCGCGCACTCATCGACCACCCTCAGGTTGCCGATTCAAGTTACGGCACGGCCACGCTGGAACGGTTTGCCGCCACGGCTTTCGCGGGCTCCGGTGGCAGCGCGAGTCAAACGGCGACAACTCAACCTCAAACCTCCGAGGTTCTCGCCGTTGAAGTCAACGACAAACTTTTCCGCGTGCGCATCCTGGACGCTCCAGAGGGTGGGCCGCGTTTGCCGGCTGCGCCGCGCAGACCTAAGCAACGCAAGATGGCGGCAGGCGCCGGGAACGACATCAGTGCGCCCATGCACGGAGTTGTGGTTGAGGTTCAGTGCGGTCCGGGCCAATCCGTGAAATCGGGGCAAGTTGTCGCCATCATCGAAGCCATGAAGATGATGAACGAGATTCGTGCGCATCGCGACGGCGTCGTCGCTGCAGTGCACGCGGTTGCGGGAGGCACCATCGAAGCCGATTCGCCCTTGGTAACGCTGGAGTAAGCATGGCTCGCGAAGTCAACGACAGCGGCATCCCGCTCGAAGCCCATTACGAAACGGTTGAGGGGTCGCGCGCAGATGCGCCGCCCGGATCGTTCCCCTTCACGCGCGGCGTGCGCGAAGACATGTATCGCGGGCGGTTGTGGACCATGCGCCAATACGCGGGTTTCGCAACCGCGGCCGAATCGAACGCCCGGTACCGCTACTTGTTAGATCGCGGTACGACAGGACTCTCGGTTGCCTTCGACCTGCCCACGCAATTGGGGCACGACTCGGATGCGCCGCAAGCGCGCGGTGAGGTGGGGAAAGTCGGCGTGGCAATCGACAGCATTGCCGACGTGGAGACGCTCTTCGATAATATCCCGTTGGATCGCGTTACAGTTTCGATGACCATCAACGCGCCGGCTGCAATCATCTTGGCGATGGTGCTCGCCGTGGCCCGGAGGCGCAACATACCGTTCGACAAACTCGGGGGCACCGTTCAGAACGACGTTCTGAAGGAGTACGTTGCGCGCGGTACTTATATCTATCCGCCCACGCCATCGATGCGGCTGGTGACCGACGTGATGGCGTACTGCGCGCGGCACGTCCCGCAATGGAACACGATTTCGGTCTCCGGATACCACATCCGGGAGGCCGGTTCGACCGCGCTCGAAGAGATTGCCTTTACGCTCTCCAACGGCAAGGCATATCTGCGCGCCGCGCGCGATGCCGGCCTGAAGCTCGATGAAGTTGCGCCGCGCGTGTCGTTCTTCTGGAACGCGCACAACGACTTTTTTGAAGAGATCGCGAAGTTTCGTGCCGCCCGATATCTCTGGGCGCACATCACACGCGACGAGTTCGGCTGCCGCGACCCGCGCTCGCAGATGTTGCGTTTTCACGCGCAAACCGGCGGCTCAACGCTCACTGCTCAAGAGCCCGACAACAACGTGGTGCGCGTTACGATCCAAGCGCTCGCGGCCGTGCTCGGCGGAACGCAGTCGCTCCACACGAATGGCAAGGACGAAGCGCTTGCGCTTCCAACGGCGCAAGCTGCAAAACTCGCGTTGCGAACGCAGCAGATCATTGGCTACGAAAGCGGCATCGCGGACGTCGCGGATCCGATGGCGGGCTGCTATTACGTGGAGACGCTGACCAACGAGCTTATCGAGCGCGCCCGGGTCCTGATGGCCGAGGTGGACGACCTGGGCGGAAGCGTTGAGGCCATCGAGAGCGGCTGGATGCAGTCCCGCATCGCCGATTCCGCATACCGGGCGCAGCAGGCCATCGAGCGCGGTACCGCCGTGGTGGTGGGCGTAAATAAATTTGCCGAACCCGGCGGCGAGCACATTCGCATTCCCGTACAGCGGGTCGAGGCCGCCGTCGAAACCGCACAGGTAGGAGCGCTCGAAGCATTTCGCGCTGCACGCGACCACGCGGCCGTCGAGCGCGCGCTCGATGGGGTCAAGCGTGCAGCGCAAAGCACCCAAAATCTCATGCCACATTTTATTGAGGCGGTCGACCGTGGCGCGACCCTTGGCGAAGTCTGCAACGAACTACGGAACGTCTTCGGTACCTACACGGCCAGAGAAGTGGTTGCTTGATCCTGGATCACGTGGCCATCGTTGTGCGGGACCTCGAGGCAGCGATCGATCGGTACGTCAACGTCTTGGGCTTTTCGATCGCCTACCGCGAGACGTTGCAGGATCAGGGTGTGGAGGCGGTCGGATTGCAGGCGGGTGAGGCGATCGTGGAACTCCTGCGACCCCTGCGCGCCGATTCTCCCATCGCGCGCTTTCGCGGGGGCGCAGAGAGCAAGCTGCACCATACAGCGTACCGTGTCGAGGACCTTCGTGCGGAGCTCGCGCGTCTAAGATCGCGCGGAACAAGATTGATCGACGAAGAACCGCGCGCGGGCGCGCACGGGAACTTCATCGCTTTCCTCCATCCGAAGAGCACCGGCGGGGTGTTGATCGAGCTGTGCCAGCGGCCTACAAGTTCGGCGCAATAGCCGCTTCGATTTCGGTTTCAAACGTGCGGTTCCACGGCAAGGTAATCCGAATCGCGGCAATGTGGTAGTGCGGATAAAGCTGCTGCAACAATCCAACGGCATCGTTCCAAAGCAGCGCGCTGTCGCGTTGCGAAGCGTTCAGCGCCACGCCGGGCAGAAGATACGTGTGGTCGGTGACGCCCTGCTGGTCCAGCCACCGATTCAGGTCGGGGCGCACGTAGTCGTGATATGCGTAGTCGTCCAAAAACCGGTTGAACGTGAACTCGGCGTGAGCGAGGGCATCATAACGATGACTCCGCCTCCCTGCGCCGGCCGCAATGCTCTCTGCCAGTGCCGTGCCGATGGTGTTTGCGTTCGTGTTCCAGGAGGCATAGGCGTCCAACATCGCCCCGGCACCGTTCTGCAGCAGCTGCTTGGCAAAAATTGCTTGGCTCGCAAACGAGCCACTCAGAAAACTCAAATCGGCCAGCGCTACGGAATGCCCCGCTGCGGTGTCGGTTTGCACGGCTTGCAAGAGTTCGGCATCACCTTGCCTCGAACTCTTCGGCACACGAACGTACAGAATAATGTCGGGATTCACATCATTCGTGACGGCGCCGCACAGATCGATCAGAGATGAAATCGCCACCGAAACCGGCGCGAACTCCAGCGGATCGTTCGTCGAAGCGCCGTCCGGCTCGGAGTACCTCACCGAGATCTTCGGCGTCCAGCGAACTCGCGCCGCGAGGGCGCGCGCAACCAACGCCATCGCGAGCTCGTCCGCGCCCGGTTCGATCGAAACCCTCCCGCCGAGTTCCAACTGACCCGCCGTTTCTTGCAAGGCGCGCACTTCCCGGACGTGCAACCCGACCGGGCCCGCGTCGTCCTGCCCGAGCACCAGCCGGTCGATGGCATCTCCAGCGGCGAGCCGCAGAAGAAACTGATCCGCCTGGTAGTTTCGAAGGCGCGTTGCCAAGTAAGCATCTAGGGTCGCCGGATCGATCTTGCTTTGCAAGTCGGCCAGCGTCTTCGTTTCGGAGGGCAACGGCGGATCATGCAGGTTTGCAAACTGCTGCAAGTACTTCCAGGCCGGATACGCCGCGAAAAAACGCGCGGCTGGCCCCAGCGGCGGTACGCCGGTTGGCGCCAAGCGCATGATCGTCCCGAACGCGTAGACGCGAGCCCTTCTGGTCGCATGCAAATGTTTGATTTCGCTCAACCGCATCGCAGCATCTTGGTACGATGCGCCCGGAATTCGCGATGCGACGAGTCCGCCATAAGCGAGCATGTCGGCCGAGATGATGAAATCCGATGCATTCCGGTTTTCGGAAGCATTGAGCCAGGCAATGAGCGCGTCGGGCATCCCCGGCATCAGATAGTTTCCGAGCAGCTTGCGCGGAGGTATTTTCACCTCGACGCCGGCGATGCGGCCAAGCATTTGAGGAAGCTGGAGGGTTACCGGACGGTCATCAAGCGGAACCAGCGCGATATGCGCGGCCGCTTCGCCGTAAGCCGGTACCGCGATCAGCACCGAAAAGAAGAGCGCCGCAATTCGCATTGCAGCGCTCTTCTGCTTAACGGCGTTCCGCTCTTGTTCTATGCTTTGAATCCATACAGCCCGCGGCCGCGCGGATTCGCGACATACACCTTGTATGCATGGCGTATGCCCAGGGATTGCGTAAAGATTACGTGCACGGGCGTACCCGACTTGAGATCTTTGCTTTGAATGGTCTTTCCATTGGGAAGGTCGACGAATTTCGGCCAGGATAAGAACGAGAGATCGGCGGGTATGCCGTCGATGCAGTGCACGCGCACGTTCGCAAGCGAAACGTGACGGATATATCCGTGACAATCGCGATTTTTGCCGCCCGGCGGAGTTCCTTGTTGCGCCGCCATGGCTACAGGTATATTCATGGCCAGCGTGCCGCAAGCGAGTACGAGGGTTGCTAGGTAACGCATAAAGACATTCCTCCTGGCGCTTTGTTACCCGGCAGGCACTCTCTACAAACTCGCGCGCAGGGAGTTGCCCGCAGACTCCAAGAGCTGACGCGCGGCGCCGGCGTCGAGGTTTCGGTGCGCCATCACGACCGCGACCTTCACCCGACCGTTGGCTGCCTGTAACAACTGGGCGGCCCGTCGCTCGTCAACCTCTGCCAGCTGCATGACCAGGCGCAACGCGCGGTTGCGAAGCTTTTTGTTGGTGGCCACGACGTCCACCATCAAGTTGTCGTAAACTTTTCCGAGGCGCACCATGACCGCAGTCGATACGATGTTGAGCAAAATCTTCTGCGCAGTCCCCGCTTTCAAACGAGTTGATCCGGTGAGCGCTTCCGGCCCCGTATCCAAAAAGATGTCCTGGTCGGCCACGCTCGCCAGCTTGCTGTGCGGCGCATTCGAAACTGCAACGGTGTAGGCGCCGGCGGCTCGCGCCGTAACGAGAGCTCCCAGTACGTATGCGGGACCTCCACTGGCAGAGAGGCCGATCACGGCGTCGCCTGCGCCAACGTGGTCGAGCATATCGTGCGCACCCGCATCCCCGTTATCTTCGGCACCCTCGACGGCGCGGCTGAGTGCCGCTGGTCCGCCGGCCAGGTGCGCGCACACCAGATCGGGCGGCGTGCCGAAGGTCGGCGGGCACTCCGATGCATCTAAGAACGCCAGCCGTCCACTTGTGCCGGCGCCGACGTAGTGTAAGTGGCCGCCTTCGCGCAAGCGAGCAGCGATGTTTTCTACGGCCAGCGCAATATCTTCTTTGCGTTCGCGCACGGCTTCAACCGCCCGCGCTTGGTCGGCCGCCAGTGCGTCGATGAGCGTTTTTAGATCCATCGTATCCAGCCCGCGTGTTCGCGGATTCGACAGCTCTGTCGGCGAAACGGAATCGTTCATGGCCCCAACATTCGTTCAGCTAGGGCCAGCGCTCCCGTCCATGCCGGCGCGCGTTGTTTGCAAATCTGGGCTCCGGCAAAATCGTTTTGCAGCCGCGTTTCCAGCAAGAACGTCAAGATGCTGTTCTCCTCAAGCAATCCCCCGGCAAGAACCAGGGAGAAAGCCTGCTCTTGCATTCCGGCTTTGCGCACGACGCAGCGCACCAGTTCACCCAGTTCCAGGGCCGCCGCTTGCACGATCTTATTCGCCGAACGCACGCCATCGTTGGCCATTTCCAAGACCAATGGCGCCAGGCCGGCAATTTCGGCAACCGGGTCCTCCCCGCCGGTAAAGTCGGCGATGGTCTGCGCGTTCGATCGTTCTTGCAAGGCTCCGGTCAACTCGTCTTGCGATATGCGTTCGTCGAGCGCGCGCCCCAGCAGATTGAGTGCCGCACGTCCCAGCGCGAAACCGGAACCCTCATCTCCCAGCAAGTAGCCGTACCCGCCGCAGCGGAATGACAGCGCACCGCGCTCTGCATACGCGATCGAGCCGGTCCCCGCGATGAGTACGACGCCATCGCCATCGGGCACGGATGCCCGTAAAGCAATCTTCGCATCGTGAACCACGCAAACGCGCCCCTGTGGAAAGCATTTTGAAATCGAAGCTTCCAACTCGCGCGCCGCTTCGGCGCGCCCCGCGCCGGCCGCACCGATAACGATGACATCGGGATTCGCAACCAACTCGTTGATTGCGGAAACGATTCGCTGCGTGACAATCTCGGCGGGCATCGAATTTGCATTGGCGCCGGCGGCCTGCGTCATTCGCACCAGTTCTCCGTCACGCGACATGGCGGCGGCCGTGGAGCTTCCGCCACAATCGACGCCAACTGCTACGCCGCGCATTCCGCCCCTACGCGTTGCAACAAATAGTCCAGCCGGTATGGTGCGATTGCGCCCAACACCGCGGGCCTGCTCGCGCCCGTTGCCGCACGAAGGTTGCCGGGCCGGCCACGTAGCGTTTCGTAACCCAATACAGCGAACGCAAGCGCTTCTTTCGCGTCCACCTCAATCCCCATCACCGCCGAGCTTTCGACGCGGAAACCGCGGAGGCGTTCTATGAGACCGTTCCTTATGGCTACGTTCTTCCAGCCGCCACCGCTAACGAAAACTCGGCCCCCTTTCATCCCTTGCAAAATCGCGTCCCCTAGACTCTGGGCGGTCAAGGCAGCCAACGTAGCCGCCCCGTCCTCAAGCGAAAGTCGGTCCAACCCGCCGAAGTGCCGTAGAAACTGCGCGCCGAAGTATTCGCGGCCGGTCGATTTGGGAGCCGCACGGCCGAAGTAGGGATCGGCAAGCATCTGCTGCAGCAGCGCACCGTCAACGGCCCCACCGCACGCGAGCGAGCCATCGCAATCGAAATTTTGCGCACCCCGTGTTCGCTCTTGCACGAACGCATCGACGAGCATATTTCCGGGGCCCGTATCCCAGGCACGGGCGCGTGTGAGATCGCCGCCGGCCGGAATCAGCGTGGCGTTTGCAATACCGCCGATATTGACAGCGATACGATCCTCGTTCTTATCGGCGAAGAGCAAGAAGTCCACATACGGCACGAGCGGCGCGCCCTGGCCGCCGGCCGCACAGTCAGCCGAACGAAAGTCAAAGATCACCGTTGTCTTTGCCGCGTCACGGATGAAGAACGGTGAGCCGACTTGGAGCGTCACATGCGCGTCGCCATCGTGATAGAGGGTTTGGCCATGCATGGCGACATAAGCGAGTTCGCGATCGCGCGCCACATGACGGAGCGCTTGCGCCGTTGCCATGCCGAGGCGGCGTTGCGCAATCGCGACATCCCCTACGGTGCCGCGGTGCGGCGGCAATACGGAGAGCAGCCACGAGCGCAATTCCGGCTCGTACGGAATAGTTTGGAACGCCAAAGCCGACACGGTATAACGATTGCGCGCGGGCCGTATATCGGCGATCGCCACGTCGATGCCGTCGAGTGAGGTACCACTCATAATTCCGGCGGCAATCATACGTCCTGGAAATCCTTGACGACCGCTTCGTAGAAGGCGGCCCTTAGATCGCGAGTGTCCGTGCGCCCGAAATACAGACTGTTGGTCAGCAAGACGGCATTGAGATCGCGCTCCGGGTCCACCCAAATGCAGGTTCCCACAAAGCCGGTGTGACCGAAGGAGGCGCCAGAGAAGAATCGTCCACACGAGTTGTCGTCCGAGGTCTTTAGCGCCCAAGCTAATCCCCGGCGCAGCGTGGAGTCATGACCGTGTTCGGTGACAGCCTCGCGCGCCACCGCTTCGCAGAGTTCGGAGGGCCGCCCGAAAAGAGGCCCCAGAAAACGCTCTCCGACGAGCGCGGCATCGGCGGCTGCACCGAAGAGCCCCGCGTGTCCGGCGGTTCCGCCGAGCAGGTGCGCCTTTTCGTCGTGCACGACGCCTTGGACGCGCCCCCGCCACCCGTCCTCCTCGGTGGCCGGAACCGACCGGCGCAATGCGGCGAGCGGCCGATAACCGAGCGTACGGCTTGCGAATTGAACGCGCACGATGCTTTCCAGCGAGCGGCCATAGATTCGTTGGAGTAACATCCCGAGCGCGATAAACCCCAAATCTGAGTAGATGACGCGCTCTCCTGGTCGCGCGAGTAGCGGGCGAAGCAGCGCAAAACGCGCGATATCTTCATTCAGGAGCTCGCGGTAATCTGCGCCCGAGTTCATCCCCGATGTATGCGCCAGCAGCATCCGCAACGTGATGTCCGCATGTGGGGTCGTGCGCCACTCGGGCATGAAATCCAATAGCGGGGTATCGAGCGACACGGCATTCTCTTGGACGGCAGCCAAGGCGCAGGTACCGACGAACAACTTGGTCAGCGAAGCGAGATCGAAGACCGTGTCGCGAAGGACGGGCAACGCGCCGGAGTCAGCGCGGGTGAACCCATAGGCCTGCTCCCAAACGGGGCGCCCGTGGTGTTCGACTCGCGCCACGGCGCCCGTGAACGCAGTTGCGGTAGCCCGGTGCAAGACATCGTGCGCTCGAATTTCAGCGGACAGTCGGCAACCTCACCGGGAGGATGCCGCGGGGCGCCTGCCCGACGAAGAGCACGCGCTCCAAGGCCTCCATGTTTGGGCGATCATCACCGTACGTAGCCAGAACGCTGCGCGCCGACGGAAAGCATTCGACATCGTATGGCTCTTGCACGGAAACGAGCAACGCATCTGGGGCCATATGCAAGAGCTCTTCAATGGCTTTGGCTTGCTCGGCGTGCAAATGCGCGCGCCGCATCAATACAATCGGCCGCTTCTGGGTCTTGCGGAGCCATGCCGACAGAGCAGAAAGGGCCCCGGCGTCCGGTTCGAGCGCGAGTGTGCGAACGGGCACGTCCTGCAGTGCGGCAGCAACCTGGTTTCCGCCAAAGTCAACAATGGAAACATCCTCGCGCGCACACTCCGCATTCCCGCGCACACGCGTTATCGCGCGCGCGGCGATCTCGCGTCCAATCTGCGGATCCGAAGCCGCCACGTCCACGTCGAGCGGGTTCGTCAATTTGCGGCGTAACGCTTGGACCCGCTCGTAGCTCTCCTGCAAGCGCTGGAGGGCGAGCCGGCCACTCTCCACAGCAGTCGCAATCGCCGTCGCGCACTGCCGTGCGAGCGCAACGGAATGACTGATAGTAATGCAATCCGCTCCTGCCTCCAACGCCCGCACGGCACCTTGCGCGCTGCCGACCGTAGCGGCGATCGCATCCATCTGCATGCAATCGGTGAAGCACAAGCCGCCGAAGCCGATCTCGGTGCGCAGCACGCCGGTCAGCAGCCGCTGCGAAAGCGTCGCGGGAACCTTTGCTTCAAAACTCTCGAAGACAACGTGCGCGCTCATCACGGCATCGGCCGCGGGAAGTAGGGCGGCAAACGGGGCCAAATCGCTCTCACGTAAGGTATGCTGGTCCATCGCAACCGCCGGCAGCACGCCGTGCGAATCGAATGCCGTCGCTCCGTGGCCGGGAAAGTGTTTGTACGTGGCGACGACGCCGCCGGCGGATAGTCCCGCGGCAACCGCCCCGGCCAGGCGGGTCACTTCTGCCGGATCGTCGCCGAAGGAGCGGTTGCCGATAACGGTGTTGGCGGATTCTCGTGCCAGATCGAGCACCGGTGCAAACGTCAGCGAAATACCCGCTCGCCGAATGTCCTGGGCCATTTGTTTGCCGGCCCGCAACGCCAGCTCTTTGCTGCGTGTGGCCCCCAGCGCCATCATCGAAGGAATTTCGACGACTCCCGCGCGCAGGCGCATGACGCGCCCACCCTCCTGGTCGGCGGCGATGATCGGAGACACGGGGGCGCACGCGGCGCGAATCTGGTCGGTCAGCGCGCGCGTCTGCGCCAGGGACGAAATGTTGCGCGCGAACAGAAGATAGCCGCCGAACGGCTCTGCGCCAACAAAACACTCGCTTCGATCAAACGAGGTCCCCTCGAATCCCGTGCAGATGACTCCGGCGGAAAGCGTTTGCAGATTCACGGGCAGGCGATGCGCTCGCCGGTCTTGGCATCGAAGCATTGAAGCGCCCCGGTGCGAAATCTCAAACCCACCCGCTCCCCGCTGGCCGGCACGCTACTGCCTGCGGGAAGCGCGACGCGAATCATGCCGGAATCGCATTCAACGTGCAATATGGTGCTTCCGCCGACGAAGCGCGAAGCCGTCACGATCCCACGCGCGTCGCTGTCCGAAGAACCGAGCTGGATCTGTTCGCCCCGAATGCCGTACAGTATTCCGGGCCGCGATTGACCGTCAACCGCGGGTAGAATGTTCATCGGCAAAGGGCCGACGAAGCGCGCGACATCCACCGATACCGGGCGGTCGTAGATTTCTTGCGGTGTTCCGCATTGCACGAGACGTCCGCGAATGAGTATGCCGATGCGTTGCGCTACCGCAAAGGCATCCTCGTGATCGTGGGTTACATACAACATCGCCGCGCTTCCGCTGGCCGCCCGAACGATGTCATCGCGAACTGCGATGCGCAACGGTGGGTCGAGATGCGCCACGGGTTCGTCCAGTAGCAAAGCGTCCGGGCTCGAGAGCAGCGCACGCGCAAGGGCACCTCGCTGGGCCTCGCCCGCCGACAATTCGCGTGCGGGACGCTCCAAGAAGTTCTCCAATCCGAAGCACGCTGCTGTCTTGCGAATGCGCTCCCTTGGCACGCTGTCATGCTTGCGAACGTAGAGCGGAAAGGCGAGATTCTCGAACAGCGAGAGATGGGGGAAGAGTCCGGCGTGCTGCGAGCAGAGCGCCACCCGGCGTGTATGCGCTGGAAGGCGAGAGATGTTTCGTCCACCGAGATAGATATCGCCGCTATGCATTCCCAGGCCGGCAATGACGCGCAATAGCGTGGTTTTGCCCGCCCCCGAGGGGCCGAGCAGCGCGAAGCGCTCCCCCGGCGCAACCGAAAACGAAACCTCGCGAAGCGCAATCGGATCGCTGACGGCTCGAAGTTCGAGCGCGCTCACAGCGCGCGATGCTTACTGAATGCGGATGAGCTGAGCGACGAGGTGCCCCGCGACCTCGCTGACGTAGAAGGCCGCGCGAGTGCCTTTCGCCAGATCCGATATGGTGCCGTACGAACTGTCGCGCCGGACGATGTTGGTACCCGGCGAGATGAGGATTGTGATGCGACCGCGGTGCGTTTGAAGCACCACCGAGTCACGCGCGTAATCGACATCGACCACTTCGCCGCGGACAACGCCGCGGTCATGGGCCTGCTCTTCGTCCGCTTGCTGGTCGCCGTCGTCAAAGGCAAGCACAGCCGACGCTTGCGCGGGCAGCTTGGACGCCAGGGCGGGCGCCGCTTGGCCGAAAAGCACGGCAGCCACCAGCAGAAGCCAAAAACGTCCCAGTCCCATACGGTAGGGTTAACGGAGCCCGAATGCCGTCCGTTCCTGCGACCCACGGCGCCTAATCCAGTGCGCGACGATATTCGGCTCGCGCTTCGGTCGGATCGTCCGCAGAACGTGAGGCCGCGATGATCGTGCGCAGGCGCCGGACTGCATCGTCGCTGGGTTTCTTGCCGGCCAATACCAAGCGCAGGGCGATAAGCGTCTCGTCCGCAGCGCGAGGGCCGACCGCCTCAAGCGCCCGGTAGAAAGGGAGCGCGGCCGGGGCGGGGTCGCGATTCCCAAGGAGGGCGTCGATAATTCGGTGCTTGGAACCGCCTCCGGCAAGAAGATACTCATCGAGCAACTCGAAATTCACTCTATGAGGTTCGCCGGCCGCCTTCTGGGGCTCCCGGCGCTGCTGCTCGGGCTGCTCGGCGCCACGGGTCCGACTCTACCGCTGCACCAATTTGTGGCTCACATGCGTGCGGCCGCGGGCGAACCGTATAAGTATCATCTGGTCGCGACGGCCCACGAGCGGGTCGAGGGCGTTGACGTTACACTGCGTACCGATTACTTCGGGCTCGCTTTCTCCACACGCGTTTGCCAAGGTACGCTCTGCACCGGGACGTTCTTCGACGGCCACAAGTTCTTCGCCATCAACCTGAACGGCACGGCGCTACCAGACTCGTCGAATAACGAGCGCTTTATTCGCGGCTTGCGCACGATAAACTCCGGGATATACCTGAGCCCCGAGTTCGAACACGGCGGCGGCTCGCTCATCGACTTGGGCATCGTGCAGTACAGCGGAAGAACATTTCGCGCGGTCGGCGTGAATGCGGTGGATGCGCAGCCTCTAACGATGTACGTCGACCCCTCGAGCTACTTGGTAACCTACGTTCGCAATTGGGACGGGGCCCAGCTCTTCGAAAACCGCGACTTTCGCAGGGTTGGTGCACTCCTATTGCCCTTTGCGCTCTACCAAGACGGCAATCCGTACCAGCGGTACGATACGCGTGAGATCGATGGCGGCCCGTTTTCACCGCCCCGCGGGTTAGCGATGCAGTTGAACGGAGCCCCGCTGCCGTTGACGATGCTTACCGATTCCAATTCCCCGGTCATACCGTGCACGCTCAACGGCATCGGGACCCGCTGCCTGATCGATACGGGAAACTCCGGGTTTTCGATAAGTCTGGAACTGGCCGAAAAATTGCGTCTTCCCTCAGTCGGCGCATTCGAAGTGCGCGGCCTGGGGCACTATGCAACCGAGGTGGTACGCGCCGGTCCGTTGCAGGTTGGAACGGCGTTCTACCCGCAAGCGAACTACATCGTGCTGCACGACATCCACCGCTATGGATACGATGTGGTGCTGGGAGCCGACGCCTTGGCAAGTCTTCCGGTCACGATCGATTACTCGAACCGCAGCGTAACCTTTGGCGAAGCACGATGGCCAGATGGCGCCACCCAGGTTCCGATCAGTTTTAGCAACTTCGTCCCGATCTTGCCGGTGCACCTAGGCGATACGGTTGCAACGCTGGCGTTGGACACAGGGGACGAATCGACCATCAATCTAGCTTATGAATTCTATCGCGAACATCCACAGATATTCTCGGCGACCGAAGCCCGCAGCGTCAGCGGCGTCGGTGGGAGCAGCGAAGAACTCATTGGCGAAATCCCGAGCGTCCGGGTCGGCGCGTTTTCCGTTGAGTCGCAGCGCATCGGCACGACGCGCTCGCTGCGGGCAACCGCGCAGGGCCATCTGGGGGCCGGATTTCTAGAGCACTTTCGCGTGATGCTGGACTACGCGCACGCGCGCATCCTGTTGCAGCCGCGCGCCGGTGATCCGGCGGTCTTACCTGCTACACCGTAAGAGGGAAGCGGAAGTGCTCGAGCATCGCGAGCAACGCGCACAGCCACGCGATTCCGAATAACGTCCCGCCGATCACGTCGCTGGGATAGTGTGCGCTAAGGGCAAGGCGTGACCAATCGATTCCGATCATCCAAACGCCTAGAGCCGCCACAAGCACCACCTTGAGCGCTCGCGGCATCGGCATGGATGCGATTAAGATCATCCATGCTCCAAAGAAGACGACCGATGTGGCGGCGTGTCCGCTCGGGTACGAGTATCCCAGTTCGTGATGATAGAGCCACGCGTCCGGACGGGCCCGGTGAAAGAGTTGTTTGCATCCTTCTATGACCGCTTGCGAAAGCGATTGTGAGAGCAGAATCAACAGGGGCAACCATACAGGCAGCCGCAAGGCCGCGAAAAGCATGACGCCGAGCATCCCGGTCAGCAGTAGCCACAGCCAGCGTCCCGACTCCGTGAAGAGAATCGCAAGCGGAGTACCCACCCCCCGCAGCGCTGAGCCCTCGATGTCGATGCGGGACGGCGGCCCGGAAGAAACGAGAACGCCGAGGACAAAAAAGAGAGCGATGCTGACCGCCGCCGTGACCCACAACCGAGCCTCAAGCGTCATACATTCTCCGGAAAAGATTGTGGAACCATAACGCGCAACGCGCGCGGTGCAACGCGGAATCGGGCCGGCGTTCTGCCAAACGCGTTTCCGTCGACGGCGATGGGCTGCCGGCGGCGAGTTTGGATGCTCAACTTGCGCGTCTCAAAATAGTGGGCGGTTCGCAGCGAGGTTTGCGTGCCCCGGGCGAGCGCGACGTACAACTCGGCAAGCTGTAAGTGGCCGGCGGCCTCGCATGCGAAGAACGTCAGCCGTCCATCGGTCATGCTGGCATCGGGCAAGAGCGGCTGACTCCCGAAATAACGGCCGTTGGCAATAATCATCTGGTGCGTTTTGATCTTTAGCTTGTTCTTCTTCCATCTGATGGTCGTGCGGAACGGCTTGTGGGTTAGCACCCGCCCGATGCCCGCAACGGCGTAGGCAGCCATGCCGACGATGCGCTTGAGACGATGCGAGGTTTGTGCGGCAATCTCCGAGTCGAGGCCGATCGTTGCGAAGTTGGCAAAATACGTTCCGTTCACAACGCCCAAGTCAACGGAGGCAACCTTGCCATTTACGATCGTGTCGACAGCCCGCTCGAGTTCGAGCTCAATGCCCAAGCTCTGCGCGAAGCTGTTGCCGGTGCCAGAGGGTATCACACCCAAAACGGCGCGCCGGTGCGCAAACTCACCGACGACAACGGTCTGCCCGCCATCGCCTGCACACACGATCACCAACTTCGCGCCGGACCGTACCGCCTCTCGTACCCGTCGCTGCAGTTCTTCCTTGTCTTGCACTGCGTGGGATTCGACCACCGAAATGCCTCGTTCGGCCAGCAGCATGCGGGCGCGTGTGAAATACTGGGCGCCATGGCGCGACTCGGTACCCGCAATAAGTACGGCTTCTCGCATGGAGAGCCTATTCCCAAAAAAGAAACTTTTTCGCATCGGAGCGACGTTACACGAAATCATGATGCCCATGCGTCTCCCTGCAATCGGGCTCGCTCTGCTCGCTTCAACCTGGTTGCGCGCAGGCGCAGCGGAAGTGAGCTTACGAGGGCAAGGAGTTTCCGATTGCACGGTGGTGGCCGTGCGTATGCTCGACACGGTCGATTCGGCATCGGCGCAAGCGGGCGACTTCTTTCGGTTCGAAACCGTCGGCGCCATTACAACGGGCGCGCGGATCGTCGTGCCGGCGCGAACGATCGGATGGGGAATCGTTGCCATCGCCTCGCCCGCTGGACGCGCCGGGCGTCCCGGGACGATGGTCCTCGAACCGCGCTACCTCATTCTGCCCGACGGGTCGAAAGCCGGCGTGGTACTGGATCACAATACTGCCGGACTGGATAAAACGGGCCTGAGCAATAGTCTACCGGGCTACTTGGGTGCGATTCCCGTCCCGGGCGTGGGCATGGCGATCGGCGCCTTCAATTACTTCCATCACGGCAAAGATATCAGCGTACCAAAAGGAACGATGTTCGCAATTTTCCCAACCGACGATCCGCAGAGCCAGCGTTGCCAGCAGTCCGAATGAACTACAGCCCGTAGTACTTGAATGACGGCCACATCTGCGCCAGCGTTGCGCGCGGGCGGGTGCACAGGTACACCGGTAGCGGGCCTTCGAGAATCCAGCGCTTCTCGTTGCGGTACACGGCGATCTGCCGCACGTTATCGAACGACCGCAATAGTAATGGATAATCGGTAGCCCCCACAGCAATCATGCTGTTTCCGGAATATCCGCGCGTTCCCCAGAGATAGTATGAATTGTTGGGGCTGATGACGCGCGGCAATCCGTACTTCGGGCCGAAGAAATCGAGCGCCGCCGCGTAAGCGTACCGGTCGGCAAAGATAGGCGTTTTGGCGCGTTGCGCTGCGGGGAGCGAACGGTAGGCAATCGCCACCGTGCGCGCCATGTCGTCCCAGCCGAGTTGGTCCGCATAGGCGGGGTTCACCAGGTGGGGCTTGCCGTCGGGGCTGCCGATCCGGCTGAGGCCCAGCAGCCCTTCGTACCGTTCGTATACAGGCAGCGACAACAACGGAATCGTCATCGGCATTAACGGCAAATCAAGTAAAAGAACCAGCAGCAGCACGGCCGCTTTGAGCGCGCGCGGTTTGAATGAGAGTAGAATCTCCATCGATACCGCTCCGGCCGCAAAGAGCACCGGATAAAAACCGTCCAGATAATAGACGCGCGCGGTGAGCAAGATCATCAAAACAACCAGCAGTCCGTACGTTACGGCAATGTAGCGGTACGCTGAAAATGCTCTCTGAAACGCTAATGCGAGCAAACCCCAGATCCAAATACCTGCGAGCAGCGGATTCACCAGCAGTATCTGCATTAGCAGAAAGACGACGGCGTTCGTAAGCATGTCGGCCGATTCGACCGAAATGCCGTGAACGGGATGCCGATTGGCTTTATCGCCGTGCATCACTTCCAAAATTGGCCAGTTGTGGTGAGCTTGCCAAAGAATGTTCGGCGCGAAAAGGAGCACTGCCAGCGCGACTCCGATGACCAAGTACTTGGACCGCAGAAGCTTTGCATGCCCGGCTATGAGCAGCCCGAGCAACATGGCAACCACCAAAGCCGCCATCGTGTACTTGGCGTACATTGCGATCGTAATCACCAGCGCCAGCGAAAGATAGTAACGGGCGTTGCCGGTCTTCACCAATCGCAACGAAAAATAGACGACGCCCGTCCAAGCCAAGGGCGATAAGAACTCGGTCGAAAGAATGTATCCTTGCGCCAGATACGGCGGCGCGAGCGCCATGAGGAGGCCGGTGAGCATCTGCGCAAACCTGCCTGCTCCCAACTGCGCCGCAACCGCGCAACCGGCTACGACCATTACCCCGGACAGGAGCGCCAGCGGCAGCCGCACCGCCCAAAGTGCAAAGTGGAACGGAAAGGCGAGCCATGCGACCAGCACCGCCAACGGTGGCTGATCCACGTATCCCCAGGTCAAGTGTTTGGCACACTCGATGAAATAGAGTTCGTCGCGCGCGTATCCGTAGCGCGCATTGATGAGCACGTGGAGGAGCACCGCGATCGCGGCCCACGCAAGTGCGATGGGCAGATAAAGCGCACCAGTACGGCGGTGTTCGGACAACTACTTGATTTCGACGACCGATTGATCGATGCGCTCGTCGCCGCGCGTGTTGCGCGCGATGATCTGCAGAGCGTACCGGTGGCGGCGCGATAGCGGCGGCAGCTCCAAAATGCGCGCATGAAAACGGAACTGCCCGGGTGCTACGTGCGTGCTGTTAATGGAGAATGCGGCGGTGCGCACTTCAACGGAGGCGACGTTGGTTGAGGTGGTAATCGCGCCGTCGAGCCACGTCCCCGGCTCGATGCTCAAGCTGGACATCCACGTGCGCAGAATGCGCGGCGGCGCTGGCGGCGCCGCCATCGCAGGCGTAGGCCAAGGCTTTGGCTGCGCGGGCGCAATGGTTATAACGGGCGATTCGTGCGGGTACGTTACGTTCGCGCTGCATGCGCCGCAGGCGAGGCATGCGACCGCAGCAAGTGCGCGCGGCAGGTTATTGCCAGTAAGTCCAAACATGGATTCGCAAAACCTCTCTCGTCTATTTCAGGATTGCCATGAGCCAGCGCTTCTCCGGCCAACTCGGCGCCCGCGCATTTGCCACGAGCCGGTTCGAATGGCTCATGGTTTTCGCTTCCGTATGGACACTGAGCGGTTTATTCCTCGACGGGCACCAGCACCTGTACAGCAGTATCGAGACATTCTTTAGCCCGTGGCATATTCTGATGTACAGCGGCGGGGTCTTCGCGGTGTTCGTTTTGGCGATGGCCGTCGCGAGGAACCGGCGCCGCGGGTTTTCATTGATGGGCTCCGTCCCGGCTGGCTACGAACTGAGCGTTGCCGGCGTCGCATGTCTCATCGCCGGCGGCACAATCGACTTTGGATGGCATGCCGTCTTTGGGTTCGAGCACCAACTCGATCTGCTGGTCAGCCCACCGCATCTATTCTTGCTTAGCGGTCTTCTTTTCTTAGTTAGCGGCCCGGTTCGCAGCGCGCTCTTGCGCCCAGCACGTCTCACGCTGCCTTCACAGATTCCGATGTTGCTCTCGATGGGCCTGGCATTCGAAATCATTCAGTTCATTACGCAGATCGCTTTCTATCCTGAGATCCTGATGCGCGATCATCCGCTCTCCCAAATTGTATTTCACCAAGAACAGTTGGTTCTCTCAACCGTTCTTTTCTATCGGCAGGCGATGGAGATGCTGACCGTCATTTGGCAGAGCGTTCTGCTGGCAGCGGCTGTGCTGTACCTAGTCGCGCGAGTGCGCTTGCGGTTCGGGGCGCTGGCGGTTCTGTGCGTGGCCGAAAAACTTTGGATCGGAAGCGAGCTCTCTCGAGATCTGCTCGAGCTGCTGTTGATCGTCGCAGCCAGCATTCTGGCCGGATTGGCAGGCGATTTCGTGGTGGCGAAGATGCGGCCGTCACTGCAAAATCCGGGCGCCTTTCGACTACTGGGCGCGCTCGTGCCGATGGCATATTTTGCCGCATACTTCGTGCTGGTCGTCCCGCTTTTCGGCGGCACCTGGTGGAACCCGAGTTTTGTTTTTGGCAGCATTGCGGAGGCGGGGCTTGCGGGCTTGTGCATGAGCCAGCTCTTCATCGCCGGCTTTCAAGCGCGAGCGATCACGCCGTGAAGTTGCACCGCGCGGCGTACGCCGTCGCGCTACTCACGCTCCTCTTGCATCTGATCTTCAACCACCGATACGGCTACTATCGCGACGAATTTTACTTTATCGATTGCGCAAAACACTTGGCGTGGGGATACGTCGATCAGCCACCGCTTGCCCCGCTTGTCACCTGGCTAACCGCTCCATTCGGGTATGCCCTGTGGGCGATTCGCTTGCTGCCCGCAATTATGGCGGCTGTGACCGTGCTCTTCTGCTGCGCAATCGCACGCCAACTGGGCGGCGGCGTCTTTTCACAAGTGACCGCCGGCATCGCCGCCGCACTGGCGCCCGGATATCTTGCGTTAGGTTGGGGACTTTCAACCGAGTTTCTTTCGCCGGCGGCGTGGACCGCATTGATTTATTGCACGATTCTTCTGGTCCAGAAGGAAGACAAGCGTCTCTACGTTCCGATCGCTTTGATCGTTGCGGCTGGGATGTACGCAAAGTACTCGATCGCCGCTTGTGCGATTGCTTTAGCATTTGGATTGCTAGTTACCGGGCGGCGAAACTTACTGCAATCATGGTGGTTACCTGCAGGCGTGGCCATCGTTGCAATTCTTCTTCTACCGAACGCCCTCTGGCAATTGCAACACGGTATGCCGATGCTCGGTGTGATTCACGGCGACCAGCTGAACCGCCATCAGCTTGCAAACGGCGCTGTTTTCGAATCGGCGCACTGGGCCGCAAACGCCGTGTACTTCATCGCAACACAGTTTATCTATCAGCATCCGGTCTTGTCCATATTGTGGGTCTGGGGACTCATCGCGCTGGTCACGAAACCATTTCGAGATACTTTCCTCTTCTTGCCCGTCGCTTACGCACTTCTGGTTATCTTGATCGTGGCGACGGTCGGGCGCGGTTACTATCTTGAGGGGTTCTACCCGTGCCTGTTTGCAGCCGGCGCCGTCGCGATGGAGCGGGCACTGGCAAGGAAAGCGGCATGGTTACGGCCTGGGATCGTTGCTCTCGAAATTGCCGTCGCGGCAATCTTGGTGCCTTTCGTGCTCCCACTTCTGAGTTTGCCTGCATACAAGAAGCTCGAAATGTCTATCGGCATGAGCCGGCCCGCACCCGATGGCACGCGTCACCTGGCCAACCCATTGTTCGCCGACCAAGTGGGATGGGAGCCCATGGTGAAAATGGTTGCCGGCGTTTACCATGCACTTCCGCCGGCGCGGCGCAAAGCAACTGCTATCTTCGCCGACCGTTACGCGGACGCCGGTGCAATCGACTTCTACGGCCCAAAGTACGGGCTTCCGCCCGTGATTAGCCCGAACAACACATATTATCTTTGGGGGCCCCGCGATTACTCGGGTGACTCGGTCATTGCCGTCGGCGCAACCGACTATCCGTTGCTACTGCGAGCGTTCCGCGGGGTGCATCAGGTAGCGGTCTACCGTGACGACGATCGCTGGGTGCTCGAAGGACCCTTACCGATTTATCTCTGCACCCAACCGCACGCCCCCCTCGCAAAACTCTGGCCGATGTTCAAGTACTACGGCTTGTGAGCTCAAACGCACCTGCGCGCAACGCCGGTCTCCATTTCGTTGTGAGTGCCTTAGGCTGCATCGTACAGCCTAACCGGGTCCGCCCCGTCATCCGGCATTCTTAAGAGCGCCAACTGCGCTCGCCCACGGATCACCAGCGCCGCATTCACATCCGCATGATTGCAATAACCACACCTCAGGCAAACATAGCGCCTTCTCCGCCGGCTTCCTCGCTCGCAAGACCCGCAGTTACTGCACTCTTGCGATGAGAAAGCTGGGTTTACCGCAACGACCTTCACACCGGCACTTTCAGCCTTGTACGCGATCATCTGCTGCAATAAACCAAAACCTGAATCAAGCATCACTCGATTTAAACCCGCCTTTGCACGCACGTTAACGCCAGGCTGTTCTACGGTGCCTTTGGCACTGCGCGTCATGTTGACAAGCAGCAACGCTTCGATCCCAATGCAATCGGTGCTATCTACGAGCTTACGCGAGACTTTATGCGCGTAGTCGCGCCGGGCGTTGGCTTCCCGCTCTTTTGCTCGCGCAAGGCACTTGGCGGCGACGATGCGCACGGGATCTGGCCGGTTCAAGCAGCGGCCATCACTGGACTTGACTGTGCGTGCGTCCAATTGACGCAGCAACCTGGCCGTTGCGCGCTTGCGTTTTTCAGCCACGGCGAGGTTGGCAATTAGAGCCCCGTCGCTGGTGGCCGCCAAGACATGCACGCCACGATCGATACCGACTATCTTCTGAATCTCGCGCTTGGGCTGGGCCTGCACCTCGTGCTCCACGCACAGATACCAGCGGTCATTCTTCTCAACTAGCCAGCCACGACCGAATACCTCCGGCACCGCGCGACCTTTGCGCAGATTGATCTCACCGACGCCTGGCACCCGAACGCGTTTTTGATCGGTATCGAACTTGAGCGCCCGGTTCCCATGCGGAAAGGCAATCTGCTTCCAACGCGACGCCGGCTTAAACCGGGGAAATCCGGGCGTCTTCCCGCGGCTACACCGCCGAAAAAACGCTTGCATGGCAATATCCAGCCGGCGCAACACCGCATCTTCACACTCGCGATACACAGTGGCAATA
>QHBJ01000035.1 GCA_003243975.1 Candidatus Meridianibacter frigidus | reverse complement strand
CGACTAACCGAGGCCACCTCTCTCAAGGGCACAGCGCGTCGTCTGAAAATTTTGCGAAGCTATGCGTTATCTTCGAACGGTTCTTATGCACAGGGACCGTCCTGCAAAGACCGCTTTATCCCCGATAGCGCAAGAACGCGGGCACCTCGATGTCGTCCATGTTCAGTGGAGCTACCTTCTCCATCGCCGACGTGTCGAAGTTGAACTGACTGCGCGCGCCATAGTTCCGGCTATTTCCGAAACCGGCCGCCAGCACGGTAACGCGCACTTTGCCCGTCATGTTGGGATCGATCGAAGCTCCAAAGATGATCTGCGCTTCGGAATCAACGGCGCGGCTGATCATTTCTGCTGCTTCGTTGACCTCGTACATCGCCATATCGGGGCCGCCGGTAATGTTGAATATCACGCCGCGTGCACCGTCGATGGTGGTTTCCAACAGTGGCGAGGCAATCGCTTTCTGCGCCGCATCGGCCGCGCGGTGCTCGCCGGTACCATCGCCGATGCCCATCATGGCGCTGCCGGCGTCACTCATGATGGTCTTCACGTCGGCGAAGTCCAAGTTGATTAGCCCGGGCTGCGTGATCAGATCCGAAATTCCCTGAATGCCTTGCCGCAGTACGTCATCGGCATAAGCGAAGGCCTCGTTCAGCGGCGTCTTCTTCTCGATGACTTGCAGAATTCGCTCGTTGGGAATGGTGATCAGCGTATCTACCTTGCCCTCCAACTCGGCGATGCCGTTCTCGGCAATCTGCATGCGCTTGCGGCCCTCGAAGTTGAACGGCTTGGTAACCACCGCCACCGTGAGCGCGCCCGACTCGCGCGCGAGCTCGGCGACAATCGGCGCAGCGCCGGTTCCCGTTCCGCCACCCATGCCGGCGGTGATGAACACCAAATCGGCGCCATCGAGGCACATCGAGAGGTCTTCGCGCGACTCATCGGCCGCCTCGCGACCAAGATTCGGATTGGCGCCAGCTCCGAGGCCGCGCGTTAAGCTACCGCCGATTTGCACGGTATTCTCGGTCAAGGCCGTACGCAGCGCCTGCACGTCTGAGTTGACCGCGAAGAAGTCGACGCCGGAAAGCCCTGCGTCAATCATACGGTTGACGGCATTGCAACCTCCCCCGCCGATTCCGATGACCTTGATTGTTGCGGCGTGCTCAGGGACGTAGCGCTTTGCTTCTGCCATTGGTGTTCGTGCCTCCATAAAAAGTTCGGGTTGGTTATCCAAGAATCAATTCCAAAGATCGCTGAACCATCGGCCCATCTTGTTTAGCGCCGCGTGCGAGCGCCGCTTACCGTAGTGTCCGTTCAACGCGCCCCCACCATCGGGTCCGAAGAGCACTAGTCCGATGGCCGTTGCGTATTCGGGTTTCTTGAGTGCTTCCGTTAAGCCGCCAATAGCGCTGGGCAACCCGATACGGATCGGCAAGCCGAAGACCTCTTCTGCCAGCGCTTCAATTCCTTTGAGATGCGCGCCGCCGCCCGTGAGTACAAGCTCACCCAAAATCAGGTCGCGCGGGACGTTCTCGATAATCTTCGCTTTAGCCATGCGAAACGTCTCGGCTACCCGGGGAACGACGATCTGCCGCAACTGGGTTGTCGTGACCTCGCGCGTGGTTCGCCCGTCGAGCGTTTTGACGGGAAAGCTCTGCGCGTCCTCGGAGTCTTTCGTGCCGGCACCCCATGTGCACTTGATATGCTCCGCTTCGGCGCCCGTCGTTTTCAGGCCGAGCGAAATGTCGTTAGTGAGAATATTTCCGCCAACCGGAATGGTGGAGGTGTAGATGGCGCCGCCACCGCTGAACACCGCGATGTCGGTCGTGCCTCCCCCGATGTCAAGCAAAACCACCCCAACCTGCTTCTCTTCGTCCAACAAGGTGGCCGCGGACGAGGCAAGCGGCTCAAAGACCAGACCGCTTGACTCCAAACCCGCGCGGTGCACGCACTTCAAAACGTTGGTGATAAACGTCGTTCCCGCGGTGATGATGTGGGTGTCCACTTCCAGGCGCCCGCCGGCCATGCCGACGGGGTCTTCAACGCCGTCCTGCCCGTCGACGGTGAAGAACCTCGGCAGTGCGTGAATGATCTGTCTGTCCGCCGGCAGGTTAATGATTTTTGAGGCATCCACAACGCGGCGCACGTCGGCCGAAACCACTTCACGATCTTGCCCCGACACGGCGACCACGCCACGATTGTTGGTGCTGCGAATGTGCTCGCCGGTGATGGCCACATAGACGTCGGAGATGTGCACGCCCGCCATACGTTCGGCTTTTTCGGTTGCGGCTTCGATCGATTTAATTGTCTCTTCGAGGTCGGTCACGACCCCTTTGCGCATGCCCAGCGAGGGTGCATCGCCGATTCCGACGATCTCTAATCCGCCCGGACCCTCGGCAGCGACCACCGCGCAGGTCTTGGTCGTCCCAATATCGAGCCCCGCGACGGTCTCGTGCTTCATCCGCAATCCTACCTACCGAAAAAGGTACCGGTTCGTATTTCGCCCGGCCACCCCCATATATTGTGCTTCGCAGCGCCGGCCCCTACGAATTATTGGGTTACCGTACCGCCTTGCTCGTACTTGGCGCTGCAAAAACGGGGTCCTTGAGGATAACGCTGTGGAGGAAATGTGGAATCATATTTTTTTCATCCGTAGTGGGACTCCGGCGCGTAGCTCGCGCGCCAAAAAGCTAATACCCGCGCGTCTGCGAAGCGCTTTTCCGGCCTCCGCGTGAACGTAGAACGCCCAGAATGGTGCCGGTAACGCGTCCATCCCGCGTGCCAAGATTCCCCCCAGCACACCGGCAAGCGTGTCGCCGGATCCCGGATGTCGCCAGCCCTACCGTCCCGTGCAGATTCACAAACAGGGCACCCTCCGACGTGGCGAATATATGTTTGCGCGTCTTTGAGCGCCACGACGGCCCGAAAACTTTCGCGCCGCTTCAAGCGCCGGGCCTATCGGTACGGACCCGATTGCAGCGCGATCCCGCCCGAGCAGTGAGGCTATTTCGCTAGCATGCGGCGTGAGAACGCAGTTCCCATCAAAGCTCGCGAGCAGGTCGGGCGCTTCGCAAACAGTTAAGTGGCGCAGCGTCGAGGACGATCGGCGCTTCTATGGGACGCAGAATCGCACTTAGGAGGCATCGCACTCCCCGTCGGGGCTGAAGCCGGGGCCGAGCACGCCCGCGTCCGCGCCTTTTGCAAGCTTACGAGTCTGATCCGAACCCGAAGACGCAATCGCACCATCAGGTGTTTCATCGACGCCCATGGCAAGCGATTCGGGTACGGCGGCCGCGACGTGCCGGGCAACCGATTGGCACGTAACGATCTGGAGCTTTCCCGCGCCGGCACGTAAGGCTGCCGTCGCGGCCAAGATTGCAGCCCCCGGCATCTGCCGGAGCCCGCGGTAACCAGCACGGTGCCGCGAGCATCCTTTCCCTCTTGCGCGTGAACGGGTGGCGGCCACCGCCGTAGCAAGCGCGCCGAAAGCGGAACCCGCTTATTTTGGCGCGACGGGAACATCTTCTTCTGCCGTGACCGTTTCGCCCGCGGCGCGAATCGGCGTCACGAAGTTGTAACGCTCCAGTTGCATGCCGCGCGGCTCTGCGCCGGGCGCGCATATATAGCTTGTGATCGAGCAGTTCGCGACGTCTGCCTGCCGGTCGATCGTAAGAATTTCCTGCTCGGTCAGATTCTCCAACAGGTATCGAAAACACAGTACCACCACTTGGTGCGAGATTACGAGCACCGCTTATCGGCCCACTCTCGCGTCAGCGTGTCGACCACGCTGCGCAGACGAAGGATTACGTCGGTCCAGCTCTCGCCGCCCGGCGGCCGATGATAAAACTTGCCGAGGGAAGCCAACATCGCGGCTTGCTCGGGGTACTTTTGTGCGATTCCGGCGCGCGTCAGACGGTCCAAGATGCCGAATTCTTTTTCGCGCACGCGTTCGTCGATCGTGACTTGCGCGTCGCTCCATCCGGCGGAAGCCAGGACGAGCCGCGTGGTCTCCTGAGCGCGAGCGTATGGCGAGGTAAATACAACATCGGCCGGCGCCTCGTTGTCGCGCAGCCATTCGCCCAGCGCCTGAGACTGCCGTTGGCCAAGGCGCGACAGGCGAACATCGCAGTCCCGCTCTGCCAGATTGATCTCCGGCAACTGCTGTGCAAGTGCCCGTTCGCGCGCCACATTTCCGGCGCTCTCGCCGTGTCGCACGATAAGAAGTCGTGCGGGCCAACCTTCAAAAATCATTACCTGCGAGCATACCCAAATAGGCGAGGGTGCTCTTTTCGCCGGTGCGTAAGTCTGTCAGGTGACTTCCCAGGGCGTGGCCGGCATTGCCGACCAGGTCGATTTGCTTGAGAGTATTCCGCAACTGGCGTGGCTGGCGGCCGCGGACGGCACCATCCAATTTTTCAATCAACGATGGTTGGAGTACACCGGCGTCGACGTCGAGGCGATGCAGGCCGAGGGCGTAAAGGGCATCGTTCATCCAGATGAGCTTGCGCTGATCTGGCAACGCTGGAAGCGCGCGCTGCAGGACGGCACGCCGTACGAAATTGAGTATCGACTCAAACGAAAGGCCGATGGCGTGTACCGGTGGTTCCTGGCGCGCGCGGTTCCCGTCACCGCTGGCGGGAGCATTATTTCATGGGTGGGGACCGCCACCGATATCGATGCGCAGAAACGGTCGAATGAAAACCTGCGCTTCGCCCTGGAAGCCGCCGATGTTCTATCCAGTGCGCTCGACGAGCGAGCGGCATGCCAGAACCTTGCACGGCTTGCCGTGCAGCAACTCGCGGACTGGTGCCTGGTTACGCTTGCCGACGGCGCGCTCCAGCACCGCGTGATTGCACTGGAGCATAAAGATAAAACGCATCTGCAGCCTATCGAAAACGATCAACGCGCGCTTGTTATCGAAAGCGAAAGCGAACTCGGGAATATCCTGCGCCAAGGCATCCCCGCGCTCTTTCCGCTCTTCGTCGGCCGAATCAACGGGATGCAGACGCACTCATTGATGATCGTTCCACTGGCCTCGACGAATCAAAAGTTTGGAGCACTCGTTCTGGGGTCGGCGTACTCACGGCGTTCGTTCGATCAGGCCGATCTGCAGGTAGCTCAATCCGTCGCTCGTCGCGCCTCAGAAGCGCTGCAGGCCGCCCGTCTTTTCAGCGAAGAGAAGCGCACCGCCCAACGCATGCGGTTCCTCGCAAAAGCCGGCGAAACGCTCTTTCAGTCCTTGGATTTGATGGAAAATTTCGAGAACTTGGGGCAACTTCTCGTAACCGAAGTGGCGGATCTGGCGACGGTGGTAACGATTGAAAACGAGTCGGTGCTGCGCGTTTCGGCAATTGCGCATCGCGATCCTGAAAAAATCGCGCTCGTCGAGGCGTTGCGCGGGGAGCGCACCATGTCGCCGGAGCGCGAGCGGCGAGCCATTTCGGCACTGCGCCGGCATCGTCCGCACGTCACGAACAACATCCGGACGACGACTCTCGAACGAACGGCACGTCCGTATCTGCTGGAAACTTTCAAAGCACTGGGTCCGCATTCGGCGATTACCATACCGTTACACTCACGCGGCGCAACCCACGGCGCAATCGTCGCCTACTATACGGACTCGGGCCGCACGTACAGTGACGACGACATTCCAATGTTCGTGGAGTTGGGCCGCCGCGCCGCCATCGCGATTGAGAATGCGCAGAGCTACGAGCGCGAGCGCCGCGTGGCAACCACGCTGCAAGAGGCGTCCCTGCCTACTCTCCTGCCGACAATTCCAGGCATTCGCCTTGACGCCGTCTACAAGCCGGGAACGCACGAAGCCCAAATCGGAGGCGACTGGTACGACGCCTTTACGTTGGAGGACGGCTCCTTGGTAGTCACCATTGGCGACGTGACCGGGCGCGGGCTGCAGGCCGCGGTCATCATGGGGAAGATCCGGCAGGCACTGGGGATTGTGACCCTCTACGAGCGCGATCCGGCGAAGATTCTTAACGCCGCCGATTATATTCTTCGGCAACGCTGGCCCGGCGAAATTGTCACGGCCATGGTTGCGGTTATTAACCCGGGACGCGATTCGGTTCGTTTTGCAAATGCAGGCCATCCATTTCCGCTGCTTCGGTACCACGACGGCTCCATCGAAGAGCTTCGGTCGATCGGATTGCCTCTGGGCTTACGCAATATGGCGGAAAGCCAACCCACCCAAAGTCACGAGCTAGCGAGCATCGGCCTCCTGACCTTCTTCACGGACGGTCTTACCGAGTGGACGCACAAACTTCCCGAAGGCGAGCAACGCCTGCGTTCAATTCTCGAAACCGATGCGGTCATGCACAGCCCGGCGGCGGCCCATCTTATTAGCGAGAGTTGCATTCACGGGGGTGCCCAAGACGATGTAGCCGTCTTGACGCTGACGCTAGGAACGCTCGAGCGCTGGTCGTTCGCCGCGGAGAATGCCAAGGCCGCGCAAGACGCGCGCCAGGAGTTTCGCCGATATCTCAAGCGTCTGGCCGCGTCTTCCGATGAAATCGCCCAAGCTGAAATTATCTTCGGTGAACTTGTCGCGAACGTCGTGCGGCACGCGCCGGGAGCCATTGAAATCGAAGTGGATTGGACGGGGCGGTTTCCAGATTTGCACGTTATCGATCGCGGGACGGGCTTCAAACATATGCGTGCGTTGCCGGAGCTTCTCAGTGAGTCGGGGCGCGGACTTTTCTTGGTTCGCCGGCTGGCGCGCCGTTTTGAAGTCGAGCGCATCCCAGGCTTCGGAAACCATATCGTAGTGCAACTGCCCACCGAGCGCCGCTAACGGTATACGACGACCGGTGTTTTTGGCGCCCGCAAATCCAGTACTCGGATCACTTTCCCACGGCTCTGCGTCTGCGCAAGAATTGGTTCGATAAGCCGCACCTTCTGCAGCAGCGCTTCATCGTCGCCGAGGCGAACCGCGACACCCGACGCCATCCAGGCGGTCAATTCACCCATGGAGTCCACGCGCAGCGTTCGAATCCGTGCGTGAGCTGCTAGGAGCACGCCATAATCATCGCGCATCGCTAGGATTTGGGGGCGTCGTAGAAAAGCCCCTGCGCGCACGATTCCGGCGTCAACTTCAAATAGCGGAACGCGCGCGTTTTTGGGATGGGTTTCCAACACGCGCAGGGCCCGGTCGACGAGCACGGGGGCGGTCTTGCCGACGAGGGCATAGGGCATCCTTTCGGTTACCGAGATGAGCACTTCGGCTGGGAGCTTGCGCTCGACGCGCACCTGTCCGACGTACGGAATTGTTTGTATGCGCTCGCGCATCGCCCAAGGGTCTTGAAGCCAAATATTGGTCGCTCCAGAGATCGCGGCACGGGCAAGAATCTCACTGCGGGAAACCACTCTGTTCCCGCGGATGATTACCAGGCGCACGCGAAAGCCCGGCCACGTCGCGCCGTAGTATCCGGCGAATAACGCACCCGCCAAGAGCACCGCAAAGAGGATCCAAAACGGGCGTAGGCGCGCCGCAGCAGATTTCTTGGAGCGGCGGCTGTTCACCTTAACACGTACCGTTCGATGGCATCCGCAACACCATCGCGGCTGACATCCGGAACAACCGCCTGCGCGACTGCCTGGAGCTCTGGCGGCGCCGAATCCATCGCGATCCCGAAGCCCGCAGCACGCAAAAGCGGTTCGTCGTTCCACGAATCACCGATTGCCACGACGCAGTCCATCTCCAGACCTAAGCGGTCCGCCACGAAGCGCAGCGCTTCGCCCTTGTCTACGGCGGGATGGAGCACTTCAAGAAACTGCGGGTAACTGCGCGTTACATAGGCCTGTGTGCGAAATGCTCGTTCGAGCTGCGGAGCATAGCCGGCAATTCGCTGCGCGTCGTCGATAATGACCGCTTTGGTTGCATCGCTGAAGCGAAACGTCTCCTCAAGCGACTCGACTACGATCGGACGCATCAACGCCAGCTGGGCATACAGGTCCGAAAACCGGTTCTCTCGCTCGACGTAGTATTTATCGTTGGCATATAGTTGCACGTGAAAGCCGTCGGCCTTCGCCAATCTCGCAACCGCCAACGCCGTCGCGTTGGGAAGTGGCGTGTGGCGCCAAACTTCATCGGTATTAGGATCGCAAACGGCGGCCCCCTGGTAACAAATGATGGGCGCATCCAGGGACAACTCGCGCGCGTACGGCAAAGCTGCGCGAAACATCCGTCCCGTTACGAGGCATCCCGATACCCCCTGCTCGCGGGCCTTGGCAACGGCCGCCAGAACGCGTGGACGAAGGAGCAAATCGCGGCCGATAAGCGTGCCGTCCAAATCCAGGGCGAGCAGTTTAGGGAGCAGCTTCGACCACGTTATCGGGCCCGAAGATGCGCTGCAATTCATGCTTGACGTGATGGCTGCCGCTCACATCGCGAGGCATGCGTTGCGCGGCGCCCCCGGCGTGCATGACAACGGGGACCACTCCGGGCCATTCATCCAACAGGTGTGCAAGACGATCAACTTGGTCCCGGCGCGACACCGTCACGTGCCAGCCCTGCGGTTGTCGTGCCTGCGCTGGACGCACGAAAGGAGCGACTTCGTTGACGGTTACCGAGGGTTCCGTAGGGGGCTCTTCCCCCGGCTTCGACCCGGGTCTATCGCGCCAGCGCAGGCGGCCCTTTATCACGAGAATGGCGTCCGGTACGAAAAGCGCCTGCACCTGCGCATAGAGCTTCGAGAAGACGATGATCTCGATGCTGCCGCTCGTATCCTCTAGGGTTGCGATAAGCATCTGCTGTTGTGCCCTAGTGAGGGTGCGACGCACGCTTGTGATCAGACCGGCCAGCGTCACAAAGGCTTCGTCTTGCTGGCGACGCAGCTCCTTGACCGGCAGCGCCCCCGTGCGCGCAAGCGCTTCTGCGACATCCGCCAGAGGATGTCCAGAAATGAATACCCCGAGAGTCTCTTTTTCCCACGCGAGCATCTGCAGCGTCGTCGGCGGCGAGATCGCGCGCAGCTGAGGAATCAAGCCGGTTAAGTCGTGCGATTCGTGCCCGAAAAGTGAAGCTTGCCCTGAGAACGCGTCGCGCGATGCGCGCGCGCCTAGCTCGATCGCCACGTCGACCGCATCAAGCTGCGCCGCCCGGTTGCCGGGCATCGCATCGAGGGCGCCGCACCTTATCAACGCCTCCAGCGTGCGCCGGTTCACCAGCCGAATATCGACGCGCTTGCACAAGTCGAAGAGATCGCTGAACGGCCCGTCTTTTTCGCGGGCTGCCAAAATCGATCGCACGGCAGACTCGCCGATGCCTTTAACCGCAGCCAATCCGAAACGCAGCTGTTGCTCGATGACGGCAAAATCGACCAGGGATTCATTCACATCCGGCGGCAGAACTGCGATCCCCATCTTCCTCGCTTCGTCGAGGTATTCGACCAGCTTATCGGTGTTATTTTTCATCGAGGTGAGCAGCGCCGCAAAGTATGGCAGCGGGTGGTTGGCTTTCAGGTAGGCGGTCTGGTATGCAATCCATCCGTATGCGGCCGCATGCGATTTGTTGAACCCGTATCCGCCGAACGGCTCAACAAATGAGAAGATGCGCTCGGCCTGTGCGGTGCTCATGCCCACAGTGTGCGCAGAGCCTTTTACGAACTTCTCGCGGTAGATCGGGATTTGATCTTTCTGTTTCTTGCTCATAACCTTGCGGAGTTCGTCGGCTTCGCCGCGGGAGAACCCCGCAATGTCGCGCGCGATTTGCATGATCTGTTCTTGATAGACGGGCAGGCCGTATGTGTCGGCCAAAATGGGCTCCAGCGAGGGATGCAGGTACTCGGGTTTCGTGCGGCCATGCTTGTTGCTGATAAAGCGCGGAATCCACTCCATCGGCCCAGGCCGGTAGAGTGCAACGAGCGCGATGATGTCTTCCAAACTTGAGGGGTGCAGGTCGGCGCAGACGCGCTTCATGCCTTCGGATTCCAACTGGAACACGCCCATCGTTTCGCCTCGCCCCAGCATTTCCAGCGTGCGCCTGTCATCGTCGGGAATCTTTTCGAGCGTAAACGACGGATCGGCGGTGCGCCGAATTTCGTCCACCGCATTCTTCATCACCGTGAGATTTCGCAAGCCTAAGAAATCCATCTTGAGCAAGCCGATCCGCTCGACCCAATCCATCTCGTACTGAGTGTTGATTTCGCCTTCGCCAAGCTTGATCAACGGCGTGTAATCGACCAGCGGGCCCGCCGAGATTACCACCCCGGCCGCGTGCGTCGACGCGTGCCGGGCCAAACCCTCAATGGTCTTGGCTGTATCTAAGAGCTTGCGAATCTCCGGCGAGCTATTGTAGAGCATCTTCAGATCGTTGATCTGATCGAGCGCTTGCCCAATGTTCAAACCGGTCGGCCCGGAGGGAACCAGTTTGGCCACCCGGTCGACATCCGGTAGCGGCACGCCTAAGGCGCGCCCGGCGTCCCGAATGGCGGCGCGCGCTGCCATCGTTCCGAACGTGACGATCTGGGCGACTCGCTCGCTGCCATATTTTTCGGTCACGTATCGAATGACCTCATCGCGGCGTTCGACGCAAAAGTCCGTGTCAATGTCGGGCATCGATATCCTGTCTGGATTCAAGAATCGCTCGAAGAGCAGGTTGAACTTTAACGGGTCCAAATCGGTGATGCGCAGGACGTAGCTCACCATCGAGCCCACAGCCGAACCGCGGCCAGGTCCAACTGGAATGTCACGGTCACGGGCAAACTTTACGAAATCCCACACGATAAGAAAATACGATGCGAAGCCCATTTTGTTAATGACGCCGAGTTCATATTCAAAACGCTCCCGCAACGCCGCATCGTGGGCGGCGCGCTCGTGTCCGTAACGCTCGACGAGCCCCTCTTCGCAGATTTCGCGCAGATATGCTTCGGCGCTCAGGGCGCGTCCGTTTCCGGGAACGGGATAAGCCGGAAGATGGAAAAGCTTTTCGGGCAACCGCATGTCGATGCGCTCTGCGATGGCCACGGTATTGTCGCATGCGTCCGGGAGGTCGGCGAACAGCTCGCGCATCTCTTGAGCTGACTTCAAGTAGAACTCGTCCGAGTAAAACTTCATGCGGCTCGTATCCGAAACGGTCTTGCCGGTCCCGATGCAAAGCAGCACGTCGTGTGCGGGCGCGTCGGTTCGATTGAGGTAATGCGAATCATTGGTGGCGACCAATGGGATACTTAATTCGCGTGCGACCTTCACCAGGCCGGAGTTAATGAGTTCTTCCTCGGGCATACCGTGACGCATAATCTCTATATAAAAGCGGTCGCCGAAGATGTCGATGTATGTCTGGGCCGCGGCCTTAGCTTTTGCATAATCATTTTTGAGCAGTGGCGCCGAAACCATACCCGACATGCAACCGGAGAGCACGATCAACCCGTCGTTGTGCTGGGCTAGCAAATCCAAGTCGATGCGCGGCTTATAGTAATACCCCTCCAAGAAGCCCTTGGAGATGAGCGCGACCAAGTTACGGTAGCCCACCAGATCGGCGGCGAGTAGCGTCACGTGAGCCTCCTCACGCGCCGCACGGTCGAAGCGCCCGCGTGGGGCAATGTACGCTTCGCAGCCAACGATGGGCGTTAGTTGGTGATCTCGCGCCGCGTAGTAGAACTCCATCGCGCCGAACATAACGCCGTGATCGGTAAGCGCCACGGCTGGGGCGCCGTGCTCGGCAGAGCGACGGCATAGGGACTCGATCCGGCATGCGCCGTCCAGTAGCGAGTATTCACTATGAACGTGAAGGTGGACAAACGAGTCGCTATTCATCTCATCCCGTCGAACATGATTGGCGTTGGCTCTTCTTCGCGCTTTCGGCAAGAATGTCTGCGGCGGCCGCCGGAGAATTTAAGCGTCCGATATGAAACGCACGAATGGCATGCTAACGCTGGCGTTTGTTTTTGCCGCGGTCCCGAACCCTGCCCATGCCGGGTTAGGGGTTTCCGTTACCGCACCGATTCGTCACGGCATTGACGCATTCTGTAGCGGCACCCAAAGAGTCAAATCACCGCCGTACCTTTTTGCACGCACACAGATGGAAGGCGCAAGGATGTCCGCCTGGGCACGAACCACGCGCGCAGCCGAGGAGAAAATTCAAAACAACGCGCATTTCATCGCCGGCGAAATCGGATCGCTTCAAGCCCTTGGAAAGAAGCCTGTTTTAGCTACTCTCGCGCAGGTATCTGGGACCGGCGACGGCGCAACCGAAGCGGAGTACTGCTATCGAAGCGGACGGTTGGTACGCATGCGGACGACGATCGATTCCGTTACCGATGAAATGCAATGGGTTGGCACGATGTACTTTCTCGAGGGCCAAAGCCTCGGCCCATTCCTGCAATCGAAAGACCTGACGCGCCATCGGACGACCAATCCGACCGAACCCCGTTTTAAGGAACCCGTCTACACCACACCCGCGCGCCTTCCGTTCTTTCCACTCTTCACCGCCGCAACCAAAAAGGACCGTTTATGAACTACCGCAGCGCTCTGTTTCTGATCCTCTTCGCGGTTGTTTTTGCCGCCGGTTTCCCTCGAGCGCAGGGCGCCACGCCGCCCGATCCCTGCAAGGTCATTACCAAACAAGCTGCCTCCACCGCCATCGGCGGACCGATTACGTCAATCCAAGCGCGCAATCTCGGCACGTCGACGAACTGCTCTTTCAAGGGCGCCAAGCTCTTCCGGTGGGTGCAGATCACCACATTCCGCTACGGCTCTCCCTCCGAAGCCAAAAGCACTTTTGAGCGGACGCTGATGCAGACGGCGAGCATGTTGGGGCCGACGGCGCCCGTGTCGGGAATCGGGGATCAGGCTGCACGCACGCCCGCCAGTCTCTATGTTTTGCACGGGGATGCGGTCTTTGTTTTTGCGGTGGTCGATGGCACGGTCGGGCCGGGTCGCGTAGCCAAGGCCATCGTTTTAGCAAAGAAAGCATCGCTGCGCTAGTCCTACTACAGAGGTCGTGTGCCGGCGGACCACGCGGCAGTATAAAAGGTACAGCTAGCTAGTTCCCCGGGAAAGGCCCACTTTGATCAAGCATGACGTGGTCGTCATCGGTGGCGGCTTGGCCGGCATGCGCGCCGCCGTTGAAGCCGCGGAGCGCGGCGCCGACGTTGCCATCGTCTCCAAGATGCATCCCGTACGCAGCCATTCGGGCGCAGCGCAAGGCGGCATTAATGCCGCGCTGGGAAACCGCGAGGACGACAGCCCGCTCAATCATGCATTCGACTGCGTCAAGGGGTCGGATTACCTGGGCGACCAGGATGCGATCGAAGCCATGTGCGAGGACGCGCCGCGTCAGATCATTTGGCTGGAGCACCGCGGCTGCATCTTCTCCCGACTGCCCGACGGCCGCATCGCTCAACGGCCGTTCGGGGGCGCCGGATCGCCGCGCACGTGCTACTCGGCCGACGTGACGGGCTTGGTAATCTTACACACGCTGTGGGAGCAGCTTGAGCGTTTCAAAGTCAAAGTTTACGAGGAGTACTTCTGCACCGCCTTGTGCGTGGAAGACGGCGTAGGCAGCGGCGTCGTGGCCTATAACTTACGCAACGGTGAACTCGAACTGGTCACCGCCAAGGCCGTAATTTTCGCCACCGGTGGCTTAGGCCGGATGTACGCCAAGACGACCAACGGCTACGCGTCGACTGCCGATGGACTGGGGATTGCGCTGCGCGCCGGACTCCCGCTCATGGACATGGAGTTTGTGCAGTTCCACCCGACCTCGCTCAAGGAGAACGGGGTCTTGCTTTCGGAGGCAGCGCGCGGCGAAGGCGCCTACTTGCTGAACGCCGACGGGGAGCGTTTCATGTTCAAATACGCGCCGAACAAGGGGGAACTCGCGTCGCGCGACGTGGTTTCGCGCGCCGAGTGGACGGAGATCCTTGAGGGTCGCGGAGTCGAGGGCTGCGTGCTGCTGGACTTGCGCCACCTGGGGCGCGAAAAGATCTTGGAGCGCTTGCCGCAAATTCGCGAATTGGCGCTGGATGCTACCGGCAAAGATGCCATCAACGAGCCAATTCCCATCCTACCGGGCATGCACTACGCGATGGGCGGAATTGAAACCGACAAGAATGGAGCAACTCGCATCCCCGGGGTCTACGCAGCCGGAGAAACCGCATGCGTTTCGGTGCACGGCGCCAACCGGCTAGGCGGCAATTCCTTGCTGGAAACGATCGTCTTCGGAGCGCGCTCGGCGCGCCATGCGATCGATCACATCAAGAGCAACGGCCAAGTTAGGCCGTCCGAGAAGACGCTAAAGTCCGAGCAAGACCGGATGAGCGAGATGCTGGGCCGCAGCCGAGGGGAGCGTGCCCCGCAGATCCGCAAACGCATGAACGCCACCATGTCGAAGAATTGCTTTATCTTTCGCGAAAAAACTCAGCTTCAACAGGCGATCGACGATTTGCGCGAAACGCGCGAGGCCATGAAGAGCGTCGTGGTCATGGACAAGTCGAAGACTTTCAACACGGACTTGGTCGGCACGCTCGAAACGCAGTTTCTTATCGACGCCGCCCAGTGCGTCGCGACCGGCGCCTTGAGTCGCACCGAGTCTCGCGGAGCGCAGGCGCGTACCGACTATCCCGAACGCGATGACACGAACTGGCTGGTGCACTCACTGGCCTGGTACACTGACTCGGCCCCGCGGATGGATTATTCGCGCAAAGTCACCTTTACCAAGTGGCAACCCGAAGTGCGTAGTTACTAGCGTGGCAAAGATTACGCTGGACATCTTTCGCTTCGACCAAGCCGTGGATGACATCCCGCATCGGGACAAGGTCGCACTCGAGATTCCGGAAACGATCACGGTGCTCGACGCGCTCGAATTCGCCAAGGCCGAGGTCGACGGCTCCATTTCGTTCCGGCGCTCGTGCCGCTCGGCCATCTGCGGGTCATGCTCGATGAATATCAACGGCGTCACCGGGCTCGCGTGCAAAACGCCGTGCAACACCGTTCTCCGCAGCGACGGCACAATCGCCATCGATCCAATGCCGAACTTCCAGCCGATGAAGGACCTCGTCGTGCATATGGACCCGTTCTGGGACAAGTACACGCGGCTAAAACCCTATCTGCAGCCGCCGGACCGCGACGAAGACAATCCAACCGAACGACGGGTCAGTCCGGATGACATGAAAAAGCTGGTAGAAGTCGCCAACTGCGTGATGTGCGCCACCTGCTACGCGCTCTGCCCAGTCGTCAGCGTCGACCCTGCCTTCGCCGGTCCGGCCGCAATCGCGTACGCCTACCGCTTCGTCGAAGACGTTCGCGACGGCCAAACGAAGGAGCGCCTAGGGCAGATCAACGACGACTACCTGTGGCTGTGCGCGCACTGCTACGCGTGCTCGTACTGCCCCAAGCACGTTGAACCGCACGACCGCATCGTGGATGTAAAGCGCCGCACAGTTCAGGAAAGCGTGCACATGAACGAGCGCGGGCCGCGCCACGCCTTAGTCGTAAACAAGACCATCAAGCAAACCGGCATGCTGGGGGAGACCGAAGTTATCCAAGGCACCGTCGGGCGATTTAATATCCGCGGTCTCCTCAAGGTGGCTCCGCTCGGCCTGCGGATGGCCAGTAAAGGAAAGCTGCCGCCCATCTTCCTGCGTCCGATTCCCAAAGTGGATGAAGTGCGCACCATCTTTGAATCGCTCGAGGTTCCAACGCTCAAATGACAACACTACTTCCCGAACATCAGGTCCGTGACGCGCACCGCCACTCCAAGTCGTCGCAGACCAAGCGCTATGGCTTCTTTCCCGGCTGCGTCGCCAAAGAATCTTGCAAAGAGCTTTTCAATTCGACGATGCTGCTGGCGGACAGGCTCGGCATCGAGTTGATCGAGTTGACCGCCGCCTCGTGCTGCGGGGCTTCGGTTGTCAACGACACCAATCGGGATATTGCCCGTGTGTTAAACGCGCGAACCTATGCGCAGGCCGAAGCCCTGGGCCTGGACGATGTAATCACGATCTGCTCCACCTGCACGGGGCATATGCGAGCCGCCAATAAAGAGTTGCTCGAATCCGAAGAGCGCATGACGCACGCCAATGCGATTCTCGGCAAGTTCGGAGCGAAGTACGAAGGCAACGTCATGGTACGCCACCTCTTGTGGCTGCTCATCGACGATATCGGTTTAGACACGCTTCGCTCGATGGTGGTACGGCCGCTCAACGGCCTGAAGGTAGCGCCATTCTACGGGTGCCACATTATCCGGCCCGAGTCGGTTAACGGCTGGGAGTCGGCGCGCAACCCGCACTCGCTGGAAGACTTAATCGAAGCTATTGGAGGCGAGGCCATCGACTACGCCGGCAAAACGCGCTGCTGCGGCTTCCACATCCAACTCGAAAAAGGGAATACGGCCGCGTCGATGGTTGGCCAAAACATGCGCATCGCCAAGGACAAGGGCGCGGAGGCGGTGCTCACCCCATGCCCATTATGCCATTTGGCGCTCGACGGATATCAGCAGGACGCCGCCGCTCGCTGGGGCCGCACTGACCTTCCGGTTTTCCACCTTCCGCAGTTGGTGGCGTTCGCATTGGGGATTCCGGCGCAGAAGCTGGGGCTCAACAAGCATCTCATCGATCCGCGCGTCGTACTAACGGACCGCGAATTAATCGCCTAAGAAAAAGCCATCGTCCTCTTTGCGGACGATGGCTTTCATTTTGCTGCTGTCGTAGAGCTTCTTAGACTTATGTGGACCCGCCGGCCGCAAATTTTCAGGCGGCCCCAGGCGGGGCACGAGCAGTCTGCGCTTCTTCTTTCTCATGGGAACCTCCGCAAGCAAGTATATCACCTAGCGGGAGGTGCCAGCATCGTCCGAACCTCTTCTACCGGCAAGCCGAACACCGTCAAGCCGTCGCGGCCGGCCATTGTCTTCGACGAGAACAACGCGTCGTAGATGGCCGCTTCGGTCGCCTCGGCCGTTGCTTGGTAGAGCGCATTGATTGCGCGGTCGTTTTGGAGGATGGGTGCCCTCGGCGCCAACACGTTGAAATCTGCGTCGCGGCGATAAACATAGGTGGTGCTAAAAGCAAGAAGCAGATCGCCACTGCTGGCCTGCGAAGTTAGCCCTACCCGCCCCATGCCCAGCTCGGCACGCCGTGCGATTGCGTGCAGTTGCCGCGAATCTAACGGCGCATCGGTGGCGATAACCACGATGATACTTCCGTCAGATTGGCGCCCAGAGCGCGTCGCAGAGGGCGCCATTGCATGCAACGGAAGATAGCGGTCCTTTAGCTTTTCGCCAACATGCACTCCGTCGATTCGCAGGAGCCTCCGCGGAGCCGAGCCGGTGTTGTCGTTCACCAAAACGCCCACCGAAAAGCCGCCAGCTTCCTTGGGAAGCACGCGGGAAGCGGACCCGATGCCCGCTTTAAATCCGAAGGCAATCATTCCAGTCCCGGCGCCGACACTTCCACGTGCGAATTGACCCGGAACGGCGCGGCCGATGAGGTCCGCGATTTCCGATGCGCTGACATGGCGTCCGCGAATGTCATTGAGCGCGCCATCATCACACTCCGCAACGACCGGCAGGGGCACGTCGTCCTTCAAGCCGATCTGCGGATAGCGCTGCATCATGTATGAGATCACGCCGTCGTCGGCGCGCCCCACGTCCAAAGTGTCGGTCAAGACGATCGGCGTTTCGAGGTATCCGGCCTCATTAATCCAGGCCGTTCCAGTCATCTCGCCGTTGCCGTTGAGCGCCTCCGTCGCGGCGGACACTTTTTGATTCCAGGGGTCGGAGCCGGATAGTACGACGGTGGCTCCCGTACGAACGGTAGTCCCCTCGATCTTCGTCAGGTGCGCCACACGGACACCCGCGACATCGGTGATGCCGTCGTTCAATCCGGCACTGAAAAACCCGAAGCGGATGCCAGCTCGCGCGGAGGATGCCGCGCACAGGAGCGTGGCCAGAAATGCGGCCGCGGCTTTCCATCGCATCATCGGTTTTAGTCGGCGAGGATTGCCCGCTTACCTTCGGGGAAGCGTCCGAGGTCGGCAGCGGCAGGCGGCGCCGGAAACGCCACCTAACCTGATCACCTTCGTTACCTGCCCTGGAGACAGCATATTCTCACCGTTCCCGAGCAGATCAAGGCCGCTCGCGTCTTTAAGAACCTGTCCGAGGCCACGCTCTACGAACACGCGCTCGCACGAGACGAAGGGGTCCTTGGTGCAGATGGCCAGTTCATCGTCAACACCGGGACGCACACCGGGCGGTCTCCTAACGATAAATTCTTCGTCCGCGAACCTTCCAGCGAGAACAACGTCGATTGGGGAAAAACCAACCGCGCGATCGATCCGGCCGCATTTGATGCACTCTTCGACCGGGTAGCTACCTATTTATCCGAACGCGACCTGTACTCGCTGGATTGCTATCTGGGGGCGGATCCGCGCTACCGATTGCCGGTTCGGGTTCTCACCGAGTACGCGTGGCACAGTCTATTCGCACGAAATCTGTTTATCGTGCGCGAAAAGCTCGGTGCCGACTTCTCGCCCGAGTTCACGGTCGTGGACGCGGCGCTCTTCGAGGCCGATCCGCAGCGTGACAAGACAAACTCGTCCACATTTATCTTGGTCCACTTCGGCAAGCGCATCATCCTTATCGGCGGCACGCGCTACGCTGGCGAAATAAAGAAGTCAGTTTTTACCGTAATGAACTACCTCATGCCGCTGCGCAACGTCCTCCCCATGCATTGTTCGGCAAACGCCGGAGTGAAGGGCGATGTAGCGATCTTTTTCGGGCTTTCGGGCACCGGCAAGACGACGCTGTCGGCCGATTCGCTGCGCCCGCTGATCGGCGACGACGAACACGGTTGGTCCGACGACGGTGTATTCAACTTTGAAGGCGGCTGCTACGCGAAGGTCATTAAACTTTCGCAGAAAGCCGAACCGGAGATATGGGAAGCGACCCATCGCTTTGGGACGGTGCTCGAGAACGTGGACTTCGACCCCCACACCCGTGTGCTGGATTTGGACTCGCAGATGAAGACCGAGAATACGCGCGCCGCGTATCCGATCGAGTTCATTCCCAATATCGTGCCCGAGTCGAAGGCCGGCCACCCCAGAACGATCATCATGCTGACTGCGGATGCCTTCGGAGTTCTGCCACCGATCGCGCGGCTGTCGAAAGAACAGGCAATGTACCACTTCCTATCCGGGTACACCGCCAAAGTGGCCGGCACGGAGCGGGGCATCACGGAACCAACGGCCACGTTTTCGACCTGCTTCGGCGCCCCGTTTATGGTACACCATCCGACCGTCTACGCTCACCTGCTAGGCGAACGTATCGAGAACCACGACGTTAGATGCTGGTTGGTGAACACGGGCTGGACGGGCGGCGCTTACGGCGTCGGCAAACGCATGTCGATCGCTCATACGCGAGCGATGGTGAACGCGGCCCTGGAAGGGCCACTCGCCGCGGCTTCGTTTGAGCGGGAGCCCTTCTTTGGATTGGATATTCCGCGCGGTGTCCCGGGAGTTCCGAACGATGTGTTAAATCCGCGGAACGCGTGGCCGGACAAAGCAGCCTACGACTGCGTTGCCAAACGGCTCGCTCACCTCTTTGAGGAAAATTTTCGGCAGTTCGAGGCGCAAGCATCGCCGTCCGTGCGGGAGGTGGCAATTCGCGCCTAACGCGCTGCTTTCGTTTCGAGCGCGCCAATCGCCTTAAGCAGAACCCGCTTGCGCCGCTGCCCATCGAATTCGCCGTAATGAATCCGCTCCCACGTCCCTAAGTCCAGTTTTGAACCTGTGACTGGAACGATGACCTGGTGTCCCAGTATCATTCGCTTGAGGTGCGCATCCGCGTTATCTTCGCCCGTGTGATGGTGCTTGTAATCGAGCCCGGCCGGCGCAAGCTTTTCGAGCCATGTTTGTATATCTTCCCACAAGCCAGATTCGTGATCGTTTACAAAGATGCTCGCCGTGATATGCATGGTCGAGACTAAAATGATTCCGTCGGCTAGGCGCGCCGTTTCGCGGAATTTCTCGACGCGTGGCGTAATGTCGACAATCTCGTAGCGCTTGCGCGTCTCTATCGAAACGTATTCTGTGTAGCTTTCCATCTCGCGCCTGCCCCCAGCTGCGATTTTAATCGAGTCCTCACGACAGACCCCTAAGAGCATCCGTTATGCTTGCGACAAGCCAACCACTGCTTCCAAGGAGCCTACGTGAAAGCCCTACATCTCTTCGCCACTTCCGCGCTGGCCGCGGCGCTCGCATCTCCGAGCCTTGCCTCGGCAGAGCCTCCAACCTTCGGGCAGCCCCCGAGCAGCGTCCAAGCCACCGCCGCCACACCAACACCGAGCGCACGTCGGGGCCACCACGGCCGTTTCATGCACCTGCTTCGGGAACTCAACCTGAGCGCAGATCAGACCCAGCGCATCCAAGGCCGGGTACAGCAATACCGTGCGGCCCATCCGAAAGGCAGCCCCAAAGACAGGCAGGCCGCCAAAGCGTTACGTGGGCAAATCCTCGCCGTGCTAACTCCAGAGCAGCAAGCACGACTGAAAACGCTTCGCAAGAGCGCGCGGGGAACGCCCAAACATCATCAATAACGCTTGACGGATTTTCCCAAAAGCCTCGCGTAAGAGAGCCACCATGAGCGGCGAAACCCTGGCGATTCTGGTCGGTGGCGGCCCCGCACCGGGAATCAATGGCGTCATTGCATCGGCCACGATCGAAGCGGTCAATAACGGACTCCGCGTCCTGGGCATCTACGACGGATACTATCATCTGTCGAAAGGCAGCACGTCGGAAGTTACGGAGCTGACCATCGACGGCGTTTCGCGGATCCATTTTACCGGTGGCTCGATCTTGCGCACGTCGCGCACGAATCCCGCGAAAGACGGCGCCTCGCTGGCGCACTGCACGGAGGCACTCGCATCGCTCGAAGTGCGCTACCTTATCGCCATCGGCGGCGACGATACAACCTACGGCGCCACGAAGATTGCCGCCATGACCGGCGGGCACATCGGAGTGGCGACCGTGCCGAAAACGATCGACAACGATTTGCCCCTGCCCGACAACGCGCCAACCTTTGGCTTCGAAACGGCCCGCTCGGTCGGCACAAACATCATCGAAAGCCTTATGGAGGACGCGCGCACGACCGAGCGCTGGTACCTGGTGGTGAGCATGGGACGGAAGTCGGGCGCGCTGGCGCTGGGAATGTGTAAAGCTGCCGGCGCGACATTGGCTGTCATTCCAGAGGAGTTTACCGAACCCGAGCTGGACTTGCAGGCGGTGATCGACACGCTCGTGGGTGCGGTCATAAAAAGAAAGGCGAGCGGCCACGCGCATGGCGTTGCCGTGATCGCCGAGGGAATTGCAGAGCGCATTCCCCCTGAGGAATTGACGGCCGGGGATGGAATCGCGCGCGATCCGTACGGACACCTACGCTTGGCTGAAGTCCCGATCGGAACCGTGCTCCGCGACGGCGTGCGCAAACGCCTCGCCGAGGTTGGCATGGAGGTCACGGTCGTCACCAAAGATATCGGCTACGAACTGCGCTGCGCCAAGCCCGTGCCGTTCGATGTGGAGTATACGCGAACGTTGGGTTACGGCGCCGTACGATACTTGCTTGCAGGCGGAAGCGGAGCCCTCATCGCGCTCTCCGGAGGACGTGTCGTTCCGGTTAGTCTGGACGAATTACTCGATCCCCAAACCGGCCGCGTCCGCGTTCGCATGGTGGACATCACGACGGAATCGTATGAAGTCGCGCGCAAGTATATGATCCGCCTCGAACCGTCCGACTTGGTCGAACCCCGCCTCTCGCGATTGGCGGCGCAGACATCCCTCAGTCCGAACCAATTTCGGGCCGCTTTCGAGCACGCTAGCGCGGGGATGCGTTGAAGAGCGCTCTTGCACTGGCACTGGCTATAGCGGCCGGCTGTAGCTCCTCGTCCGCGCAGTCCCTTCCGCACGTTCCTGCGGGTTTCACCATCGAGCGCATTGCGAACATCTCCGCGGCTCGCGAACTCGCTTTCGCACCCAACGGTGATCTCTTCGCCGGAACCATGGGTGCCGACGTCTTTATCGTGCCAAACGCCGAGGGCAAACCGGATCCGCCCCGAGTGTTCGCCTCCGTAGATAGCGCTCCGGCGGCGGGCGTTGCGCTTGCAAACGATAAGCTCTACATTGGGGCGCAATTTGCCGTGTACGAAGTCGATTATCGGACCGGCGACCGTCATGCGCGCAAGGCGCCTCGCAGGATTGCATCCGTGCGCACCAGCGGAGTTTCGAGCGACCACGTCACCACGTCGGTTACGGTGGCCGCCGGGAAGCTGTATGCGAGCATCGGCTCATCGTGCAACGTCTGCGATCCCGAAGTCGACAACACACGTGCGACGATCCAGCGGATCGAAAATGGGAAACTCATCGCGCAGGCCGTACACATTCGCAATGCAATTGCGCTGACCGCCAATCCCGATACGCAGACCCTATGGGCTGGCGTCGCCGGCCAGGATGAGTTGTCCCAGGGTCATCCCTACGAGATATTCGATGCGGTAACCGCTCGTCGGGACGTATCGGACTATGGCTGGCCGTACTGTTATGAGAATCGCCGTCCTATCGGCGGGCACTCGTGCGACCGCGTCGTCGTGCCGCGCGTCGTCTTTCCGGCGTATGTGACGCCAATTGGCGCCGCATTTTACCCGGTCTTTATGCAGGGTAGCCACGCCTTCCCGGCAAGGTATCGCGGAGGCGCGTTCGTGACGGTCCATGGTTCCTGGCACCGGCCCTTGCAACCGCCCGCCGTTCTGTTCATTCCGATGCACGGCGACGGTCCGCAGCATGCCGTGAACTGGAACGACCCAAGCGCGCAATCGAGGGAGTTCGTCGGCGGATATCAAGACGCGGCTGGAAACCGCTCAGGCAGACCCACCGGCGTGGCGGTTGGACCGCGAGGCGACCTTTTTGTTGCAGACGACCAGAGTGGGAACATTTACCGCATTCGGGTCAAGTAGGGAGCATGCTTTGCCGACGAATTTTACGGATGGAAGAACATTTCCGCGGCGGGGGCGCCAGCCACTCGGGCAGTATCTGTGGCTCGCCCGCGTCTTCGATAAGGCACGCGCCGCACGCGACGGAACCATTTTTGACTACATCTACCCCTGCCCCATGGATCAAGGGGTTTTCGAACGCTGGGGCATTTCATCGCGCCTCTTCGGCGAAGCGCTGAAGACCCACGATTCCGACGAAGCGATTCTTGCTTGGCTCGATGCGCGCGTGTCGTCCGACGCGCGCGAAGCAGCAAACCGTTGGCTGATCGAGGAAAAGGTGGAAAACCTGGACCGGCAGGACGCCGAAGAGGTTCTCGCTTAGTCCGGAATCGTCAGTTCGTCAAAGCTTGCGATGCAGCGGAAACGAGGGTCGGGCTGCGTGCGGTCTTCCGGTCGCACGACGTGCACCGTTTGCATTCCCGCCGCTTGTGCTGCCAGCAGCTCGGCGGGCACGTCTGACAGATAGAGAACCTGAGAGGGGCTCTCTTCGATTCGCTCGGCAATCCGCGCATAGGACGAGCGATCGCGCTTGCTCCCGACGCTTAAATCGAAGAATTCGTCGAATAGGTTCGTCAAGTCACCGAAAGCCGTATGCGCAAAGAGGAGCTTCTGCGCCTGCACGGACCCGGAAGAGAACACATGGAGGCGACCACCCGCGCCGCGGAAGGCACGAAGGACGCGAACGGCATCGGCATACACGTGTCCGCGTAAGGCTCCATTTTCATAACCGCTTCGCCAAATGGCACCTTGGAGCGCTTTGAGCGGCGGCACTTTGGCATCTTCTGCGCTCCAGGTTTGCAAGGCAGTCACCACGGCGGCTACGTCGTCCTTATCGACTCTTGCAAGGCGAGCCGCTTCCTCGAGAAGGGGACGCACTGCGGGATCGGCCGAGTGCGCGCGAACGTACTCCTCCATGCGCGCGTCTGCATATGGAAAGAGCTCGCGCTTGACAAACGAGATGGAGCCGGTGGTCCCCTCGATGTCCGTGAGGAGCGTCCGCGGCCGGGGTGGGAGGGCAATCAATCGTCGAGCTTTGGAAAATCCTTCGAAATTGGGTCGCCTGTAAAGTTCGCCACCCAGCCCTCCGCGTTCGTAAACAGCCGTATCACGCAGAACTCCGGATCGAGTCCCATGTCAAACCAGTGTTTGGTGCCCGCCGGCACGCTAATCAAGTCGCCGCGGGCGCAGATGGTTTGATAGACCTTCCCGCCCACCCGCAAGTAGAATGCGCCGCGGCCTTCGACGAAAAAGCGCACTTCATCTTCGGAGTGCGAGTGCTCGTCTAGGAATTTCGCACGCATTGCTGTCACGTTCGGCGCGCCGCGACGAACGCGAAGGACATCTACCGACTTGTATCCGCATTCGCTCTGGAGGCGCCCGACCGGTGTGTCATATGCCTTCAGCACCGCTTCTTGGTCGGCGTCGGCGGACAGTTCGTGATCCGCGCTCCAGCGTTCGAAGCGCACGCCGATCTCGCCCAACAGCCGCGCGATCTCATTGCCGTCTCGGGTTTCATGCAGTAGCGCCCCTGGATGCGAATCGTCATACACGCGCAAGATTGTCGCGGGTGCGGCTATGGTAGTCATGATCGAAGTCTCCGTTCTTCCAAGACGCAGCGCAACAGAAACTCTAAACCCTCGAGATGCCGGCGTGCCTGCGCGAGAGTCTTTCCCCACGCGTACAGGCCGTGGCCTTCGAGCAGGTATCCGGGAACTTCTGCGCCTTGCAAGCGCCTCTCGATGCTCGTCGCAAGGCCCGGGGTGTCCTGAGAATTTCCAAAAACTGGAATCTTCAGCGTCGCCTCGTGGCTGGAAATTCCCTCGAAGGCCTTCTGCAATTCAAAGCCGCGAAGGTTCAGCATCCCTCGCTCAGCATCGAGGCGCGAGAGCACCGTTGAGGCAACCGTGTGAATGTGCATAATAGCTGCGATTGCGGGTTCGGCCCTGTAGCGGGCGACATGGAGCGGCCCCTCGGCCGACACGCCCGCGGGCAACTCTGCGTCAAGCCGAACAATGATAGCATCGTCCTCGGTCATCGCGCCCTTTTCGGCGCCGGAGCGAGAGAGGACAATCGTGCTTTCATCAACGCGGCAAGAGAAGTTTCCACTGGTCGCCGGCACCCAACCACGCTGCGCCGCGAAGGCTCCCATGGCGATCAATTCTGCCCTCGCGCGCGCCTCGACTGTGGCATACCCCATGGCGCGTATCTTACACGGGAGCGAGCCCGTTCATTCCGTCGAAAAGGGCAGCATGAGTGAAATGACCCCGCGGTTTCTGGACGGTTCAGGCGGTTATTTCGGCCTGGAGTTCCCGCCAGGCGCAGCGGGTGGCACATAGCCGAG
>QHBJ01000025.1 GCA_003243975.1 Candidatus Meridianibacter frigidus | reverse complement strand
TTAGAGGAAGCGCTTTCGGCGTGAAAGCGTTCCGGAGGGTTTCACGATGCATAGAACCGTACGCGCCGCGACGGCGCTTCTCTTCGCTATTCTCCTTGGCGCCGCGGCGTCCGCCTCGGCCAAGCATCCAGCGCGCCGTCCCGGCACCATCAAATCGCGCGGCGCCCATCTTGGAAATGTACTCCCTGCGAGCCCGGCGGCGGGCCCGCACGCTTCTGCAGCTCGAACTCTTCGAGATGCGCAAGGTGCACTTGGAGCGGGTTCGCAAGGTCATCGAAAAGGAACTCCCGCTCGACTCCTTTTTTTTGAACGCTTTTTGAAAGGCGCGCGGCCCCGCGCGCTGAAACCTCTCCGGTGTTCCCGGCGTAGTTACCGTCGGGGCGTTTTTACGTGCCCACTCGGAGAGGAGACGTATGGCGGTTCAGACTCCGGAATCGGTTCCGGAACGCGGCAACGGTTTACAGACCGCGCTCAACGTAATTGTAGCACCACGCGACGCGTTCGAGACGCTGCGCATCATCCCAATGTGGGGATGGGCATTCCTGATCGCGATGGTGCTCTTTATCGTGGGGACACTGCTCGCGGCGCCTGCCCAGCAGCACGCCATGCACAGTGTGATGGTGCACCAGATGGCGGCGGACCCCAACAGTGCGCAACTAACCGACGCGCAACGCGAACAGCGCATCGCCACCATCGAAAAGTTCTCAAAATTCGGCGTGCTGATCGTTCCGATAGCATTTTTGATTATCTCGGCAATCCTGACGGGCATTCTTCTCGTCTTCAACGTGATCGGCCGCGGGACCGCAAGCTTCAAGCAGCTGTGGTGCGCTATCATCAACTTATCCACCATCGTCGCGCTGGCCACGCTGGTGGTTGGAGTCCTAGCGATGATGAAGGGTCCCGACGCGTTTAACACGACCATCGACCAGTATTTGGTGATGCCCAGCGCTGCTTGGCTCGCGCCATCGGCCGCCCCCAAACTTCAGGCACTCCTATCTCAAATAAACCCGTTTACAATCTGGAACTTTATTCTAACGGCCATGATGATGACCATCATCGCCCGGGTGAGTAAGGGCATCGCTTACTCCGGGGCCTTCACGCTCTGGCTCATAGGCGCGCTGTTGACCACGCTGGGAGCTCGCTGAGCAAAATGGCTTCGCGGATTGCCTGCGTGGCGTTCGTCTTGGTTGCGACAGTCGCTGCGTCCGCCGCTGCATCGGCGGCGCCGCTGACGCTGCAGGAAGCCGTGCGCTACGCATTGACGCATAACAGCACCATCGCGAGCCGCCAAGCTACGCTTGCAAACCTCGAAGCCAACTTCGCGAAAGCCCACGCGGCGGAGTTTCCGCCGATTTCGGGTTCGCTTTCGAACACCATGGCGCGATCCAGCAACGCGCTGGGCAGCTTCGCGCAGATCGGGGCCACGCCCGCCAGCCGTTTTTCACAAAACACCGCCCAAATCGGCACGCAGTGGACGCTGTACAACGGTTCGCTCAACCAGATTCTGGCCCAAGAATCGAAGCGTCAAGTGGAGGGCGCGCGCGAAGACCTACGGCAGTCCCAGAATCAAATCACGCAGAGCGTTGTCAGCGCATACTACAGCGTGGCCAGCAAGTCCAACGCTACCCTGCTGGCCAACAGCAATCTCAGCTATCAGCAGACTCTGTTTTCGGTCGCGCAAGCCAAGGAACGGGCGGGTATGATCGCCGGAGTGGACGTCTTGCGAGCGGACGCTGCGCTTCAGCAGGCGTCGGCCGCAAAAATCTCGGCAGAGTCGGATGAGGCCACCGCTCGGGAGAATCTCGCGCAGCTCATCGGCGCACCGGTTGAGACGACCTTTGCGGCACAGGCCGCGCTTCCCCAGCCGGCTTTGCCCGCCGCACCGCTGGACACCCTACTGCAAACCGCGCACGTGAGTCGTCCCGATATCGCCTCCGCAGCCGCGAATGTGGCATTCGCGCGGCTAAGCCGCGCGGCCATCGACGCCGACCTGCGACCCCAGATCGCGCTCAATGCGGCCTTTGGAAACCAAACTTCGCCCACCACGTTCGTTAACCAGCAGGCGCAGATCGATTCACTCAACCAATTCTGTCGGCTCGCTCCGACCGACCCCAACTGCAGCGGGGCACCTTTCCCGAATGTCGCGCGTGGCACGCCCGGATTCTGGCAGATCAGCGCGACGTCAACCTTTGCCGTGCCACTGATTGACTACGGCACGAGACGCGCGCAGCACCGCGCCGGCGACGAGCAAATCGACTCCGCTCTGCTGAATTTGATCTCCGTACAGACGGCAGCTGATGCGGACGTCCGTCAATCGCTGCGAGGCGCCCAAACTGCACTGGCAACGCTCGGCTACCAAAGGAAAGCCGCGAGTCTCGCAACCGAATCGGCGCGCATCGCACAATTGCAGTACAAGAACGGTCTGATTTCGCTCACCGACGTCAACGCCGCGCAACAGACCGCGCTGTCGGCGCAGACCGACTACTTCAATGCCCGCGTCGCCTACATCAATGCAATCGTCAAACTTCGCTCGTCGCTCGGAACCCTGGACCCACTTTCCATCGTCGCGGACCTACATTAAAAGCATGTCGAAACGGAATCGTAATATTCTCATCCTGATCGGCGGCTTGGCGCTACTGATCGTCATTGCCGCGGTCGGTGGCCGTTCGCATCGCTCCTCTTCGATTACCGTAAGGCAGGTAACCGTTCGGTATGCTGCCTTTCAAACGAAGCTACCGGAGAACGGCGTCCTCCAGCGACCGCGGGTTCAAAGTATCCCCGCGCAAGTCTCCGGAAATATTGGGAACGTCTTCGTCCATCCGGGTCAAGTGGTTTCCGTCGGAACGCTGCTGGCCACTATCGACAATCCGCAGGTAACGTCCGGAGCGCAGGGCGCGGCGCAAGCGTATCAGGCCGCAATCGCGCACGCGCACGGCTCGGAAGCGAACTCCAGCAGTGCAATCGCGCAGGCGGAAGCCAGTCTCGAGTCCGCGCGGGCCCGCCTGACCCAAGCGCAGCAAGATCTGGCGAATGGCTCGCAGTCCGGTTTGGGCTACGGCGGAAACACGGCGACCGACCAAAAGGCGCAAGCCGATGCCAACTTGGCCAATGCCGACACCAACCTGCGTGAAGCGCGCCGCATTTACAATGCGGACGCGGATCTGCTGGCCAACAAGGCGATCGCGCGCGACATGCTGGACCAAGCCAAGGCCAAGCTGGATCAGGCCCAAGTGGCCTACAACCAAGCCAGGTTGGCGCGACAGTCGTTAGGCACGCAGCTCTCACGTTCCCAGTCGGTGCTGCAAGACAATATGCGGTCCGCTCAAGAGAACTACGCCCAGGCGCAGGCCGCGCTTTCGGCGGCGCGCGTGCAAGCCGGCGGAGGCGACGTTGCCGCCGCGTACGCCGATGCGGCTAAAGCACAAACCGACTATGCGTACGCTGCCGATCAAGCGGCGCGCACGGAAATCCGCGCGCCTTTCTCCGGGACCATCTTAAGTCTGGCGGCAGAAACCCAAGATCCATTGCGCCCCCTGCAGCCGGGCGACGATATCGAGGCGGGCAAGACACTGCTCACCATGTCCACCAACGAGGGTTTCATCGTACGCACCAAAGTGGACGAGCAAGATATCATCAACGTTCGCATCGGGCAGCGCGCTTCCGTCACGGGCGAAGATTTTCCGGGCAAGACGCTGACCGGGCACGTTATCATGATCTCCCCGGTCGCGCAAAAGTCCGAGGACGCATCGAGTACGGCGCGTCAGATCATTACGACGGTGCGGCTTGACGCTTCACCGCCGTACTTGCGCGACGGGATGAGCGTAGACGTCGATGTTCTCACCACAGACATCCCACACGCCATCGTCGTCGCCAACGATGCCGTCGTCAAAGACAAAGGCAAAGCGTACGTCTTCGTGGTTCGCAAAGGCATAGCCCATAAGCAGCCCGTGACGCTGGGGGCAAGCAACGATGCCAAGGCCATCGTGCGCGGGGGATTGCACCCCGGCGACGTGGTAGTCAATGAAAAGAATCTGGACCTAACGGAGGGCGCAAGCGTAACGGCGGCGACGCCGAGTCCATCACCCACCGCTTCGTGAGCCGCATTCTGGCCTACGCCGGTGAAGCGCTGCGCGCGATCTGGCTCAATCGTACGCGCTCCATCCTGACCATGCTCGGCATGATTATCGGCACATCGTCGGTCATCGCCGTGCTCGGAATCAGTCACGCCGCGAGCAGCGGAATCTCCACGCAATTCTCGAGCTTCGGAGTGCTGCCGCAACAGGTGAGCGTGGATGAGGATCAGGACGATCCGGCCAACGCTGCGATCCAATATCGCGACGTGGCCACCGTACGCGAACTCGCCGGCGACGCCGTTTCCATTGCCGAGCCGGTTTACCAAAACAACTATACGCTTTCGGCAAATCGTATCCACGAAACCGAATCCGTCGCCTCAGGAAGCGGCTATCACCCGGACACCGTCGCGTTGCGTGAAGGGCGGCGTTTAACCGACACCGACGAGCAAAGTGGCGCCCATGTTTGCCTGCTCTCCTCGGACGTTGCCGACAAGTTCTTCCCAAACCAATCGGCGACCGGACAGTTTATCGACATCAACGGTACGCGCTTTGAGATCGTCGGCGTTTATGGGGACGTGCTGAAAGGCCAGCTTTTCACGGGCGCCGCGAGCGGGTTTGCGCAGATACCTTATTCGACCTTTCACCACATGCAGCCGGGTCCGGTCGATGGGATTCAATACTATCCAAAGGACGCCGACCACACCGACGCGGCAAATGCCGCGGTCATCGCGGCCCTTCAACACATTCATGGAGCGCGCGCAAAGTACCAGACCCAAGACGCCGGCGCATTCGTAAATGGGTTCGAGAAAGTGCTGGGCATTATCGCAGCTGGGCTGACCGGCATCGGCGGGGTTGCACTCGTCGTAGCCGGCATCGGAATCATGAATATCATGCTCGTCTCGGTCACCGAACGCACGCGCGAGATCGGAATTCGTAAGGCCATAGGGGCGAGCCGGCGCGACATCGCGTTGCAGTTCTTGATGGAAGCACTGTTGCTGGCGCTGGGCGGAGGAGCAACCGGAATGCTGCTCGGCATCTTGGCGACAGTGGGCACCGCGAGCATCATCAGCCGCACGTTGGGAGAAGCGATCATCCCTTACGTCTTGATTGTAAGCGTTGCACTCGGCTTCTCAATTAGCGTCGGGATGGCTTTTGGAATGTACCCTGCGTTGCGGGCAGCCCGTATGGATCCCATCGAGGCGCTGCGCTCTTAGTCCATGCTCTACTTCGAAGAAGCGCTGCGCGTGCTAATGGCCAACAAAATTCGCACGCTCTTAACAATCACCGGGCTCATCATCGGCGTGGGCGCCGTTATTGCTATTCAAGTCTTGGGCTCGGGAATGTCGGGCGCGGTCGAGGGGCTCCTGGGCGGGCTGGCCGACAATAGCTTTTTCGTGCAGCCTAACGTGCAGCAAGGCGACTTCCAGAAAGCAGCGATGCACGAAAAGGACTTGGCCGACTTGCGCATCCACGTTGCCAACGTCAGCGACGTAGCGCCTCTATCCTTCGTGCGCCAGCTCGCGCATGTCGGGCACGGTCACTCCCCGGCGGTTCTTTTCGCAGCATCCGCCGAGCGCTACGCCACGACCCCTTTCGCCTTCGGCGGCAACTTCACGCCCGACCAAGTGGCAGCGCGCGCCACGGTTTGCATTCTATCCTACAAGACGTATCAAAAGCTCTTTCCCGACAACTCGGACCCATTAGGCAAGAGCTTACACGTCGCAAACCGCCGCTACGTCATCACTGGAGTTATGGCGGCTCCTCGCACCGGTGTCCTAAACGCCAACTTTGGCGGGGATGTCGCAATTCCGTATACCGTTTACGAGCGGGACTGGCTGCAGGGCCGCATCCTCTTCGGTGCGGCTATCTACGTTATCGACCAATCTCAAATGGCACAAACCGAGGTCGCGGTGATCAACGAACTGCGCAACCTCCATCGCAACGTCAAAGGCATTCAATACATTACATTCGACAAGAAAACGTTTAACCAACTGGTGGGAGCGGTTTTCGGGGTTCTCACGATGATCGTGGGGCTCATCGGAGCGGTGTCGCTCTTGGTAGCCGGCATCGGCATCATGAACATCATGTTGGTTTCGGTGACGGAGCGCACGCGCGAGATCGGAATCCGCAAAGCGATCGGCGCACGCAAGGGCCAAATTCTGGCGCAATTTTTCGTCGAAGCCCTTTTACTCTGCGGTATCGGCTGCGGTATCGGTCTGGCCTTGGGATTAGCGATCGGTTACGGGGTCAATGCGTTCGCAATCGTTAAGCTCACGGGAAGCATCACCGCTCTTCCGTGGCTCCGAGCTACGTTGATCGCAGTCACTTTTGCGACGATCGTGACACTGGCGTTCGGCACCTATCCCGCCTATCGCGCTTCCAATCTCGATCCGATCGAGGCGCTGCGCTATGAATAACCTCACCCGCGCCATCGACGTGCGCGACGTCACCAAGGTGTACCGCAATGGCGCGATGGAGGTTCCGGCGTTACGTGGCGTCAGCTTTGTCATCGAGCGGGGTGAGTACGTCGCTATTATGGGCCCATCGGGGTCCGGCAAATCGACATTGATGAATATCATCGGGTGCCTCGACCGCCTGACCGAGGGATCCTACCGGCTGGACGGCACCGACGTGAGCGCGCTCGACGATAACCAGCTGGCCGAAATTCGTCTCAAAAAGCTCGGCTTCGTCTTTCAGGGTTTTAATCTGTTGGCGCGCACCGATGCGGTTAAGAACGTTGCCTTGCCGCTGTTCTACGCCGGGCTGAGCGCGCGCGAACGCAACTCCATAGCAGGCGCGCGCCTGGCGGACGTCGGACTCGGGGACCGCGGTCACCACAAGCCCCAGGAGCTCTCCGGGGGACAGCAGCAGCGCGTGGCCATTGCGCGTGCGCTGGTTAACAACCCGGCGGTCTTGCTCGCCGACGAGCCAACCGGCAACCTGGACTCCACCACCAGCGAAGAGATCATGCGCCTTTTCGGGGACTTGAACGCCGGAGGGCGCACCATTATCATGGTGACGCACGACGAGGAAGTAGCCTCCCACGCTAAGCGGATCATTCGCCTGCGAGACGGCCTGATCGTTTCAGACGAGCGCAGCGCCGTTGCGGCGGGAACCTCGCCGCGGTAGGATGCGGCACCCGGTGCGACTTTCCCGCGTTCTTGGAGTAGTAGGAAACCAAGAAAGCTCAACACTTCTGTTAGGATGGTTATCGCCAAGATGAAAGCTCGTCTTTTGCCCTTGCTCATCGTCGCGCTGGCCGGCGCTGTTATCGGCAGTTTCTCGATGATGATCTACGCCAGCACGCACTTCACCAATGCTGCAGCTCCCCAACAAAAACCAGGCATGGTGTATGCGGCCTCGTTTTCGGGCGGTAGCGACCAAGACCGGATCGTAAGCGCCGTCAAGCGCGTCGGCCCCTCGGTTGTCGCGATCAATCTGATCGTAAACGGTCAGCAGATCGTACCGCTCGACCCGATCTCACAGTACTTAGGAAATGGCAGTCCGCAAGGGGTCCAGCGGTATCGGGCGCGCGCTTCGGGCTCGGGCTTTGTGCTCAACCGGGAAGGCGAGATCGTGACCAACGCGCACGTCGTGAACCCCCCCGGCAATATGCGCATCAGCAAGCTGGAAGTGGTCTTTGCAAACGGCGACAAGGTACCCGCGCACGTGCTCTCCGCCAACGTGGGCGTGGATTTGGCCCTAATCAAGGTGGATAGTTACGCGAAACTGCCGCCGCCCGTAGAGTTGGCGGACTCCGACAAGCTGGAAGCCGGCCAGTGGGCGATCGCAATCGGCGAACCCCTCGAGCTGCAGAAAACCGTAACGGTGGGCGTGGTCTCCGGGTTCAACCGCAACGAGCCGATCCCCGACGAATCAGGTGGCGTAATTAACTTTAAGGGACTCTTGCAAACGTCGGCGCCCATCAATCCCGGAAACTCCGGTGGGCCGCTGGTCGATATCAACGGCCGCGTAATCGGCGTCAACCAATCGACGGCATCGCCGCAGCAGGCGCAAGGCATCGGTTTCGCCATCCCCGCCAACGTTCTGCGCTCGCAGGTTGGCTCGCTCGAGCATAGCAGCGGCATCCACCAAGGCACAAACGTCGGTTTCATCGGCGCAGTGCTGGCGGACCTGAACGCAAACATTCGCTCGCAGATTGGCTACCAGGGCTCGCAAGGCGTCGTCGTTGCGCAGGTTTCGGGCGGCACGCCGGCCGATGAAGCCGGGCTGCAAGGCGGCGACGTGGTCCTAAGCGCTAACGGTAAACGGATTACGACCAGGGACGACCTCATCTCGGCCATCAAAGCAACGGCTCCGGGCCAGACGATACGCTTGGAGATATGGTCGCAAGGCAGCAAACGGTTGGTGCCGGTGAAAGTTACGGAGCGCCCCGCCGACCTTGGGGTACCTTCGGGCCCGTAACCCCTCACCACACTGATAAAGGAGGCCCGGTTCGAACCGAGCTTGGCCATCTTCTCATTCGCCAACGTGCCACAGGTCGTCGTCCAGATAGCCTGCGTTCTTATTGGCCCACGGAACGAACACGAACATAAAGAGAAGGTAGCAACCCACAATCGCCAAGTTCATTTATAGACCCAGGGAGTTCGCTGCTTGGTCCGCCGTGGGCCTTTCTTCACAAGATGAGACCGCGATTGGGATGTTGGGCGCTCAGTGTAGATTCAGCAGAACGTGGATATAATGCGGCATGAAAATTTCACGCGTTGGACTGACCCTGCTAGGCACCGCATGCTTGTTGGCCGCTTGTTCATCGAACTCCGGTTCAGGCTCAAATCCCGTGGCCTGCGTACCGCCCGCCGGGGACACGCCGTTCCTAGCATTCCCTGCCTCCGGTTCGACGGGCAACTCGCCGAACATCGGGCAGGTCATCGTAGCTGACCAAACGGCTTTAGGCTCCGGATGGGACGCCGTCGTGACGGTGAGCGGCATAGGTAGCCAACTGGGCGGGACCTTCCAACCCGCTGCGCTTCCGCTGCCATCTCCGAACGCGACGCCGCCATTTGCCAACCCTGTCTATGAGAGCAGTGCGTTCAACGTGGCGGTCCCGGCCGGCAGTACCGTCCAGGTTTCCGTCAACAATCTCAACTCCACGTGCACGCCAGTGGTAATCGGCTCTTTTGGCACCTAATCCGTTCCCGCAACCCCGGTGCGGGGATACCTGTTTTAAGTAGTGGAACATGGAGCGGCCGTCGCGGTACTATAGACGGCACGCTTAGATCCTTGTAGTCGCATAAGTGGCAAGGCCTAGTAGGCCGATCTGACACAGATCGGCCGAAGAGTTGGTCCTGCGACTCGGAAAGAGAGAAAATAGAATGGCTAAAGTGGTCGGAATCGACCTGGGCACGACCAACTCGGTCGTTGCCGTGATGGAGGGCTCCTCGCCCACCGTCATCGCGAACGCCGAAGGCAGTCGCACGACTCCCTCGGTTGTCGCCTTCACAAAGACCGGCGAACGGCTGGTCGGACAACTGGCAAAACGTCAAGCAATCACCAATCCGGAGCGCACGATCAGCTCGATCAAGCGCCACATGGGTACGGATTTTCACGTCAAGGTCGACGGCAAGGAGTACTCGCCGCAAGAAATCTCGGCGATGATTCTGCAAAAACTCACCAACGACGCATCAAACTACCTGGGCGAGCGCGTGACGAAAGCGGTCATCACCGTTCCCGCCTACTTTAACGATGCCCAACGGCAAGCGACTAAGGATGCCGGCAAGATTGCAGGTCTGGAAGTCCTGCGCATCATCAACGAGCCGACAGCAGCCGCGCTCGCGTACGGCTTGGACAAAAAAGGCAACGAAACGATTCTGGTGTGGGATCTGGGCGGCGGCACGTTCGACGTTTCGATTCTCGAAGTCGGCGACGGCGTGTTCGAGGTCAAGGCCACCAACGGCGACACGCACCTTGGGGGCGACGACTACGATCGACGCGTGGTCGAGTACTTAGTCGGAGAGTTCAAGAAAGAGCAAGGCATCGATATCTCCGCCGACAAGCAAGCGATGCAACGCCTAACGGAGGCCGCCGAAAAAGCAAAGATCGAGCTTTCTTCGGTCGTGCAGACCAACATCAACCTTCCCTTCATCACGGCCGATCAAAATGGCCCCAAGCATCTCGACGTCACGCTCACCCGCGCGAAGTTCGAAGAGTTGACCCACGATCTAACCGACCGCTGCGTCCAACCCTTCAAAAATGCAATTGCGGATGCCAAAATCGACGTTTCGCAAATTCAGGAAGTTGTGCTGGTTGGCGGTTCGACCCGCATGCCGGTCATCCAAGCGCTCGTAAACAAACTGACCGGCAAAGAACCGAACCAGTCGGTCAACCCCGACGAAGTCGTAGCGATCGGCGCTGCAATTCAGGCGGGCGTGCTTTCGGGCGAAGTGCGCGACGTCGTGTTGCTGGACGTCACTCCGCTTACGCTGGGCTTGGAAACGCTCGGCGGCGTCATGACGCCGCTCATCGAGCGCAACACGACCATTCCGACGCGTAAGACACAGGTTTTCACCACGGCCGAAGACGGTCAAACCTCGGTGGACATCCGCGTCATGCAGGGCGAACGTCCGATGGCCGTGGACAACAAAGAACTCGGGCGCTTCCGATTGGAAGGAATTCCGGCAGCCCCGCGGGGCGTTCCGCAGATCGAAGTTTCGTTCAACATCGATGCCAACGGCATCGTATCCGTGAACGCCAAAGACCTAGGAACCGGCAAGGAGCAGCAGATCACCATCGCCGCGACGACTAATCTCAATAAAGAGGAAGTCGAACGCATGGTGCGCGAGGCCGAGGCCTCGGCGGCTGAAGATCAGCGCAAGAAAGAGGAAGCCGAAGTTCGCAACCAAGCTTCCAGTTTGATCTACTCGACCGAGAAGTCGCTCAAGGAAGTCGGCGATAAGCTCGATGCAGGCGCGCGCGGCGACGTGGAAACGGCGCTGAGCGACCTGCGGGCCAAAGCTGAAAACGGCACGATCCCTGAAATCAAGCCGGCCATCGAGAAGCTGCAAACCGCCAGCTACAAAATGGCGGAACTGCTGTACCAGAAGACGCAGCCTTCCGGCGACGGCGCAACGCAAAACGGTGCATCTTCCGAAGGATCGGCTTCGCAAAATGGTTCGTCCGAAGGCGCACAGGCGCCCACGGACGACTTTATCGACGCCGAGTTCAAGGAAGCTAAATAGCAGATCTGTCAGTTCGAGCTTGTCGAGAACCAGCGACAAACCGCTGCGCCTCGACAAGCTCGGCGTGACACTTGCGACGGCTAAACACGCATGCAAGAACAAGACTTGGAATTGAACACCACCGAAGCGGACGTCCCCCCATTTGTGGAAACGGAGGGTTCCGTCGCCGACGGCGCTGCCGAATTGGCCGAAGCCAGAGCCAAAGCCGACGAGAACTACAACAAGTTTCTGCTGGCAATGGCCGACTTCGAGAACTACAAGAAACGGATCGAGCGGCAATTCGCCGACATCGCGCTGGCCGGGCGCCGTTCGCTTCTGCAGAAGTTTCTGCCGGTAATCGATAATTTGGAACGCGCACTAGCGGTTGACTCCGAGAGTGACGGGCTGCGCGACGGCGTTGCGCAGACGCTCAAGGGTTTCGGGAGTCTCTTAGCCGGCGAGGGCGTAAAGGCGATGGAAGTCAAGGGCCAACTCTTCGACCCCAAGCTGGCCGAGGCGATCGGAACGCGCGAGGATCCCGCCGTCGCCGACGAAACCGTTGTGGAAGAAGCGCAGAAGGGCTACCTTCTTGGCGACGACGTCTTGCGCCCCGCCAAAGTCATCGTTTCGAAAAATTCGTAGCTAGGCGGAGCGCCTTCAGAATGAACTATAAGAATTATTACGACATCCTGGGCGTGCCGAAGAATGCGGCGGAGAAAGACATCAAATCGGCGTACCGCAAGCTCGCGCGGAAGTGGCATCCCGATGCGAACCCGCAGAACGCGCGCGCAGCTGAAGAAAAATTCAAGGACATCCAGGAAGCATACGAAGTCCTCGGCGACCCCGAGAAGCGCAAGAAGTACAACGTTTTGGGCAGTAACTGGCAACAAGCCGCGCATCAAGCGGAGCAGCAACGCCGGTACCGCAGCGCTCAGGGTGAAACGGTCTTCGACTTCGGTGATCTCGGCGGAAGTTCTGCGGAAGGCGCGAGCGGCTTCTCCGATTTCTTCGACATGTTCTTCTCGGGCATCGGACGGCGCCAAACGGCACAACAAACCGCCGGTTTTGGGCACCAGCGCGGACAAGATCTGGAAACCACCATCGAACTAGGACTGCGCGACGCATACGACGGCGGCAAGAAATCAGTGTCGCTGCAGGTTGAAGATGTCTGTCCGCGCTGCCGGGGAACGGGCACGCTGAACAACGCGCTGTGCCCGCATTGTCACGGAACCGGAAGGTTGCTGACCACCCGCAAGTTCGACGTTTCCATTCCCAAAGGCGTGCGCGAAGGACAACGCATTCGTTTGGCGGGACAGGGGGGCGCGGGAAGCCCTAACGGTGATCTGTTTCTTATCGTCAAGCTCAACGATGACCCGACCTACAAACGCAAAGGCGACGATCTTTACGTCGACCTTCCCGTGAACATCTACGACTTGGTGCTGGGCGGCGAGGTTCGCGTGCCGACGATGGCTGGACAGGTCACCATGACCATTCCGCCGGGTACGCAGAACAATCGCACTCTGCGTCTTTCCGGCAAAGGGATGCCGAGGGTTCGCAACGGCGGATCCGGCGACCAGTACGTTCGATTGGTCGGACAATTGCCACAAGAACTCAGCGAAAAAGAGAAAAAATTGTACAAAGAACTAGCGGCCTTGCGCAACGGCAAGAGTTAACCGAAAGGACGCATCATGCAAGTAAGACTGACACCGTTCATCATGGGGGCGGCGCTGCTGGCGTTGACGCGCGTTTTGCCTGCAAGCGCGGCGCCGCCGGCTGATCTTTCCGCTTCGGTCGCAGTGCAAGGTGGGACCCTGCACGGAACGCTGAGGCTGCCCGAGGGCATGGGGCCGTTCCCGGTAGCGCTGATTATCGCCGGGTCGGGGCCGACCGACCGCAACGGGAACTCGCCCATGTTGAAAACCGACGCTTACCGAATGCTCGCTTCCGAACTCGCGAAAGCAGGCATCGCAACGTTGCGTTACGACAAGCGCACCGTCGGCGAAAGCGCGATGCCCGGCGTTTTGGAAGCCGACCTCCGTTTTGACATGTTCGTGGACGACGCCGTGCAGTGGGTCAAGCTACTTCAAACCGATAGGCGCTTTCGTGGTGTTTCCATCGTCGGCCACAGCGAAGGCTCTCTCATTGGCGCGCTTGCCGCACAGCGGGTTCCAAGCGTGGCGGCAGTTATCAGCCTCGACGGCGCAGGATTCAAAGCGGGCGATGTGCTGCGCTCACAACTGCGCGAAAATCCGGCGAACGCGCCGATTCTGGATGAATCCCTGGCGGACATCACTTCGCTGGAAGCCGGCAATCATATCGCTACGGTGTCGCCGGCATTGGCGGCGCTCTTCCGGCCCTCGGCCCAACCCTACCTCATTAGTTGGTTCAAGTACGACCCCGCGGTCGAGTTTTCCAAACTGCAGGTTCCCACCCTAATAGTCCAGGGGACCACTGATCTGCAAGCTTCGCCTGCAGACGCCATGGCGCTATCGAAAAGCGCTCCCAAAGCGAAGCTCGTCATGGTGCAGGGAATGAATCACGTTCTGCGCGACGTTTCGGCCGACCGCGAAGCGAATTTCGCAACCTACAGCCAACCGGCGCTGCCCCTCGACCTCCAAATGGTGCGCGCCGTCACGAACTTCATCTTGCATCCCAGTTCTTAGGAACAGTTCCTGATGCTGGGCGGCCCGCCGGTCCACTTGATGTGGTCCAACGCCTATCGGCCCGATAAACCGAAACTTCACAAAGTTAACCTGCGGCGCATCGGCGCGTTCTTTCGCCCGTATTGGAAGCAGGAAGTGCTGGTGCTTCTCTGCATGCTGGCCGCGCAGCTCTTGGGCCTTATTCCTCCGGTAATGACCGCCTACATCATCGACCGTGCCATTCCGCACCATAACCTGCACGAGCTTTGGACTTATGTCGCGGCTATTGTCGGCTCCGCGATTTTCGCGATGCTCATCGGAGTGTATCAGGGGTACCTGAACTCAGCGGTGGGTGAGGGCATCATGCGTGACATCCGCACGAGTCTGGTCGCGCATCTACACCGCATGCCGCTCTCCTTCTTCACCAACACCAAGACCGGCGAGATCATGAACCGCGTTTCCAACGACGTCGATAACATCGACAACGTGGTGACCGGCACGCTGGTCACCATCGCGACGAATTTTTTCATGATCGCCACGACGTTCATCCTGATGTTCTTCTGGAATTGGCGCCTGGCGGTCATCGCCATTATCGTCGTGCCGCTGATGATCATACCGCTGGCCCCGGTGGGCCGGCGCATGTACGACATTCGAAAGAAGACGCGCGAGAGTCGCGACGAGATCGAGGGCATAACGCAAGAAACGCTCTCCATCTCGGGTATCACGCTGATCAAGTCGTTCGCGCGCGAGGATTACGAACGCAGGCGCTTCTTCGGCGTCGGAACCAGCCTCATGAAGCTCGAGATTAACCTCGCGATGGTTGGCCGCTGGTTTATCGGCGCGATCACGTCGATGGTGGTCGTGGGACCTGCGCTGTTGTGGCTCGGCGGTGGCTGGCTCGCGATCACCGGTTCGCTCGGGGTTGGCGTTATTGTGGCATTCGTGCAGCTGGTAGTCACGCGTTTGTACGGGCCTGCCGCTACGCTGGCCGGCATCCAAGTGCAGATCGTTAGCGCGCTGGCGGTTTTCGAGCGCATCTTCGAGTACCTGGATTTTGAAACTGAGGCATACACGCCGGACGGATCGGTTTCGCTGCCTACCATCGCCGGCGACATTTGTTTCGAAGATGTCGTCTTTTCGTACACCGAGGACCGCAGCGCGCTGCGCGGTGTTAATTTTCATGTGTTACCCGGGCAAGTCGCAGCTCTTGTCGGTCCATCCGGCGCCGGAAAGACAACTATCACGCAGTTAGTTCCGCGCTTCTACTCGCCGCAAAGCGGTCGCATTCTGATTGACGGGCACGACATCGCGGAGTTGACGCTGGAATCGCTACGCCGCGACATCGGCATCGTAACGCAAGAGACGTACCTCTTTCACGACACGATCGCCAACAATCTGCGCTACGCACGCCCCGATGCAACCGAGGCGCAGTTAGAGGCGGCTACGCGTGCCGCAAACATTCACGACTTTATCGTGGCGCTGCCGCAGCGGTACGATACCGTGGTCGGCGAGCGCGGACATAAGCTTAGTGGGGGTGAGCGCCAGCGGCTGGCCATCGCGCGCGTGTTGCTCAAGGATCCACGCATCCTGATTCTGGATGAAGCGACCAGCTCGCTGGACTCGCACAACGAAGCCGCCATTCAAGCAGCGCTCGTTCCGCTGATGCGCGGACGGACCAGTCTGGTCATTGCGCATCGGCTCTCGACCATCGTCGCAGCCGATGTGATCTTCGTTGTTGAAAATGGCCGTGTCGTAGAGCAAGGCACTCATGCTGTTCTCCTGGCGCGTGGTGGCGAATACGCGCGCCTCTATCGCCGGCAATTCCGTGAAACCACCTCGATTGCTACGTAAACGACGCTGCTAGGCTGCTCGAGCAGGGTTAGGTTCGGGCCGTTTCGCGCAGTTGCATGACCATGGGTTCGACCGGAACGTGCAACTCGGGTTCGGTTGCGGCGCGCACATCGTCCACGCTCACGCCGCGCGCCAGTTCGCGTAAGATCATTCCTTTGTCGGTGATGTCGATGACCGCCATATCCGTAATGATGCGCTGAACCACGTGCTTGCCGGTAAGCGGCAGCGAACACTGCTTGACGATCTTGCGCGCTCCGCCTTTGGCGACGTGCTCCATCATGACGATGACGCGCTTGGCACCATGCACCAAGTCCATGGCACCGCCCATGCCCTTCACCATCTTGCCCGGAATCATCCAATTCGCCAAGTCACCTTGTTCGGAAACCTGCATCGCTCCGAGAATCGCCACGTCGATGTGGCCGCCCCGAATCATTCCAAACGATGTTGCCGAGTCGAAGAACGACGCGCCGGGGAGCACCGTAACGGTTTCCTTGCCCGCGTTGATTAAATCGGCATCTTCTTCGCCTTCATAGGGATAAGGGCCCAGTCCCAAGATGCCGTTTTCGCTCTGCAGTACGACGGTGACGCTTTTGGGCACATGGTTAGGAACCAGCGTCGGCAGACCGATACCAAGATTCACGTACTGGTTGTTTTCGAGTTCCTCCGCAACTCGCTCCGCAAGTTGCTCGCGAGTAATTGCCATTAAGCGCCTGCCCGGCGCGTCGTTACGCGTTCGATGCGTTTGCCCTGCGCGCCGACGACAACCACGCGCTGCACGAAGATGCCCGGCGTATGTACGTTTTCTGGCGATATCTCCCCGGGTTCGACCAACTCTTCGACCTCAGCAATCGTAATGCGCCCAGCCGTCGCACAAAGCGGATTGAAATTGCGCGTGGTCTTTGCGTAGATCAAGTTGCCGTGGCGGTCGCCCTTCGTGGCGCGCACCAACGCATAGTCGCAAACGATGCCTTCCTCCAGCACGTAATCCAGGCCATGAAACGAGCGCGTTTCTTTTTTCGGCGAAGGCATGGATATCGAGCCGTCCGTCGCGTGTTTCCATGGCAAGCCACCCTCCGCCACCTGCGTTCCAACGCCCGCCGGGGTGAAGAAGGCCGGGATGCCCGCACCTCCGGCGCGCAGCCGCTCCGCCAGCGTTCCCTGAGGTACCAACTCGACCTCGAGTTCGCCGTGCAGATACTGGCGCTCGAACTCACGGTTTTCACCGACGTACGATCCGGTTGTGCGGCGAATGCGCTTGGCATCCAACAGCACGCCAAGCCCCCAGCCGTCTACTCCGCAGTTGTTCGAAACGGTGACCAGGTCGGTGGCGCCCTGTTCGAGGAGCGCCTCGATGAGGTTGTGCGGGATACCGCTCAGCCCGAAGCCGCCAACCGCCAACGTGGCGCCGCTGGGAATGTCTGCCACCGCTTCCACCGCGCTGGGCACCACTTTGTCCATGCCGGGATATTTGCATTTCCAGGGGGGGGCCCTTTGCAGTGTTGAAACTCAAGCGCGTACTGCGCAGCTTATCTCGGGAGTCTACCATGGCCGTAGCCAGTTCGCACGTCAGCTCCGACGAAGAGGCGATGATCCTTGAACTCGTTCGCGATCTCGTCAGAGAGAAAGTTGCGCCGCGCGCGGCCGAAATCGACGAAAAAGGCGAGTTCCCATTCGATCTCAAGGAACTCTTCGCGCAGAGCGATCTGCTGGGCATTCCTTTTCCCGCCGAGTACGGCGGTCTAGGCGGGTCCTTTGTCACCTATGTCAAGGTCGTCGAAGAGATCGCGAAAGCTTGCGCCGCCAGCTCGCTGATCGTCGCGGTGCAAGAACTCGGCGCTCTGCCGATTCTCATTGGCGGCACGGAAGAGCAGAAGCAAAGCTATATCCCGAGGCTGGCCTCGGGCGAATGGATCGCGGCTTATGCCCTGACCGAAGCGGGCAGCGGCTCAGATGCAGCCGGCTCCATGCGCACGCGTGCCGAGCGAAAGGGTGACAAGTACGTTCTAAACGGCACCAAGATCTGGATCACGCACGGCAGCGTTGCCGACGTGGTTTGCGTTTTTGCAGTGACCGATTCGTCGAAAGGCGCCAACGGAATCAGCGCGTTTATCGTCGAGAAGACTTTCCCGGGATTTCAGGTCGGCAAGAAAGAGAAAAAGATGGGAATTCGCGGTTCCCCAACGGTCGAGCTAAACTTCGAGAACTGCGAGGTGCCCGCGGATAACTTGCTGGGCAACGAAGGCGCGGGCTTCAAGATCGCGATGAAAGTCCTCGATAAATCTCGGCCCGGAATCGCGGCGCAAGCGCTCGGTATTGCCGCCGGCGCACTCGACTACGCGGCAAACTACGCTAAGGAGCGCATGGCATTCGGCAAGCCCATCGGGCAGCAGCAGGGCGTCGGCTTCATGTTGGCCGACATGAAGACCGAAGTCGAGGCCGCGCGCCTCCTCGTTTACGAATGCGCGAGGAAATGCGACGAAGACGCGCCGGACCTCTCGTTGTGGGCCGCAATGTGCAAACTCAAGGCCGGCGACGTCGCAATGTCGGTAACGACCGATGCTGTGCAGGTTTTAGGCGGGTTCGGATACTCAGCAGAGTACCCCGTCGAGCGCATGATGCGTGACGCGAAGATCACGCAAATCTACGAGGGCACGCAGCAGATCCAACGTTTGGTTATCTCGCGCACTCTTGTCGGCAAGTGGACGCCGCCGGGCAACGGTTCCCGGAAGTGAAGCGCTAGCCGCCGCTGAGCGGCGCATGCCCAAAAAGCGGCGGAATGTATTTTCCGGCAGCATAGCTGATGCCGAACACGATTCCCCCGAACAGAACGATCTCCAACCCTTTCATCACGGCATTGCGCCCAGTGTTGCGCGCAGCATAAAAGCCGATTCCGAAAAGACCGAGCACGGCGAATACCAGGCTGAGCGGTGCGGCGCTTTTCAGCGCGAAAAAATACGGCACGATCGGGATAAGCGAACCCAGCGCATATGAGCCGGCCATTGCAAACGCGGGCCGCAAGCTGCGGTCGTCCGCCACCCGAGGATCGATGCCGAACTCATCGCGCATCATTTCGTAGAGATAGATCTCGGGGTTCTGTGCCAAGCGGCTAACGATCATGTGGGCTTCATCGGCGCTGAAGCCCTTAAGTTTGTAGTAGGCAACTTGCTCGGTGAACTCGTCCTGCGGACTGGCTTCCATCTCGCCTTTTTCCATCTCGATGGACGCTTGCACGACCTCGCGCTCGGCTTTGGAACCCAAGTATTGTCCGACCGCCATCGACAGCGTGCCGGCAAGTAACGCCACCAATCCCGAAATTATGATGGTCAGGCGGCCGCTCTGGGCTGCGCCAATTCCGGTCACGATGCCCAGGGTGGTCAAGATGCCGTCTTGCACGCCGAAAACAATTTCGCGAATGCTGCGCTGGCTCTCGAGTTGGCGCCGCTGCGCGGTGTCGGGAATGCGCGGCTGCACGCTGCGCCAGCCGGGCGTGTCCACAAGAACGCTTTTTACGGCCGGGCTCACCGATTTCAACCCATGCTCGGGATGCGAAGAACTCTCACTCACGGTCCCGAACCTCTGCGCGCATGGACGAGGAAGCCCCTTCCAATCCGATCGTTGCCGCCGCGATGCGCATCCGGGCACGACGCGACCTCGGCGCCCTCATTGATTCGAGCGGTGCGGAATCGGCGCAACAATTCGAAGATGCGCCGCAAGCGCTCGCGGCATTCGGCGATGAACTGGCCGCCGGAATAAAACGGCTCAACGCCATCCTGGGCAAAGCCGGCGTCAAGTATATTCGCTTGGAGCGGCCGCTGCGTTTGCGATTGCGCTTTGCAGATCGGCGTGTCCGTTTGGATTTGGACGAAGTCCATCAACTGGTTCGCGTCGCCGGCGAAGGGCTTGAGGGCGAATATCAGTTTGACCCCAGCGCGACGCGCCCGTCGCTCATCAATTTGTCAAAAATTTCAACCGAAGCCGGATATGGCGAACGCTTGACGGCCGCTGGGCTGTTGAAGATTATCGCGCAGGACGCCGAGTTGCCGCGGCCCGAACACCTCGACCGGCCGGGCCCGCTTTCGTTTTGAGCGTGCGAAAGCGCCGCACGATCGGCGGCGTCGGACAGATTGCATTGACAGGGCATTCACCGCAATGTGGGATGGGCGCTTTGCAGATGGAACGGCCGTGGAGGATTAGCCAGTGATGGGCGTGACGCCACTTCTCTTTTGGTACAACTTTGGTTACGTCGCTCTCGACTTCCCGAGGATTCTTCCCAAGCGTTAACCCCAGACGATGCGCGACCCGAAAGACGTGCGTGTCTACGGCAAAGGCCGCCTGCTCGAAGACTACCGACATAATAACGTTGGCGCTCTTGCGGCCAACACCGGGAAGCGCTTCCAACTCTTCGCGTGTGCGCGGAACGTTGCCGCCGTGCAATTCCATCAACTGCTTTGAAGCATTGATAATGCTGCGGGTTTTCGTGCGAAAGAAACCGCATGACCGAATAATCTGCTCGACATCCTCAGGCCGTGCGCGCGCGAGCTTCTGCGGCGTAGGATACTTCTTGAAGAGCACCGGCGTTGTAAGATTAACGCGCGCGTCGGTATTCTGAGCGGAAAGAACGACGGCGACTAGCAATTCGAATGCATTGGAGTAATGTAGGGCAGTTACCGCATTCGGGTATGCGCCCTCTAGAATGGCCAGTTCTTGCATCGCAACCGCGCGACTGACTTTCTTCTTTGGGAACGGGATCTTCAATACGCTCAGGCCCTCAGTCGACCAGCGCGAACGACTGTCCGTCCCGGCGGACGATTCCATCCCTCTCGAGCGCGCCGAGCGCATCCCCGATCGCGGCCTCACCATGATAAGGCAGCTTCAGCTCGCGATGCAGAATGAGGAACGAGATCATTTCGCCACGCGGCACATCCCGCAGGCGGTCGACGATGCGGCCCCGGGCAAAGCGAGTCGTTTGCGCGAAAGGCATGGATTCTTGCGGCGTCTTTTTGGTGGCGTATCGCCGGCGCGCACGTGCCAAATGGTCGCCATCAACCGGACCTGCAGCGCACCATCGCAGAGCCGGGCAAGGCGTGCATTTCGGCGCGAGGGCGGTACAGTGGAGCGCACCAAGGTCCATCAGCGCGGCATTCCATTCGCGCGCCTGCCTTTCTGGAACCAGCGCATCCGCCCGAGCGTGCAACTCTTTGATATTCATCTTCGGAGGATGCTCGATGCCGCGCGCTATGCGATGCACGACACGCCGGATGTTGGTGTCGACCGCGGCACAGTGTTCGTTGAACGCGAACGCGCGCACCGCCGCTGCAGTATAGGCGCCGATGCCCGGCAACGCCCGCAAGGCTCCCTCCGAGCGCGGAAGTTCGCCGCCGTGGTCACGCACGACGGCCTCCGCGAGCCGTTTCAGGCGCACTGCTCGCGAATTGTAGCCCAGCCCGCGCCAAGCGCGCACAACCTCGGCTAGCGTGGCGACAGCGAGTGCGCGCCAATTCGGAAAGGCCCGCAAAAAAGCCCCATGGATCGGGATCACCCGGTTTACTTGCGTTTGCTGAAGCATGAACTCGCTAACTAGGACTGCGTAGGGGTCCGTCGTGGCGCGCCAGGGGAGCGATGCCCGCCCCTTACGCGCATGCCAGCGCAGAATGGCCGTCTGGAGGTTCTGCTTCATGTTCTACGCCCTCATGCGCGCCGCGGGGCATCAATGCCTTGCCCGAGCCCTCTTTGGTCGTCGTGAGGATTGGGGGAGAATTGGTATCCTATTTTCAAGAATGAGACCCAAGATCGGGCGATGGAGAGAAAAATTTGGCTGAACATCAAGTAGACTCGGTTGTCATCGGCGCGGGACCGGGAGGGTATCACGCCGCGATTCGTTTGGGGCAGCTCGGCAAGAGCGTTATCTGCATCGACCGCGACGAGGTAGGCGGGGTTTGTTTGAACTGGGGCTGCATCCCAACCAAAGCGCTGCTGCACGTCGGCGAGGTGACGCGCCACATCAACCATGCCGCTGAAATCGGTATTAAGGTTCCTCAGGCACAGATTGACCGTGAGGGCGTGGCAAAATTTAAGACCGATGTTGTCAACGCGAACGTTGGAGGCATAAAGACGCTTTTCAAAGCCAACAACGTCGCCTTCGCCTACGGCTCCGCCGCCTTTATCGCCCCAAAGCAAGTCGAAGTCAAGAGCAAGGACGGCAAGACCGAAACATACACCGCCAAAGAGGCGGTCGTTATTGCCACCGGCAGCGCACCCATAGATGTCAAAGCTTGGCCACGCGACGGCGAATACATCATTAACTCCGACGACGCGGTGCAGCTCAGGCGTATTCCAAAGAACCTGCTCGTAATCGGGGGCGGGGTCATTGGTCTTGAGTTTGCGACCGTGTTCACGCGCATGGGCGCCAAGACATTAGTGATCGAAGCCATGCCGCAGATCCTGACCGGAACCGACTTAGAGATCGGTAAGACCATGCTGCGCATTCTGAAAAAACAGGGCGTGGACATCATGCTCTCCACGACCGTCGGGGACATTAAGAAAGACGGCAAGGTTGTGAAGGCGACGTTCAAGGGCGAAGGCACTGGGGGCAAGGACGAAACGCGCGACTTCGACATGGTACTTGTGGCGGTCGGGCGGAAACCGGTCACCGACGGACTCAATCTGCAAGCCGCCGGCCTGAAGACCGACGATCGCGGTTTTATTACCGTCGATGCGCAGCTGCGCACCAAGATCAGCGGGGTTTACGCAATCGGCGACGTTACCGGAATGCCGCTTCTTGCCCATCGCGCGATGAAACAAGGCGTGATTGCTGCCGAGGTCATTAGCGGAGACCGTTCGGCCGCGTTCGACCCGGTGGCCATTCCAAATTGCGTCTATACCGATCCGGAGGTAGCAACCGTCGGCCTTTCCGAAGAGGAAGCCAAAGCTGCGGGGCATGAGGTCAGGACCGGCAAGTTCCCGCTGGCTGCCAGCGGCCGCGCGCGCACCATGAACGAAACCGACGGGCTCATCAAATTGGTCGGCGATGCCAAGAGCGATCAACTGCTGGGTATGCACATCGTCGCACCACAAGCTGAATCGCTTATCGGCGAGGGCGTTATCGCGCTGGAGATGGGCGCAACCATTGAAGATATCGGCCTCTCCATTCACCCGCATCCGACGCTGACCGAAAGCATCATGGATGCCGCCGAACTCATGCACAACAAAGCCATCCATCTCGTCAACCCGAAGCCCAAAGCGCCCCTCCTAGCTGGAGCCAAATGACGAACCCGAAAGGGTCCGTGGCATATCCCCCGCGGGCGGCGCCAGCGGGAGCGGGGCGTTCGCCGGTCGCCGTTCGGAAATTCCCTCCATGGAGTTTCCTACTGACGCCACTTTCGCGCAAAAAAAGGTACGTTTCGACATCGTGTCTTTTGCGCGAAAGTTGGAGTCCGCCCGGCGAACGCCCCGCTCCCGCCGACGAGAACTGAATGCCTGTCGATACAAGCAAGACACGGCTTTTGGATCTGGGGCGGCGGCCTTATCGTGAGGTCTGGGATTTGCAGCACCGCATTCACGAGCGCGTCGCAAGCGGAAAAAATTCCGATACCTGGATTGTGGTCGAACACGACCCGGTTATTACTCTTGGTCGAAATGCACGGCAACAGAACGTTCTGCTGTCGCGCGAAATGCTGGCTTCACGCGGTGTCGATCTGGTTGAAATCGAGCGTGGCGGCGACGTCACCTACCACGGACCTGGGCAAGTGGTGGTTTATCCCATTCGCAAGCTGCAGCGCTTTCGCGAGGTGGTACCGTTGGTGCGCGCGCTGGAAGGCGCCGTAATCGAGACGTGCGCGCACTTCGGCGTCGCCGCCGAGCGGTGGAGCGAGCATGCCGGCGTTTGGGTTGGTCGAAATCAAATCTGCGCGATCGGCTTGGCGGTGCAGCGCATGACCTCGCTACATGGCATTGCATTTAACGCCTGCACCGATCTTAATTACGACCGTCTGATAACCCCGTGCGGACTTCCGGAGCGCGGTATCACCTCTCTGAACCGGGAAACCGGGCGGCACGTGACTTTCGGCGAGGCAAAGACGGCCTTGCTGGTTGCACTCGGGCGAACCTTTTCGGTAGACTTCGAGAGCTAAGATGGCGGTAGAGATCAGCCTGCTGGACTCCCGCGCGCCAACGGTTCGCAAGCCGGATTGGCTGCGCGTTGCACTACCGCGCGGCGAGGAGTACGAGCGCGTGAAGGACCGCGTGAACGCGCTAGCGCTCAATACTGTGTGCAAAGAGGCGATGTGTCCGAACATTGCGGAATGCTGGGGCGCCGGAACGGCGACAATTATGATCTTGGGCGACACCTGCACGCGCGGATGCCGTTTTTGTGCGGTGAAGACCGGCAATCCCAAAGGCATCGTGGATTGGATGGAACCGGCTCGCGTTGCGGACGCGGTCAGGGAGTTGGGCTGGCAATACCTGGTCTTGACCTGCGTGGATCGCGACGACCTCGCCGATGGCGGCGCATTAATCATCGCCAACACCGTGCGCGCCATTCACGAATGCGTTCCCGGTTCGAAAGTGGAAACGCTTATTGGAGATTTTCGTGGCGATTTGCTCGCGCTTGATATTGTGCTGGACGCCGTTCCCGACGTGTTTGCCCATAATTTGGAGACGGTGCGCCGTCTCACGCCGACCGTGCGCGATAAGCGCGCCAAGTACGATCAGTCACTGAAGATCCTGCGCCACGCAAAAGAGCGCACACCGCAGCACTACACGAAAACCTCAGTTATGCTGGGCCTTGGCGAGAGCGAGACAGAGGTCGAGCAAGTAATGGACGACGCGCGCGCGGCGGGCGTCGACATCTTCACCATGGGCCAGTATCTCCAGCCGAGCAAGAAGCATCTGCCGGTCGCCGAATTCGTCACGCCTGAAAAATTCTCGGCTTTGCGCGATCTCGCGCTAATCAAGGGTTTTCATCAAGTGGTTTCGAGCCCGCTCTCGCGCAGTTCGTACCACGCCGAACAGGCCTTCGAAACCGCCAGTTAACAAGAGGAGCCAGAATGACTCAAGATTCCGTAAAGATTAAGGGTATCGACGTAAGCGGCTATATGGTTAAGGACGCCACCCGCGCTATCGAATTCTACCGCGACGTGCTTGGCCTCGAGCCAATCACCGTTTATCCGGACAATAGGGGAGCAGAATACGAACTACCGGATGGGACGACATTCGGGCTGTGGGGCGGCGGAGGCGCGTTCATGCCATTCCAACCCAGTAACGGCATCCTTTTCGCGGTCGATGATCTGGACGCAGCGGTGGCATCGGTCAAGGGACGCGGGATTCCCATTGTGATGGAGCATGAATCGCCGGTCTGCTTCATGACAATGATCCATGATACCGAAGGCAATAGCGTTTTTCTGCATAAGCGAAAAGCGGCATAAGCAGCAATGCAAGAACAAAACGGAAAGATTACCGTCGATGAGTTGCGCTCGGCACCGGAAGGCACGCTGACGCTCATCGACGTTCGCAAAAAACCGGACGATAAGCAAATCCGCGGCTCAGTGCGCTACGATGGCGAGAAACTGCTGGAAGCAGATGAACTGGCTCTGCCGTTGCCGCACGATGGCAAACTGGTTCTCTATTGCGGCAGCGGAAATTCATGTTCGATGATTGCTGCGCACTTGCGGGAGAAAGGATTTCCAAACGCTGTCGCGCTGGAAGGCGGCTACGCTGCTGCCAAAGAGGCCGGAATCGAACTTGAAGAGTTGACGCAAGAGCAACCGATACCGGGCGAAGAGGGCACCGGCCTCAAGCGGCTTTAGTTAGGCGTAGACTCCGCGCAGCTTGAGCGAGGTCACAACTCGTTCGATGGCGATCATGTAAGCCGCCGTTCGGAACGCCACGTTGTGCAACTGCGCGATGCGCCGGATTTCCGCAAAGTTCTCCAGCAAATTCTCTTCCAGGCGCGCGTTGACTTCGGCTTCCTTCCAAAAGTAGCCGGCGCGGTCTTGAACCCATTCGAAGTATGAAACCGTCACGCCGCCGGCGTTCGCCATGATATCGGGGATTACGCAAACGCCCATTTCCTGAAAGATGCGATCGGCCTCAGGAGTAGTCGGGCCATTGGCGCCCTCGACGAGCAATTTGGCCCTCACGCGCCGCGCGTTTTCGGTGGTGAGCTGTTTCTCCAAAGCCGCCGGGACCAGCACGTCGCAATCGGTCTCTAGCAACTCAGCATTGGTGATGCGGTCCCCGCCGGTAAATCCGCCCAAGTTATGATTCTTTTTGGCGTACTCTTCGGCTCCATTCACATTGATGCCGGCCCCATTATAGTAAGCGCCCGTCACATCGGAAATCCCAACTACGTTGCATCCGCGTTCCTCGAAGAGTTTGGCAGCGTACATGCCGACGTTGCCGAAGCCCTGAATGACGACGCGCGCGCCTTTCGGGTCGATACCCAAGTGCGACATCTGATCCATCGCGCATATCGTGACGCCGCGACCCGTCGCTTCCACCCTTCCCCGTGATCCACCAATTTCCAGCGGCTTGCCGGTAACGACGCCGGCTACATTCTGACGAATGTGCATCGAATACGTGTCCATGAACCATGCCATGGTCTGCGGTGTCGTTCCAACATCCGGCGCCGGCACGTCTTTATCGGGACCGACAACCTCGACCAACTCCGCGGCGTACCGCCTCGTGATGCGTTCCAACTCGTTCATTGAAAGCGTTGTGGGATCGCAGGTCACGCCACCTTTGCCGCCGCCGAACGGCAGGTCCACAACCGCACACTTCCACGTCATCCAGAACGCCAGCGCCGTGACTTCATCCAGCGTTACACCCGGGTGAAAACGGATCCCGCCTTTGGCGGGACCGCGCGCGAAGTTGTACTGCACGCGATAACCGGTGAACACTTCAAATTCGCCACTGTCACGCTGAAAGGGAATCGAGAAGATGATCTGGCGCGATGGGTGCGTAAGAATCGCGCGCATTCCGGGGTCGAGTTCCAGCAGCGCGGCTGCTTCATTGAAATAAGCGATTCCGTCGCCGAAAACCGAGACTTCGCGAACAGCAGTAACGGCCATAGGCCGCTAGGGTTTGAGGATATGTCGGCAAACCCCTCGGCGGCGCGCACCGGCCACCGGGCCTGACGGTCTATGCTCGCTGGCCGCGGGTAGTACCCTCGTTCAGACGTTGAATTTGAAATTTACGACGTCGCCCTCGTGCATGACGTACTCTTTGCCTTCTTGTCGCACGACGCCGGCACCGCGCATGGCTTCCATGGTCTTATACTTGGCGTAATCGTCGTATGAAACGATCTCGGCGCGTATGAACCCTCGCTCGATGTCGGTGTGAATCTCGCCGGCGGCCTGCGGCGCCTTGGTGTTTTTGTGGATTGTCCACGCGCGCACTTCTTTCTCGCCTGCAGTCAGAAACGTCATCAAGCCGAGCAGATCGTAGGCGGAAACGATTAGGGAATCTAGGCCCCCGCGCTCGATACCGATTTCCGCGCAAAATTCCCTGGCCTCGGACTCGTTCAAACCCGCCAGTTCGGCTTCCACCTTCCCACAGAACGCAACGACGCCACTGCCTTCAGAATGCGCGATTGCTTTCACCGCTTGCACAAGGGGGCCGGGCTCTGTGATTTGTCGTTCGTCAATGTTCGCCACGTAAAGCAGTGGTTTGGCCGTAAGCAAGAACAGCTCATTTGCCACTTCCATCTCCGGCGACCCCTTTGCGAAGCGCCGCGCGGGCTTGTTCTGCTCGAGTGCGTCGATCAAGCTTAGCGCCGCGTCCACTTTGTATTTCAGCTTCGGATTCGCGCGAGCTTCGCGTTCGAGCTTGTCAAGCTTTTTTTGCAGCGAAGCGAGATCGGCGAGGGCCATCTCGATGGAGATGATCTCGATATCGCGCGCCGGATCGGGGTTTCCCTCGACGTGCGTAACATTCTCATCTTGAAAGCAGCGCACCACCATGGCGACGGCATCGGTTTCGCGTATATGGCTTAAGAACGCGTTGCCAAGGCCTTGGCCGGTGCTCGCGCCGCGAACCAGGCCGGCGATATCCACGAATTGCATCGTTGCGGGCACGACGCGAGGCGCATTCACCAGGGCGCGCAGCACGGCCAAGCGTTCGTCAGGCACGGGCACTTCGCCGATGTTTGGCTCGATAGTGGCAAAAGGATAGTTGGCGGCCAGCGCCTGGGCGGAGCGCGTAAGCGCGTTGAAGATGGTGGATTTGCCGACATTTGGCAACCCGACGATACCGCACGATAATGCCATAATGGAAGCGCGCTAGCTTCTCTTGGCTGCGAAACCTTCCTCCGGCCGGAGGATTAGAACGTGAGCCGTCGGATAAAAACAGAGTATGCGCCAAATGAAGGTTGACAAGCTCGGCATCGACCTGCTTACGCATGATCCCGTCGTCATTCTCAAAGATCTGGAAGGCAAGCGCTTTCTCCCAATCCTAATCGGGCCGTTCGAGGCAACTTCCATCGCGCTTGCGCTCGAAGGCGCGCCCGTTCCACGCCCGCTTTCGCACGATCTCATGCGCTCGATGCTCGAAACTCTCGAAGCGCGCCTTGAACAAATCGTGATCCACGATATACGTGAGTCAACATTCTTTGCGAAACTCGTAATTCGCACGAATGGCGAGGTGCAGGAGATTGACGCACGGCCTTCAGACGGCATCGCCTTAGCGCTGCGCATGAAAGCCCCGATCTTCGTTTCGGACAAGATCGTTTTGGAAGAATCCGTAAGCGGCGACGGGGGCGGCGATGAAGCCGACGAGGAGCGCTTCAAGAAATTCATCGAAGAACTCAAACCCTCCGATTTCAACCGCTAACCACTTCTCACGGCGCCCATTTTTGTTGTGTCATCCTGAGCGAAGCGAACGCATTGAGCGGAGTCGAAGGGCGATAAGCTCGTGCTCGACAGGCTCAGCATGACACTTTCTGTTCAACGTGACGCCGCTTAGATGTCCCACTGCCAGGCGTTCCACCACGCAGTGCTAGATGGGGCGGCGCTAAATCCTTTTAAGTCGGGGTTGTGCACGACGGGGCGGCGTAATTCGTAAAGCGGAATCCAAGGGACGGTCTGGTGGATGAGCCTCTCGGTTTTAGCGTAAATGGCAGCGCGCCGCCTCAGGTCGTCAGTGGCCAACCCGGCTAGCTCGCCTTTGTCGACCTCGTGGTTGCAATAACCGAAGATGTTCTCTCCCCTCGGAAACCAGTAACCGCAGCCCAAATAAAAGAGATTATCGGGATCCCACGGCAGCGTCGTAGAGTACGTTGCAAAGTCGTAGCGGCCACCGTAGAGCGGACCTTCATGCGAAAAGATCACGTTGTAGGGCGAAGTCTTGATCGCAAGATTCATCCCGACGGCTTTGAACATCTGCTGCAGGTAGGTAGCGATCCGCAACGAGCCGGTTGAACCGACGGAAACTTCGATGACAAAATCAAGGCGCTGCCCGTTTCTCTGACGGACGCCGTCCGGACCGCGCTTCCAGCCGCTGCGATCCAGGAGCGTGTTGGCGCTCACCGGATCATATGCATAAGGCGGATTTTCGGTGTACCCCACGGCGACCGGTGGAACGATATCGTGCGCTTGTTGTCCTACGCCGTGCGAAATCTTATCGATAAATGCCTGATAATCGATAGCCATCGTGACCGCTTTGCGCACGTTCAGATCGGCCAGCTGCGGCCTGCGCTGATTCATAATCAGCAGCGCCTGGGCATTCCAAGGCGCCAGTGCCACGTAGGTGTCCTCGAGCTTTCGGTATCGGTCGTACAATGAGCTGGGCGGCGAAACGATCAAATCGACATCGTGCGTGCGAACCGCGGTCAGCAACGTATTGTCGTCGCTGATGACGTTCAAAATGATCTTGGCAAGCTTGGGACGGCCCTTGAAATATGAATCGTTACGTACGAAAACGACTCGGCGACCACGATCCCACGATGAGAATCGAAACGGCCCCGTCCCGACCGGATGCGCATTGAATGGCACCTGGTTGATGTCGTGCAGGCGCGCCAGCAAGTGCGCCGGGAGTAGGCCCTTGCCACCCTCCTGAAGTGAGGTGAAGAATTTCGTGACGAACGGCGGGTAGCGTCGCTTCAGATGGACGATAACCGACTGGTCGTCAGGCGTATCGATTGAACTAACCTGGTCGTAGCCCTCGCGGTGCAGCGTGTTGTTGTTCGGGTTCATCACTGCTTGCCAAGTGAACTTTACATCGCGAGCGGTAAACCGCGCACCATCGTGCCACTTCACGCCACGGTGCAAATGATAGGTGTATCTGCGTCCGTCCGCGGAGACGCCGCCGTTTGAAAGGGAAGGCACCTCTGTCGCCAAGTCGCCGATAAGCTCACCCTTATCATCGGCGATGATCAAGAACGAGAACACCAGTGCATCCAGATCGTAGACGAGGTCCATGGTCGAAAGCAATGGGTTGAAATGATCGGGATCGGAGATATCCGCGATACGCAAGACATGCGGTTGCGTCCAGGGCCTGCGTCCAGTCGTGCCCACACTTTGCACGCGGGTACAGCCGGCAAGCAAAATAACAGCGGAGAGCCAGAGCGCGGCGGCCCTCGTGAAGTTCATGCGCGCTCATTCGAGGGGCGCGATTGCGGACCTCGAACTGAACTCCGTGACCAAATTTGCCAAGAATGGAGACCATGGAAACGACAGAGCGTGCCGAGATCGGCGTATTTGGAGGCTCGGGCTTTTATTCGTTAATCGAGAACGCGCGCGAAGTGCCGATCGAAACACCGTTCGGACCGCCGAGCGACCAAGTAGCGCTCGGTGAAATCGCCGGCAAGAAAGTGGCCTTTCTCCCCCGTCACGGCAAAGATCACCGTTTTCCGCCGCAGTCCATTAACTACCGCGCGAATGCCTACGCAATGAAGATGCTCGGGGTTACGCGCATCATCGGACCCACGGCCTGCGGCTCGCTCAAGAAGGCGGTGATGCCCGGCGACATGGTTGTCGCAGACCAGGTCGTCGACCGCACGATGGGCCGAAAAGACACATTTTACGACGGGCCGATCACGACCCATATCAGCTTCGCGGATCCCTATTGCGCGCAGTTGCGGCCGATTGCGATCAAGGCGCTCAAATCACTCGACATTACCACGCACGATCGCGGCACGATCGTCGTGATTCAAGGACCGCGCTTCAGCACGCGCGCCGAATCGAAATGGTTCTCCAATGCCGGCTGGGAGGTCATCAACATGACCAATTACCCCGAGTGCTATCTGGCGCGCGAACTAGAAATATGTTATGTGAACATCTCGTTGATTACCGATTACGATGTCGGCTTGGAGGGCCAAGACGGGATCAAGCCGGTTTCGCACCACGGGGTCATCGAAGTGTTCAACCGCAACAATGCGCGCGTAAAGGACGCTATCTACCGAATCATCGACGAGGTTCCGGCAGAACGCACCTGCGGCTGTGGTTCCGCGCTGCAAGGTGCACGAGCGTAGGGTCATGCGTAAATGGGAAACGGTCGATCTCGGAATCTACGCGAAAGCCCTTCCGCTTTTAGCGAAGAATCCGGTTATCGCCGTCTTTCCGCTCCTTGCAGCGTTGATCGGAATTGCGCTCGGATTCCTAAACGGCCCCCTCTTCGGGCAACTGGGTGGATTCGATTTTGGCATCACCGGCTTGATAACGAACTTGCTCCAAGGATTTGCATTTGGGCTCGCGATTCTGGCGGCCGAAGACGCTTGGCGTTCGGGCAAAGCGCGCTTTGCTTCGACTTGGGATGAGGGCAAACGCAAAGCGGGGAGCATTCTGCTGGCCGCACTCGGTTTTACATTCGTACTGTTTGCGGCAAGTTTGGTTGCCGGATACTTCGGACCACTTGGAATCGTCCTGATCGCACTCGTGCTCTTCTTCTTGATCTATACGATTCCGGCGGCGGCCATCGGCGGAATACCGGGGGCGGCAGCGCTCTCGGTTTCGATACAAAAGGTGCGTGGAAACCCACTCGCGGCAGCCGTCCTTTGCATCGTCGCGCTGCTGCTGTACTTCTATCTGTTGAGCTTAATGCTGCCTTATGTGGTGGATTGGACGGCCACCTTTGCTCCATATGTGCTGGCCGCGGCACGCGCCCTGGTGATTGCATACCTGGCGTTGGTGTTCGCGCGCCAGTACGACGAGGTGAGCTTCTTCCGCCGCTACTAGCTCTTGGCGCTCGGCGCCGGGCTTAAATGCATGCGCACCATCTCCGCGACCAGCGTGGGGCTGACGTTCGTGCGCGCGAGCTTCTGTGCGTCGGTGATGCGCATCAGGATTCGGGTTGCATCCTCAGCGCGAAGGGCACGGAGGTTCCTGAGATTCTTCTCTGCATCGAGCGCCAAAATGGGTGCGTCCCTCCCCGCGATACTCAAAACCGTCCAGTCGCGCACGAGCGTCTTTATCGTTTCCAACCCCTCATCCAGGGTCTCGCGCGTAACCCAGTTTGCTTGCGGAACCTCACCGTTGACGACTTCGAAGAACCAGCGCATCGTCTCGGTCCGTGGATTATCTTCGCCGCTATCCAGTGCCGCGAGGGCGCGCGTCACACTGCCTTGCCCAAGCACCCCGCCCAACTTTGCATCCGCGGGCGAGTATCCCTGAGTGGTCAGCACGGCCTGCACATCGGCGCTCGAAAGGGAAGAGAATTGCACTTCTACCAACCGCGATCGAATGGTCGGGAGCAGACGTCCCGGAGTCGCGCTGGTCAAGAGAAGAATTACAGATGCGGGGGGGTCCTCGAAGAACTTCAGCAATGCATTGGCCGCGTGATGGGTTGCAAAGTCCACATCGCCCAAGATGAAGATGCGAAACCCGCCGGCGTAGGACTGCAGGGAGAGCTGTCTTACCAAATCCCGCGCCGTCATCTCTTCGGTTTCGCCAAAGGCCAGAGAAGAGTCGCGCTCGCCGATTTTGAGCGCTCCCGAACTCTCCATGAGGTCTGGATGCGTGCCCGCTCCAATTTGTTTGCAGGCCGAGCATATTCCGTCGTAACCAAGTAGCGAGTCTTTATGCGCTTCGCAGAGCAACGATTGGGCCAACTGGCGCGCGAAGGTTTTCTTGCCGACGCCCTGCGGGCCTACAAAGAGGTATGCATGCGCGATTGTGGCCTTGCTTAGGCCCGAGAAGAATTGCATGGGGCCTTCGCAACCGGCAACCTCGAAGCGCAACTCGCTCACTGGGTTGCGACCGAGATTTCCACCAAAGCGGCTTGTAGCAACTCGCTCGCACCGAGCGAGCCGTCAAGGGTTTTGACGCGCTGCGGATTGCCTTGTGCGATGGATCGATATCCTTCACGAACACGCTCGTGATACGCGTCGCTCTGCGAATCCATTCGGTCTTGGCGATTTGCTCGCCCAACGACGCGAGCGCGCGAAAACGCCACGGAGATGTCAAGAAACAGGGTTAAATCTGGCCGCAGACCCGCGGTCGCCAAGTCGCAGAGTTGTTCCAATGGCCCCAAAGCCAATCCCCGCCCGTATCCCTGGTATGCGATCGTCGAATCGGTAAAACGATCGCAGACAATGTCCTCCCGGCGCTCCAGCGCCGGCCGAATGACCTCTTTGAGCAGTTGCGCACGCGAAGTATTGACAAGCATCGCCTCGGCCCATGGCTCAATTCGCAAGGTGGAGTCAAGAAAAATCGCGCGCAGACGGTCACCTAAGGACGTGCCTCCCGGCTCGCGTGCCATAATGACGGTGCGCCCGGCGGACCGCAAAGAGTTCGCCAGTTTCTCCATGAGAGTCGACTTCCCGCACCCCTCAATCCCCTCAATGGTGATAAACATTTCTGGATTTTCGGCGAACTAAGCTTTATGACCCGGCATTCGAAGGCAACCGGATGGCTGGCCTTCGCACTCCTCTACGGATGTCAAGGCGCGTGGGCAGACTATACGCACGTCACAATCGCTCCGCTGCGCGGTTCGCGCGTCCACGCAGGCGGTGAAGTGTCAATCGGAAGAAAGTGTGACACCCGTTGCTTTCCGAGCGGTTCGTCGGTTATGGTTCCACTTGAAAGCGGCAGCCAAAATCACATCTATCGCTTCCTCGTGGCGAAAGGCACTTGCTCTCTGAGCCGCTCCTTCGTCGCGCAAATCGCCCGAGACTCTTGGCAAAACTTGCAGACCTACACTGCGACGGCATTTATCGATGTTCCGTTACAAACGCTTACCGCCGGCGATTATGTGATCGTGATTCGCGACGTTAACCTGCAAACGGATGTCGCCTGCGGCAGAATTAAGCGCTCTGGTTTTGTTTAGCCCTCGCTTCACAGGTCTGCGTGTTTGAAGATTCGGACGCGGCGGTTGGGTTCCAAACCGGTACTGCGCGATTGCAAGCGGTACTTCTCAGCCAGCTGATGCTGCATGCGACGCACGTAAGACGTCTGGGGTGACAACTCGATGGCTTTGTTATCCAGCAACACTTGATAGACGGCTTCTTCGGCTTCGCGGATGGCGACTTCCTCAACATCCACCGGCGGTAGGTTGAATACATCCTTGAGCGCATTCTGAATCTGAGTCGTCGTGTTTGTTTTAATGGAGTAGATTGGAATATTCTCGGATGCGATCTGCTTGAGCTTGGCGGATTCTTTGCGCTCCAACGTCTTGAGCGTCAAAACCACATCGGCATCGTCCCAATTGCGCGCGATCGAGCCCTGGATCCGCAGATTGTGAATGGCGCGCTCGATTTTATTTCGCGAAACGCCGTACGGAAAAATGAGAAGCGGATGATCCTGCTCATCCCCCTCACCATCTTCGTTATAGGTGCCACTGAATTGCGGCATCGACTCCGGATTCGCTTCCTGCACGATAGCTACGCCGCTGGCCGTGCGCTGCCGCACCTCGGGCTGCGGCTGGTAGCCACGCAGCAAGGCGTCAACCACGTCGGCCACGTTTTGATGAATTGCGAGGCGATCCCGATCCTGAATCTCGACCACCACGTCGAAGGTGGGCGGCGCCTTTCTCTCGAGGACGGTTTTGCGCGTGCCGCGACGGCGCGCTTCTTCGTCCGAGAGAGTAACCGCGCCGATTCCGCCCACCAAATCAGAGAGCGTCGGGTTCATGAGCAGATTCTCAAGAGATTGGCCATGAGCCGTCCCAATCAGGGCGACGCCGCGCTCGGCAATCGTGCGCGCTGCCATGGCTTCCATCTCAGTGCCGATTTCGTCAATAACGATAACCTGAGGCATGTGATTCTCTACCGCTTCAATCATGACGGCGTGCTGCAGAGCGGGATCCGCGACGTGCATGCGGCGCGCGAGACCGATCCCCGGATGGGCGATGTCGCCATCGCCGGCGATCTCGCTGCTCGTATCGACAATCACCACGCGTTTGCGATCTTCGCTTAGCACGCGCGCGCACTCGCGCAGCATGGTGGTCTTACCTACGCCTGGACGACCCAGAAGGCAGATCGATTTTCCGCTGCGGATGACGTCGAGAATGATCTCGATCGTCCCAAAAACTGCGCGTCCGACGCGGCAGGTCAGGCCGATAATCTTGCCCGTCCGGTTACGCATGGCTGAGATGCGGTGCAACGTCTGCTCGATGCCGGCGCGGTTGTCGGCGCCGAAAGGCGACAACCGCGAGATAACGTGCGCGATGTCTTCGTGCGAAACCGGCGTTTCCGAGAGGTACACGTAATCGTTTTCGAAGCGGGCTTCGGGCGGCCGCCCCAAATCCAAAACGACTTCGATCACATGATCGAGGTTTGGCAAGCGAACGAGCGATTGGCGTATTGGTAGGGGAAAGATATCGAGGAGTTGCGTGAGTTCCCAGCCGGGGGAGACAGATTCGGCGTTAACGGCCAATACTGATCCTCAACTTCCGTGAGAGTTTATTCTCTCTTACGCGCTAGCTGTGGCCGACCCTGCCGCATGTCTGTACAGCGGGGCATCGCCACCGATAGCCGAAGGATTTTGGGATGTACCCGGTGCTCAAAGCGTTCCACATCCTTGCGGTTGTCGTTTTTCTCGGAACGATCCTATTAGGAATATTCTGGAAGCGCATAGCCGACCGCACGGCTAGTGCCCGCATAATCGCACACACGATCGGTGGTATTATTCAAGCTGATCGCATTTTCACGATGCCCAGCATTGTCATCATTGTCGCAGCGGGCGTAGGGATGGGATTTATCAGCGGCGTTCCATTTCTCGGAACCGGCTGGTTGCTGTGGGGAATTGTTCTATTCATCATCGCGGGCTTGGCGTTTATACCGCTCGCGCGAGTCCAGCTCCAACTGCATGAGATCGCACTGGGCGGTCTGAGCAGTCAAGCCGAAAGGGAGCAGTATCAGGCGCTGTCGCATCGATGGAATCTTTGGGGAAGCATCGCGCTCATCACGCCACTATTCGCGTTCTTCCTGATGGTGGTTAAGCCGGCGCTGCCGGTGCTTCACCACTAAGGCTCGGAGTCTTTTCCTTCACAACGCGGATCATTTTCAGGTCTTTGTCGAACGGCCCTTGCATGCGCACACCGGCTTTGATCTCCAGGTCTAGATAATCAATGATTTCTTTGGTGATCTCTTCGCCGGGGGAGATCACGGGAATGCCGGGTGGATACGGCGTGATCACTTCCGCGCAGATGCGCCCTTTGCTGGACTTGAATCGAACCGGTTCAGTGTCGGCCAAAAAAGCGTCGCGCGGTAGCATGCGCATGGGGGGCGTCTTCGGCAGCTTATAGGTTCCGGTTTTTAGGCGGCGCTGCAGGACGCCGGATGGCGAAAAGATATCGACCGCGCGGTCCTCACGCGCCAACTCGCTCACGCCGAGAATGAGGCGCTCGGCCGCCTCTTGCGAAGTCCCGATGGTAAAGAGTGCGACCACATTAAAGAGATCCGCCAGTTCGACTTGCACGTTGTAACGACGCCGCAGAATCTCCGAGGCCTCGTACCCGGTGTAACCCAAATCCTTAACCGTAATCGTGATCTTCGTTGGATCCAAGTCGAAGACGCCGTTCGTGCCCTGGAGCTCTTCGCCGAAACAGTACACGCCGGGAATCTGGTTGAGGCGCCGACGCGTTTCGTTCGCCAAGTCGATCGTCCGTGAGAGCAGCGCCGGCCCTTCGGTGGCCATTTGACGCCGAGCCACATCCAGTGAGGCCACCATCGGCAGATTCGGCGAGGTCGAGAGAAAGAGCTTGAGCACCGCTTCCAGCCGATCCACGCGCACGCGGTCGCCTTGCTGGTGCAGCATCGCGGTCTGAGAGAAACTCGAGAGCATTTTGTGGGTCGAGTTGATGCACATGTCCGCACCGGCGGCCGTCGCAGAGAGCGGCAGATCAGGATGAAAGTGAAAATGCGGACCCCATGCTTCGTCCACCATGAGGATCTTGTCGCGCTCGTGCACGATGCGCACGAGGGATTCCAAATCCGCGGCAATTCCGTAGTATGTGGGGCTGACGATATAAACCGCCTTAAGGCCGGGATGCTCGTCGAGCGTGCGCTGCACCGTTTGAGGTGAAACCGTGTGGTCCATGTGCAGCGACTCGTCGACGTCGGGCTGCATGTATACCGGACGGGCACCGCTCATGACGAGCGAGCCCAGTAAACTCTTGTGCGAGTTACGAGGGACGGCAACCAAGTCGCCCGGATTTGCGGCGGCCATCATCATGCATTGGTTTCCGCTAGTTGAGCCGTTGATCAAGAAATAGGTGCGCTGCGCGCCGTAGGCCTCGGCTGCGAGTTGTTGCGCTTCGAGGATCGAGTCGGTCGGCTGCAAGAGATCGTCGATGCCCGGCATGGGAGTTAGATCGATGGAGGCGATGTTGTCACCGACGAACTCGCGAAAGGCCTGATCCATGCCGATACCCTGCTTGTGACCGGGCGTATGAAACGGAATGACGCCGGCGTCGACATAGTCCAAGAGCGCCTGAAAGTACGGCGCGCGTGTCTGGTCCAAGAAGTGATTCCCCGATCTGCTAGAGTTTTGTGGTTTGGGTACGCGCCGTCAGCGGCGCGAGCAGATCAGCGTCCCTTGGCGGTCGCCGAGTGGTGCGAGATCATGAAGGCCGCATTGCGCAGCGCCGCACAGATAGCGCGCATGCTACGCGAGGACCTCGAATCCTAACCGTTCCAACATGGCAAAATCATGATTGTCGCTCCGGCCGCTCGTCGTCAAGTAACTTCCGAGCACCAAACCGCTGGCACCGCTACGCATGCCCAAATCCTGCAGGCCCTGGAGCGTAACCTCGCGTCCTCCGGCAAAGCGAATGAGGGCCTTCGGAAGTGCCAAACGCGCCATCGCCACGAAACGCAGCGCCTCGGTCGGCTCCACCAGCGAGCGGTCGCCGAAGGGCGTGCCGGGACGCGGATTGAGGAAATTGATCGGCACCTCTTGAGGGCCGAGCACTTGAAGCGCCTCCAGAAAATCCAGCCGGTCGGCCAGCGTTTCCCCCATGCCGATGATGCCGCCGCAGCAGAGCTCGAGGCCGTACGATTTAACCAGTTGGCACGTTGCCCAGCGTTCGTCGTACGTGTGCGTTGTGCAGACATCCGGAAAGTAGCGGCGCGAGGTTTCTAAGTTGTGATTCACTTTGTCAACGCCGGCGGCGAGCAGTTGGCTCAAATGCTCTTCGCGCAAGATACCCAACGAAACGGCGACCGTCAATGGAAACTCGGCCTTTATAGCGCGCGTGGCCTCACACACGCGCTCCAGCAATTTGTTCGAAGGGCCGCGCACGGCGACCACAATACAGAACTCGCCGGCGCCCCGACGATGCGCATCGCGCGCGGCCGCGGTAAACCCCTCGACCGTGCTTAACGGCTCCGCTTGCACGTCGGTGGCAAAGCGCGCACTCTGCGAACAGAAGTTGCAATCCTCAGAACAGCCACCTTTCTTTGCGTTATACAAGACCTCGACATTGGCACCATTGCCGCAGTGGAGCTCGCGCACTTCATCCGCCAGTTCAAGGAGTTGGGGCACAAAGGCGGCCGGCAAAACGGCAATCTCTTCCAGAAGTTCGCGGCCGGCGGGTTCTTGCTGCTCGAGCACGCTTTGGCGGGCACGCCCGATGGTAGGATGAATTACTGGCCCCCTTATGCGCTGAGAAAATCGTCGAACATACAGGCGCCCTCTTCGATGGAGCGCGTCTCGTCAACTTCAAACGGCAGAATGCCGAATACGCGCACTTTTCCCTGCAACGTGCGGCGAACGTCATTGTGGTACTCCACGCCAGTTTCGTGCCATCGGTCGACCAGCACCGCGCCGGCGACCGAAACGCCGTGCGCAGAGAGATGCGATAACGTCAGCAGAGCATGATTGAGGCACCCGAGGCGCAGGCCGACAACGAGGATCGTTTCCAACTTCGCCAGCTGTGCAACATCCGCAAAAGTCTGCGCGCGGTTGAGGGGCACAGCCACGCCCCCAGCGCCCTCTGCTATGATGGCGCCGCTCATGCGGTCGAGCGCGAGTTGCAAATCCTCGGCGTGCACCGCCGGCATCCCTTCGGCCAATGCTGCGGTCCACGGGTCGGCTGCCTTGAAAAAGCGCGCGAGTTCGTGGTGCGGACATCCCGCCAAGCGGCCGGCATGCGCCGCGTCGCCCTCGTCGGTTGGACCGGCACCGGTTTGCACTAGCTTTACGATCAGGGGATCCTCACCGCGCGTTTTCAAGGCGCGAGCCAGAGCGGCGCTCACGCGCGTTTTTCCTACGTCGGTGTCGGTCCCCGTTACAAAGTAGCGGTGCATGCCGCCAGCGCGTGCGCAAAACGCAGAACCTGATCTTCGGTATGGTCCGAGCGAACGCTCAAGCGCAATCGCGAGGTTCCCGCCGGAACGGTTGGCGGACGAACCGCAGGCGCATAGATCATCTGCTCCAGCAGTGCATTTTCGAGAACCTTGGTCCGCGTTTCATCACCGACGAGGACCGGAAGAATCGGTCCGGCGACGTCCGGGCTCTCCAAGCCGGCTGCGGCCACCGCCTCGCGTAAGACTCGAATATTTCGCTCGATGCGAGCGCGGCGATCGTCGGCCGTGCGAACTAGTAGCAATGCCAAACGCGCGGCCAGGGCGAGCGGTGGGGCCGGAGCGGTATCAAAAATAAACGTACGTGCGGTGTTGACCATCAACTCGATAACTGGGGCCGGTCCGGCGATAAAGCCGCCTTGCGAACCGAGCGCTTTGGAGAGCGTGCCCATCACAACCACGCGCTTATCCTGTAAGTGATGCGCCAGCCCACGCCCTTCTCTTCCCGCCACGCCGATAGCGTGCGCTTCATCCACGAGCAAGACGTCTCCCTCATTCAAATCTGCCAGCATGGCATCCAGCGGAGCGCGATCGCCCTCCATGCTAAAGAGCGATTCGGTCACGATCAGTGCCCGGTTCGCACGGCCGCTCTTTGGAGGTAGGTCGCGATGGGGATAGACGTTGCGGACCAAATGCGAGGTGCGCAGCCCGTCGATTAAACTTGCGTGATTGAGTTCATCGGAGTAGGCGGCGTCCACCGTGAGAGCCAGAGCGGCGATCCCGCCCAATGCTGCCAAATAGCCCGACGAGAACAGCAGCGCGCGCTCGCGTCCGACGAACGCGGCCAACTCTTCCTCTAAGAGCCAATGCTCGCGCGAGCGACCACCCAGCAATCGCGCGCCGCCGGAGCCCACGCGCTTGGCGCGACGCAGCGCCTCCACGACCCGAGGCTCGGTTGCCATCGCCAAGTAATCGTTGCTCGCGAAATTGACTGCAGCTTGCGGCACATCGGGCTCGAGCTTGCGCAGGCGATGCGCGTCGGAAATGCGCCCAAGCTGCGCGGTCGCAAGCTCAAGATAGCTCATCTAAAACCTGTTCCAACGCGTCGAAGAAAGCGCCTATCTCTTTGACCTCGATGCTCAGCGGCGGTACGAATTGAATCGCTTCACCGATCGGCCGTGTAAAAAACCCGCGTTCATACAACCTTTCTGCAATGCGCCACGCGGCGGGGGGACCGGCGCCTTCAGCGATTCGAGCGGCGTCAACCTGAACTGCGTACATCAATCCGGCGCCGCGAACGTCCGTCACGTCGTCGCGGATAGCAAGACGTTGTGACGAGTCACGCGTTTCGCGTGACATGGTCGCTACGTGCCCGAGAACATCGTTGCGTTCGAAGATATCGAGGGAAGCCAGCGCGGCAGCACACGCAATCGGATTGCCGGCGTAACTATGTCCGTGAAATAGGTGCTTCTGTTTGGAAAAATCCCCGAGGAACGATTCGTACACGCTGCTCGTGGCCAAAGTCGCTGAAAGCGCCACTGTGCCACCGGAAAGACCTTTGCCCAACACCAGCAAATCGGGCTTTAAGCCGCCGAGCTGTTCGTGGGCGAACATGGTGCCGGTACGCCCGAACCCCGTCGCGATCTCATCCACGATCAAGAGCGCGTCCATATCGGGGAGCTTCGCGTACGTTTCGGACGGCACAATACGCATGCCCGCAGCTGCCTGCACGATCGGTTCGACGATCACGGCTGCGACGTCGTCCAACCTCAACTCGGCGAAACCATCGTAGGTGGCTGACGAGAACGTTAGGCCTGTGAAGCGACCCTTAAAAAGTTCGATGTCGGAAACGCTCATTGCGCCCGCCGTATCGCCGTGGTAAGAGTCGCGCAGATGCACGAATCGGTTGCGGTGGGACTGCCCTTGGTTTTGCCAAAACTGCAGCGCCATCTTCAACGCCGCCTCAACGGCGCTCGCACCGTCGCCCGAAAAGAACGCCGCATGCATGTTGGCCAACAGGCACAGCCGAGCCGCGAGCTCCTCGGCCGCCGGATTTGTCGCCCCCAAAAGGGTTGAGTGATCTAACTTCGCAGCTTGTTTGCTAATGCATTCGATAATGTAGGGGTGGCAGTGTCCGTGCAGGGTCGTCCAAATCGAGGAAACCGCGTCGAGCAACCGGTTTCCACGCTCGTCAAAAAGATAGTTGCCCTCGCCGCGCACGAACCTGCGCGCACCGGCGTCGAACCCCGCCATCTGCGTAAAGGGCAGCCATAACACCGAAATTCTTACTCAGCTGGAGTCAAAAACATTGCAGAAACAGACCGCCGGAACGTTCTTTCGGCGCGTTCTTGTCGTACCCGAAGACCATGTCGCGCCCAAGTTTTGTTTGGCAGCCGAGATGAGGCAGTTCATCAGTTGCCCACAAGGGTCCCAATTCAATCCAAATTACATCATCCGTTTCAATAAAGAGCATATGGTAACGCGCAATGTTTCTTTGGTCTTCGGGCATATTGCCGACTGCTTTCAACGCATTTATGACAAAGTCGTAAGCGGGTTTAAATTGCGGCGGAATAATTGCATCCGTGGCGACTGGACCGAAGGCATTATACTTAGCCGTGCCGCCGCCCGATATTCGCGTTTCTTTTGCGAAAAGATCACCCGGCGCATACTTGTAGATATCCCGGCCATTTGAAACGTTGATATCGACTTTAAAGTTGTTGGCAAAAACTTTATCCAGTAGTGACACGCGTAAGGGGTATCCGTACGTGTCCATACCATGACGATTTCGATTGACTCCAACTACCTGCTGCCCGTCCTTCGCAGCAGGCGGCGGCAAGACGATTCTCTCATTGGTCCCAAGAACTTGATTTCCAAGGGAAAAGGTACCGTTACCTTCTTTGTAGATTCAGCTGGCCGCATCAGTAAAGGTTCCCTCGGCATTGATACGCGGCGCATTTGGAGGCGCTGCGCCCGCGATCCCTGGCAATGCGCTGATCGCGATACACCCCACCATGAAGGTGAGAGCCGGAACGCTCCTACTATTCAATTCGTTCGTCGATCGATACGTTGTACAGGAACAGGAACTTATGCCATTCGCCGGGCAGCGTATTGCGTTTGATTTGAATCCATGGGATATATTTGGGTTGCTTGGGTTTACGCTTTAACTGCATGTTGGCGTGCGCGGGGCTGCGGTTGTTCTTGCGGTTGTTGCAATACATGCACGCGCACACCAAATTTTCCCAGGTCGAAGGGCCGCCTTTACTCCGCGGAATGACGTGATCCACCGTCATCAACCGTTCTCCGCGGGTGTCGCAATACTGGCAGGTGTAGTCGTCGCGCAACAAGATATTCTTCTTGGTGAGCGCCACTTTTTGCATGGGACGCTTGATGTAGTACAGCATCCGGATGATCGACGGCATCCTCATCTCGAACGTGGTTGAATGCAGCACGCGCTCTCGGCCGTGCACGATCTCCGCTTTGCCGGAGAAGATCAGCTTGACCGCGCGCTGGAAGTTCGTGATGTTCAGCGCTTCGTAGGTAAAATTTAGCACGAGAACTTCGCTCACGGCTGACCCGATGCTCTAACAGAAAGCGGCGCCATTTACAGGCCCCGCTTCTTTACGAAGGTCAACCTCGTTTCGGTTAGCATCTGCGTGATCGCTAACCGCTCTTGCGGCCTGAGTCTTTCTTTGACCCGTTCGAAGCTGGCGCTGGCCACGTCGATAGCAATCTCGGCCGATTGAAGATCCGGCTGCTTTTCATCTTGCGATAGATACGCGTGCGCCGCAAGCGACAGAGTGGCGATTACTTCGGTCAGCAGAGGCTCGACGGCGGGAATCTGTCCTTGAAAACCCGCCGCTTCGGCGTCTTTTGAAGGCGCTTGCGAAGACATCTTGAGGGAGGGTTAAGCGGTGGCGGCGGGCTTCCCTATCGCACCCGATGCCTTACCGATTTCGATGAAATAGCGGTGCAGGCGGAGATCGCCGGTAAGTTCCGGGTGAAAGGAAGTCCCAAGCACATTGCCCTGCCGGACCATTACCGGACGGCCATCCAACTGTGCGAGCACCTCGACGCCGGAACCCACCCGCTCGATCCAAGGCGCCCGAATGAAAACGGCCGGAAACGCCGGCGAACCTAAGACCGGTATGCTCAACTTGACTTCCGCCGAGGCAACTTGCCGTCCGAAAGCGTTGCGCCGCACGGTTACGTCAAGCAAGTCCAACGTCGCCTGATCGGGGAAGCCCGCAAGCTCGCGGGCTGCAAGAATCATCCCCATGCACGTCCCCCAAAACGGCATTCCCGTGCGTACCCGCTGCGCGATCGGTTCAATCAAATCGCATCGCTGCAACAACTTCATTACGGTCGTGGACTCGCCACCGGGAAGGATCAAGCCTTCGCAGCGGCTGAGCTCGGGAGCCGATTTCACCACCGATGCGCGCACGCCGCAGCGGTCCAACGCATTGAGATGCTCGATGACATCGCCTTGGACGCCCAGCACGCCGATCATGAGTTAGTTGCCGCGCGCGGCCAAAAGTTCGGATTCAGGCAGTTTGCGCACGTCGAGACCTTCCATAGCAGTGCCCGAGAGCGACTTCGAAGCCGCCACGACAACCTTGGGGTCCCCGTAATGGGTGGTCGCATCAACAATGGCTTTTGCGAACGCCGCCGGGTTGCTGGACTTAAAGATGCCGCTCCCGACAAAGATGCCCTCGGCACCGAGTTGCATCATGAGCGCCGCATCGGCAGGCGTTGAAACCCCGCCCGCACAGAACAGCACCACCGGCAGTTTCCCGAGCCGCGCCACTTCTCGTACCAACTCCAGCGGTGCGCCAAGATCGCGCGCTCGCGCAACCAACTCCTCTTTCGGCAGCACGGTGAGTTCTTTAATCGAGTCGTTGATGGAACGCATGTGCCGCACGGCCTCGACAATGTTGCCGCTGCCCGCTTCACCCTTGCTGCGAATCATAGCTGCGCCTTCGGCGATCCGTCGCAGCGCCTCACCGAGATCGCGCGCGCCGCACACAAAGGGAATGGTGAAGCCCTCTTTGGCGCAATGGTACTTGTCGTCGGCCGGCGTGAGCACTTCGGACTCGTCGATGAAATCAACACCCAGCTCTTGCAGCGCTTGGGCCTCGGCAAAGTGGCCGATTCGGACCTTAGCCATGACCGGAATGGTCACGGCATCCATAATGCGCTGCACGAGCTGCAAATCGCTCATGCGCGCCACGCCGCCGGCCGCGCGGATGTCTGCGGGGATCCGTTCCAGCGCCATCACCGCGACCGCACCGGCTTCTTCGGCAATCGCAGCATGCTCGGGCGTGACGACGTCCATGATGACGCCGCCCTTGAGCATCTGTGCCAAGCCGCGCTTGACGGTCAGGGTCCCGGTCTTGGTGTCCATCTATCTATCGTATCAGCCCGCTCCAATAGATGCGCTGCGAAAGCTCGGCGGTTGCGATTGCGCCTAACCGGGAGGAGGGCTGGGAGGTCCGCCCACCGGCGAGGGCTCCGGCGAGGGCGGTCCCGCAGAGGGGCTGGCACCCGGCGAAGCGCTGGGCGCATTGCTGCCGATGGGCAGCGGCTTGGCTTGCCGCCAAATCGGCAGATTCTTGTTGGGCGTGGCTGTCGGGGTGGGCGTCGGTACGGCCACCGGCACGGGTTTAGCGGTGGGTGGGACGGTGAACTTCGGTGTTGGAGCGGGGGTTGGGGGTGCCACCGGGGGCACGCGCGGGTCGGGAAAGCCCGGATCGGGTGCGGCCGCCAGAATCTGCGTACGCTTCCAGTTCGGACCGTAGGGTTTGGCCTCGTTTGGGTCGGGCGTCGGAGTCGCAATGACGCTGTTGCCCACACCGGTTTGGCCCAGCTCGGTGGCGCGCGTGATCACACGGTTGCCCATACGGCTACCGATGAAAATGGCCAGAAGTAGCACCGCTGCGGCACCCAGCAAGATAAAGCTGGTGCGGCGGCTCCCCAAATCTCCCATGCGAACCTACCAGTATGGCGCACGGGCCAAGCAGAGTCCTCTGAGTGCGATACTAGGCGGGAACTAAACGTTTCGGGGTGTCGCGCTGCATCGCGGAGGCCTCGCGCTCGAACGGCTCGCCGACCAAATGAATCTGAAGCATCTCACCGGGCGCCAAGCGTACGCGTTTGCTGACGTCTCGAAACTCCACGCTCGCCGTGCGCATTCGGTCGTTGAGATTGCACAGGAAACAGCGCACCGCACCCATCTCATCTTCAAATGCCACCGCGCCGACGTCGGCCGGCGAAGTTCTCACCTCATCGCTCACGTCGCGGCCTGCGTAGACGCAGCGATACGGCTCTTCCGCCGAAAGCTCCGGCATGCTGCCATACACAACACGATTGCGAAGATCGATAACATACGTGCAACGCTGACCGCCCCAGTGCACGCGCACACCCGCTACCCACTCCCAGCCCTTCGGCGCCAAGGGAACGAGATGCGGTCGCCCGCTTGTGCGATATCCATCGAGCCCCCCTACGGTCTCTGCAACGGCCCATAGATACTTCGCACCGGTCCACGGCGAGAGGTACATGCCGCGATTGGTCAGCGAACCGCCGTCAAACCACTCGCCGAATTCACCGGGCACCGTATTACGCGGACTACCCGCTTCCATCGCTTCGTAGATGGCCTCAAGCCAGCTTACCGCCGGGTCCGTCATGCCGTTGCGCGCCAGGGCGAAAGCGAACCACAGCGTCAGATCGGGCCACACACCGCCCAAGAGCCCGAAGCCATGCGACGGAAAATACCACGAGTCCGCGGTCGATATTGTGCGCAAGCCGACGGGCGTTACGAAGTCGGTTTCGCTCAGACGTTTGAGAATTGCACGCCGCTGTCCCCCGGCGGCCACATCAAACATAACCGGGAAGACTTCATCGGCCGTAAAGTTGTCTTGATAGTTTTGATCCTGATCGTAATTGAGGACGAAGGCGCCAGTGTCGTCATTGAAGAGAAACTGCATGACCTTCTCACGCAGGGTTTGGGCTTCGCGGGAATACCGTTCCCAGTGATCGTTGTCGCCGGCCACCGCGCAAAGCATAGCCGCCGCCTCGAGCGCAAAGACCGCTTCCGCGTTTATTTCGGTCACGGCTCCGTCTAGCGTGTAGTACGGAATGATGTTACGCCACGAGCTGATCCCGAACATGTCGACGCCGCCCGCCTTGCAGAATATCAAACCGTTGCCGTCGCGCTGCGAGAGCAGATAGTCGGCCACCTTGATGATGAGCGGCTGAGATTCGCGCACCCACGCCTCGTCCAGGGTCGCATTGTAGTGATGCAGCATGGCGATCAAGTGCAAGGGCGTATCGTCGTTGATATTGAGGTCGTACGACGTTTTGAAACCGTTGACGCCGCGCACGTACTCCACCATCTGCCCGCTTTCGTCGGCGAACCGGTTGAAAAGTTCGATGGCATCGCGGCTGAACTTCGGCAGAAAATAATCGTAGCCGTGCACGAACCACGACGTGTCGCGTGACACGAGAATGTCCGAGGGCGGCGAGTTGGTCGATCCCCAGCCCTGCGGATACTCTTTAATCACGCGCAGCATGTTGCACTTGGCCCAGACGACACCACGGCTTATCACCGGGGAGGGCGTCATGAAGCGCGCGTCGGCGAGCGCGTTTCCGTAGTACCGCTGTGTATCGTGCAGCGCTTTCGGGTCGTGCAGAAGCTCGTACAGCAGCGCTTTGGGCCGCTCGCCCCCATCTTTGTGAAAGACGACCGCCATGCGCAGCGCTTCGCGCGCTCCCGGTGCCACGGCAATGCGGTACTCGAAGGCGCCGAAGATGCGGCGGCTGACACATTCGGCCATTGCCGGCGAAATCTCGTCCAGATGTTCTTCGGGCTTTAGCGCGCCCCGCGACATGTTGCGCAGAAGCACTTGTTCGCGCACCGCCACGACGCCGGCTTTGGGTTCGCGTGATCCGCCCCACCAACGCTGCGCACCGGTCTGTTCGTTGCGCGAGGTGATGAAAGGCCCGTCCACCGTTGCGCGCACTTCGTGCTCCGGCTCGCCGTAAAAGCGCTGGCCCACCAGCAGCGCCCAGGGGTAGGCCGAAACTTCGAGCGATTCACGTCCGGGATTGTAGAGCGTAACGTCAACCACGAAAGCGACCGCGCGATCGTATTTGGGGCCGTGCGGAACGAAGAATGCTTCGGTGACGTGGAGACGGTTTGCCAGCGTAAACTCGGATATTTGTGCGTACGGAAGAAATGTGAACTCGCGGGAGATTTGATGCGGGAAGTAGGTTTGATTGGAATCGCGCAAACGGTACGCACTTTGATGCGTGCCGAAGATAATCTGATCGGTGTCGGCATCCCAAAGCCCGCGCACGCCTCCCTTGGCCGTCGACTGCGCGTAGGATTTATAGTTCCCCAAGAGCAGCCCGTACGGCGTCTGCGCTTCGGGGAGAACGTAGGCACAGAACTCGTTGCGCTGCGCGTCGTAGCCGGGACCCATGCGCACCTCTACGCCTTGCATTCCGCAGGCCCTCCGCGCGGCGGCGCCGCAGCAATCACCGATGGAACCGAGCGTAACGTTGCGCGCCCCGGCAAAATTGAATCTAACGCTCGAAGTTCTCTCCAAAGGAAGCGGGGGGCACCACAACTTACGCAGCGTGATGGTGCCGCTGGACCTGCACGACGAACTGCGCCTTGAGCCTGGCGCGAGCGGCGTTCGGGTCCGCTGCAACTTGAAAGAGCTAGAGCAGGATAACATCGTCGAGCGAGCGCTGCGTGCGATCGATGCTGGCGCAAGCTACGACGCTTTCTTGGGGAAAGACATTCCTGTGGGCGGGGGGTTGGGTGGCGGCTCCAGCGATGCGGCCGCCGTGCTGCTGGCGGCAGCCTCCGGGCGCATTAAGGCAACTAAGGGTTGCGACTATCCGGCAATCGCACGCGCCCTCGGCTCCGATGTTCCCTTTTTCTTAACGCAGGGCGCGGCGTTGGTCGAAGGAACGGGCGAGCGCGTGACGGCCCTTGCAAACCCCCCACTTTGGTTTGCCGTCATTCTGGTGCCACCGGTTCGCGTATCGAGCGCGCAGGCGTACGCCCGGCTCCACCTAAGCGGGGACCGCACGCGCGAACGAACCAACTCCGCAAGCATCCGCATGGGCGAAGCTGTGCAACGCGGCGATTTCAAGACTGCGGCATCACTTCTTTCCAACGATTTTCAAAGCATAATCGCCGATGCGTACCCCGCAGTCGCGCATGCGCTCGCTGCGTTCGAACACGCGGGCACGCCCGGAACACTCACGGGCTCCGGCGCCTGTGTATTCGCGCTGTGCGAGGATCGCGCGGCAGCCGAGTCGCTGGCAACGAGGTTGCAATTGCCCCCGGGCCATCGCGTCCTGAGGGCGCCGCTGCTCCGCGCCGCGCAGTGGGCGAACGCGTGAGCGCCGTAACCGCGGTGGTATTGGCAGGCGGAGCGCCGGATGAAGTTGCTGCGGTGCAGCCCGGAGCAGCCAATAAGGCATTCGTTCGCGTCGGCGGCAAGGCGCTTGTGACGCGTACACTGGAAGCGCTGCGCGCGTCGCAATCGATCGGCAAGATAATTGTCGTAGCCCCCTCGGGGACACATTCGGACGCGGGGCTCGCGCTGGCCGATGAATGCCGGACGGACGGGGCGCGCATTCGCGATTCGCTGGAGCGCGGCTTGGAGGGTTTGAACCCGGATGACATCGTTTTGGTAAGCGCTTCAGACTTACCGGTTCTAAGCGGCGCTGGGACTGCAGCATTCGTTGCCGATACGCTGCGCTGCAATGCGGATCTAATGTATGGGGCGCTGGAGCGCACCGTGCACGAGGCGCGCTTTCCGCAAGTGCCGCACACATGGGCACGCATGCGCGAAGGAACCTACTGCGGGACCGGCTTTGTGGCACTCCGCCCGCGCGTTTTCCCGCTGCTCGCCGCCGTGATCGAACGACTGGGGGCGGCGCGTAAGAATCCACTGCGTTTGGCGGCACTCTTCGGGCGGCGCACCTTGTTGAAGTTCGCCTTTCGCCGCCTGAGCATCGCAGAAGCAGAAGACCGGGCCTCCCAAGTATTAGGCGCGCGTGTGCGTGCCATCATCACGCCCTACCCCGAGTTGGGGGTCAATGTGGACCGGGCGAGCGATGTCGCTCTGGCAGAGACTCTGGTCTAGGACTCGATTGGGGTCTTCCAGCGCGCGAAGAGCCGGTGTTCAACACCAAACTGATCGAGCGCTTTGCCGACGGTATGCGCGACAATGTCGTCCACGCTCTTGGGCTTGGCATACATTGCGGGAACCGGCGGCAGAATAACGGCGCCCATCTCCGCCAGCTGCGTGAGCGTTCTCAAGTGGCCCAGATGGAGTGGCGTTTCACGCACGACCAGCACCAGTTTTCTTTTTTCTTTCAAGCAGACATCGGCCGCACGCACGAGCAGGTTGCTGCCCAGGGAGTGTGCGATGGCTGAAGCGCTGCGGACCGAGCAGGGGATGATGATCATTCCCTCGGTGATGAACGACCCGCTGGAGGGTGAAGCCGCCAGATCGCCGTCGGAGTGCACCACATCGGCGAGCGCTTCAAAATCCGCTACGGAAAAAGGCGTTTCCAGCTCGATGGTACGCCGGGCTTGCATGCTTAATACAAGATGGGATTCCAAATCCGGGGCCGCTTGCAAAGCTTGCAGAGCCGCATAGCCGTAGACGCTGCCGCTTGCGCCGCTGATCCCAACAATGATTCGCCGCATCTTGCGCGATTAGCGCCGGACCAAGCGGTTTCCCTGCAGAATGAAGCCGCGTGCGACCTTCCGGCGAACTGCGTGCCTTTATCTCTGCCGCGCTTTCCTACGCACGGCAACAACGTTCGCAGGATGCCGAGCGTCTTTTGCGTTCGCCGTATTCGGGGGTTTCACAGGCGGCCGCGCTCGCAATTCTGCGCGCGGCAGAGCCCGGCGAATCACCGCTGGCAGCGATTTCGAAGGAGCGCGTCGCCTTCCCGGCGGCAGACCGCACTGCCGCGCTGGCGTTCGCGCGCGCACTCGGCGGCCTTGACCCTTCCCATACCGAGCAACATATCGTCCGTGCATTCAACCTGCCGGAAGCCGCTCCAGCCGCGGCCGAGGAGCCGCCGATTAACCTGCAGGCAGCGGCCGTGCCGGAAGTGGCGGTTGGCCTGCACGCGCGTAAGGAACACTTTAGCGCTTCATCACTAAACACATACGTCGAGTGCCGGCGAAAGTGGTTCTATCGCTACCTGTGCGCGGCCGTCGAAGACAAAGGCTCGGCGGCTTCGTACTACGGCTCGGCATTCCACAGCGCTCTGGAAGAATTGCATGGCGAGTTTCCGCGCCCCGGAGAGGTTTCCGCGCAAACCTTGCGCACCAAACTGCAAGCATTCATCAACAGCGCATTCGACCGCTACGGACCCTCCTTCGAAACTCCGATCGAGCGCGAACTTCAAAAACGCCGCGCGCAGCGTACGGCGATACGGTACGTAAACTGGTTAGCCGAACAAGCCGCCAGCGCGCCCTTTACCGTGATCGGATGCGAGCTGCCGGCCGAATTGACCTTGGAAGGTTTTGAATTCATCGGCTACATCGACCGTGTCGATCTGGACGAAACCACCGGCGGCGTGACCGTCATCGACTACAAGACAGGTGCGATCGCCCGCAGCGCCGTTGAGTACCGGGAGAAAGTGCGCGCGTTCAAAGAGTTTCAGCTGCCCTTTTACTACTGGGCGCGCACGGCGCAGGGCGACCGCGTTTCGCGCTTGGCGCTCGTGCCGCTTAAGGACGCCTCGTTGGATGTCGCGCCGATTTCGCTGGAGGTTGTTCCGGTGCCTCGAAATGAAGCCGAACGTTCGCAAGCCACGACGGGCACGATCTCGATTTCCGATCTCGAACGCGCGCGTACGCGCATGGTAGAAATCTGCCGCGAACTAACGGACGGGCTTTTGGATCATTTTGCAGTCACGGACGATGCAGCCGCCTGCCAATATTGCGCATACGCACTTGCGTGTAACGCTCGTCCGATTCCGCCGGAAATGCGCTTCGCGCGATGATGCGCTTGATTTCCGGAATGGCTGGCTGCGGTAAGAGCACTCGGCTGCGCGAGGTAGCGGCGCGTACGGGCCAGATCGTCTACCGTACGGCCGACGGAACGTTCGAGCGCTTTGCGTTCGATTTGCTTCGCGGCTTTGCAACCGACGGACAGCGCGAACTGATCGACGAAGTCGATGCCTCGGCTCTCTTTGAGCGCGCAGCGGAGCCCTTGTTCAAAATGGAGTGGGCCGATCTCATCGATTCGCGCATTGACCCCGAGGTGCCGGGATTGCGGATGCCACAGCGGTTTCTGGAAGCGGCGTTCAGATTAATTCGCAAACTGCACGACGCCGGCATCACGCCGTCCTCCTTCCTGGATCTCGCTTTGAAAGGCGCCGCGGGCTTTTATGCGCGCCCGCCCAATCTCGCGCATCCGGACCTGCTTTACAGCACCAAGGATGCGTACCGCAACTCGCTTGACGTCGATGCATCCGAACTGCAGCGCCAGTACCGCCGCGAGGTGGACCTTGCGAAGATTTTGGAGCGACTGTACCGCTCGTATTTGGAGTTGCTGGTCGAGCGCGGATGTCTAACCGGAACCGATGCGATTGTGGAAGCGGCCGAAATGCTTAGAAGCGCGGGAACCTTGGCCGCGGCGCGCGCGAAGTTTCCGAGCTTCTTCCTGGATGACGCACAAGAGCTAACCGCAGGTGGACTGCGGTTGCTGCAAGCGCTCTATGGAGAAAAGCTCGACGGCGTCGTCCTGGCGGGCGATTCGCAGTCAGCGACCGGCACCTTCGAGGGTGCCCGCCCCGATCGCGTTTTCGCCGTCGCCGCACAACGTGAGGTCTGCACGGAACAACACCGCGTTCCGCTGATGATCGAGCGGGCGGCGCGCCACTTGCTTGGAAACGAACCGCCGGCCACGGGGCTCGAAAGCGGGCAGCTTACACTCTTTCGCGCGACGACGCCGCGCGCGGAGGAGGCGTTCATCGCGGAACAGGTGGTGGATTTCCTCAAGGACGGTGCGGACCCGCGGAGCATCGCGCTACTCTTTCGGTCGGTTCAGAACATCCGCGCGTACGAAGAGGCGCTCTGGGCGCGAAACGTGGACGTGCAAGTCGCTGGAGATCTCAATCTGTTCACGGTTCCGGACGTCCTGGATGCGCTCGCGCTTTTGTGGAACGTTTACGATCCCTTTGCTCACGACTGGTTGCTGCGAACGTTATCTGGGCGGCTTCTCGGTCTCTCCGATGCGACGCTCGTGGCTTTGTGCGCCGAACCCGAAAACGCACAGGGAGTGCTCTTCGAAGAGATTGAGAGCGAGCCGCGTGGCCGTTGGGATCGGCGTCGCGACGTGCGCCTGGGTTGGAACGTGATGCGTGTGGAACACGGATCGAATTTGACGCCGCAGGCGCGCGACCGCATCGTCGGCTTCCGCGTCTTGCTCGAGCAATGGAAGGAAGACCGCAAGAGGTACGGGCTAGCTGGACTGGCCCGAAAGATCTTCTCCGAGGGTTTGGCACGCGTCGGCGACCCGGAAACCGCGCGAGCGACCTCGCAACTTCGATACCTCGGCCGTCTCGTTCACCGCATCGAACTCTACGGGCAGCAACACCAAGACGCAACGCTCGGCGATTTCCTGGAGTACGTGAGTGCCCGCATGAACACGAACCTGGAGGCCTGCGAAGCACAAGACGACGATAACTGCGTGCGCATTCTAAGCATAGACGCCGCGCGCGGCGCCGAATTCGACCATGTTATGCTTCCGAACGTACGGGCTGGATCGTTCCCGCGTTACTACGTCCCGGACGCGTTCCTTTTTAGTCCCAGCTTGGGAATGATTGCCAAGGAGAATGTGGGGGACGCCCGCGCCGCGCGGACTGCTAAATTTAGCTACTACATGTTTCGCGCGAAGACGCGCGATCTCTACAATCAGGAGGAACGCCGGGCGTTCGTCTACGGAATGCGGCGTACGCGCAAGTCGTGTGTAGTAACCGCCAGCGAGCGTCCCACGCGCGGCGTTGCGGCGCCGGAGTTCCTGACCGAGTTGCAGGCTGCGCGCATACCGGGCATCGTCGATATCTCCGACCGCTGGAATCCAAGCAACGCCGTTTGGCGCGCTCAATAGGATGGAGTTGCGAGCCATCTCGCCCGAGGCATATGCGCTAGCCGTTCTTCCCCACACGGCGGCGCTTTGGAGCGGGGGGCGCACGTTCGATCAGTATGTCGAACAAACGTTGGCAATTGCCCATTCTGTATATGGCCGCCGCTCTTACCGCACCGTCGGCCTCTTCGAACGGCGAGAGTTGCTTGCGAGCTGCAAGCGTTACGAGCGAAGAATCACTTTTGGCGAGCGACGCTTGCGCGCGATCGGCATCGGGGCTGTCTTTACAGCCGCACCGTTGCGGGGCCATGGCTATGCCACCGCCATGCTGGCGATGTTGCTGGACGAAGCGCGCACGGCGGGCAATGATCTCGCATTTCTTTTTTCCGATATTCGCCCGGAGTTTTATGCCGACCTCGGATTCATCGAGCTGGCTTCGCGCGCATTCTCCTTGCGAGCGAGCGCGGTAAAGGCGCCGCGCGTGCGCGTTGAAGCGCTGTCTCCAAGGGATTGGCCTGGAGTGCGCCGGTGCTACGATGCGCTTTCGCACCTGCAACCATGGTCCTTGGAGCGCGACGCAGCGCTTTGGAACCGCGTGCGCGCTAGGTGGGAACGCTCCTTCGACAAGCTCGGGACCACAAGGGCCGCGAATCTGCTTCTTCGGCGCGGCGGGAAGGTCGTCGCCTACGTTCTGGGGACGCGGGACGTGCGCGACGACGCGTACACGCTGGACGAATTTGGATTCCTCGACGAAGCGACAGCGGAGCTCGTGCCGTCACTGTTGCTCGCGGCGGCCGGAGATTTGCGGCGCATTACTGGTTGGCTGCCACCCTCGGGTGCACGCGAAGTCCTCCCTGCTGTTTCGGTTCGCAAGCGAAAAACTGCCATCTTCATGGCCGCCGGCCTGAGTTTAATTGGTCGTACACTTGTGTCGCAGACCGCGGCTACCTCGAAGGCCGATCCGCTTTGGGCCACGGACCACGTGTAGCGGAGTCTGCTATTCGAAAAGTGTTGTTTGGAGAGGCGCCTCAAAAACCAGCGACGCGCAACGGGTCCCTAGCAGACGAACCGGTGCTCCGTGCAATTCCGCGCGCGATAGGCAATGCGCGCTGGCTTCGAGGATGCGCTTGGCTTCCCGGGTTGGCTGCGCGAGGTGTGTTTGACGGCCAAGCAGTGAGAAATCCGCGCGTTTAATCTTCACGCCGATGGTGCCCGCGTAGAGCCCTTCGTGTTCGAGACTGGCAGAGAGTTCGCGTGCTTGCTCGCGTAACAGATCCAGCAATTCGTACTCCTCCGTCACGTCGTACTCAAAAGTTTCCTCTGTCGAAATAGATTTGGTTTTGCGCTCGGGTTCCACGAGGCGGTCGTCCTTGCCGCGCGCAAGATCGCGCATCTCGCTTCCCGAGCTGCCGAAAATCGAGCGCAACTTGACATCGTCAAGCTCCGCCAGGTCGCCGATCGTTTCTATCCCGCGCGCATGCAGCCGCGGAACGGTCTTTGGACCGATTCCCCATAAACGGCTCACGGGCAGCGGCGCGAGGAAGTTTGCTTCTTCACCCGGCGCAACCACACGCAGGCCGTTGGGCTTGCAGAGATCCGAGGCGATTTTCGCCACCATTTTGGCCGCGGATACGCCGGCGCTAACCGTCAGGCCGACCGTCTCTGCAATCTCCGAGCGAATTTCTTGCGCGAGCGTGGTCGCCGTTTCAACGCTGCGCTCGCCAAAATCCACGAACGCTTCGTCAAGTGAGAGACCTTCAACCACGCGTCCACCGCGGCCAAAGATCTCGAAAACCGCTTTGGAGAGCTCTCGATACTTGAGGTGATCTGGCTTGACGACGACGAGCTGCGGGCAGGCCTGAAGCGCCCGATAGAGCGGCATTGCGGAACGCACGCCAAAAGGGCGCGCTTCGTACGACGCCGTGAGCACAACAGCACGGCGACTGCTGCCTGCAATCGCAACGGGCTTGCCGCGCAACTCCGGGTTATCGCGGATTGCGACGCTAGCGTAAAACGCATCGATATCGAAGTGCGCGATCACGCGCGCGTCGGCGCCGAGGCCCCTTCGAAGATAAGCCGGATCGTCTGCATGTTGCGAACGTCGTCTTCATCTTCTCCCGGTGTTTCCAGAATGGCAGCCTTGCTTGCGAGCTCCGATCGCGCCGCAAGCGCCCGAAAGCCGGCGAAGCCGATGTTGCCTTCCCCGATGTGCCAATGGCGGTCGCGGTTACCTCCGAGCGGCACTTGCGTGTCGTTGAAATGAAAGAGGTGAATGCGGTCCAAGCCGATCTGTTCGGCAGCTTCATACAGAAACGCATCGACTCCCCGCTGAGAGTTGATTTCGTATCCGGCGGCCCACGCGTGTGCGGTATCAATGCATACGCCTAGTTGCGGATGGTCCACTGACTTGATGAAACGGCCGAGTTCTTCGAGCGTGCCGCCGCATAGCTGACCGGCGCCCGCCGAGTTCTCCAACACCAAAACAACCCCGGGCGCGATATCTTCCAACGCCTTGTCCAGAGCGCGGCAGGCGTCGCCGAAGCCCTGCTCGCGAGAACGTTTTCCATACGAGCCCAAATGCGTATTGACGAACTCGATTCCGCTCGCAGCCGCGAACGCCAGATCCCCGCGCACCAAACCCAACGAGCCGGCGATGATCTTTGGATCGTCGCTTGCCAAATTGATCAAGTACGACGTGTGGATCACCGCCGGATACAGCCCTGCGGTTTGGCGCGCGGTTCGAAATGTGGCAAGGGCCGGCTGATCGAGCGGCGCCACGCGATACGAACGCGGATTGCTGGAGAAAATCTGCACGGCGTTGCATCCGGCACGCTGGGCGCGTTCCAAGGCGGCCGCATATCCGCGTGCGGTGCGAACGTGCATGCCCAGCCGCATTACGGAGGAGTTCTACTCGTTACCGCAGCGGTAAGTAATTCCAACTCCAGGGGCTGGCCGGCTTCCAACTCCATCGGCGGCAAATCTTCCAGTGAACGCAGGCCGAACGACTCCAAGAATTCGGCGGTCGTCTTGTATAGAATCGGATGACCCACAACATCTTTACGTCCGGCTTCGGCAATAAGGCGGCGATCCAGCAGCGTCGCAACCACGCTCTCGGCGGAAACGCCCCGAATGGCCTCGATCTCACTCTTAGTGACAGGCTGCAGATAGGCGATAATCGCCAAGCTCTCCAAGGCGGGCATCGAGAGGTTGCTGCGCGGCGGCAAGAGATACGCTTCCACGATGTCGCGCGCAATAGGCGCACTTGCAAAGCGATAGCCGCCCCCGATCTCTCGCAGAACCATGCCGCGCTCCGCAAAATCGGCTTCGATCCGCTGCAGCGTGGCCGCGACTTCGATCTCGCTGCCATGCGTAAGCTTGGCAAGCGTCTTGATCGAAAGCGGCTCGCTAGCCACGAAGAGCAACGCCTCAATCGGTCGCCGCAAGCGTGCTACGGCTTCATCCTGCGATTGCGAAGCGATCTCTTGCGTTATCACTTAGCTTTCCCGGCGCGACATCGCAAACAGGCAAATGTCTTCAAAGTTGTCGGGCTGCTCGAAACCCACGCGGCGCCGCCGGATCAATTCTAGAATCGCCAAAAAAGTTACGATGATCGATTCGCGCCCCAATTCGTGGCATAAGGCCGAAAAGTAGACCTCGCCCGCTTCGCGCACCTTCCTCATGATGTAGTCCATCTGCGCGATCAGGGAGATGCGCTCGCGTGCAATCGTGCGGCGCTCGGGTTTTGCGTTGCGCAGCATCATCAAAAAAGCCACGCTCAAGCGGCTCGCCTCGATGCGATAGCGCTGCACCAGTTCGCTCGCCGGATCACCGGCATCGCGGTAGTAGAACGAGCCGGCTTCCAGTTGACGGTTGCGCAAATCTTCGCCGATCTCGCGATACTTCGAATACGCAATGAGGCGGGCGCGCAGGCGCTCCTCTACCTCTTCCGCCGACTCGCCTGCATCTTCAAACTCGGCGGGGACGGGCGGCAAGAGCGATTTGGATTTCAGAAATACCAAGGTAGCCGCGATAACAAGGTATTCGGCCGCAAGCTCAACGTCGAGCGTTTCCATGAGCGAAACGTATTCGAAGTATTGCTCGGCGACCGTTGCCAGAGGCACCGTCGCGATGTCCAGTTGCCTTTCGCGAACCAGATTCAGCAGAAGATTAAGCGGGCCGTCAAAAATCTCGAGCGAGACGCGACAGCCCGGCTCTTGCAGCGAAAGGTCGCTAAGGATCAACTGGTCTTTTGCTCGGCGGTTCTCGCGATCAAAGGCAGGTCACCGAAGGCGCCCGGGTTGGCGACCAAATAATCCAGGGCTAGATCCACCAGGCGCTTTTCGTTTACGTATTTCAGGTTGCGCTTGGCGGCCATGATGTCGAGCCACTGGGCCTCGTCCACCTCGTGATCGTGGTTGGCCGTATCGCCCGATAGATAGCGCATGAGGTAGAAGGTCACGGACTTCTTGTGCTTGGCGCCGTGAATGTAGAACCAGTAAGAGATATCGGAGAGCTTGGTGATGATCTCGCCCCAGCAGCCGGTCTCTTCCCGAACTTCCCGGAGCGCGGCCTGCTCCTTGGATTCCTTGGCTTCCACGTGGCCCTTGGGGAGCGACCAAATGCGCGGCGTACACCGCCCGATCAGCAGCGCGTCATAAGTTGACTCACGCCGCCGCAGCACGAGCCCGCCGGCCGAAACCTCGTATTTGATTCGCATGTTTGTCGCTCTTAAGGACTGGAAAGGCGCCCCCCGGTGGGGCGCCTCCGACTACTCCCATTATAGCGAACGGCTCCAAGAAGGCCTTCGCGCCTAAGCAGGCAAGCGAGCGCTCAATGGGACTGCCATCGGAGGTCCGGCTGGCGCGCCGCCCGAGTTTCATCGATGCGCCCGACCACGGTCTTGGTGGGAGCATCCAAAATCTGCTTCGGATCCCGGCGCGCTGTCTCCACGATCTCGCGCAGGCTCTCCACAAATCCGTCAAGGGTCTCTTTGCTCTCAGTCTCGGTTGGCTCGATCATCAGGCACTCCGGAACGAGCAGCGGGAAGTACATGGTGGGCGCCATATAGCCGCGGTCTAAAAGAGCCTTGGCGATGTCGAGCGCGCGCACGCCCGTTTCTTTCTTCAACTTTTGTGCAGATGCGACGAACTCGTGGCGACAGATTTCCGGGTACGGCGTCTCGAGAAACGGCGCAATCTTCACCCGCAGGTAGTTTGCGTTGAGAACCGCCAGTTCGGACACCCGCTTGAGCCCCTGCGCGCCGTTCGCATACATATATGCCAGCGCGCGCACCGCATGCGCGAAGTTCGACCAGAACGAACGCATCGGCCCGATGGACTTTGGAAGATCGAAATCCAACGAAAACGTGAGGCCGTCGCTGACGAATTTGGTAGGCTTGCCGTTCGGCATCTTGCTCGCCCGAACCACGGGGATCGGTAAGTAATCGGTCAGATGCGCGGCAACCCCAAGGGGGCCGTGGCCCGCGCCGCCGCCGCCGTGCGGAATCGTAAAGGTCTTGTGCGTGTTGAGGTGCATCAAATCGAATCCCATGTCGCCCGGTCGTGCATTGCCCATCAGCGCGTTGGCGTTGGCGCCATCGTAGTACATCAAACCGCCGGCGTCGTGGACGGACTTGGCAATCTCCACGATGTGATCTTCAAAGAGGCCAAGCGTGTTAGGATTGGTCATCATGCAGACGGCGGTTTCGGGTCCGAGGACTTTCTCAAGTTCATCCAGCCCGACGCGGCCGCGTTCGTCGCTGCGCAGCGAAATCACACGAAAACCGCACATCGCCGCCGAAGCCGGATTCGTACCATGCGCGGTGTCGGGCACGATCACCGTATTGCGTCCACTCTCGCCCCGTTCGCGAAAATACTTCTTCGCGACAAGCAGCGCCGCCAGCTCCGCGTGCGCGCCAGCGGCCGGATTGAGTGAGAACGCGGCCATACCGAACAGCGATGCCAAACTGCGTTCCAGCTCGTACATGATTTGCAATGCACCCTGCGCCATTTCGTCGGGCGCGAACGGATGCAGGTCGCGCAATCCGGGCAGGTTGGCCACGGCATCGTTGATACGCGGATTATACTTCATCGTGCACGAGCCCAGAGGATAGAAGCCCAGATCGATGCCGAACGTGCGCTGCGACAGGCGTGTGTAGTGGCGCACGACATCGAGTTCCGTGTTCTCCGGCAACATCAGGTCATCGCGCAGAACTTCCGCCGGCAAGTAATCTGCCGCGCTCTCTGCGCGCGCAAAGTACCGGTTCGCGCGACCGTTTTGACCCTGCTCGAAGATCAGCGGCGTCCCCATCTCAGACGCGAGCTGCGACATGCAGGGCCTCTTTAAGGGCATCGCAGAGCGCATCGATATCCGCGCTCGAAGTAAGTTCGGTTGCCGCCATCAAGATGCAGTTCGAGTATTCGGCGTAGAAGCGCCCGAGCGCGACGCCTGCCAGAATGTTTTCCTTTTGTAGGCGAGCGAGAACCGGGACCGCATCGGTGTGTACGTCGACGACAAACTCGTTGAAGAAAGGCGCATCGAATTTTAGCGTACAGCCCGTCATGCTGGAGACTTTGGTCGCCAGCTCGCGGGAGCGGCGCAAGTTCTCCGTCGCGCAGTCCTGCAGGCCCGCGCGTCCCAAGAGGGCCAGATAAATGGTCGCGATGAGCGCGCAGTGCGCCTGGTTAGTGCAGATGTTTGAAGTGGCTCGCTCGCGGCGAATGTGTTGTTCGCGCGCTTGGAGCGTCAGAACGTATGCTTCTTTACCGTGCTTGTCCACCGTGCGGCCGACCAGCCGTCCGGGAATGCGCCGCAGATGAGCGTTCTTGGATGCGATGAAACCGACATACGGACCGCCGTAGGCCATCGCAACGCCGAAGGACTGCGCCTCTCCGGCGACGATTTCGGCACCCCAGTTCGAGGGCGGCTGCAAGACCGCCAGTGAGAGCGCCTCGGCGACCACGCCGATGAGGATCGTGCCCGATTCTTCGGCCTCCGCTCGCACAGCTTCGTCCGGAGCGTCGAGGTTTCCAAAAAAGTTCGGCGACTGAACCGCCAGCGCGGCGTACTCCTTGCGTGCCATCAGTTCGGCGCATTGCGCGAAGTCGGTGCCCCCGTTGGTGCTTACCGGAAGCTCGTCAATTTCGACATCGAGCCCGTCGCAATACGTCTTGAGGACCGCGCGATAGTTCGGATGAATGCAGCGCGATACGAGAATTCGCTTGCGACCGTTTGCGTTGAGCGCCATAATTGCCGCTTCGGCCAGCGCGGTGGCCCCATCGTAGACCGACGCATTCGCGATATCCAATCCGGTCAGCAGGCAGATATAGGTCTGCCACTCATAGATCGCTTGCAGGTACCCTTGAGAAACCTCGGCTTGGTAGGGCGTGTACGCGGTTAAGAACTCACCGCGCATTGCCAGAGTCATGATCGCCGGCGGACAGTAGTGACGATAGGCGCCCGCTCCTAAGAACGAAATTGCTTGGGCGGCGCGGTTTTTGGATGCGAACTCGTCGAATCGTTTCCCGATCTCGGTTTCCGGCAGCGCTGGAACGACGTCCAATTCCTCGCGAAGTGCGACCGCTTCGGGAACCTTGAGCAACTCCTGAAGCGACGCCACGCCGACGACGGCTAGCATTTGCTCGATGTCACGCTCGGTATGCGGATAGTACGGCATCTCCGGCTCTTAGCGTCCCTCTTCTGCCACCAGTTGATCGTAGCTTTCAGGCGCGAGCAGGTGTGACGTTTCGTTCGCCTTGCTCAACTTGACTTTGAAAAGCCAGCCGCCCCCGAAGGGTTCGCGATTAACCAATGCCGGGTCGGTTTCTAAGCCCGTATTCACTTCGAGCACCTCGCCACTGACAGGCGTGAAAAGGTCGGAAACCGCTTTGACCGATTCGATGACGCCGGTGTTCCCGAATTGATTGATGGTGCTGCCTACCTTGGGCAGTTCGACGTAGACGATATCGCCCAGCGAGTTTTGCGCGTAGTCCGTAATTCCGACGGTGGCTACATCACCATCGACTTTGACCCACTCATGCTCTTTGCTGAACAGCAACTCTTGGGGCTGCGACAATCTCTTGGCTCCTCTGCTTTACTTTGGACGCTTGTAAAACGGCTGTTCGGCGACGGTGGCGCCGTGGCGGCTTCCGCGCACTTCAACCTGGAGACGTGTTCCGGGAACCGCCGCTTCTTTTCCCACCAGCGCGGTGGCAATATTCTTACCTCCCAGCGATGGCGCGACCGATCCGCTGCGGATCTCACCGGCGACCGCCCCGTCGAGGAAGACCGAATACCCCTCGCGCGCCGGAACCTTCCCATCCATCACAATTCCCGCGATGCGCGGGTAGCGATCGCCGCGGGCTTGTTCTTCGAGAGCCTCTTTGCCAATAAATTCCGGTTTTGCGAACTTAACTGCCCACTGGAGGCCGGCCGCCACCGGCGAAATCTCTTCGGTCAGCTCGTGGCCGTACAGCGGCATCCCCGCCTCCAACCGCAAGACATCACGGGCACCCAAACCGGCCGGCTCCAAGCCGTCGGCCTCCTTCTCGCGCAGCAAACGTTGCCAAACTTCAGAGGCGTCGGCGCCATCAAGGAAGAGCTCGAACCCGTCTTCTCCGGTGTATCCGGTGCGGGCGATCACCGCACGCTTACCATACACGGCGCCCTCCGTGCAGAAGTAGTACTTCAAGTCGCCAAGCTCGCAGTCGGTGACGCCCTTCATCATTTCGACAGACTTGGGCCCCTGAATGGCGATGAGCGCGTTGTGCCCGTGCAAGCTTGTAAGCTTCACGCCCGAGCCACCCACATGAACGTTTAAATGATTCCACATTTTTTCTGCATTGGAAGCGTTGACGACTAATAGCCAGCGATCGGGTAAGCGGTAAAAAATGACGTCGTCGTGAGCGCCGCCACGGTCGTTGCAGAAGATATTGTAACGCGCTTGCATCGGTTTCATCGTGGAGACGGCGTTGACGGTGAGCTCTTCCGCCCACTGCGGCACGTTCTCACCTTTCAAAATAAACTGCCCCATGTGGGAGAGATCGAAGAGCCCGGCGCGATGCCGGACCGCATCGTGCTCCTTTAGAATGCCGCCGTATTGAACCGGCATGTTAAATCCGCCAAACGGAATCAATCGCGCGCCGAGCGCAACGTGTTGATCGTACAGTGCCGTTCGTTTGATGTGGGCCGTCGTCATCGAGTCTTCTTGAGAAATGCCTCGTCGGTATTATGGCTACCGGGCGAGCGATGTTCGCGCGGAGGCGTGTTCAGAAAGTTAAGGGTTGCGTGCGCGACCAGTTTTTCGCCACTGCGCACCATCACCTCGCCGTAGACGATTCGCCGGCCGGCCTTGAGCACTTTGGCCTCGGCGACCAAGTCGTGCGGTGGGAGCGCGGGTGCCAAGAAATTGCATTGCAGCGCCGCCGTTGTGGTATCTTGATCGCGCCCATAGATGGATGCCAGCGCGCAATAGAAAGCGGTGTCGCACAGACTGACAATCGCTCCGCCGTGCACGGCTCCCGTGCCGTTGCTGACTTCATTGCGGTACGGCATGCGCATCACTGCGCGCCCATCGCCCGCGTGCTCTAGTCGAAGATCGAGCAGCTCGACAAAGTGCGCCCGCTCCTTATCCCACTGCCGGCGGATCTTCTCTTGGTCCGCATGGTCAATACTCTGCATGTCACGCAAACGTACTTGATTCGCCGCGCAGCCGCCTAATACGTTTGACTGTTTCGACGAACGGTGCTCTTACTCAGAACCGGTCGCCACCTTTGGCCAGTTCGCGGCGCAGGTAAAGCGGAAGTGCAAAAAGCCGGCGGTGCGTCTGCGAATCATAGAAGTAATTCTCTCCGCGCAGTCGCTCCACATACTCGTCGACGGTCTGGTCGTCGAGCACCCGCAGATCCCGGTCGTCGCTGCACCCGATGAACGCCCAATCGTTGTCAAAGGCAGGGACGTGCGTATAAAAGGAGGCGACGTGCTCGTAGTGGTCGCGCAGCGTGCGCGCCATCTTGGCGTGTAGGGCCATATTATGAAAGCCCGCGGTGCTTGCTTGCAAGACGTAGACGCCTCCGGGCGCCAGCCGCGCCTTGATCTTACGGAAAACGTCTTCGCAGAAGAGCGGATTGGAAGGCGAGTCTGCCAACGGTTCGGTAAGATCGGAAATTACCGCGCCGTATGCGCCGCGATCCGTCTCCAAAAACTCCAACGCGTCGCCGATCACCACCCGCGCACGCGCATCTTTGAATGACCCGGCCGACCATTCAGGCAGATACTTCTTGCACAGCTCGACCACTTGGCCATCGATGTCAACCATGGTTGCGCGGCCCACGTCAGGACAGCGCAGCACCTCGCGCAGCGTTGCGCCTTCCCCGCCGCCGAGAATCAGGATTTCTGAGCGGTCGGGCGCGCCGGCGAGCGCCGGATGCACAAGTGCCTCGTGATAGATTCGTTCGTCGGCTTGCGAGCTTTGTGTATCGCCGTCTAGAATGAGCACCTTGCCGAAGGCCGGCGTTCTAATGATGCCGACATTTTGAAAATCCGTGCGTCCGGCATAGAAAACCTCGTCGATCGCGTGGCGGTGCTCTTCGGTCGGCGAGAACTGCTCGACGTACCATTGCCAGTGCTCGGTCTTGGGCATGGCCGCAGCATACGCTGCGGGGATGGCCCGTCCTGGTTGCTGAAACTCTATTTGAATGGAGCGCAGCATGTCGATGCTTGACTACGCGAGGTTAAATGCAGAACTGAATTCTGCTCGACGTCGCTTTGCGCAGGGCGATCCGATCCGGCACGTCATGATCGAGGATTTTCTCGATCCGCAGGCAGCAACTCGTGCAGCGGCAGCATTCCCGTCTCCGCAGACCATGCAGATCGCATTTGCCGGCTTGGCCGAGGTCAAGAATGCCGACCAAGGCATCGCGCGCCTCGATCCCGTTTTTGGTTCAATCTTCGATGAGTTGGGCTCGGCGCGATTCATGCGCTGGCTGGGCGCGGTTACGCAAATTGCAGATCTAAGCGCCGATCCCGATTTGCACGGCGGCGGCCTGCATCAGGGCGCCGACGGAAGTTATCTGGACGTTCACGCCGATTTCAACATTCACCCAAGGCTGCGGCTCTATCGCCGCTTGAATCTGCTTATCTATCTTAACGAGCGCTGGGAGCCCCAATGGCAAGGATACTTGGAACTGTGGTCCCGCGATATGAAAGAGCGCCGACAGTACATCGAGCCCAAGTTCAACCGCTGCGTCATCATGGAAACGCACGACCACGCGTTTCATGGTTACAAAGAGCTGCGCCTACCGCCAGGCATCACGCGCAAATCGCTTGCATCGTACTACTATTCGGCACGTCCCGGTGATGCACAGACGAATCAGGAACACGATACGCTCTTCGTTTTACGACCGGAGCAACAGCAAGCCACCGGACTGCGGCAATTCTTCCGGCGCCTTACCGCGCTTTCGCCGAGCGCGATACGCCCCGTTGTGCGAGCGTTGCGCGGGCTTCTACGTATGCGCGAATAGAGTAGGGCTTAGGCGCTCTTCCCGCAGAGTTCGCGAGCTTGCCGGTCCGTCGTGATGAGGTGCGTGAACTGGCCTTTGGCGGCTTCGATTCCGCGCTTGACTTCCGTGGTCGACATATTGGTTGCACGAAATGCTTGCGCGGCGTACTCGCAGGCCAGCCATGGATCGGTATGGTCGCCGCAAGTGTAAAAATCCATCGCAGCATAGCCGGTTTCCGGCCACGTGTGGATCGAAATGTGGGATTCGGCCAGCACGACCACGCCGGAGACCCCTTGGGGGAAAAATCTATGAAAGGCCGTCTCCATAATTGTGGCCTTGGACTTGCGAGCGGCTTGTTTCAAGTGCTCGCGCACGCCGTCGACATCCGATAACAACGCGGGGTCACAGCCCGACAACTCGCACACAATGTGCGTACCGAGTGCCTTCAATTTCTTTGCTCTCCTGGAACCTTTGGGGGGAATCCCACCTCCGGACTCGTCGGCTGGCGTCTGCAGTGCAGTCACGTCCCCGACCTATCGACGAACTCTTGCCGGCACGTTGCGGTGTGCGGGCGATTCGCCGCGATAGCGCGATGGGGCGCGCCTCCCCTTCCCGTGAGCGTCTTCGGGGACGAGGTGAAACCCGGCCTAAAAAAACACTCGACGGACATAGTACCCCCCAGGGTCCCCCCTGTAAAGAACTTTAGGGAAAATATCTGAGGGCCGCCCTTGGGCGTCCAGGCGACCGCTTAGTGGAAGAAAATAAAGGAACGACTTTACAATCTTGACTATTACTGGCCCCGGACGTACGCTTAAGCTCCAATGGCCACCGTACTGAAGAGCCCCGCCGCACCCGTCGAGGACTACCGCCACGGCTTCCACGACCCCGAGGACAAGTACGTCTTCAAGTCCGGGAAGGGCCTCACGCGCGAGATCGTCGAGCGGATCAGCGCCATGAAGGACGAGCCGCAGTGGATGCGAGCCTTCCGCCTCAAAGCGTTCGAGATTTTCTCATCCAAGCCGATGCCCACATGGGGCGACACCGCGCTCCTGTCGGAGATCAACTTCGACGACATCCACTACTTCGTAAAGTCCAGCGAGGGCACCGAACGCTCGTGGGACGATGTGCCCGACGACATCAAACGCACATTCGATCGCCTGGGCATTCCGGAAGCCGAACGCAAGTTTCTCTCGGGCGTCTCCGCACAGTACGAATCTGAGGTTGTCTATCATTCCATCCGCGAGGACTTGGAGAAAGACGGCGTCATCTTCTGCGACATGGACACCGCGCTGCGCGAGCATTCGGACATCCTCAAGAAGTATTTCGCTACGGTCATTCCGCCGGGCGACAACAAGTTTGCCGCACTGAATTCGGCCGTTTGGTCCGGCGGTTCGTTCGTCTACGTACCGCCCGGCGTCGAAGTAAAATCACCGCTGCAGGCCTACTTCCGCATCAATACGGAGAACATGGGCCAGTTCGAGCGCACGCTGATCATCGCGGACAAGGGCTCCAAAGTTCACTACATCGAGGGATGCACGGCACCGAAGTTTACGACCAGCTCGCTGCATAGCGCGGTCGTCGAGCTAATCGCGATGGAAGATGCCTCGATCCGCTACACGACGATTCAGAACTGGTACCGCAACATCTTTAACCTGGTGACCAAACGCGCGATCGCATACAAGAACGCGACCGTCGAATGGGTCGACGGCAACATCGGCTCGCGTCTAACGATGAAGTACCCCGCCATTTACCTGATGGGCGAAGGCGCACGGGGCGAGATTCTTTCAATGGCATTTGCTGGGGAAGGTCAGCATCAGGATGCCGGCGCCAAGGTCATTCACGCCGCTCCGAACACGACATCGATGGTCACCAACAAGTCGGTCACCGCCCACGGCGGCAAGACCACCTATCGCGGCTTAGTCGAGATATTCCCCGGTTCGGTAGGCGCAAAGACGCGCGTGAAGTGCGATGCGCTGATCATGGACGATCACAGCAGCAGCGACACCAAGCCCACCATGAAAATTCACGAACAGCGCTCTACGGTCGAGCACGAGGCCAGCGTTTCGAAGATCGGCGAAGAGCAGCTCTTCTATGCGATGAGCCGCGGTTTGAGCGAAGCCGACGCAACCGCCATGATCGTCAACGGCTTCTTCGACTTCTTTGTCAAGGAATTGCCGATGGAGTACGCACTGGAACTCAACCGCTTGGTGCAGATGGAAATGGAAGGCGCCGTCGGGTAGAGCGCTGGAGCCAAAGACGCCTCCCCGGAAACCGTTCGAAAAACCGCCGTCCAGGCGGTTTTTCTACTTCACCGCATTTTTCGCATTACCTCGACGGCAACCTCAAAGCTTGCTGTGCGAAAAAATTCATGAAACAGAAAAGGCGCACGACGCGCCTTTTCGAGTGTCTTGGGGGCGGCCATCGGCCCGGAACCACCTATGTCGGGGCTACACGAGTGCCGGGTGGAAATGGTGGGATCGTGGGCTGAGTCTGGGACGCGCGGCAGGCGGCGAGTTCGCGCTGGATCGGCCATTCGGAAAACGCAAAGATCAAGAGAACGACGAAATTCACGAGCGGAACCAGCATGAGGAGCGACAGAACGCCGCTATAACCGGCTTTGCTGGCAATGTTCCACGCAATAATGATTTGCAAAAGAATCACGCACAGGACGAAGAGCCAAATGAAAACGCCAAAAGCAGCCAGGACATGCATCGCCGCCGCGGACGGATCGGGTGTCGGCATATCGGAACTCCTTACGAAAGATTTGCAGGCGTCGTTCGCACGCCGCATCAGGAGTCCCTCGAATAGCAAGAATCGTTCGCTGCCGTGTCGCAAAAACGGGCATGAGCCAAACGCCGGTTGCCAAGAAATCGGAGATTGCTCCGGGGACAACTAGGAAGGTCACGCTGGGAAACACCGACGTGCTCCTCTGCAACGTCGAGGGCGAGATCTACGCAATTGAAGATGTTTGCACACACGACGGCGGCGAGCTGGACCAGGGAGAACTCGAAGGCGAGCGCATCATGTGCCCGCGTCACGGCGCGTACTTCGATGTGAGAACAGGCGCTGCGCTCACCTTACCCGCAATTCTGCCGGTGCCGAGTTACGAGGTGCGGATCGAAGGCGACGACATCTACGTTAAAGTCTAAACCGTGCCGCATCGCCGCAATCGCGGGCGGAGTGCTCACGCTTCTGGCTATACCGGCGATCATTCTGGCGCTCTATCTCTTCATCGAGTTTCATACGGCGGTGGCGCAAGTCAGCGGGAGCATTCAGGTACCCCGGCTACAGGCGGCGGTGCAGATCTTGCGCGACGACCGTGACATCCCGCACATTCGCGCCGCAAACGAGCACGATCTCTTCCTGGCGCAGGGTTTTGCCGAGGGCTCGGATCGGCTCTTCCAGATGGATCTCACCCGCCACTTCGTCTACGGACGCTTGGCAGAATGGTTCGGTCCGCAAGCAATTGCTTCGGATGAACGATCGCGCAACATTGACGTGCGGACGGTCGTGCAACGACAGTATGAACGGCTGAACCCAATGCAGAGCGCGATGCTGTCGGCTTTCGCCGACGGTGTGAACGCAGCCATGCAAAAACAGCCGCTGCCGTTTGAATATCGGCTTCTCTTTGTGCGCCCGCAGCCGTGGAGTGCGCAGGACTCGCTGGCAGTTGGTTTTGCTACCGTGCTTAATCTGGCGGATCCGTATCAAGACGTTCTGAAACGCGATGTAGTCTATCGCTTGCGCGGGCCCAACGGCTACGACGCCGCATACCCCCTTACAGACCCCAAGTACGACGTACCGCTCGTGGGTGAAAAGCGGACCGCACAATCGACGCCGCAACGTGCCAGAGGCGAGGCCGGTTCCGAACCGTTGCCGTTGGGAAGCAACGCATGGACGGCAGGCGCCGCGCTCACGGCCGGCGGCCACGCGCTGCTTGCAAACGATCCGCACTTAGATTTGAGCATTCCCGGCATTTGGTACCTTGTCGATCTAAAGGCGCCTGGATACCATGCGGCGGGCGCGTCGCTCGCGGGAACGCCAGGCGTGATTCTGGGACACAACGATGCGCTCGCTTGGGGAGCGACCAACGGGACCGTCGCGGCCCTCAGTGTGTTTCGGGCCGTTCGGCCTGCTAGGGGTGTCGCGGAAACGTTCGGTGTGCACTTCGGCACGCCGGTTTCGCAAACGTACTATCGCGACGCGCGGGGTTTTTACATTACGCGTGGCGCTCGGAGTTATCTCGTGGCCTGGAGTGCTGTAACAAATCCGCGTTCTCCATTGATTGCGTTCGATGGCTTGGACCGCGCGCACTCGATGGAAGATGCGCTTCGCGCGCTCTCCTCCTATCCGGGGCCGACGCAGAACTTCGTTGTCGCTGCGCGCGACGGCCGCGCGGCCTACGCTTTAGCGGGCTGGATTCCAAACGACCCGCTTTGGGGCAGGCGCGTGCATGACGAACCTTATCGGGATTTTGCGCCGCTGTCGTTCGCCACGCTTCCACACGTCGCGCCATCGCGCAACGCCTTGGTGTTCACGGCCAACAACAAAATGTATGCAGATGCCTATCCATTCCGGTTAAGCCCGACCTTTGCGCCTCCGTACCGCGCGTACCGCATCCGACAGTTGCTTCACGAAGCAAACCAAAAGTTCAGCGCCGCCTATTTTTCAGGGATGCAACAGGACACGCTCAGTATTGCGGAGCTCGAACTCGCGAAACTCGTCGTCGCAGCCGCGCGTAGGCGTCCCGCGCTGCTCGAACCGACGGAGCGGAAGGCGGTGGAAGAACTCAAAAATTGGAACGGACGCATGAGCCCCGATTCGCGCGCCGCGACGATCGCATACGCGATGCGGCTATATGCGATCGAAAATGACCCCTCGGGGAATACGACTTCGCTCCTGGTTGGGGCGCGCGAGGAAGCACGTCGCCCATCCGAGGCATCCGACCGTGTCCTGCTGCGCAAAACGCTCGGTTTTCTGCGCGACCCGAACGCGGCTACCGAACCGTGGGGCGCCGCCGGCGCGCTGCACATGCTCAATCCGCTCAGCAGTCTCGGAATTCCCTGGCTAAATGGCCCAACGCTTCCGGGAAACGGCGACACGTACAGCATTCACGTCCTGGGAAAGAATTTTTCGCAAAGTTTTCGAGCCGTGTGGGACGCCGGCAACTGGGATGCGGGCGGAATTGTCATTCCCGCAGGCGAGTCCGGAGAACCCGGATCACCGCATTACGCGGACCTCGCCTCCACTTACGTCAAAGGAACGCTGGTACCGTTGCCCTACACAGATGCCGCGGTCGCGGCGCGCACGGTGACTCGCCTCACGCTCGCTCCCTAAGCGGTATCCTTCTCGCCTCGATGCGCATCCCGCTGATCGTCGGCATTCGGGTTCAAATCCGTGTCGCCGTATACGGCCTCATCCGGCTGGGAAGCATCTTCGGGCTGCTCTGCGCGAATTGCATTCGAGATTGCACGCGATGCGCTGGAGTCATCCAAATCGTTTCGTTTGTCCATTCCCCTGATATACCCATCGCCATGGATGCGTTAAGCAAACTCCTTGCGTTCGTCGCGGTAGTAAGCGCGTAGCGCGACCACTAGAAACAGGCCCGCGTAAGTGACCAACCACAACGCCGCACGCAATGGCGTCTCCGAGGCCGCTCCCACCACTCCCCAAGCCAGCTGTCCAAAGTGATACGTCGGCAGGTATGGGGCGAAGGTGGCAACGATTTTCGGCATCGCTGAGAGCGGGATGAAGAGCCCCGACCCAAACGACAGCGGTAGAATTATAAGATTGAGAATCGCAATCGCCGAGTTGACCGAGGCCAGGTAACCGACTGCAAATCCAAGGATGATGAAGGGGATGCTTCCCAGCAGCAAGCGCGCCAAGAGCTCGGCGTATTGCTCCGGCGGCAACTCGACACCCCCCGCAAACCGCGCGAACAAGACGAGAGCCGTCATGACGATTGCGGAAAAGACCATCGCGCTGAGAATCTTTCCGAAGAAATATGCCGAGATGCGCAGCGGCATGGCGCGCATCAAGCGAGTCGCGCCCGTTCCCCGTTCGGCCGCTACGCTAGCCCCAAACGTAAAGAGTGAAATCGTGAGTACCGCATAAGCGCTGAACGAAGCCAGCAGATAGAGGCCGGCAGTGGTGTTGTGATAGTGCAATTGCGCTTGCGGCAAGCCGAAGAAAGCGTAAAACATGATGGGCAGCGCCAAGCTCGTAACACTGAAGGCGGGGATGCGCAGCAGCCGCAAGAGTTCGAGCTTTGCCTGCGCGGCAAACATCGGCGGCGCCGGAGCTAAATTAGGCTGCATTTGAGTCGTGTCCCGTCGTAAGGTGTAGAAAGGCTTCTTCCAGCGATGCTCCCGTTACGGTCAGATCCTCCAGTTGGACGCCGGCCGCGAATAGCTCGCCGAGCAGACGCTCGGGCGCCGCACAGCTCAACCGGTAGCTGTTGCCGTCGCGAAAATCAACGCGAGCATCGTTGCGAGCGAGTAGCGCAGAGTCCACCTCCCAGCCGGATGTAAAGCAGACTCGCTTGCGCCCGACCGTTTGTTTGATTGCGGCCGGCGAACCATCGGCGACGATGTGGCCGCGGTCGATGACGACGATGCGGTCCGCCAACGCATCGGCCTCCTCCAGGTAGTGCGTGGTCAGTACGATGGTGCGTCCCTCTCCGGCGATCCCGCGAATGGTTTCGAGCATGCCGCGCCGTGCTTCGACATCCAAGCCTACCGAGGGCTCATCCAACACCAGGATTTCCGGATCACCGCAGATGGCCAAAGCAAAATAGAGCCGCTGCAACTCTCCGCCCGAGAGCGAGGTGACGCGGGTTTTGGCCAAATGTTCCAGTCCGGCCAGTTCCAAAACGCGGCCGATTGCTAACGGCTTGGGATAATAAGTGGAAAACAACGCGATTGCTTCCGATACGCGCAGATATGACGGTAAGCCGGAACTCTGCAGCATGGGCCCAATGGCGCTGTGCGCGCGCAGATCGCGCGGATTGTATCCCAGCACTCGCACCAGTCCCCGGGTGGGCTTGCGCAGCCCGAGCAACAACGATATCGCGGTGGTCTTGCCGGCACCGTTGGGCCCTAGCAACGCGAGCGTTCTTCCGGCGGCGATCTCCAAATTAAAATCGTCCAGAGCGACGACGTCGCCATACTGTTTGCTGACATTTTCGAAGGTAACCATGGTAGCTAAATTGCCTTGCGCAAGAGCGTTTGCATCTCGCCAACGTGCTTCTTGAACGCCTCGCGGCCCCGGCGCGTCAAACGATATCGCGTTTGCGGGCGCTTGTCGACGAATGTCTTCTCTTCATTCACGTAGCCCGCGTCAACCAGCTTTAAAAGATGCGCGCCGAGATTGCCGTTCGTCGTGCCCAGCGATCTTACGAGCGTGGGAAAGGTGATCCACTCGGAGCTCAGGAGTTCCGCGATCGCACCCAGCCGGATTTTAGAAAGCAAGAGTTCGTCCATTACCCATTGCCGCGCGCCAGCGTCAGGGCAACGCCGGCGCCGCTCATCCCGATAAGAAAGCCGGCGGCCAGAATATACCCGGCATATGGGTAGGCAAAGTTCGCAGCGATGATCGAGAGAATGACGGCGGCCCCGCCCGTAAACGAGATGCGGCTGCGAGTCAATAAACCGCAGAACAGCATCGCCGAACCAAACATCAAGCTCCAAACGGCACCCTGAGCCCATTCGGTAAAGATGTGCGCGCCGAGCAACATCACGATGAGCGCGACGATCCACGCAATCACAAAGACATTGCCGATATGCCGGTCGAGCACCCCGCGACGGCCCCGTTTTGCCATGCGCGCTGCAAAGAAGACCATAAAAACGATCGCGCATGCGACCAAGATCGCGGGTAGCCAAAAAAGTGACGGGGGTCCCTTTTGGAGGAATACAACTTGAACGGCCAGGTCCATTGCCGCCCCTACGACCCCCCAGATAATAAATGGGCCGCCGTTTAAGCAGGCCGGTTCTTCCGCGCGCGACAGAATACGGTCGACCATTTGAAGATGATCTTGGGCTTCGAGCGCCCCCATGGTTGGCTCGCTCATGTCCCCAGCAGCCAAAGTAGAGAATTCTTCATAGCGTCGTCCTTTGTAGATTAGTCTATTTTATAGACTAATCTACAATATAGCCGGAAACCTGGGCGGTGTCAAGTCCGCGAATCGCGTTGACAGCCGGCCCGGCCCTCTGATAATGTTCCTAAGTCATGTACGCGATTATCGAATCCGGCGGCAAACAATTCAAAGTCGCCGAGGGGGACGTCATCCGCTGCGACCTGCCGGGAGAAGCCGGTTCCGAGGTGACTTTCGATCACGTCGTGCTGGCAAGCAAAGGGGGCGGCAACGACCCCGCGGTTGGAGCGCCCATAGACGGCGCCAAAGTCACCGGCACGCTTGTCCGGCAGAATGCCGGCAAGAAGATTCTGGTCTTCAAATACAAGCCCAAGAAGCGCGTGCGCAAGCTTACCGGGCATCGTCAGCGCTTCGCGGAAGTCAAGATCACCAAGATCGATCTGCCCTAAAGTCCCTTATGGTCGACGTCGTTTTCTGTCGAGACAGCCGCAATCGGCTGTCTCTTGTTTTTGCCAAAGGACACGCAGGGTGGGCCGATGAGGGTCAGGACGTCGTCTGCGCGGCCGTATCAGCGATCCTTCAGGCCGCGCGCCTGGGTCTCGAGCAGCACGTGCGCGTCCCATTGGCCGCTCAGCAAAAGAAGGGCGAACTGCTCTTGGAGTGGCCCGAAAGCCGGCGCGAAGACCCTGCGGTCCAGGCAATCGTCGCGACCGCCGAGCTTTCCATCGAGCGGATCGCACGGCAATATCCGGAGCACGTGCGTTTTCAAACACGCTCGGGCGAGTAACATATCGCCCGCAGGTGGGTATGTCATAGCCCAGTGAAGGAGGGGAGCATGTCAGACACATTTCGGCCCACGCCCGCGGACAATTACGCCGGCGGCACATCCTACGGCAGCACGCCAAATCAAACCAGTTACGAGCCGCCCGATGCGACGCCCGACGTGGGGCGCACCCTGATGATCGGGTTGCTGGGTGGAATCGTCTCGGCGGCTGGGTACTTGGTTTACCAGCGGCTCCCCAACGAGCAAAAGGAAAAACTGCACGGGCAGGTACGAGGGGCGCTGCAACAGCGCATCAGCGAGCTCCGGAACAACTTCAACTTCTAAAGACCGGCCACTTTGCGAAACGGACACCGCGTAATGCGTGCGCGTCTTTCGTTTCGGCGTCGTTCTTCTGCTGGCTTCGCGATAAGCTGGACCCCCGCGAATGCCGCTCCTTCTGCGCAAGTGTTGTATGCGAGGGCATTGCGTTCGTTTAATAGCGATCTCTCATCGGCAAGCGCGCTGATGCTCGCTCGGCGGCTGATGCTAGGGAAGGCCGAAGCGCTCGGCGTCAATCCGCAAGATGCCTTGGGTAATATCCACGGGATTGCCGTTCATCTGCGCACGCTGCTCGACCACTACGAAGGTGCGAGAACACGCACGCGCTACGTGTTTGCGCTCGCCGCGTACAACGCCGGCCGCGCGGCGGTCGACGATATTCGGGCGTGCCGCCTTACGCAGAAACTCAGCAGTACGTGCGATCAGTGATCGGATTGTGGCGGCGGCTGGCGGGCTTCTGAAATCGACGGCGCTTCCACTTCATCCGCAGCGCGCTCCATCTCACGAATAAATGATTGCGAAGTGTTCTGCACGTCGCGCATTACACGCCCGGCCTTGCGCATGATGACGGGCAATTGTTCGGGCCCGAATAAGACCAGGGCGCCCACGCCTAAGATCGCGATAGTTGTTACAGAGAGCATGACGAGCGTCGGTGTTCGGCAGGGCTCACTTCCGCCCCCGTACAAGGTCCTAGTCCCAATCCAGGGCATTCGCTTGAAAATCATCTATACGCGAGGCAACCGGACCGAAACACTGGCCTCCCTGGCTACGCTGCGGAAAATCTTGCACCGGTTCGTCAACCATCGCGTCTTCTACGAACTCTCGAGCCGCAATAAACGCGGGCATGAGTTCTTTTCGGCCAAGAACATCTTTGTCTGCGGCTCGATTGAAGTGATGAACCGCGACTATCTGACCATTACCATTTTCGATTCCGGCAACCCCACCCATTGCATCGAAATCCTCAACCCCTCAACCATGCGGATCTATGACGAAATGCCGGGCAAAGGGTTTGCCGTTTCGTTCATCAGCGACACGGAGAACGGCGTCGAATCGCGATGCTACCTGCGCGACGAAGGCGAGGACGGACGCGGCAAGAGCCGCCGCACTGCGCTGGAAGGCATCACGCTGCCCCAGCTGTTCGAGTACCTGGAAGAGATCACCAACGCGGATCTAAGCAAGCGGTAACGCGTTCTGCGGCTACTTGGATAAAGGCCGACGTTCGAGATTAGTGGCTCGACGCAGCTCGCGCACGCCTTCGTCCGTGCGCCCCGCCCGCTTGTATGCCACCCCCAAGTTGAGATGTGCCACGGCGTATCCATCGTCGTACCGAATCGCCGTTTCGTAGTGCTCGATCGCTGCTTGGAGATTGCCATCCTCGAGCAACACGTTCCCCAAATTGACCGTCGCCGGAGCGTACGCGGGACACGATTCGAGCGCTTGGGTAAAATCTTGAACCGCCTGCTCTCGCCTGCCCAGGCAAATCTGCGCAACGCCCCGCTTGTTGAGTATCGCGGCGCGTTCGCGCGGATCTTGTGCGTGCAGCAGCAGCGCGCCGAACGCGGTCAGCGCTTGTTCAAGAGCGCCGGCGTCGAGCAAACGGACCGCGCGCTCGAAGTCAGTGAGTGGTTTGGGACGGAAAAGTGCGCGGAGATTGAACATTAGCGCTAGAATGTTGGCCGTCGAGATCGTTACGCTTTTTCCGGAGGTCTTCGCCCCCTTTGTCGGGCTATCGATCATCGGACGGGCGGTTGAGGGCGGCTCCATCAGCGTGCGTTACCACAACATTCTGGACGCTTTGAAGGATGGCGAGCGAGCCGATGCCACGCCTTACGGCGGGGGGCCCGGAATGGTGATGCGCCTGGAACCGATCGTGCGAATCGTGGACCGAATCGCCGCCGAGGCCCCGGTCTATGAAAAGCGAGCAGTCGTCGTTCCGTCGCCTTCCGGTAAGCGGTTCGAGCAAGCAGACGCGGTGGCTTTGAGCGGCCTAGACCGCTTGGTGCTGGTCTGCGGCCATTATGAAGGGATCGACGAGCGCCTGGGAGCCGTGGTCGATATCCGGGAGTTCTCGCTCGGCGACTTTGTACTGACCGGTGGAGAACTGCCTGCGCTCGCTATTCTGGACTCCACTGCGCGTTTGGTCGAGGGGGCCATCCGCCCGGAATCGGCGCGCTCTGAGTCGTTCATGGAGGGCACCCTCGACCACCCAAGCTTTACTCGCCCGCCCTCCTTTCGGGGCGTGGACGTCCCCGAGGTCCTCCTTTCCGGCGACCACGCCCGCATAGCAGAATGGCGGCGGGAGCAAAGCCGGGAGCGGACCCGCCGCCGCCGGCCCGACCTGGAAACATAGACGGCTTTGCGCGTTGCGGAGGACCGGCCGCCATGCTATTATCGCGACTTATGAACGTCATCGATCTGCTCGACAAAGATCAGCAAAAAGCCAGCGTGCCCGTCTTTCGCTCGGGCGATACCGTCAAGGTCTATTCGAAGGTGATCGAAGGCGGCAAGGAGCGCATCCAAATGTTCGAGGGCGTAGTGACCGTCCGCAAGGGTGGTGGAGCGCATGAATCCATCACGGTACGGCGCGTTGCGCACGGTGTGGGAGTTGAAAAGTCGTTTCTGCTGCACAGCCCCCGAGTCGAACGTATCGAAGTGAGCAAACGAGGAGTCGTGCGACGCAGCCGTCTCTACTACCTGACTGAGAAAGTGGGCAAGGCCGCGCGGATCAAAGAGAAAAAGGCCGTCCGCTAGTATCCTGCAACCGATTCAATTATTCGGGCTGATCTGCGTTTTCGCACTCGTCCGCATCGCCCTCAGTTTCCGACGCATTCCCGCCGGAGAGAGCAAGACTTCATCCAACGCCGTCGCCCGCGAGTATTTGGACGCGTTCATCGTGGCGGGCCTGGTGGCGCTCTTTCTCATCACGTTCGTCGTGCGCACATTCTACATTCCCTCGGGCTCGATGGAGCCCACGCTCCAAGTTCACGACGTTCTGCTGGTCAACGAATTCGAGTACCGCTTCCATCCGCCGCAGCACGACGACATCATCGTCTTTCAACCGCCCGTGGACTCCGGCGGAACGGACTTCATTAAGCGCTTGATCGGAGTGCCCGGAGATACGCTGGCCGTTCATCATGGCACCGTCATCCGCGACGGGGTTGCGCTCAAGGAACCCTATATCAAAGACCGGCCCGCTTACGAGATGGTCGTTAAGAACTACGACATCTACGTCGACGGTACGCCGCTCGATCCGCAGAGCGCAAATATTCCGCCTCGCTCGATGTGGAAGGCGCCAGACCGAATTCCGCCAGGCTTCTATTTCATGATGGGCGACAACCGCAACAACTCCGACGATTCGCACTACTGGGGATTCGCACAAACCAGCGGAACCTTCGTCGCTGGGCTAATGAAAGGGCACAAGGCGCGCTTTACCGGGCACGCGTTTGTGCTGTTCTGGCCCCTGAACCGCGCGCGTATCTTGCAATAGCGGCATAAGACTCGCGGGCGCCGCGTCGAAGAGCAAACGCGTGCTTCGGCAATTCCATTGGCGAACGCTGGCTAGCGTGGCGCTGCAAATCGCGGCCCTTGGAGTCCTGAGCATCGCTTTCTTCATGCGAACGCCGCAGGTCTCGGGACTCTCGATGGCTCCGCGCATCGCTTCCGGTGAGTACGTGCTGATCAATACGGTTGCCTACCGGCTCGGCACGTTCGAACGCGGCGACATCGTCGCATTCAAACACGAGCGCTCAGCGCCGTCGGTCTATCTCAAACGCATCATCGGACTCCCGGGAGACCGCATCATGGTTCGGGCCGGCACTGTCTACATCAACGGCGTCAAGCTGCACGAACCCTACGTCCAATTTGCGGACCGGCGCTCGTTTAAGGAAGTGGCGGTGCCGCCAGGAGCCCTGTACGTATTGGGCGACAACCGCGCCAATAGTGACGATTCCCGCTTCTGGGGCTTTGTAGAAACGGCGCAGGTCGTCGGGAAGGCGGTCGCCGGTGTGTGGCCGCCGCGCCTGGCCGGCGCTTTATGAAGGATGCGCTCGGCTTCGAACAAGTTATTCAGTGGTATCCCGGGCACATGGCGGCCGCCATGCGCAGGATCGGGGAGCGCATGCCGCTCATCGACATCGTTATCGAGGTGATCGACTCCCGCCTCGCACATGCCAGCCGCAATCCGATGCTCGATCGCGTCGCAGGGGAGCGTCCCCGGCTGCTCGTGCTGACCCGCGAGGACCTGGCCGATGCCGCAGTCACGATGCGGTGGCTCGTCCATTTGCGGGGATGCGGACACGACATAGTCGCAGTGAACGCGAAGAGCCCGGGCAGCGTAAAGCAGGTGGGCGTGCATTTATCACAGTTGGCCGCACGGAAGAAACGCAGTCAGCGCGCGATGGCGGTGGGATTACCCAATTCCGGAAAATCCACGGTCATCAACGGGCTTCTGCGGCGTTCCGCGGCCAGGACCGAAGACCGTCCCGGAGTAACCCGCGCAACACAATGGTTTCGCGTTGCTCCCCTTCTGGAGCTCATGGACACGCCCGGGATCTTAGTACCTCGCATCCAGACGCCGCAGGCGCAATGGATGCTCGCAATGACCGGTGCCATTCCCAAGGAACGCTACGATCCGCAAGACGTTGTCGATCGCTTTTACCGCTGGCTGGAAGACCGAACGAGCGGCCGGACCAAAGTCCCCGATCTGGCCGCCTTCGCGCGCGCGCGCGGATTTTTACGGCGCGGAAACACGGTTGACATGCACAACGCGGCACAATCCTACATTAAGGATTTCAACGACGGAAAGTTCGGACGCATCTCCTTAGAAGAGCCCGTTTAGGCCGGAGGAACAGTGACGGATAAGCAGCGCAAATCAAAGAACGCCTACGAGCGCGAACGCCGGCGGCTGCACCGTCTGCACGCCTACGAAAACCGGGCTCGCGAGCGCGGATACCTACTCGTGGGCGGCATCGACGAGGTTGGCCGCGGACCGCTGGCCGGTCCCGTCGTCGCTGCGTGCGTCGTAAGCGACGGCCCGCTGATGTTCAAGGGGCTCAACGACTCGAAACAGGTGCGCCGCAAATTGCGCGAAGAGCTGGCCGAGATAATTAAGGCACACTGTGTCGCATGGAGCGTCGGCGCCGCCAGCGTGGACGAGATCAACCGCATCAATATCTATTGGGCCAGCGTACTGGCCATGGAGCGCGCGCTCCGGGAGCTCTGCCGCCTGCCCGACTACCTGCTTACGGATGCCATCCGGATTAAGTCATACGCCGGCAGGCAGGAACCAGTCATCAAAGGCGATGCGCGCTGCGCCACCGTAGCTGCCGCTTCGATCGTGGCCAAGGTCCATCGCGACGGACTGCTGGTCGAACTCGATCGAGTCGAACCGCGATATGGATTTGCCGAGCACAAGGGTTATGCAACCGCAGCGCACATTGCGGCGTTGAAAACGCACGGCCCCTGCATGCACCATCGGACTGGATTCTGGCGCGTTCGCGACGCGCAGCTCGAGCTGGAAATTGCGGATGCACAAACCTACGCCCAATAGCGAAACCGGACGCCGCGCGGAAGACCGCGCCGCCGATTATCTTCGCGCCGGCGGTTACGAGATTTTGCAACGGAACGGGCGCTTGCCCGGCGGCGAAATCGACTTAGTTTGCAAAGATGGCGCGGCAATTGTTATCGTTGAGGTGAAGGCCCGCGCAACCGGCGCTTTCGGGAGCGCCCTCGGGGCAGTTGGCGCACGCAAGCAACAAACGCTACGCCGTTTGGCGGTCGATTATCTACAATTTTTTGCGCCGGACGCCCGGGCGCGGTTCGACGTCGTTGCCGTCGACGGGCTCGTACTCCATCGGAACGCCTTCTAGCCGCAGCGGTTCGCAGTGAGCAGGAAAGAAGAAGGCCTTCGCCGCTCGGTTACGCCCTGGGGTTCGTACTCGTGGGGTTACGCGGATGTCGGGGCCGACATCTTTGTGGCTCTCGGATTGGTCTTCGGCGCTGCGGCAGGCGCTTCAAACGTGGCATTTCTTTTTGCAGGATTGGTATACGTTTGCGTAGGGCTGGCCTATACCGAATTAGCCTCCGCCTATCCGGTTGCGGGCGGCGGCCAGTATTTCGTGATGCGCGGTTTGGGTGACATGCTCGGGTTCGTCGCCGGTTGGGCCGTCTTGCTGGACTTTACGATCGATATTACGCTCTTCGCCTGGGGATGCATCGGCTACTTGAGCCACCTGCCGGTCCTGCACGTGCTCGATGCCAGCGCAAACCCCGCCGTGCACTTCGCGGTGGTTTTTGCTGCCATCGCGGCGCTGGCGTTGCTCAATGTTGTTGGCGTGCGAGAGAGCACAGCGTTCAATGGCATGGTCAGCGCGCTCGACGTTGTGAGCGAGACCTCGATCCTCTTCTTCGGATTCCTTTTTGCTTTTCGGCCCGAACTGCTCGTGCATTCGATGCAAACCGGGTGGCCGTCATCATTTCAGCTGATGAACGGCATCTCGCTGGCGATTATCTCGTTCGTCGGTTTGGAATCCATATCGCACGCAGCAGAGGAAACCAATCGGCCGGCTTCCATTATTCCACGCACCTCGATCGCGCTGATCCTAACCATCTTGATCTTCGCACTGGCCTATTCCAATTTGGCGCTCGGCATGCAGCCCTGGCACGCGATTCCGGCCGGCAGCGGGGGACACGTGCATGACTTCTGGCGTTTCTTAGGCTTTCCGGAGAATCAGGATAAAGCCGTCGCTGTGATGGCCTCGAATATTCCGTACTTCGGCGCACTGGCCGCGCTCTACGTGCCGGTGCTGGGCGCGATCTTGCTGCTGATCTCCAGCAATTCGGGCGTTTTCGGGAGTTCGCGCATCGCGTACTCGATGAGCCAGTTCAAACTGCTGCCGGCAATCTTCGAGCGCGTTCATCAAAAGTACAAGACTCCCGTGATTTCGATCGTGACGTTCTGCGGGTTGGCGGTTATCGAATTGATCTTCGCCGCACTCCAGGGTAACGCGGGCTATGAATTTCTCGGCGACTTGTATGCCTTCGGGGCCGCTGCCAGCTATACGCTCGTGTTCGTTGCGCTCATCGCGCTACGCCTGAAAGACCCCCTCACGCCCCGCAAATTCAAGATACCGTGGAACATTCCGATGCGCTTTCGTGGCGAGCGCGTCGAGTTTCCCGTGGTCGGCGTCATCGGTTTCGCAGGAATCTTTGCCATTCTGATCTTCGTTCTGTATACGCATCACATCGGGAGGATCGCCGGGCCGTCGTGGCTGCTGCTAGGCATCATCATCTTTACCGTGTACCGCAAGAGTAAAGGGCTGCCCGTTTTTGGCTCGCAGCCACGCAACTGGAGCGCCGACCAAGTCGGCATTCTCAAGAACGCGGGCGAACTGGAGCTCATGGACGAGCTGGTGGAAAAACTGAAAACTCGCCAGAGAGAACGGGAAGGGCCGCCTGCATGAGCCGCCGCGTGCGAAGCCGCACATACGCGCGATTCAAACTCTTCAACGCGCTGTTGTTTATCGTGTTGGGCGTTTTCATCATCGCACAAATGGCGCATGCTATCGGCGCGCGCTTTGAAGCAGTCTCCGGGTACGTTTTAGGCGCAGCGCTCGTCGCGCTGGGAATTTTCCGGTTGCGCGGCGCGGTGAAGGCACGCGGCGAATGATACATCTCGGTACCCTGACCATAACCTACGCCGGCATCGCAAGCGCAATTGCAATCTTGACGGCGCTGATCGGAACTCTGTACTGGATGCTCCATCCGCCCAAATCAAAGGCGGACCTCGTAGCCAAGAAGGCCGAAACGCAGCTAAAAACGCAGTTGGGTGCGTCCATCGTGGTCTTCTCATCAGATATCCGATCCGAACACATGATGGTGTTGGCGAGCAAGTTGGCGCGCGGGCAACGTACCGTGCTACTGGCCGCATACGTGATTGAGGTTCCCTTTACGTTGCCGACGCACGCGCCCATGGAGCTTGAGGACCGCGCTGCCTTGGATATCTTAGCGGCCGCCGAGGTCATCGCAAAGAACAACGGCTGCGAAGTGCGCACGGAGATCATTCATCATCGCCAAACGAGCGAAGCCGTGCTCGAGTTGGCCAAACGCGAGAAGGCAAACTTGATTATCATGGGGTCGTACCGCGAAGGAAAGTACACCGGCGCGCCGTTGAGCCGGACGATCGAAACCATAGCGGCGAATGCCAAGTGCGACGTGCTCATCGGCGTTGAGGGCAAGCACGGCACGTTACTGGTCGAAGAGGAACCGGAGCCCGTGACTGCTACGGTGCCGGTGCTCCATGCAGAGTAACGCTCTTCCTTGCTCGCTGCTTCTTGCGGCCGCGCTCGTGAGCGCGGCTCCGCGCCCGGCTTGCGGCGCTACTGTACCCGCCATCACCGCCTTCGAGGGCTCGTTTGCAAGAATAAATGATTATACCGTGACCACCCGCGCACACGATGTGCTCGGCACAGCGGTGCAGGACCGAACCTACCATTTTCTCTTCAAAAAGCCCAATAAAGCGAGAATCGACATCGTGAACGGGCCCGGCCGCGGAGGCGGCGGCGTCTGGAACGGCGGCGATCGAGTAAGCGGACATCGTGGCGGCCTGCTATCGCGCTTCCGCCTGAAGGTTAGCTTACACGACAGCCGCGCTACATCGTTGCGCGGTTACACCATCATTGATGCGTTGATTCAAAATGAAGTGGCGCAGTACCGAAACACACGAGGCGAACTCATACAGAAACGAGGGGGCGGGGGCACCGACGAGGTCGAGCTCAAACTTGCCGCTCCCGCCCTCTCGGGTGCTGACCGCGGCGTGACGCGCATGGCGATGTGGTTTTCAAAGCGCACCGGCTGGCCCGTCCGCCAGATACGCTGGGAAGGGAACAAAGTGGCGACCGAGGAGAATTGGACCGATCTACGCCTTGACGCCGGCCTGCCAGACGGCGATTTTGCCTTCTAGCGCTGGATGTAGCGCTTGCGTAGTTCGTCGAGAATGACTGCCAGAAGAATGACGGCGCCGAGCACGATCTTTTGCGTGTATGATTCGACGCCGATTAGATTCATCACGTTGTAAAGCACGCCGATGAGCAAGGCGCCGAAGAAGGTCCCGACGATACTACCGCGGCCGCCCATCAAACTGGTTCCTCCTACGACAACGGCGGCAATCGATTCCAAGAGTTCGTCGCCGGTTCCAGTGTTCGGCGAGCCGGACGAAAAGTTTGCCATCAGCAAGAAACCGACGAACGCGGCGCATATGCCGCTGATAACGTAAACCAGCGTCTTGACGCGCCCGACTCCAATGCCGGCCAGGCGCGCGGCTTCCTCATTTCCACCCAAGGCGAACACGTAGCGTCCGAAGCGGGTGCGCATCAGCAGGACCGACGCGATGACCGCGATGGCAATCATCCACACAACCACGATCGGAATAGGTCCAATTGTTCCGTAGCCGATGTTTTCGAAATCGGGCGGGATGACCGGAATAGGCCTGCCGCCGGCGAGTTTATACGATAGGCCGAGGGCCATGAGCATCATTGCAAGCGTAGTGATAAACGGCGGAAGATTGAGTTTGACCACCGGCAGCGCGTTGACCCAACCCGCCAGCGCGCCGACGGCCAAACCACACAGCAGCGTCACGGCAATCAGTGGAAATCCGTGCAACCCCGATGCATTTGCGACCAGCGCCATGACGACGCCGGTGAGCGACACCAGCGAACCCACGGAAAGATCGATGCCGGCGGTGATGATCACGAAGGTCTGCCCGAACGCGAGGATGGCTTCGTACGTAATCTGCCGCAGCACGCGAATCAAATTGCTCGGCTGCAAGAACGAGCCGCCGGAGTAGCGGTTGGCAATGCTGACTACGATCAGAAAGCCGACGGCGGCTACGATTAGACGTAGCCAATACGTGCGCGCCGCCTTCGCGCGCGCGACTTCGGCTTCTTCGGTAACGGCAGCTTTGATTTGAGCGTCTGCCATGGTTACGCGGCGGCTCCGGCTGCAATGGTGATGATGCGGTCGGGGGTTGCTTCGGAACGCGGAAGGTTGGCCACGATGCGCCCGTCGCGCACGACCAGAATGCAGTGCGACATGCCGAGCACCTCGGGAAGGTCGCTGGAAATCATAACGATTGCGGCACCGCGCTTGGCAAGCTCGACCATCAGACCGTAGATCTCTGCCTTCGATCCAACGTCGATGCCGCGGGTCGGTTCGTCAAACAGAAAGACCTTGGCTGCGCCGACCAGCCACTTTGCCAGCACGACCTTCTGTTGATTTCCGCCGGAGAGGTTGCGCACCAGCTGTTCGGGGCTCGGCGTGCGAATCTTGAGCTCGGTAATAAACTTCGCGGCCGCTGCGGTCTCTTTGCGACGATCGACCAAGTGCTCGCGGTTGACAAAATCCTCCAAGTGGGCGAGCGTAATGTTCTCGCGCACGGGCATCCCCAACACGAGGCCCTGCGATTTGCGATCTTCGGTGATGAAGGCGATGCCCGCTTCGATTCCATCGCTGGGCGAACCGATGCGCACCGGTCGATTGCCGACGCGAATCGTTCCGCTTTGCGGAATGTCGGCGCCGGCGATCGCGCGCGCAATCTCGCTTCGGCCAGCTCCGACCAGCCCCGCGATTCCGAGAATCTCGCCGGCTTTGACCTCAAAGCTAACGTCGTTGACCAGCGGCGCGCGCACCAGGTGCGAAACGGACAGTTCAACCGGCGCGTCCACGGCGATTGCCGGCAAATCGGGGAAATGGAATTCCAATTTTCGCCCGACCATCGCGCGCACCATTTCGTCGGGCGGAAAATCGCGCAGCGGTCGCGTTTCGATGACGCGCCCGTCGCGCAGAACGGTGATGCGATCTGCGACGCGCGGCAACTCTTCCAAGCGGTGTGAAATGTAGATAATACCGTTGCCCGCGGCCTTTAATTTTGCAATCACGGCAAAGAGCCTTTCAATCTCGCGGCCGGTCAGGGCTGCGGTCGGCTCGTCCATCACGATGATGCGCGCTTTCTTCAGCAGTGCCTTGGCGATCTCGACCATCTGCTGTTGCGCGACGGAAAGGCGGAAAACTTCCACGCTAACGGGGAGCGTGATTCCGAGTTCGGCCAGCGCACTCGATGCCATCTCGGCCGCCCGCTTCTTATCGAGAAAGATGCCGCGCTGCGGCTCTTCGCCCAACGTGATGTTTTCGATGGCATCCAGCGCCGGTACCAGGTTGAACTCTTGATAGATCATGCCGACGCCCAGTCGTTCCGCCGCGCGTGGATTGTCGATCTGCACCCGCCGGCCGTCGATCTCGATCAAACCCTGGTCGGCTTGGTATGCACCGGCCAGGATTTTCATTAGCGTGGACTTGCCGGCGCCGTTTTCTCCCACTAGGGCTAAGACCTCGCCGGCATACAGGTCGAGAGTAACGCCATCCAGCGCGCGGACACCGGGAAAACTCTTCCCGATGTCCCGCATTTGGAGCAGCGGTGCGTGCGCGGGCGTAACTACTTGGCGTTGGCCTTGGTGAACGTTCCTACATTGATCGTGACGCGCCCCTGCGGCGTTTTGCCGTTGAAGAAGTCGTGCAGCGCATCGATGGTCTTGGCGCCGATTTGCGCCGGGTACTGAATGGGATCGCCATACATGTCGCCCGCTCTGATGGCGCGCTGTCCTTCGGGCGAAGCATCGTAGCCGATTACCACGATTCCTTTGGCGTTGGCGCCTTTGATGGCGGCCAGCGCGCCCAACGCGGAATCGTCATTGATGCCGAAAACGCCGCGCAGGTCCTTGTGCGATTGCAGTATGTCGCCCATGGTGGAGTTGGCCTTCTGCCGGTCACCACCGGCGTCGATGTCGGCAACGACCGTAACACTCTTGCAACTGGCCGCCAGCGCTTGGCGAAATCCCTTGACGCGGTCCTGCACACTTGTTACTTCCGGTTCGTCTACGATCGCAACCGAGCCGAATTTGTTGGGCAGCGCTGCGCACATGAGTTTGCCGGCCTGCATGCCACCCTGCACGTTGTCCGAAGCGATGTGGGCGACGACCTTGCCGTGCCCCGACGTATTGGCGATGTCGGCGGTGAAGACCGGAATGCCCGCTTTGTTGGCCTCGACGATCGCGCTCCCGATGGCTTGCGAATCAAACGGGGTAATGACAATGGCGTCCACCTTCTTCGAGATGAAATCCTCGACTTGAGCCTGTTGTTTGGCGTTGTCGCGATTGGCATCCACGAAATTGACTCGGTAGCCGTACTTTGCCGCCTGCGTCTTCATGCCGTTTTCCATGTCCTGATAGAACTGCGCCTCGAGGTTCTGCACGGTCACGCCGATGGTTTTGGTGGCGCCGGCGCCCGTCGTCGTGGAGCTGGTTGTGGTAGTGGAAGATTTGTTGGAGCAAGCGCCCAACAGGAGGGCCAGAATCGCCGCTGCGGCGACCGTGCGGTGCAAATTCAAACGATTTCTCCTTCTATAGTTTCGGGCCTCATTTGAGTGCTTGACGATTTTGCCCTTGCGAGCGCCGGGCACGGTCGCAGTTGAAAATGCGAGCGGGAGGATTTGCCGTTGCGTTCACTTGCGTTCTCTGCGGCGTGCAGGGGGATTGAAGGATACATCGTGCGGGTGGCAGCGGATAGCTCGCCGGGAACCACGGGCTGCGCGATTATCGGGCTTCCCGACCGCGTCCTGGCCGAAGCCCGCGACCGCGTAAAGGCCGCCGCCATCTTCAACTCGGGTTTTGGATACCCGGCTGGCCGTTTGCTGGTGAATTTGTCACCCGCGGACGTGCAGCCAAAAGCCGAGGGCATTAGTTTACGAGCGCCGGCAAGCCCGATCCGGAAAAAAATTCGTTCAGGTTTTTTGGCGAGAACTGTATGCCGCTAAAGAACTCGCCGAAGAGTGCATACTTGGCGCTGGCTGCATCGAAGCGCATCTCGTAGATTAGCTTCTTGAAAACGAGCGGGTCGTCGGCGTACAGGTCGACGCCCCACTCCCAGTCGTCATAACCGATCGCCCCGGATATGACTTGCGTTACCAAACCGTGGAAGCTGCGCCCGATCTTTCCATGCTCGACCATCATCCGTGCACGCTCGGCGTACGGCAGCGTGTACCAATTCACGGTTTCACCGCGCAGCTTATCCATCGGGTAAAAGCAAACGTAGCGACGCGGCGGGATTTTGGCCCAAAGCCGCCCGGCATTGCGCGGATTATGTTCTTGTTCGCCAAGCAGTGCATCGAAGGCAGCATTCCACTCTGGCGAATAGGGTTTGAGCTCGCGGCGTCCCAGCTCGTCGTGGATGCGCGCGGTGGCCTCATACAATCCTAATTCCAGGACCGAAACGAACGAATCCCGCGGTTCTAGAAAATTCGCGAGCTCCAAATGGTCAACCGCGCTTTGCGCCTGGGCGAGCCCGTCAAAAGTGCGGGCGTAGTGCGTGAGCATAAGGTCGGCTTTATGGCCGACTAGTTGGGCTAGCCCGACGTCGCCGTCATCGCTGCCGGCGAGTTGCGCCAGTAACTGCTGCGCGTCCTGGACAGACCGCCCTCGTTTCTTACGAGAAAGCGCAGAAAAAGCGCTACGTTCGAACGCGAACATGCGGTGAAGGATCCACCAGCCCTCAAGCGATTCCGGAACGTTGGGATGGCGCATCAGTGATGCGCCAGGGCTTTCACGCGTTTAACTTCGGCGCGCACTTCGGCTTCCAGCGCCTCGGGTCGCTCGCGGTATTTGGCCCAAAGCTGTGGCATGTGCGCAATATCGTCCAGAACGCGACAGAAAATGGTGTTTACCGGCGTCGGGACGCCGCATTCTCGCCCGGCGCGAGCCACGGCACCGTTGAGCACCTCAACTTCCGTCACGGCCTTGTTCGCGCGCAGGTCGAGTAACAAGGAGGGCGCCTTGCGGCCGCGCGCTCCCGCAATCCGGCTGCTCAAGAACGTGCGCGAAATGGGACTCGGCAAGGTGGCGATGGATTGAAAGACGCGCACCGGGTAGCGCGGCAGATCGATCGCAGTTATTCCCAGTTTTTGCATCACGGCCCGGACTTCGCGAATGGCGCGGATCTCCAGCGTAAAGACTTCTTCGTACTGCACCAGACGATTGGGCAGCACGTTGAGGATGGCGCAACTGGCGTTGGCCACGAGGTTGAGGCAGAGTTTCGACCACTTGAGCGCGCGCCAGTTGTCGGTCACCTTGACCGGCACGCCCGTGCTTTGAAAGGTTGCCCACAGCCAGTTGAACGCGGTCTTTCCAACAGGCGCGAATGCCAGGCCGCCCTCGCGAGCCGGAACACTTTGGCCGTTATGGTCGCGGTCCACCGGCACCGTCAGCGCCGCGGCAACCACATTGTCCGCGCCGAATGCCTCGACCAATTTTTCTTCGTTGCCCACGCCGTTTTGAGGGCACACGAAAACGCAATTAAGGGGATCTGCGACGGCTTTTCGCAACGTTTCGAGGGCGGACGACGTATCGTACGATTTGACCGCGATGACCGCCACGTCGGCCTGCACCGGCGTAACGCCGTCGAGCGCTCGCGGCGCGTACGTCACCTCGACCTTGACACTTTTGAGCAAATTGCCAATGTAGGTCCCGACCGCACCGGCGCCGACAATGTAGGCCTTCAGAAGCGCGCCTCGGTTTCGTACGGCGCTGCAGCTCCCGTACTGCCGAAGCCGCCTTGTGCGCGCACTGTTTCTTCGAGTTGAACCACTTCCTCAAAGTTCGCCTGCACAACCGGGGCGATCACCATCTGCGCGATCCGGTCCCCGCGACGCACAACGAAGGGAACCTTCCCGAAGTTCGCCAGCAGCACGTTGAGCGGCCCGCGGTAATCGGCATCGATTGTGCCGGGCGCGTTAAGGACGGTGATGCCGTGGTGCAACGCCAGCCCACTGCGCGGACGAACCTGCGCTTCGAAGCCAACCGGAAGTTCGATTCCGAAGCCGCTCGGAATCATCGCTCGTCCGCCCGGCAAGAGCGTAACGTCCTCGCGCACCGCCGCGCATAAGTCCGCACCTGCGGCGTGAGCGCTCATGTAGCGGGGTATCGGTAAACCGTCACCATCCGCCAACCGCGCGATTCGCACTATAACCGTACTGTTCACCGCTGCCTACTTGGCAAGCAGCGTGGCTAATTCTTCTTGGAAACTTTCGACATCGCGGAAGCTGCGATACACCGAGGCAAAGCGGATGTATGCGACCTTATCGAGTGACTTGAGCGCCTCCATAAGCTTCTCTCCGATCATTGCGGCCGGCACTTCGTTTTCGCCGCGCGAGAAGAGCGCGCGCTCCAGCTCGCCGGCTACCGCTTCCATCTGGCTCTCGGAGACCGGACGTTTTTCGCAAGCGCGCCGCAGCCCGCTCAGGATTTTCTCACGATTGAATTGCTCGCGACGGCCGTCTTTCTTGACGACAAGCAGGCGCGGTGACTCCATGCGCTCGTAGGTCGTGAACCGATGCTTGCAGCGCGGGTCCAGGCACTCGCGCCGCCGCCGCACAACACTCTCGTCGTCTCGCGAATCCACGACGCGCGTTTCGCTCTTCTGGCAGGTCGGACAGATCAGAGGCCACCCCAAAAAAGAAGACCCACATATTGTGGGTCCTCTCATTATAAGGCACAACGGGTTGCGCGAGCAAATCGCGCCGGGTGTGTTCGTTAAGACGCGGCCCCGATTTTGAACATCTTGGTGCCGCACTCGGGGCACTTGCCCTCGGTTGCAGGCCGCCCGTTCTTCATGGTGATTTGGACGGCGTCTTTCATTTCACGCTTGGTTTTGCATTTGACGCAGTACGCTTGAGCTGCCACTGATTACCCTCCGGCGGTCGGGTCCCTTACCCTGAGAAGTGGACGCGTGTATTCCCAGGGCGCGCGGCCTTTCCCCCTGGGCGGCGGGCGTGAACGTTCCCTCGTGGTTTCCTTCGAGCCCCGCTACGTGAGCTGGGACGAGATCGCTGCCGTCCGGCCTTGCAAGCACGAGGGGACGCCTTGCGTCTTTGCCGGGCTGTTGGGGTCTGCGGGAAGCTCGAGGGGCTGGCGTGCCGACCGTAGCAATGGTCGGCACGCCAGCCCCTTCGACGGCCGGCAAGAGTCTCGCGCAAGCGACCGCCCGGGAGGTGGCGCAATCCGGGGTCTGTGGCCTCTCAGGCCTGGCGCTCGGCATCGACGAAGCGGCGCACGTGGGGGAGCCGCTGGAAGGCCGGGCGGGCATGACACTCGGAGTCTTTGGGTGGCGGCCATGACCGCTTCTTCCCCATCTCGCAATCGCGAGCTCGCCCACCGGATTGTGGACTCCGCGGTGCGTCTGTTCTCTGGCAAGTTTGTTGGGGCACATGATTTAGCTTGGCTTCTCGAACGCGACGGCGTGCAGGTGAGCAACGAAGAACCTTCAGTCCGGCTTTCCGCCACTGCCGTCCGGCACCCCGGATTTAACGCTAATCGTGCCGGCACGTACGGAGCAGACCCCGCGCTGCGCGAACGCGCGAACTTTCTGTGGTCGCTCGGTTCGCTCACGTTCTTGCACGAATGGGCGCAGGCCATCGTAGTGGAACAGCTTTACCGTGCGGCGAAGATCGCGCGCAATGAACCCTACCATCACTGAAGGGTCCTCGTTTCTTCCTCGAGCCGCTTTAGATCGATTTGCAGATGCACTTCGGCGCGCGATGTCGGCGCTTTACCCGGGAAGCGAAACCTCGGCAGTTGATTTCGAAGCACCACGCCGTCCGGAGTTCGGCGACTTCGCGACTAACGCGGCCTTCGCGCTGGCAAAACGCGTACGTACCGCACCGCAAGCCGTAGCGACAGCCCTACTCGCGGAACTTCGGAAAAATGATGCGCAAACGTGCCGGCTGTTTTCGCAGCTCGAAGCTACGGCTGGCTTTCTCAATCTTCGCTTGGCTCCGGAGTGCTGGCACGCTGCGTTGGCCGGGATGCTGTCCGATGGTACGCAGTTCGGAAGCGCTCGAGAAAACGGCAGCCGAATTTCGCTCGAGTTCGGAAGCGCGAACCCCACCGGTCCCCTTGTGGTGGTCCAAGGGCGCACCACGAGCATCGGCCAGACCCTCGCCGACATCTTCCGCTTTCGCGGCTACGGCGTCTTCACCGAATGGATCATCAATGATGCCGGAGCGCAGATGGAAACGCTCGCCCGCTCGCTCTTTGCACGCTACCGCCAAATTTTTGATTCGGATTTTCCCTTACCGGCGGAGAGCTACCCTGGAGAGTATCTCATTCCGATCGCGCAACGCATCGAGAGTAAAGACGGCCGAAAATGGGTTTCTCTAGCGGAGAGCGAGTGGCTGCCATACTTTACAAAGTATGGACGCGACGGCATCGTCGCGGAGCAGAAACAAGTTTGCCGGCGTTTCGGAGTTCATTTCGACCTATGGCAGAGTGAGAAGGAGCTGCACGCAAGCGGCAAGGTAAAAGAAACGGTTGCGCTTCTAACCGAAAAAGGGCTGACGTACGAACAAGAAAACGCCCTCTATTTCAAAGCAACGCAGTTTGCGGACGACAAAGACCGCGTTATCATCCGTTCCGATGGCCGCCCGACGTATCTGGCCCAAGACATCGCCTACCACTACGATAAGTTACAGCGCTCGGACCGCGTCATCGACATTCTAGGCCCAGACCATCACGGCTACATCGACCGTCTTCAGGGCATTGCCGCAGCGCTAGGCTTTCCCGACAGACTCGACGTGCTCATTGCGCAGCAAGTGACCTTGCTCCATGCGGATGAAGTGGTTTCAATGAGCAAGCGCGCCGGCGCCATCATTCCGCTGGACGAAATTATCGACGAAGTCGGCGTCGACGCTGCGCGGTTTTTCTTTATCATGCTAGCACCCGGCTCGCCACTGAAGTTCGACGTCGATCTGGCGAAAGAACAGAGCAACGACAATCCCGTTTACTATGTGCAGTACGGACATGCGCGAATTGCGTCGGTATTTAGGAACGCACTGCCCGACGATGTACGCGAAGCGGCTACTGCGAAAACGCTGCAAAATCTAACGCATGCCGCCGAATTAGCCCTCATCGGGCGCCTGTGGGAGCTGCCTTCGCTGCTCGATAACATCCTCGCGCAGTTTGCCCCCCACCGGCTCGCCCACTACGCCCGCGACGTCGCCTCGGACTTCCACCAATTCTACTCGGAATGCAAGATTCTGACCGAAGAGCGCGACCTGCGCGTGGCGCGATTGGCATTGTGCCTGGCAACGCGCTCGGTGCTCGCTACAGTATTGCGCTTGGCGGGCGTTAGCGCTCCAGAAACAATGTAGTGGCGGAATTTTTGGTTTCGACCATATCGACGCGCGGGTTCGTTCGCTCGCTGCGGTGGAGTCGTTCTATGATCGCTTGATGCCGCAACTGGGCCTGTCCGGTAAACGTTACTGCCTCGTGGAAGGTGATGGCTGGACCGACGTGACCGCGGATCAACGCTACACAGCCGTCGAATATTTCGAAGAGCCCATTCCTGGGCGCGCGGGCCGCTTCATCGGATTGATCGAGGATTCCAGCATGCAACCGGTGCGAACGCGCATTGCGTTTGCGGCCGCGTCAACCGCCGTCGTGCTGCAGTGGGCCCGCAGACTCGGCGAACTGGGTGCCTGCAATGTGGAACTCAGCGCGGAGATGGATGTCTATCCGGCGGTTTTCTTCGAAGACCCGGCCGGCACCAAGCTCGAGCTCTGCGCGCGCTTACCCGCGCGCTAACGCTTGGCGGCCACCCGCGATTTTCTGGGAAGCGTGGGCACCGGCTCGAGTTTTTGCCCGTAAATCGCGGGTGCGATAAAGTAGCGCCATACGACCTTGATAAGCGCAGCCGCCGGAATACCCAGTACCAAACCGGGCAAGCCGAATAGCTCGCCCCCGGCGAAGACCGCAAACATCACCCCGATCGGCGAAACTCCGACACTATCGCCCATAATTTTCGGTACCAAGACGTTGTCGCTGATGCGCGCGATCGTGAAGAGGATCACCTCGACATAGACGACCATCCAAACCCCTTGCGGCGCCGCAATGATGGCGCCGATGACATGCGCCGCGAGCATGCCGACGATGGGAATGGCGTAGGCCACCGCGCTAATAAGCCCTAAGATTAACGCGTACTTGAAACCGAAGATTGCAGTGAGAATAGTGATCGCCGCGCCGGTTATGGCGCTGACGATGACCTGTCCCGAGATGAAGCTGCCGAAGATGTGCGTAACCTCTTGCGCAACCTCCCGCGCAGTCGCCCGTTTGCTGGCCGGAAACATGGCCGCAAAGCCATCGGCGATCTGCCGGTCTTGCAAGAGGAAAAAAAACGACAAGATCAGCGCCGAGACGCCGATGAAGAGCGCGGTGGCCGCATTCAGCAGAAACGCACCAACCGATGATATGGACGCGTAGACGAAGCCGGTGATCTTATCGCTGGAGAATTGCTGAAGATCGAAACTGGTCGGCAGGTTCGCGCCCGGAAAATGTTTGCGGACGCCCAGCTCCAGGTCGAGAATCCACCCTTGCGTGGTCTTTAGATAATCCGGCGCATTCTTGATCAAGGCCTGGATTTGATCGAGCGTCAGCGGCAGTATGATTACCGCACCCAGTACCACCAGCAGCAACAGAACTACGAACACCAGCATGATGGCCAGCGGACGTTTCACGCGGCGCTCTTCCAAGCGCACGATAATGGGTTGAACGCCGAACGCGATAAATGCCGCGACCAAGAAGATGGTTATCGTTCGCGGAATGCGCGTCGCCAGCCACAGCGCGGCAATCGCCACCAAGATGGCCACGATAGTGAGAATGATGCGCCGCGCCGTCTGCGGAGTTACAGTATTTTGCATAGAAGTCGCCGTTCGGTAAAGTACCCCGCGGCTTGGTAAAGGTTCCGCGCCGCGTCGTTCTCTTCCGTCACCATGAGCGCCATGTACGGGGAACCGCGCTCGCGCGCGTACTCCTCGGCTGACGCCAGCAATTCGCGCGCAATTCCCAGGCGGCGCGCGCTTGGCTCCACGGCCATGAATGCGACGAAGGCCTGCGGCAGAAGCGTGATCTCGTCCGGCATGCTGTCGATAACGAGGAGAAAGCCAACGCGTTGTCCGTCCCGTTCGGCAATCAGTTGCCGCCCCGGCTGGTCCTCGACGAATGTGAGCAACCGTTCGAAGCCGGCCGCGAGCATCCGCGGTGTGGCGCGGCGAAAAGCTGGCACGCTGTCGATCACCATTGACTTTCCAAGCCGCTCGATGAAGGCCCGGTCTTCTCTTTTGGCTGCGCGAATCACGCGCGCCGAGAGCCCGGATCGGTTATTGGCTCACCCCTCGCGCATTGCGGGCATTCGTGCTGGGCAAACGATTCGAGCGGCAACTCGAGCAGCGAGTGGGTGCGCACGCCGAAGTATGTGGGCTCGCGCTGCACGATGATGCCGACGCCTACGAGCTCTGCGTTCCGCGCACGAACGACGTTCAGCACTTCGCGCACCGACAAACCCGTGGTCACCACATCTTCTACCACCAACGCGCGGTCCTTCGGGCCAAGCTCGAAACCGCGGCGCAGCACCGGTATGCCGTTCTCTTTCTCAACAAAGATTGCTCTGGTGGACAGCGAGCGCGCGACTTCGTACCCCAGGATGATCCCGCCAACCGCCGCGCTCACGACGACGGTGGGCTGCGCGCTGCGGAAGGCATCAGCGATTTCGTACGCAACGAGTTCGACCAATTTGGGGTCTTCCAGCAGGCGAAACTTCTGCACGAATTGGTGGCTGTGCCGTCCCGAGCTAAGCTTGAAATGCCCCTCCACCAGCGCGCCGCGCGCGCGGAGCTCGGAGGCCAAATCAAGTGCTGAGCTCACGACCGCGTAGCTGCTCCTTGCATTTCATGCAAGATGGCTCGCGTGGCTTCGGCGGAATCTTGCGCGCGCGTGATCGGGCGTCCGACCACTAGGTAATCCGCGCCCGACGCGACGGCCTGGCTGGGCGTCATAACCCGCTTCTGATCACCGTGTGGACTCTGCGACGGTCGGATGCCCGGACAGAGCGTAAGGAAGTCTGCCCCGAAGAACGCCTTGAGATCGCGCACTTCGTGCGCACTGCATACGACGCCGCTGCATCCGGCATCCCGAGCCAGCGCTGCCAGGCGAATCGCATTCTCGCCGGGGCCGCCTTGCAAGCCCAGTTCGCGCAGTTCTTCGGGCGCAATGCTCGTCAGAATGGTGACGGCAAAGATATGGGGCCCCGAAATGCCGAGCTCAGAGGCACGATTTTGCGCTGCTTCGACGGCCGCTCGCATCATCTCCGACCCCCCCAGCGCATGAACGTTGATGATGTGTGCTCCCGGCCGCACGAGAGCCGCCACTCCGGCTGCAACGGTTCGCGGAATATCGTGCAGCTTCGCATCGACGAAGTAACGCACGTCACGCTGCTGTAGATACTCCAACAGCGCTTCGCCGTGGCTGTAGAGCCCTTCCAATCCGATCTTAAAAATCAGATCCAGCTCGTAGAGGTCGTCAATGAGTTTTCGGACTTCCTCGAGCTGTGGAACATCCAGCGCAACGATGAGCTGGGCGCCCATTACCCTTGGTCGCCTTCGTATTGGTGCGGCCCCGAGAAACCATGGTTGGCCTTGCCGACAATGTCGCGCAATGCATTGAGCTTACGACCTAGCAGATAGCGCTCCAGGCCATGCGCGATCTGTAAGGGGACGCGCGGGTCGGTAAAATTTGCCGTGCCGATCGAGATTGCGCTCGCACCGGCCAAAAAGAATTCCAGTGCATCGGTAGTCGTTTCGATGCCGCCCTGTCCGATGATCGGAATTTTCACCGCGCACGCGACCTCGTACACCGCAAGCACCGCAATGGGACGGATGGCGGGACCCGACAGGCCGCCGGTGCGGTTGCCCAGGCGCGGCTGCCACACATCGACGTCGATCGCCATGCCGCGCACGGTGTTTATCACCGCCAGCGCGTCGGCGCCTGCGGCTTCGGCTTCGCGCGCGATCCCCGCGATGTCCGTGACGTTCGGCGACAGCTTGACGATCAGGGTCTTGTCGGTAAGATCACGTACAAGCGTGACGACGCGCGACGTCAATTTCGGGTCACACGCAAATGTTTCGCCGTCGGAGGCCACGTTCGGACAGGAAATATTTATCTCTATCGCATCGATCTCATCGCGGGCCGCCAATCTCTGGGTGACGTACGCGTAGTCGTCCACCGAGAAGCCCGCGACGCTGCCGATGATCGCACACGGACGCTCGGAGAACTTGCCGACCTCGTGTTCCAAATACCATTCAACGCCTGGATTCTGCAGGCCAATGGCGTTGAGCAATCCGGAGGGGGTTTGCACTAAGCGTGGCGTGGGGTTGCCCAGCCGTGGCATCCGAGTGACGCTCTTGAGTACGACCGCGCCGATATTTTCTAGATCGATGAAAGATGCGTACTCTTCACCCGAACCGTAGCATCCGCTACCCATGATGGTAGGCAACGGCAGGTGCAATCTTCCGAGCGCTACCGATAGGTCGGCGCCTGCGCGCACGGTCACCAGCGCAACTCGTCGGCCCAGAACACGGGTCCCTCTTTGCACACACGCGCATAGACGGAGTCGGAGCGGCTTCCATCGGTCGACAGCATCGGAAACCGTGGAGCCTGCGCACTCGCTCGGCTGATCGGAACCACGCATCCCCAGCACGCACCGACGCCGCACGCGAAGGTTTCCTCCAGCGACAGCTGCGCGCGCACCCGCATGCGGCTAGCGACTTTCGCAGCGGCGTGCAGCATCGGTGTCGGGCCGCAGGCAAGAATAAGATCGGGAACTTCTTCGGTTTGCGCGAGAAGCTCGGTAACGTAGCCGTCGAAGCCAGAGCTGCCGTCGTCGGTCGCCAGATTTAGTACGCATCCGTAGCGCTCGAACTTTTCCGCATCAACCAGCAGCGCTTGCGTGCGCGCGCCGTAGTAGAGCTGCACGCGGCCCCCGTACTCTGCGACCCGTTGGGCAGGCAGGAGCACGGATGCAATCCCAACTCCGCCCGCGACGATCGCAACATTCTTTGGCTGGCCGGATAGGTCGAAACCGTTCCCCAGTGGCCCGGCGACTTCGAGATATTCGCTGACCGCCAGGTCGGCCAGTTCGCGTGTCCTTGACCCGCAAACGAAAAACAGGATCGAAGCGCGCTCGGCTTGCGCTTCGTAGATGCCGAGCGCGGTTGCACAGCGCTCGCCGGAGGGCGGAATCGCCAGCAGAAAGTGACCCGGTTTGGTCACGCGCACCAACTCCGGGGCGTGTATTCCCAGGAGGATTACGCCCTTTGCAAGTTCGGTGCGGTCGGTAATTGCGGCGCGATGCACTGATGCTTGGGACTGATCCGGGGGCATGCTCGGTTGTTTCTCTTCGTCGCCACCCGGGTCCTCAACATAAAGAAAAGCCGCACACTGCGACAAAAAGGGTAACCAAACGTTAAAACTTTTGTCGCAATATAGTGAACCGGGCGACACAATCGAGCGTTATTGTAAGTAGAAAGAAGTGAAATTACAGAAAGGGGGGTCCAAATATGGCAGGTCTCATGGTCTTTAAATCGCTAGCCGACGCGTTGAGAGCGGGCTATCAGGTCTATGACCGCACCGCGGACGGGTATCTCGTCCGTACGAGAACTACCGCTGGATGGGCAATTGCCCTGGTTTCTTGTAAGTGACGCCCCGAAAACGGAGTGAACCACTAGGCAAGGGCCCCGGTGAAAACCGGGGCCCTTCGCTTTATGCTACTGCGGGCGAATTTCACCCGGCGGCTCGATGGGCCGTACGCGCGGATCCGGACGGAACCCGAACGGACTGCCAGCGGACGCGGCGGAGGAGGGCGGCGGCTGATTCACTTGTTGTGTGTAGTCGTCGCGGTGCGCACTTGAGCTAAAAGCCTGCGGCGCGCCAAACCGGGCACCGGAAAGCACGGCAATGATGATCTGCGCGATGCCGGCAAACATCGGAACCAAACCGCCGATCAGCCATGGCCCGGGATGCCCCGCTTCGATATTGATAAACGATAAGCCAATAAGAATCGCCAATCCGATAAGCGTGAGGGTGATGCCTTTGCGCAGCTGCACCTGGGCGGCCCAAAATGCTTCCCGCGCATACATCATCGATGGGTCCACGTAACTGGGCGGGGCAGCCGTAAAGTTCGGGGGCGGGGGCGGCATCGTCATTCCAGCACGCGCTGCGCGGCGCGCTTCGCGCCGACTTAACGGTGGCACCATTCCGCGGCGGAGATATTCGATACGTTCTTGATGCACCAGAACGCGGTGCACAATGTAAGCGGCGATCGGTGCCCCGAAAATTAGCATTACCGCTAGCGCCGCGACGAAGTCGTCTGAGGCATGTCCGGTCATGAGGATGTACTCCACTTGGTGGTGCGCATTAGATGCTGGGTCCCCACCCGGCGAAGGTTGTGCGAACCCCCCCGGCGAGAGGATCCTCAAATGTCTCGTCTTGCGGTAGTGTCGTCCGGCCGAAGCGCCGGTGGGCGTTGCTGAGTACCATGTTTGTCTCCGGTGAGGGTAGCTGTTTCACGTACGGCCTCGGCCCGAAGTTGTTTCAATGAAACACCGGTCTCGCGCGCGCGTACATGGAGTGTGGCCGCTGCGCTGTTGGAGGCGCCGGTGATTCGCTCGCCGGCCCCACCTCAAGACGACGAACTGGTTCAATCCACGCTGCACGGCAAGCCCGACGCATTTGCGACGCTCGTCGAACGCTACGACCGCTCGGTCTACCATCTTGCGTACCGCACCATGCATGATCCAGAGGAGGCGCGCGACATAGCGCAAGAGGCATTCTTCAAGGCCTATCGCAGTCTGCGCACCTTCCGGCCGGGTGCGAAGTTCTCGACCTGGATCTTCTCGATCACCTACCACGCGTGCTGCGACCGTTTGAACCGCCGCAAACGTTACTCAAGCGAAGAGCTGCCCGAGCGGGCGGATTCGGGCCCTGGACCCGCCGAAACCGCCGTGGCGCAGGACGAGGCGAGGCGGCTACGAGCGGCAGTCGACGCCCTGCCCGAAAAGTATCGAACCGCGATTACACTCTACCATCTGCAGGGAAAACAATATGAAGAGATCGCGCGCGTGCTGAACATTCCCATGGGCACGGTCAAGACGCACCTATTTCGCGCCAAGGAACAACTGCGAAAGATGCTGACCGAACAAACCGTTGAGGCAGAACAATGAAGCATGAATTTGACGACAATCATCTGGACCGGCTGCTCTTCTCGCTGCCGCTTGAGGAGCCGCCGCGCGATTTGCGCGAATCGATCTTGGCGGCGACGATTTACCGTCCCGCCTTTGCGCTCAAGGCGTGGGAAATTTGGATGATCGGCGGCCTTTGCGCGGTGCTGGTCTGGCTGTGCGGTTTGATCGTCGCCGGGGGAGGCCCGGCCTTCATGGCAACTCTGGGCGTCATCGGCGGCGGCGCGTGGCGCGGGCTGGCCACGGAGAATGCCTGGCTCTGGCTACTACTCGGCGTCGGGGCGACCTTCTGGCTCGGAATGCTCAATATTAATGTCGCTCCAATCCCCAGCGGTATGAAGAAAGACTTCTCGCGCCAATAAAACGGCATGGAGAAGTGCGAGCGGCCCTTTCGCGTGCTCGTGATCGAGGATGACGCCGCAATCAGCCGCGTTCTGCAGCTCGAACTCGAACACGAGGGATATACGGTCGAATCGGCGCGCGATGGACTGGGCGGTCTCGAGCGCGCGCTCAAGGAGCCGGATCTCGTTATTCTGGATTTGATGCTGCCCCGGATGGATGGCGCGGAAGTCTGCAAGCGAGTGCGAGCCAAGAGCCGCGTTCCAATCATTATGCTAACGGCCAAAGACCGCGTCTCCGATCGGGTCGCCGGACTGGACCTGGGAGCCGACGATTACCTCACGAAGCCGTTTGCAACCGAAGAGTTGCTGGCGCGCGTGCGCGCCCGGCTTCGCGAGCGTCACCCAGCCAGCAACCTCTTGAGCTGTGGAGATCTCGTAATGGACCGCGACCGCCACGAAGTAACGCGCTCCAGTAAATCAATCTCGCTGACGGCCAAGGAGTACTCGCTGTTGGAGTACCTTTTGCTGCATCGCAACAAAGTGCATTCGCGCGACGAGCTTTTCAACGGCGTTTGGGGCAGCGACTTCCTAGGTAACTCGAACCTCATCGACGTCTACATCCGCTACCTGCGCGGAAAGATCGATGACGGATTCGACGACAAACTAATCACGACCGTGCGCGGCGTGGGCTACACCATCAAGGATTAGCGGGCGATGAATTCGCTCAAGTGGCGCATCGCCGGTTGGTACCTGCTGCTCCTTCTTTCAGTGATCATCGTTACCGGTTTCATCGTTACGGCCTCGTTTCAGCGGATTCTGTACGACAACACTCGCGGCCGGCTGGACCGCACGATGCAGGATATCGTGCGCTCCGCCAGCCCAGCCGCAAACCCCGTAGGCGATTACAACGAATCCATCCCGGTCGAACAGCAACTTGCAAACTCCGCGAATCTCAACCATTGGGCATCTGCGACGACCGTTGTCCAGCTCGACACGCTGCAGGGGCAGCCCGAAGGAAAATCGGAGAACCTCGGTGGTCTGACCATCCCACCCAACAAGGGTCTCACTTCGAAGAATAACACGGAGTACCGCGTTACTGAGCTGGGGGGCGCCCGGTATCTGATTGAAGATCACCTCGTTTCCAATGGTCCTGGACGCACCTTCGTTATCCATGTCGCGGAGTCGCTCGATCAGTTGAACGAAACATTTCAGCGGACGCAGCGCACAATCGCGTCGATCATCGTTCTTGCGAGCATTGCGGTCGCCGGCCTGTCTTTTCTTCTGGCTTCCGCTGCAATCAATCCCATCAACGAACTCACGCTAGCTATGCGCGAAATCGGCTCCGACCACTTGAACCGGCGGTTGCAGTGGCGAGGGCGCAAGGACGAAATCGGAAAGCTGGCGCAAACCTTCGACGAAATGCTCGCGCGCCTGGAAGAAGCGTTTGCGCGGGAACGTCAATTTATTTCCGATGCATCGCACGAGCTAAAAACACCGCTCACTTCTATTAATGCAAACGCTCAGATGCTTCATCGGTGGGCCGATGCCGACGAACGAGTCCGCAGCGAGAGTTTGAGCGTGATCGTGAACGAAACCGCGGCGCTCGCCGAGATGATTAACGGCATGCTGATGCTGGCGAAGGCGGAATCGGGTGACAATCTGCCGCTCGAACCCGTTTTTATCGGCACGGTCGCCGCGGATGCAGTTCGCAGCGCGGAGCCGCGCGCCCGCGAGAAAGGCCTATACGCTCGCTTGCACGCGCAGCAAGATGTTCCGATCGTCCTCGGCAACCCGTCGCTCTTGCGGCATCTAATCGGCAACTTGATGGACAATGCCGTTAAATTTACCGATCGCGGCGGCATCGATGTTCAGGTCCGGCGCGCTTCCCAAGACGCCGTCGTCGAAGTGCTCGATACGGGGTGCGGCATCGAAACCGACGAGATACCGCATATCTTCGAGCGCTTTTATCGCGCGGACAAATCCCGCAGCCGGGCGGTGCCGGGCACGGGACTGGGCCTGGCCATCGCGCGTAGCATCGCCCGGCTCCACGGGGGAACGCTCGAGGCGGAGCGGCGCACCGGCGGGGGAACCTGCGTACGCGTGCGCTTGCCGCTGATATCATCCGCCTCTCATGCGCCGACGAACACCTCCGCCGTACAATAGAGTCGTGCTGCGGGCGCGGTTCTTAAAGTGGTTGACGCTGGGAGCGGTCGCCGTCGGGTTGATATTGCTCGTCGCCGGCCCGAAATGCGCGCAAGCGGATTCCGTTGTCTATTCGGTTGGAAGCTCGCCGATCGTCAATATCAAGGTTGAGGGCTGGCTCGCCATTAAAGCATGGGACCGCCAGGCGGTGCGCGTGGACTCGGATGGTCCAACCGAAGTTCGCGCTTTCAATGGTCGCGCGGTGGCGGCGGCGGTGCAGAAGGAAATTCAAGTGATCACCCCCGCCGTTCGTACGCGACGAGGCTTGATAACGCTGCCCGCAGAGAGCTTCGTGGTTTCAACGCTCGGAAACCAACTCCACGACGGCATCGCCGTCAGAGGTGCGAGCGGGCACACGACCGTGTACGTTCCGCAGTCCACGGCGCTGGTAGCCGCGCGGGCCGGACGAGCGACCATCAACATTGAGGGGTATCACGGCGGTACATTCTTTCTGCGCGTGCACCGCGGCGCCGTGCGCATGCAGAATATGGGCGGAGAGGGTTTCGTCCAAGTCGTCAATGGTACGATCGTAGCCGAAGATTCATCCTTTGCCCGACTGCGAGCGCGCACGGCGGATGGCAACATGTTCTTCGAGCGGTGCCACGCGCGTCAGATCGAAGCCAGCAGCGCCCTTGGCTCGATTGTGTACGACGACGGTTCATTTGAAGCCGGCCTTGCTCGCTTCGAGTCGAAATTCGGGCGGGTGGCTGTCGGCATCGGCACCGGCGGTGCGCTGGTGAACGCGCATAGCGGCGCGGGTAACATTCGGACAAACTTCGAGCGATTCGCAAAGATGGATGTTCGCCAAAACGACGCGCAAGGAACCATCGGCGGCGGCGGTCCGATGGTCAGTATATCGGCCGGCGGAGCCGTGTTGCTTTATGACCACTCAATCCGGTCGCGGCAGGGCCTGGACGACGGCTGGAACCAGCGCATTCCACGCGCTCGCAAGCACCGTGTCCGTACCGTTCCCTAAAGTAAGAATTTTCGCATTACCGCTACGTCACGCTTCCATGTGTGCTGCGGTAATACGGCTTCTTCTTTGTAACCGCAGCGCTCGAAAAACTTCTGCACCTCGCTACGATAAGGCACTTCAACGGTGGTTTTATGGCAGTTGTAGTAGTTTGCGATCTCTTCCAGCGCACTGAGGAGCCGTTGGCCGGTTCCGCGGCGGCGCTGTTGAGGCGCTACGACCAGCGCTTCGACGTGGCCAAGCGAAGCCGCGATGCGCACGCGGGCGGCCCCGATCATCCGGCCTTCGTCCGTGGCCGCAACGTCGTGCATTTGCTCGTGCCACACGATACTGAAGTTCCAGAGCGTGCGCAGTGCCTCACGCTCAGAATCTCTCAAAAACGCCGCTGCAGATTCATCGTGAATGCGTCGAATCTCAACCGGCAACCGCAGCCACTTCCGTATCGATGTCAAGCAGCATGCCGTCGCGCGCCGCCAGAACCCGCAGGCCGAGCCGGTCCTCAAGTTTCCGCGCCAGCTTGGGAGGGTCTTGTTCCAGCATCTTGGTTCCAAAATGTTGGAATACAGCGACCTTCGGACGCACGCCCTCGATCAAGTGCGTAGCGTCATCGAGGGTCAGGTGATCTACATCCATCGCGTCGCGGTACCGCAAGACATTCATGATGAGCACGTCGGGCCGGTGAGCGCCGTAGTCGCCGATCATCTCGTTGAAAAACCGTCCGCAAGGCAAATACGACACCGTGCGCGCCTGATGCTTAAAGTGCAGACCATAGGTCTGCACCGAGTGCATGTGTGCGCACGAGGTGTAAATCTCGACCTCGCCGACGGTGTAGGGGCCGCTCGAGGGTTTGAGTTCTTCGATGCGTTCGACAAAGCGTTGCGCATAGGGCAAAACCACGCCTTCGCCGCGCAGGGCGTCGGCTGGTGCGAGCAGGGCACCGCGCTTGCGAAAGCCGCCGTAGGTCATTGCTTCAATCATGATGTTGATGTCGTTGCTGTGATCCAGATGCTTGTGCGAAAGAATTAGCGCATCCAACTCACCCGGAACGCACGCCGGAATCTCCGAGAGGGCTCGCACCAGCGCGCCCGGTCCAGGATCGACGTGGATCTGCGTTCGGCCGTAACGCATCCACATTCCACCGGACGCGCGGATTTGCCGCGCCACTACGAAGCGCGCACCGCCGCTGCCCAAGAACAGGATGGATTGGCTCACGTGCTGCGAGTTTCCAACCACGCAAGGAGTTTGGGGAAAAGGTCGCCGCTCGAAGCCCGGCCGGCAACCATGCCGATATGTCCTCCGCCCACCTCGAAGTACGTGACGTCTTTACTTGCGACCGCGTAACGCAAAGGTCGAGACGATTCCGCGGGCACGATTGCGTCTCCGAGCGCCGCCACGACGCACACCGCGCTGCGGATCTTCCCCACATCCACGGCGCGGCCGTTTAGGGCTATGGAACGTTCCGCCAAGCCATTACGCTGGTAAAACCATTGAATCCAATCCCGCGCCGCGGCGCCGGGAAATGGCACCCAATCGTTCACCCAGCGATCCATTGCAGTAAAGGCCTGGCGGGCGGGCTCCTCATTATAGTTCCGGCTAAACGCCAATGCCGCTCGAAACCTCGCCGTTGGGCGTAAGAGAGTAAACACCGTTTCCACGATGTGCGCCGGCACATTACCGAAGACATCCGTAATGCGCTCGATGTCCAAGTATTTCTCGCGGCACCAATGCGCCAGCAATCCAGCGGTTTGAAAATCGAATGGCGCAGCCAGAGCGATGAGATTGTCGCGCTTCGCTCCGCCACATGCTGCACTCCACAGGGTCGCCAGCGTTCCACCCATGCAATAGCCGAGCAACGTGCGCTGCGCGCAGCCGCTCACCTTCTGCACCGCAGCGATCGCGCGCGAAATGTAATCGATCGCGACTTCTTGCAAACCCAAACCTGCGTCTTCGTCGCCGATAACGCCCCAGTCCAGCAAGTACACGTCATGCCCCGCTCCAGCAAGCGCGGCGACCAGCGAGCCGCCCTGGTAAAGATCCAGGATATACGAGCGGCTGATCAAAGCGGGTATGCAGAGCACGGGCTTGGCAAAACACCTTGCGGAGCCGCAGAAACGCAGCACCGACATCTTGCGGTGCTGCGCGATCACGCGATACGGGGTTACGCCATGATAGCCCCCGGCTACCATCCCATGTAGATGCCACCATTGATGTTGAGCGATTGGCCGGTCATGTAGTCCGCTTCGGTTACCAGGAAGCGTACGCCGCGTGCGATTTCGTCCGGCTCGGCCGTGCGGTGCATTGGGATGCGGTCCAGAATCTTCTCTTGGATGTTGGGCGGCACCGAACGCCACATCTCGGTGTTCACGAATCCTGGGCAAACGGCATTCACCATGATGTTGTTGCGTGCCAGTTCGATGGCCAGCGATTTCGTAAACCCGATGATGCCGGCTTTGGCAGCCGAGTAATTGGCCTGCCCGAAGTTTCCCATCTGGCCGACAAATGACGATATGTTCACGATCCGCCCCTGCTTCTGCTCGATCATATGGGGAACGACGTGGTGGCACGTATTCATAACGCTCGTGAGGTTTGTGTTGATGACATCGTGCCAATCTTGAATCGACATCTTCTTGAAGGTACGATCCCGCAGAATTCCGGCGTTGTTGACCAAAATGTCGATGTGGCCGTCTTGGGCAATGATGCGGTCAACCATCGCTTTGACAGCGTCGGCGTCGGATACGTCGCCGCCTTCGGAGCGCGCCGAACCGCCTGAGTCCTGGATGGACTGCACGACCAAGTCGGCCGATTCTTTGCCGCGAACGTAGTTGATGATGGTGTGCGCCCCGCAGCGTGCGAGTTCCGTAGCGATGGCCGACCCGATGCCGCGCGAGCTTCCCGTAACCAGAGCGACTTTACCGACCAGCGGCGCGAATTCTTGGAAGGGCTTGGGCTGGGTTTCGATCATCAAAGGTCCTCCGCAAAGGTGGGAGGCTTTGATTGGCCGCTAACGCTTTTTTTTCTTTTTCTTCTTGCTCTGATTCTTGATCAAGTCGTCGATACGGCTGACGAGCACGTCCACGCGCTCGCTTAGACGCGCGATCTCCGCACGCGTCGGCAGGTTCGAAGCGCTCAAGAAACGCTCGATGTTTTCGCGGCTGATCTGCGTTGCGTTTAGGTAGGCCTCTAGCGCTTTACGCAGCGCTTCGGCGAAAGCATCGGTGCCGGCGGCCTGCTCGAAGAGCTTGCTAAACTGCGCTTCTTGCGCTCCGGCTATCCGGCGCCACGCCGAGAACGGGTCGGAACCCGAACCCGGCGCGTCCGAATCGCTCATCGCTTACTTAGCGGTTTTCGACGCGGTCTCAACGTGCTTGGTGAAGCCGTCGATCTGGTTGCCGGTCGCTTCTTTTACGTAGTTGAGGTTGGAAACGAAGACGTCGCTCATGCCCGCAAGGCCGCGCTGCGCGGTCTCTTGCAATGCTTTGGCATGATCCATGCCGGTGTGAGCGACCTGCGTCACGTGCGCTGCCGTTTCGTGGAGGTACTTGTCGCGCAGTTGCACGAGCGAACCCGTACGGTCGAAGTTCTCGCGCACGATGGCGTCCGGGGTCGTGGCGGCGTACGGCTTCGCAACAACGTCGAAGGTGGACTTCATATAATCCATCATGCGGTTGGTTGCGGTCGTGGTGGCCTCCAGTGAAAGTTCGAACGCTTTGTTCGAGAGGTCGATGTAGCTCATATTACTCCTGTGGTGGTTTTGTCCAGTTGCCGGTGTACAAACTGAAGAACGCGTCGAGGTTCGAGCGGTACTGCTCCAAGGCCGAGCTCCAAACGGACAATGCGTTGGTGCCGGCATCGGTTAGCGTGTAGATCCGTCGCGCCGGGCCTTGCTCTTTGGGGTCCCACCAAGAAGATATGTATCCATCGCGTTCCAGTTGCCGCAACGCTCGGTACACCGTTCCGGGGTCGGAGACCACACCAAACTTCTGTTTGAGTTCTTTCATGATCTCATAGCCGTGCAGGTTGTATCCCTTGAGCATGACGAGCAACCAGGCCATCAGGTAGTTCTTGGGGGTCCCTTTGGGGGGAAGTCCCGGCTCTTTTGCGTTCCCACTATTGGAGGGAGCGTTCTTCATGACACTATAGGCATTTTACACCTAAGTGCAAAACCCGTCAACAGGCTTTCTCGGCAGGCTCTTCCGGCTGAGAAACGTCGCTGGTCAGGCAGACCGCTTGGCCTTCGAGAACCGTCACCCCATTCTGGTTCACGCACTCGGTCCGTAGCGTAAGAATTTGCTTGTCCGGGCGGTAGTTGAGCACGATGACCCGGGCCGTGATGCGGTCGCCGAGGTACACCGGCGCCTTGAAAGTGATGCTCTGGCTTAGGTAGATCGTGCCCGGGCCGGGCAACTTCGAGCCCAGCACGGCTGAAATGTACGAGGCGCTAAGGAGGCCGTGAGCGATTCTGCCTTTGAACCGGCTAGCGGCCGCGAACGCCGGGTCGAGATGCACTGGATTATCGTCGCCTGAGACCTGCGCGAACTTCTCGACATCCTCCGCCGTGACTTTGCGCGTGATCGAGGCCTCTTGGCCCACTTGATAATACATTCGGTTGGCGTACCCCGGCACAAGTGTCAAAAGGATGCTAGGTGCGGTCCGGCCCTATCTGCGAAGGGTCACACAGCCGGAGCTTGCCGACTGTTGCACACGCCCGCCGGCCGACCCTGCGCCGGCTCGGCACCGGCGTGAAACATCCCGCCGCCGGCGGCCGTAGAAGTAGCGATGCTTAAACAATTTGTAGCCGCCGCTTTGGCAGCGGCCCTCGTAACCTTTGTGCCGGTCTCCAGCCCCGCCGCCACGTCCGCGCCGGGCACTCTTATCCAGCAGGCCGGAAACGAAGCTATCCAGTCGTTTAGGAAGGCCTCGCCCGAGTTCGACACGTTTTTAGGCGACTATTCGCACGACGGCGATTTCAGCGACCCGACACCCGCCGGCCTGCGGCAAGTAGGCGCGATCATGACACGTCTGGCGGCGCGTTTGGATGCCATTGACATGACACACGCCACGCTGCACGACCGCAACGACATGAAACTTATGCGCGCCCTCATCATCGGGCAGCGTCGCGGATTTGCCGAAGTGCGCGAGGGCAAGAACCCCGCGGGCCCACCGATGGCGGTCCTCGGATTGGTGTTCACGATGATCTTGCACAAAGACGAGCAAGAGCAGTCCGTGTGGTGGGATCACATGATTTCACGCTTGGAGAAAGCTCCGGCGTGGATGGCGGTGCAGAAGGCGATGATCACGCATCCGGGCCGCCTCCAGGCGCAGATCGCAAACCAACAACTTAGTATGGCGCCGATGCTCTTTTCGTATATCCTCACGCCGATGGCCTCGGGCTTGCCGCCCGAAAAGAAGGCGCGCTTCGACAAAGCCAGCGCTGCCACGGTCGCCGCATTTGTGGCATGGACAAAGTGGATGAGCGACAACTCCGCCACGTGGCCGCTAAACTACGCGATGGGCGCGAGAGCCTACAACGGTATGCTCAAGAATGAATTCTTGCTGCCGTACAATTCCGACCAAATTGCGGCCATCGGCCAGAAAACGCTCGATGACGCAGTCGCTCAAGAGAATGCGATTCAAGCCGAGGCGAAAGCCAAAGGCGTCTCGCTAAGCGACGCCGTGCAAGCCGCTGCGAACGGCGGCGGGATGACGCCGAATACGACCAAAGAGGCCGCGTTTGCGTTTTTCCAAACGCAGCTCGACACGCTCAATAACTTTGTCAACGAGAAGCAGATAGTCACCATCCCTCCCTACATGGGAAAGATGGTCATCCGAGAGACGCCGGCGTTCTTGTTGCCAATTCAACCGGGCGCGGCGATGAGCGCGCCGCCGCTACTCTCCAAACAAAAGGACGGAATCTACTTCGTTCCGCCGCCTAAGCCCGACATGGCTGCCAAAGCGACAGCCGGCGCCATCTTCGAAGACTTCGACCGCGACCGTGTCCTGATGACGAGCGGGCACGAAGGTCTGCCGGGACACTTCCTCCAGCTCTCGATCGCCAAACACAACCCAGATCCCATCCGGCGCTTCTCCTTCGACGGGGTAATGGCTGAGGGATGGGCGTTCTACGAGGAAGATCTGCTGATGCGCATGGGGCTCTACGGCAACGACTTGGACGGACGCTACGCGATCGCGCAATTCGAGCGTCTGCGCGGAGCGCGCGCCATCGTCGACACGAAGCTCGCTACGGGCCAGTGGGATTTTGAAAAAGCGGTCGCATGGTTTCAGCAGAACGCCGGCGTCGACGCAGTCACCGCGCGCGGCGAGGTTAGCCGCCACGCCTTAGGGCCGGGTCAGGCCTTCGATTACGCGGTCGGCAAAGTGCAGATAGAAGACTTGCTTGCGAAATACAAAGCCAAGAAAGGCGCGGGGTTCAACCTCAAGGCGTTCCACGACGATCTTCTATCGCACGGCACGGTACCGTACTCGATCATCGCCAGCGAGATGCTCGCCAAGTAACCCAGCCCAACACAGGGCCTCATGCTTCGACAGGCTCAGGCATGGACACGTACGCTCAGCATGACCACGTGGCGTTAAGCGATGGCGTTGAGTGTCGCGAAGCTGCCCGCGAGGATCGGCTGCGACGGGCGACCGAGCCATTTTTCCAGCACGGTGGCATACACGCTGCGAAAATCGGTGTTGAACGCGAGGTTGCCCATGTTGAGCTTGTTCAAATCGGGGCTGTTTCCGTAGATCCCACCCTTGACGCCGCCGCCAACCAGGAAGAGCGGCGACGCTTCACCATGGTCGGTTCCCCGGCTGGCATTTTCACCGACTCGACGTCCAAACTCCGAGAACGTCATGGTAAGAACGCTGCGGTCGTTTCCATGCGCCGAGAGATCATCGTAAAACGCGGCGATTGCATTGGAGAGCTCGCCGAGGAGGCGGTCTTGCGTGCCCTTCTGATTGACGTGCGTATCGAATGAGCCGTGTTGAACGTAAAGCACTCGCGTGCCAATTTTGCTGCCGATGATCTGCGCCGCGAGAGCAAGACTGCGCCCGATCGGTGTAGCCGGGTAACTCCCGCTACTCTTGTAGCCGGCGATGAGCTTCGGCAGTTCCTGACTGCCTTTTTGCGCGTGATCTTCGATCTCCATCACGTGCGAGAGGTACGGTGAACTGAACGGAAGCCGCTTGTCGGTCAGGATCGAAGCGTAGCCCGAACTGACGTTCTTGTTGCGGTCTCCCACCAAACCGTACCCGTTGATCTGTGGGATAGCCGGCACGTCGGTATTGCGCGCAATCATCGCCTCGGGCAAAACTTGCGAGATCGCGACACCGTTGAAGAGGTTTGTTTTTGGCAGGCCGGCCTCGTCTAGATAACGGCCAAGCCAGCCGGTGCGCTCATAACGGCCGGGCGCCGCCGTTTGCCAGATCTCGGTCGAACGGAAGTGCGAGTGATCGGGATCGGGATAGCCGACTCCCTGCACCACGGCCACTATGCCCTTGTCATAGAGCGCCTTGAACGACTTCATCTGCGGATTGAAACCAATCTGCCCGTTGATTCCCAACACGTCGCCTTTGGGAATGCCCAAGGTCGGTCGCATCCGGTAATACATGTCGTCGCCGTGCGGGACCACGCAGTTTAAGCCGTCGTTGCCGCCTTGAAGGTTGACCAAAACGAGAACGCGGTCGCTTCCGCCGGGAAGTCCCGGCAAGGGTGCTTGGGCAAGCGCATGTGCAAAGAGATTATCCATGCTGCCCACAACGGTGAGCCCGCTGACCGCTCCGAGTAAGAAACCGCTGCGTTTCATTCGATTGAATCCTTTTAATTTAGCTGGTAGGCCGGCATCGCCATCGTCAGGTAGGCTGCGCCCCGCACCCGTTCTTCATAGTTCTCGCCGGAGAGCTGACCGAGTGCGGAAGTATTCACGCCGTTGAGATAATCTTTGATCTTGGCCGTTGCGGCGGCGGATGCGTCTCCCGCAAGAATCGTCGCGATCAGCTGACGCGTGGCTTGCTGCGCATTGGTCGGCACACTCATCAGCCAACTGGCTTGCGACATCATCTGCGAGTTCACCAACGCTGCGGCAAAGTTCTCACGCGCGATGACCATTTGGCTGGTAAGCCACGCCGAGCCGCCCGGCCAACCGGCGACGTTGGGCGGGTAGAAGAGAATCTGGCCCATCGAAGCCAGCGACCGCTGCGCCAACTGATCGATCTGGCCCACGCCATACAGCTTGTAGGAACCGACGACGAATTCAACCGGGCTTTTCACCAACGCACGGTAAGCGCGGTCGGAGTAAAAGACGTTGCTCTGGAAAAGCACGGACAGTACGGGCGCCAGATTGTAGTCGTTCTTGCGCAACAGGCGGGCTACCGCCTCGACCAATTGCGGCTCCGGATCGTTGTAAACGAAGAAATTCAGAAGCCGGCTCGCAAACCAGCGCCTGCAGGAGGGCTGCGAAAAAATGATGTTGACGATATCTGCGCCTCTGAAATTTCCAGACTGCCCCAAGAAATGCTTGAGCTCGTCATCGTGGATCGCGGCGTAATCGACGAACTGTCCGGTGCGGCGATTGAGCGTCCAGCCGGTAAAGGCCCGGGCCGATTCGCGAATGTCGGCCTCGCTGTAATTTCCGTGGCCCAGCGTGAAGAGCTCCATCAGTTCGCGCGCATAGTTCTCGTTTGGATGCGCCTTGTTGTTGAGCGCATTGTCCAAGTAGATCAGCATCGCCGGATCCTTGGAAACTGCCAGCGCCAGATCGCGCAAGTTTCCCAGTGCGTGGTCCCGGTAGAGCTGGTTCTGGTTATAGATGAAGATGGGCCAGTTTTGTTTCTGAATTGCGGCCGTCGTAAAGTGACCGTGAAAGAAGACCGTCATCTTCTCCTGCAGCGGGGCCGGGGTGGCAAGCATTCGGTTGAGCCACCAATTCTGCATCGCGCCCACAGACTGCACCGCGCTGCGGCGAAGCTCTTTCGCGCGCGCGCGCCGAGCATTCTCGTCCATCCCCATTTGGCCGTAACCGCGTTGCAACAGACCTTGCGAGTAGGGGTCGAAGACGTTGTCGGGCCCCGGCAGATTCTGCGTCGAGGGGAAATGGATCAGCGCCTCGACCGATTCGCGCATGGTACTGGAGAGCAGCGAGTTAATCTCTTGCGGCGAGGCGCCGAAACCGGCGCGCCGCATCAAGTGCGCCGCTACGCGCGAATTCCACGGACCACGATAGGGCGCAAGCGCCGTGCGCACATCGAGCTGTCCCGAAGGCCGATTTAGAGCCGCCACGATGCTAGTGTAACGGAAGCGCCGAGCTTTCCATCTTAAAGGACGGCTAAAAAACCGCCCGGAACACGCTCGGCTGCATGGCTAGGTTGGAATCGCGGCTCGAGCCCTCCGGCAAGCAATACCAAGCGAATGCGGAGCGCATGGTCCAGTCTGTGGAGCAGCTCCGTGAGGCGTTGCTGCGCGCCCGGGACGGCGGCGGTGCGCAGGCCATGGCCAAGCATCGCAAGCGTGGCAAAATGACCGCGCGCGAGCGCGTCGATCGGCTGCTCGACCCCGGCGGCGATTTTTTGGAAATTGGAGCTCTCGCTGCCAACGGAATGTACGGGGACGACTGTCCGGCTGCCGGAATGATTGCCGGCGTCGGGGGCGTTGAGGGCCAGGATTGCCTCATCATTGCCAACGACGCCACGGTCAAGGGCGGCACGTACTACCCGATGACCGTCAAGAAGCATCTGCGCGCGCAAGAGATCGCCGAGCAGAACCATTTGCCATGCATCTATTTGGTGGACTCAGGCGGCGCTTTTTTGCCTCTGCAGGCCGAAGTATTTCCCGACCGCGACCATTTTGGACGCATCTTCTTCAACCAAGCCCGCATGTCGGGTAAGAAAATACCGCAGATCGCAGCGGTTATGGGTTCGTGCACCGCGGGTGGTGCGTACGTACCGGCGATGTCGGACGAAACGGTGATCGTGCAGGGAAACGGGACGATCTTTTTGGGCGGACCACCTTTAGTACAAGCGGCTACCGGAGAGATCGTGACAGCCGACGAGCTGGGGGGCGCCGACGTTCATACGCGTATCTCAGGTGTGGCCGATCACTTTGCAAACGACGATTTGCATGCACTCGCGATCGTTCGCTCCATCGTCGCCAACTTGCACTGCGAACTGCCGCGGCAATGGGATACCTGCCAGCCGGAGACTCCCAAGTACGACCCGCACGAGATCTACGGCATCATCCCGTCGGACGCACGCACCGGCTACGACGTGCGTGAGGTTATCGCGCGCTTGGTCGATGGATCCGATCTGCACGAGTTCAAGGCGCGCTACGGGGCGACGCTGGTCTGCGGATTCGCGCGCATCGAGGGCCACCCCATCGGCATTATTGCCAACAACGGCATCCTCTTTAGCGAGAGCGCGCTCAAGGGTGCCCACTTTATCGAATTGTGCGCGCAGCGCGGAACACCGTTGCTATTCTTGCAGAACATTACCGGATTCATGGTGGGCAAAGAGTATGAAAACGGCGGCATTGCCAAGGACGGCGCCAAACTGGTGACTGCGGTGGCGTGCGCCGAAGTTCCGAAGTTCACTGTGGTCATCGGCGGCAGCTTCGGCGCGGGAAACTACGGCATGTGCGGACGCGCCTACTCACCCCGGCAGTTATGGATGTGGCCTAACGCGCGCATCTCCGTCATGGGTGGTCCTCAGGCCGCGAGCGTTCTTTCCACCGTCAAAGGCAATCTCTCGCCCGAAGAAAAGACCAAGTTCGAAGCGCCCATTCTGGAGAAGTACGAAGCCGAGGGCAACCCGTACTACTCTACCGCGCGCTTGTGGGACGACGGCATTATCGATCCGCTCGATACTCGCCGCGTTATCGCGCTCGGCTTGCAAGCCGCCGCCCACGCACCGCAACCTGCGACGCGCTTCGGCGTTTTCCGCATGTAGAATGAAGATCGTTTTCGCCTACGGTTCGATGTGTCTGATCTGGGGCACGACGTGGTTGGCAATCAAAGTAAGTTTACGCACGACGCCGGTCTTCACCGGCGTCGGTTTTCGATTCGTACTGGCCGGACTATTGCTGTACGCAGCAGCACTGGTGATGCGCCGCAGAATTTCGTTCACCGATTTGCCTTGGAAGCTGATCGGCGTGCTGGCATTTACCTTCTTCGGTTTGAACTACGTCCTAACGTACATGGCCGAAACGCATTTGGCATCGGGGTTGGTCGCGGTGCTTTTCGGGACGCTGCCGTTCTTCACGTTCGGTTTGGCGCATTTCATGGTCGGTGAACGAACTACGCCCTTCACGTGGCTGGGCGCAGCGCTAGCCTTTGGGGGTGTGGCCGTAATTTCGCTGGCCGGCACGGCGACAGCATCGGCGTGGTATGCGGTGGCCGCCATCGGAGCGGCCATTCTATCTGCGTTTGGCAGCGTCTATACGAAGAAGCACGCGCATCACGATCCCTTGGAATTTCTTCCGCCCTCAATGTTGGGTGCCGGGATCGTGCTGGCGTTTATCGGCATCATCCGCGAGCATCCCACCGGCGCCGCGTTTTCGCATAGCGCGCTTCCTGCCATGCTTTATCTCGCAATTGCGGGCAGCGGCGTTGCGTTCTTTCTCAACATGTGGCTTCTGCAGCGTATCGAGGTCTGGGTGGTGGGACTCTCGACGCTAATTATTCCGGTCCTGGCGGTTCTGGTCGGTATCCTGTGGGGGGGAGAGGTTTTTAACGTGCGCGATTTGGTTGGCGCAGCGCTGGTGATTATCGGCGTGTGGCTAGCGCTCAGCAGGCAGGGGCGCCCCGAAGCCTTACGCGTCGAGGGCTAGATGCCCGCATACCACTCGTATCCTTGGTCTTCCCAGTAACCGCCGTGCCCCGAAAACAAGTTTGAATAGGAAGCGACCAGTTCGATTCTCCCGACCCACTTCGCGCTCTTATATCCAAGCTGTGTTGGCACCCGTAGCCGCACGGGTGCGCCGTGCGCGGCGTCCAGGGGTTTGTCGTTGAGTGCGAGGGCGAGGAGCGTCTGCGGATGGCGGGCTTGGTGCAAGTCTAAACTCTCGTAATATGGGAGGCCTTCGGGCGAGCGGTCCATGCAATGAAGCACGACGTACCGCGCGCTCGCTTTGGGAGCGGCCAGATCCAAGACATCGGCCAACCGAACGCCGCGAAACTTTCCGATCGCACTCCAGCCCTCGACGCAGTCGTGGCGGGTGATATTGCTTTGCTGCGCCATGTCATTCAGGTGCGCGAGCGAAATGGCACGCCGGCGTTCGACTGCTCCGTCTATTAACAAGCGGTAGTCCCTGAAGTTCCCGTTCTGCAGGCGGCTGTAATGAGCATCCATCGGCGTGTCGAAGCCGTTGATGCGAAAGGTTGCATCCACATCGGAGTCTGCGTACTCTCTTGCTAGCCCGTGCGTCCCCAGCAACGCACGATTGAGTGATTCGCTAACGCCCAGAAAATTGTGAAAAGCCGCGTTATCGTTGAGCTTCGTTCCAATCGACGAGCAGCCCGAGAGCGCCGCGGAAAGCGAGCTTGCAAGAAAAATCCGGCGCTTCATACTCCGACACCGTCGTGAGTACCAAGCCGGAATCTACCCGTGATCATGGAGCGAAGTTGATTGAAGACGCCCTGGGTGGCTACCAGTGAAATGTGGGTTAGGAAAAACCCGATTAGAACCAGCATCAGCACGAAATGCCACAACCGCGCGAATTGACGGCCGCCGAATATGACCGTGATCGGATGAAAGAGCGCATCGAAAGACGGCGAGAGCGCGAGCCCGGTAAGAATCAAGAGCGGTGCAAAGACGAACAGCACCAAAGTGTAGGCCACCTTCTGCAACGGGTTGTATTTACCGTGCGGCGGTGGTTCTTTGCGCAAACGAAGGTAGTACAACTGCATCGGCAGGATCTTCGGCACATCGGCGGGACGCAGGATGAGCTCTTGCAGATCGCCGCGCGCAAATCCGCTGATCATGTATGCAATGCCACACACGGCCATCACCCAAGCAAAGAAGAGATGCCACCGGCGCCCGTCGGCCAGCGATTGATACGCAGGGATGGTTATCCACCCGGGAAATGCGCGGTCAGTACGGCCTCCCATGCCGTCGTCGCCGAAGCCCAGCCATCCCGTCGTTCGAAACGTGTGCCCGAAGACAGTGGTAACGCCCTGGCTGTCTTGCGTGCTGTCGATGGAAAGCACCCGGCGCGCGGGATTGCTCTTATCGGATGCGTCCAAGTACGGCGCGGCGTTGAAGATCTGCAACCCGCTGCTGATCAGCGCCAAGAAGGCCAGAAAGAATACCCAGTGGGTGATGCGCGTGCCCGGGGAGTGCCGATACACGATTTGATCGGGGGTCATCTTGCTATCTTATCACCTTTGCTGCCCCTTTAACGTGGCGTAGGCCGCGGTGGATGCCAGCGAGAATGCGCGCGCCTATGGCCGATTCCGTTCTAACGGTTGCGACGCGCAACGCCGTAGTGTACGTGCGGCTAGCACGCCCACTGGTACGAAACGCATTCAACGCCGAGTTAATCGCGCAGTTGCATCGCATCTTCGAGAGGCTCGATGGCGATGCAAGCGTGCGCGCAATCGTGCTCTCGGGTGAAGGCCCAACCTTCTGCGGGGGCGCCGACATCAATTGGATGCGGGCGTCGCTGGAACTTTCCCAAGATGAAAACTTGGCAGACGCTCGCCGAATGTCCCAGATGTTCCGCGCCATCGACCGTTGCTCCAAACCGGTCGTGGCACGCGTGCATGGCGCTGCACTGGGAGGTGGAGCGGGACTAGCCGCCGTCTGCGACATCGCCGTAGCGTGCGATGACACCGTCTTTGGTTTCACCGAAACGAAACTCGGCATCTTACCGGCGGTCATATCGCCGTTCGTGCTAGCGAAAATCGGTGTGTCGCACGCGCGCGCGCTCTTTCTTACCGGCGAACGGTTCGATGCGCAGCGTGCCGAAGCGATCGGGCTCATTCACGACGCCGTCCGAATGGAAGATTTGGACCGCACGGTCGAGCGCGTTATCGGTGAAATCAAGAGCGCGAGCCCCAGCGCCATCACCGCCGCAAAGCAGACCATCGCAGCGGTCGGGGCGGCGACGTACGAACAAACGCTCGACCTTACCGCACAGGCCATCGCCAAGCAGCGCACGAGTCCCGAAGGCCAAGAGGGTTTGCGCGCATTTCTGGAGCGGCGTAAAGCGAGCTGGGCACCTTGATTCAACGCCTGCTCATCGCCAATCGCAGCGAAATCGCCATCCGCATCGCGCGCGGCGCGCGCGAAATGGGCATCACACCGCTCGGCGTCTTCTCGGAGGCTGACCGCAGCGCGATGCATCTGGATTACATGGAAGATGCAGTTTGCATCGGCCCGGCTGCGGCGAGCGACTCCTATTTGAATATGGAAGCCGTTATTGCCGCCGCTGCCGCGCTCCGCGCCGATAGCATTCATCCCGGTTACGGATTTCTCTCCGAACGCGCGGCTTTCGCGCAAGCCGCCGGCGATGCCGGTTTAATTTTTGTAGGGCCTTCACCGCAAGCGATGGCGGCTATGGGCAGCAAGCGCGAGGCGAAGACGCGCGTGCGCGCGTTTGACGTGCCCGTCATTCCAGGTTACGAAGGTGAAGAACAGGATCCAAAAAGCCTGCGCAAGGAGGCGGAGCGCATCGGGACCCCCCTGCTGATCAAAGCCAGTGCCGGCGGTGGTGGGCGCGGCATGCGCGTCGTGGAGCGCATGGAGCAATTCGATGAGGCCTTACAAGCCGCACAACGAGAGGCAAAATCGGCGTTCGGCGACGCGACGGTATTGCTCGAACGCTACTTGAAAGGTCCGCGCCACATCGAGTTTCAGGTCCTTGCCGACGCGCACGGCAACACGATTCATGTGGGCGAGCGCGAATGCTCGATCCAGCGTCGCCACCAGAAAATTATCGAAGAGGCGCCCTCGGTTGCGGTTTCCCCCGAATTGCGCGGGACCATGGGCGCAGCGGCCGTGCGCGCGGCTAAATCCGTCGACTACGTCAACGCGGGAACCGTCGAGTTCATGCTCGACCAAACCGGCAAGTTCTACTTCCTGGAAATGAACACGCGCCTCCAAGTCGAGCATCCGGTCACCGAGATGGCATACGGCCTGGATCTGGTGCATTGGCAGCTGCGCATCGCAAATGGCGAACGGCTGACCGTTTCACAAGATTCGCTCGAACCGCGCTGGTGGGCGATTGAATCGCGCATCTACGCCGAAGACCCATCCAATCAGATGCTGCCTTCTACGGGCACCATCACGCGGTGGGAACCACCACAAGCTTTGGGCGTGCGGTTGGATTCGGGCGTCCGCCGGGGCAGCCAGGTCTCCGTGTACTACGATCCGATGCTGGCCAAGCTGATCGTTTTTGGACCCGATCGCGCGACTGCAATCGCACGAATGGCGGATGCACTTCGCGAATTTGCGGTGGGTGGCGTGCGCACCAACATTCCGCTGCTCGAAGCCATCTTCAATGACCCGCAATTTCGCGCCGGTGAAACGACCACACAATTTCTGGAAGAGTGGCTCACGACACATTCATTCGAGCGCGGCCGCCTAAACTCCGACCAACTATGCGCGGCCGTTGCGAATAAAGTACAAAACAGCGCTCCATTCCGTATCGGCAGCGTCGGCCTACCATTCTATCTCACCGATGGCCAGGCCGAATACGCGCTAACCGCCAGCCGCAGCGGCGAGCGCTGGCAGATACGCGGCGATGCTCACGGTGAGATTCCAGTCGGCCCCACGGGACGAAGCGCGACATCCGATGTGACCTTCGCGCCGCCACCCGACCTGGAACGAACCTCGCGCGGCGGTCCTGCTCATTCGGGACGCATCCTTTCACCAATGCCGGGGAAGATTGTGAAAGTCAGCGTTATGGCTGGAGACAGCGTCGGCGAACGCGCGCTCTTGATGGTCTTGGAGGCCATGAAGATGGAGCACCGCATCGAGGCACCGAGTGCGGGCGCGGTGCGCGCGCTGCACGTAAAGGAAGGCGACATCGTGACCGGTGCGGCGCCGCTGGTCGATTTGGAATGACCCAGACCATGCTCATGGTCCCCGGTTACAACGAGCCGCCGAACCATTTCAACATTCTCGCTGAAGGGCGTGACGGGATTCCGGGGCTGGAACAATACGGCTTCCGGTGCACGACATTTGGCCAGCACGACGACGATCTGCGCGATCGCATCGACCGCTTCGCCGTGCATTTGACCGACCTGCGACGGCAAGGGCACCCGTTTCCGATCATCACGGTCGGTTATTCGCTGGGCGGTTTGGTTACGCGCGGTTTCTTGCGCGCCTATCCCGAGCGCTCTGCCGAGATTAGCCACACCATCATGGTCGGCACGCCGAACTGGGGCGTCACCACACTGGAGATGCCGCATCTTACGCGCATGCTGCGTATTCCGGACAAAGCGATGGGCGACATGGACGTGCACTCGGATTTTATGCGCTGGTTTAATGGCACCGGCGGACACTGGCGATTCGTGCACGACAAACAGCACCGGCTTTGGGAGCTCGAAAGCGAGCCGGTCGTCGGACCGCCGGATGCCAAGATGCTTGCGATCGTCGGCAAGATTCCGCAGCGAGGCGGGGACAACGACGGCTTGGTGTGGGAAGATTCCGCGACGCTGGGCGGACGCATTTACGAGCACGCGCTGGTGGGCCCGCACTGCAACCACATGAATATCATCGGGCATTTCGACATCATGATCATGCTGTCCAAAGGTTTCTTGCGTAACGATAAAGTGTGGCCCATGACGGTGCAGGCGATGGTGAAGTTCATCCGGGAAAACCCAGCATGACGTTGCCGGCGCGCGTCAAGGTTTGTGAAATGGGGCCGCGCGACGGGCTCCAAAATGAAAAGGCCGTCGTTTCGACAGAGGACAAGATCGCGTACGTTAATCTGCTCTCCGAAGCGGGACTGCCGGTTATCGAAGCGACCTCGTTCGTCAGTCCCAAGGCCATTCCGCAGCTCTCCGATGCGACCGAGGTCTTCGCCGGCATCCGCAAGCGACCCGGAACACGGTATGTGGTGCTCACGCCCAACCTCAAAGGTTTAGAGCGGGCGCGTGCGGCCGGTGCGGATTCGATTGCGGTCTTCACGGCTGCCAGCGAATCATTTACCAAGCGGAATATCAACATGAGCATCGAGCAGTCGCTCAGCGCATTTGGCGAAGTCATAAACGCGGCCAGATTGCATGGCATATGGGTGCGCGGATATGTTTCGACCGCCTTCGGGTGTCCATATGAGGGCACGGTCCCCGTAGATAGTGTGGTGCGCGTCACCGAATCGCTGTACAAATTGGGATGCGATGAAATCTCGATAGGCGACACAATCGGGGTCGGGGTTTCCACCCAAGTTCACGCGCTGATTCCGCGTTTAAGCGATATCGTGCCGCTTGAAAACGTCGCTCTGCACTTTCACGACACCTACGGCCAAGCTCTCGCCAACGTGGAAGCCGGCATGCAAGAGGGCGTCGCGATCTTCGATTCATCGGCCGGTGGCCTGGGCGGATGCCCGTATGCGCCGGGCGCCTCCGGGAATCTCGGAACCGAAGATCTGCTCTACAAGCTGCGCGGCATGGACATCGAAACGGGCGTAGACTTGGCTCGGGTGCGCGCCGCATCGCGCTTCATCGCGGGCCGCCTGGATCATCAGCTACCCTCAAAGGCGTACACTGCGCTGGAAGCCGCGTCCGCGTGATCGTGCGGGCCGGTATCTTCTATGATGGTTCGTTGGAACGTGCGCGCGGCAATGTCGATCTAACAATCGAGCACGGGATTGTAAAAAGCATCGATGCCGCGGACGGCGATTTCGATATGCAGGCCGCGTGCGTGACGCCGGGTCTGGTAAACGCGCACGTGCATCTGGAGATGAGCGGCGAGCCCGACACTATGGCGGCATTTCGCAATTCAACTTCGACGCAGCGCATGATCTGGGCCGTAGAGAACGCGCGAAAATCGCTGCGCGCCGGAGTAACGACCGTTCGCGACGTCGGTTGCTCCGGAGCGATTTCCATAGAGTTGCGCGATGCGATCGAGAATGGACGCTCGAAAGGCCCGACGATCCGAGCTGCAGGCAACGTGCTCTGCATGACCGGCGGTCATGGGTGGTTTGTGGGACGCGCCGTCGACGGTCCGTGGGAAGCGCGCAAAGCCGTTCGCGAGCAACTCGCGGCCGGCGCCGACTGCATCAAACTCATTGCTACCGGCGGCGTGCTGACCAAAGGCGCCGTCCCCGGCGTGGCCCAACTCACCTCCGAAGAGATGCACGCCGCGGTCGAGGAGGCGAGCAATCACGGCATGCGCGCCTGCGCCCACGCGATTGGCACGCAAGGCATCAAGAACGCTTTGCGTGCAGGCGTGACGTCCATCGAACACGGACACATGCTCGACGATGAGGCCATCGAGCTCTTCAAAGAAAAAGATGCCTACTTGGTGCCTACGCTCACCGCGCCCACTTGCATTCTCGAGCATCTTCACGACGGCACGCAGCCCGACTTCGTGCTGCGCAAAGCCACAGAAGTCACCGAACATATGCTCGTGAACATCAAGAAGGCCCACAAAGCAGGGGTCAGAATTGCGGGCGGTTCCGACGCGGGAACGCCATTTAACTATCACGAGCGCTACGCGTACGAAGTGGAGTTGATGCACTCGCTGCTCGGCATGAGTGAGCAAGAAGCGCTGCATGCGGCAACGTCCGTTGCCGCCGAACTCATCGGCGCACATCGCGGCCGATTGGCCGAAGGGGAACCGGCGGATCTCTTGTTGCTTGATCGCGATATCGCCGATGAAATCCGGACGCTCGCGGCGCCGAAGGCGGTTTTGAAGGCGGGCGCGCTCGTCAGCGCGCTGTAGGATGGATCTGCGTGGGCTGAAACTTGCGGTGCTCGCTCCGATTTCATGGCCCGCGCCCCCACCGGGCTACGGGCCATGGGAACAGGTCGCCTTCAACCTGGCGGACGGCATGCGCCGGCGCGGTGCGGACGTTACGCTCTTTGCCACCGGCAATTCGCAATTCGCGGGAGACCTCGAGTCGGTGGTGCCGATCGGACTGCAAGAAGATCCGGCCTTGAACGGCGATGTCTTTGGCGCGTTGCACATCGCTCATTTCTTAGAGCGATCCGCGCAATTCGATCTGCTGCACAACAATTTCGATTGGAAGCCGATGACCTACGCGCTTGGGAGCAGCGCGCCGCCCCTGGTGACGACCATTCACGGCTTCTCCTCGCCACAGATCCTAGCGGCATACTATGCTTGCGCCAAGCGCAGCTTCTACTGCTCGATCAGCAACGCCGACCGGGACCCCGGGCTATCGTACCTGGCGACGACCTACAACGGCATCGAGGTCAGCCAGTTTACATTCAATTCCGCTGCGGGCGACTATTTGGTTTTCCTGGGCCGCTTTCACCCCGAGAAGGGAACGCATCTGGCAATCGAGATCGCCAAGCGTGCCGGCGTGCGCTTGAAGATTGCTGCGATCGCGCATGACGAAGCATATTTCAAGACACAGGTGGCGCCGCATATCGACGGTGATCGGATTCAATTTCTCGGTGCTGTGAAGCGCGAAGCCCGCAACGAGCTGTTGAGCAATGCACTTGCGCTCGTGCATATGACAACGCGACCGGAACGCTTCGGGCTCACGATGATCGAGGCCATGGCCTGCGGGACACCGGTGCTAGGCGCGGCGATGGGTTCGGTCCCCGAAATCGTGGTGGATGGAAAGACCGGTTTCGTTTGCGCGGACGTCGAGGCGGCAATAGCCGCGGTGCCCAAGCTTGCGACCTTGAATCGCGCGGACTGTCGCGCGCGCGTTGAAGCCGAGTTTAGCGTCGAGCGAATGATCGACCGGTACGCGGGCGCATACGAAGAAGCTCTCAAGCAAAAACTGCCCGCAGCGCCGACAACAGAGCAATTGCGGGCACGCGCACACGATTGGTGGGACCGCCCGATGGCCTTCACCGACATTCCACCGAAACCGAAGGCCGCGCTAAGCGAACTGCTGCCTTAGACGACGGCCGGCTTCGTTTTCCACGACAGCTTTGCCAGGCCGACTTCGGCCTTTGCGATGCCGTCTTCGATATTGTCGCATAGCACGGTAAAATGACCCATCTTGCGCCGAGTCACCGCGTGTTTCTTTCCGTAGAGGTGCAGCACGATCGACGGCTCACTCAATAGTTGTGGCACTCCGGTTAAGTTATTCCCAGTTCCGGTTCCCAAAATATTCATCATGACGGCGTTGCTCAGTGCCCGCGGGGGCGCCAGCGGCAGGTCGCAAATGGCGCGAACGTGCTGTTCGTACTGCGAGCATACCATCGCATCGATAGTATAGTGGCCGCTATTGTGCGGGCGCGGCGCGATTTCATTGACCAGTAGCTCATCGTCAGCCGTTAGAAAAAACTCAACGCAGTAGGTTCCCACGATTCTCAGTCGCTCACCGATTATCGTGGCCATTCGCCGGGCTTTACTCGCGACATCAGCGCCGATGCGCGCGGGAGCCAGGGCCATCGCCAAGATTCCGCGGTCATGCACGTTCTCCGTAACCGGGAATGTTTCGATGTCGTCGTTCTGATCGCGGGTTGCCACCACGCCCAACTCTTTGACGAATTGCACCTCGCGTTCTAAAATCAACCGCAGGCTGCCGCTTTCGGCGAGCGCTTTCTCCGCGTCATTGCCGTTTTGAGCACGCCACTGTCCCTTGCCGTCGTATCCACCGCGCACCGTTTTTAGGATCGCAGGCCAAGCAATCCGCCGACCAGCTTCGCGCACATCGTCCGTGCCGTTGATTTCCGCGAAGTCGGCCACTGCGATTCCGATATCGCGCAAGAACCGTTTCTCCAGCAAACGGTCCTGCGTAATGCGCAAAACGTCACTCCCGGGCGTAACCGTGTACCCGCGGGCTTCCAAGCGCCTCACCGAATCGATGGCGATGTTTTCGAACTCATACGTAACGACGTCGGTTTTTGAGCCAAGGAGATCGATCGCATCAAAATCATCGTAACGCGCCACGATCTGCTCGTCGGAAACTTGCCCGCACGGCGAGTGCTCGGTTGGGTCGAGTGTGACGACGTTGTATCCCATGCGCTTTGCGACCAGCGCAAACATACGGCCAAGTTGGCCGCCGCCGATGACGCCGATACTTTGGATCACAGTTTGAGAGAGGAAACCCGCTGTGCCATCTCATCGCGATGGGTTTGCAAGCGCTCTGCGATTTTGGAATCTTGCAGTGCCAAAATACGGGCAGCGAGCAGCGCCGCATTCGTGGCATTTCCGATCGCGACGGTTGCCACGGGAACCCCCGCCGGCATCTGCGCAATGGATAACAGCGAATCCATGCCGCGCAGCGCCTTCGACTCAACCGGCACACCAATGACCGGCAGCAGCGTTTTTGCGGCTGTCATCCCGGGCAAGTGGGCCGCGCCGCCGGCTCCCGCGATAATGACGCGAATTCCCCGCTCCTGCGCCGTTCGAGCGTACTCGAACATCGCATCGGGCGTACGGTGCGCTGAAACCACTTTCAGTTCGAATGGGATATCGAGTTCGGTCAACGTGTCGCGCGCGTCGGCCATGGTTTCCATGTCCGAAACGCTGCCCATGATAATGCCCACCAGCGGTGCGTCATGTTCATTCATCGCGGACGCCTTCGAGTCGGGCGTGCGGGCGCCCTCGAAAAGGAACAACCGCGCTCTCGCGAAGGGCGGTGCGTGCCGGCTTTTCGTCTGGGAATCAACTACTGGCCGCGGCGCAGCGCCATGTACATGTGGCAGCGCCTCGATCTCGGCGAAATCGCCGAGGATTTCGCGCAAATTGCCGAGCTAGGATTCCGTACGGTGCGCTTCTTCTTGCGCTGGGACGATTTTCAACCGCGCCCCGGACGCACCGACTCCAGAATGCTGCACCGGCTGATCGCCGTTATGGACGCACTGCAGGACACGAGACTCGATGCGATGGCAACGCTCTTCACTGGGCACATGAGCGGCGTCAATTGGTTACCGGATTGGACGCTGGATCCAAAGACTCCGCACGGACGGTTTCGCACGTACTCGCTCGACCGCGAAATGCAAAATGGGATCGGTGATTTCTACACCGGCGAACTGCTTGCAGCACAAGTGCTGCACGCGCGCGAGGTAGGGAGCGCGCTGCGCGGACATCCGGCTCTGTGGGTATGGGACCTCGGAAACGAATTCTCGAACTTGCGCGAGCCCGCAAGGCCGCAGGATGCCGCGCATTGGAGCACGATGCTGACGCAAACGCTTCGCCGTGCATCGGGCGCAGCGGTCACCGCAGGAACGCATGGCGAGGACATCACTCGTGACCGCCACATTCGCCCCTCGAGTATTTGCGAGCCGTGGGTCTTTGCAACCATGCATGGCTACTCGGTCTACAGCGAGTTTGCACGCGACCGCTTGGATACAGAAGCCGTTCCGTTCTTGTGCCAAGTCATGCAATCGTGCGCACGGAAGCCCGTGCTCTTCAGCGAGTTCGGGAACCCAACGTGTCCGCCCACGACCGGGGCGCCGCATCCGCAGCTGTCCGGCTTCGAATGTCTGAGCGAAGAGGAAATGTCCGCCTACGGTTACGCGGTGCTGGACCGCCTTCAATCTCGAGGCGCACTCGGTGCTTTCTGGTGGTGTTATGCCGACTACGCGAAAACGCTTGCAGCATTGCCGCCCTTCGACCGCGCGCTGCACGAACTTACTTTCGGCATCGTGCGGGAAGACGGAACGCTCAAACCCATTGCGGAGACACTCCACTCGTTTGCCAAAGAGAATCGGACCGTAATCGCGCCGCCACGACCGATTGTGGACGAAGCCGAGTACTTCTCTGGAATGCCGCAGGCCCTCGAACAGGCCTACGCCGCCTACCTGCGGGAGTACGAGTAGGTGAAATCCATGATCATCACCGGCGCGAGCAGCGGCATCGGCCGCGCGCTCGCATTGCGTGCGACAGACAGTGGCTTTGCCACGGTGCTCGTCGCGCGGCGGGGTGCGTTGCTCTCAGAAGTGGAACGCGAGATTCACGCGCGCGGCGGCCTTTGCACGGCGCTCGAGCTGGATGTTCGCGATTCGCAGGCCGCGTCTGCGATCGTGGCCACGACGGTGCAGCGCTACGAGCGCATCGACGTGCTCGTAAACAATGCCGGGATTGCCGCGTCGGGGGATCTATTGGAGCAGACCGACGTGCAACTCGAGGCGCAGTGGCAAACGCACGTCCTCGCGCCGATTCGATTAATTCGCGAGGCTTTCGCGGAACTGAAGAAAACACGAGGGCAAGTTCTGCTTTTCGGCTCAGGTGTTGCCCGCGTTCCCACACCGGGACTTGGCGCTTACCCGGCTGTCAAAGCCGCCGTCCGCGCGATGGCCACGCAATTGCGGCGTGAATTGGACAATGCCGGCGTTTCCGTTACCTATGTAGACCCCGGGGCTGTCGATACCGAGTTCATGCAAAAGGCCGGCATGCAAGGTCCGCCGCAACGCTTTCGCGTTTCCGCCGACCGAGTCGCCCGAAAACTGATGCATGCGATCGATGCGCGACCGCGACGCATCAATGCCGTCGCCTGGCAGGGGGCCGTGGTAGCGTTGGGCGATATGCTGCCTGCCATTACCGACCTGGTTCTTCGCCGTAATCCGCACCTCGCAGGCGCAGCCAAACTGCCCGACCCCCATCCGTGTCATGCTGAGCCTGTCGAAGCACGTGCCATGCTGAGCCTGTCGAAGAATGGGGTTGAACCTTGCCCCGAGCAACGTCGAGGAGAAGGGCACCCACCCACCTTGGATGCCGCACTGGAGCCCCTTGCCCGCCGCATGGAGCGCGTAAAGCTTCCACCCGACTTCGTGGCGGGATTGCTGCAACCGGGAGAGCGATTGGAATTGGGACCGGTGGCGATGCGCTGGGCCGGAATGCCCAACAAGAACGAGCGCGCCGCGATGCAAGAAGTGCTCGCCGCGCTTCAGAACGCGGGCTTTTTGGAAGAGATTGGAGAGGAAACGTGGATCGTCTTACGCGCGCCACAGTAATTGCGCTGACCTTCTCGCTGATGTGCAACAGCGCGGCACTGTCGGCATCGAACGCCGTTAAGGGAACGTGGGCACTGGCGGGGTCGGCCCCAAAAATTACAGGGTACATTGTCGCAATTCGGCGCCCGGAGGGGACGCTATTAGATATCGTCCAGTTTCGCGGCGGATCGCGGACACCGATTATCTCGTACGCGCTCGCCATGAACGCTTATATGCACTTTATCATCGTCCGAGATGACTTTCACGACTTTTTGCATCTGCATCCGGTCTTGCGCGGCGGCCATTTTCGCGTTCCCGTAACGTTAGCCGCCGGACACCGCTACTATGCGTACGCCGACAGTGAGCCAACGAAGTTAGGTCAACAGGTCTTGCGTTTTGCCTTGCAAGGCGAGGTGCCACCGGGACATCAAGATACCGCGGTGTCGGCATCCCCAAATTATGTGGCCGCCGGCCCATATGTCGTGCGTCTATCGGCAACAACTGTGAGAGCTTCCCTTCCGCAACCACTTATCGCCAGGATCACGCGCAATGGAATGCCGGCCACCGACCTGCACCCTTACCTGGGCGCGAGCGCACACGCCGTCTTGATAAACACGGCGGACCTGACATACATTCACGTCCACCCGACGAGCAGCTCGCCGATGCGCGGCATGATGACCGAAACATTACCGGCCAATATCACTGTCGGACCAACCCTTCGGCTAAATACCAAGGTGCGCAAAGGGGTATATAAACTCTGGCTGCAGTTCCGCGGTGGCAGCACGGTATACGTGGCCCCGTTTACGATCGTCGCGCGGTAGCGCCACACGCCCTTTGACAGGGGCACGCGCCAAGCCGTATAATCCCCCTCGTTCACTTGGGGATGTAGCTCAGCTGGTAGAGCACTTGCTTCGCATGTAAGGGGTC
>QHBJ01000034.1 GCA_003243975.1 Candidatus Meridianibacter frigidus | reverse complement strand
TGTCAGGGGCGGGGAGCACTACATTCCGTGACAAATCAACGAGGTTAGGCTTTGCCATAAAGTGTCGCTGAAGGTCTTCACGAAATTGCTCCCCGGAAAGCGAGACGCAACGAACGATAAATCGCCATATCCTAATGGTAGTTGCGTTTTATCAATTGTAGGCAAATCAGACGACCGTTCTAAGGGCCGCTGGTGCCATTATGGAACTTCGAGGTGCCGTACGTTTCTCACTTGCGCCTAAGCGCTTTGGGTGATTAAGGAATATCATCATCGAGCCAGCGCCCAAGGAATTCCAACACAGCAGAGCGTTGAATCTCATAGGGCAGATCGTTCTGCGCTATGGCGTGGGCTAATTGGACCGCCTCGGGATGTCGTGTCGGGACCCCAAGCTCTTTAGCCGCCTGCATGGGGTCCAGGAACCCGGATTGGCCCGGCGCGCTCAGGGTCCAGGCTTTGAGAGCGGCCGGCACATTGTCCACGGCTTGAGGTAGCACCGCGGCAATTTTTGAGTTCGGCCGCCGGGCATCAGCGCGAGGTCGACCGTGGCGACAACCTCCACAAACGCCTTGAGGTGGCCTACCCCAAAGAGGACCAGCGGACCGAAAGCCCACGCATCGCCGGCCTTTCGAAAGATTTCAGCATAATGCCATGCCGTCCGAGGGGAGGGGTAGGTTGAGCGGGTGTACTTGCCCGCGATGCGGCGGTCCGCGACCGTATCAGACGTGCAAACAGTTCGCCATACTACAGAATGCCGACCACACTCGACGCACTTACCGCCGTCCGGGTCCCAGCGCCACGGATTCACGTTCGCGGAATCGGTCTGACGTTCAGGCTTAAAGTCCCAGAGTAGGCGTGCGGCCTTTCATCGCCTGTGGCAGCCGCGTGTAGGCCCTGGATTTACATGTCGCGGCGCTTGCGGTCCAAAAATCCACTTCGCGCGCGCGCGAGGTCCAAAAATCCACTTCGCGCACGCTCCTAGTCCAAAAATGCACTTCGCCAAGTGGATTTTTGGACTAGAGCGGGAAGTTGGTGGAGCTGTCGGGGAGCTGCCCCCCGAGTCCGAAAAGCCTAGCCGGAGCTTTCTACAGGCGTAGTTTCGATTTTAGCTTTCGCGCACACACTTCTCGAAACCGGAATGGTGTTCGCGGCAGATCCTTTGATTTCGAACGGCTGTCGGATCAACGTCCCCGTTCTAGCCGGAGCTCATGACGGTTTGCGAGTTGATTCCGGCGACCTCTCGCATCCCGTGGCTAGCTTATTAAGCAGCCAGAGCGTATTGGTTATTCGCGTGTATAACGCTTGCGATCGTTTTAGGAGAGCTCGCAACTCCGCCTGCTTACGCCGGCCGCGGATCTTCTCGTCGAACCTAATTCAGCCCCGCGGCCCAACATTTCTATAACTACGCGACCCGGGCAAAGGTTTCATTCTCACAACAGATCCTAGGCGCGGCGCTGCGCTCCCGACGTGAACATCTGCGAGAGAATGAACGAGACGATCATCATGATAATGGCGCCCTCCAGGGCGTACCGGAAGCCGTCGATCTTAAAACCGGGTGAAATCCAGGCGGTCAGCCAGAACATCAGCGCGTTGACGATGATGGTAAACAGGCCGATGGTAATGATATTGATCGGAAGGGTAATCAAGAGAACGATCGGCCGAATGATCGCATTGACGAGGCCGAAGATGACCGCCGCAACGATCGCCGCGGTGAACGAAACGATATGGAAACCTGGCAGATATCGCGCGATGAGATAGAAAACAATGGCGTTGATAATTAGACGGATCAACAGGTGCATCCATGAACCTCCTAGAGGGGCGCGCGAGGGTCTGTTAGAGCGCTCTTAACGCGCGAGGCCAGCGCAGCCGTCATTCCCTTGACCGCCGCAATCTCATCTACGCTTGCCCTTTTGATGGCCGCACTGGAACCGAAGGCCCGTAACAAACGCTTCTTGCGCACCGTTCCAACGCCTCCGAGCATGTCGAGCGCCGAAAGGGTCATCGCCTTGCCGCGCCGCTGCCGATGATAGGTCACCGCGAAGCGGTGCGCTTCATCGCGCACCCGCATTACCAGGTGCAGCGCTGCGGAGTTGGGCGGCAACACGATAGGCTCCGCCTGTCCGGGGACGTAGAGCCATTCATGTTCTTTGGCCAAGCCGGCTAGCGGAATCCCCGTCATGTCCATCTCTTCCATCACGGCCGCAACCGCGCTAAGCTGCCCCTTCCCGCCATCAATCAGTAGCAAGTCCGGCTTCTTATTAAATTTTTCCCTGCCGGCGGTGGATGGCATGGAATCGCCGTCAGTTTGCGCTCGAAGATACCGCAGTCGGCGGCGCAGCGTTTCTTGCATCATCGCAAAATCGTTCGCACCCCGGTCGTATTGGATCTTGAATTTGCGATAGTCGCTCTTCTTCGCGCGCCCTTCGACAAAGACGACCATCGAACTGACCGGATTGCTGCCTTGGATATTCGAGATGTCATAGCACTCGATACGGTGCGGCGGCTCAGGCAGTTCAAGCGCGTCGGCAAGCTCCGTCAGCGAGCGCGCCTGGGCTGTTTCTTGCACTTCCTGGTGCGCCAAGTACGCCTTGAGATTCTGCTCGGCGTTCTGCTGGACTAACCGCAGATATTCTGCACGCTGTCCGCGCGCGGGAACCAAGACACGTGCCCGCTGGCCTTTGAGCTCCGTCAACCAGCTTTCGATGACGGTGCGATCGCCGGGTTCGGATTGAACCAGAATCTCCTTTGGAACCGCGCTCGATGCTTGCAGGCGCGCCCGCGCCTTGAGCGCCACGGGTACTTCGTTTTGACGCGCATTGCGCGGCGCGGCGTAGTCCTGCGGCGCGCTGGCGGTGCGTGCTGTATAGAATTGTTTCAAGAATTCGGAGAACAGCACGTTTTCGGTTTGGTCGTGCGCGCCGTCCAGAATGAAGTGCTCCTGCGCGATCAGCTTTCCGCCGCGAACCAAGAAGACTTGCATGCAGGCCTGCCCCTGGGCGCGCGCAACGGCGATGAGGTCCATGTCTACGCGGGACCGCCAGACAACTTTCTGGTTTTCAGTGACGCGCCGGACCTGCACGATACGGTCGCGGAGGCGCGCGGCCGTTTCGAAATTGTACGTTTGTGCCGAGGATACCATCTCGCGCTGCAAACGCGTGAGCAGCGCCTCTTGCTTCCCTTCCAGGAACAGCACCACTTCATCAATCATGGCATCGTACTCGACTTCGCTCTGGTAACCGACACAGGGTGCCAGACACCGCTTGATGTGGTACTGTAAACATGGCCTGGCGCGACGCCCGTCGATGGGCTCGCGGCATGTTCGCAACGGAAAGACCAGCCGGACGAGGTCGATGAGCTCGCGCAGGCCATGAGCGTTCGTATACGGACCGAAATAGCGGCCGCCATCGTCGCGCACGACGCGCGTAAACACGACCCGCGAAAACGCCTCGTTAGTTACCTTTAGATAGGGGTAGCGCTTGTCATCGCGCAGCCGTACGTTGTAGGGCGGCTGATGGCGCTTGATGAGGTTGGCTTCCAAGATGAGCGCCTCGATTTCGTTGGTGACGACAATCGTGCGGACTTCCTCAACGAGCTTTACCATCGCTTGAGTGCGGATGTGCAGTGAGGCACTTTCCTGAAAATATGAACGCACCCGGTTGCGCAGGGATACTGCCTTGCCAATATAGAGAATGCGATTCTCTGCGCCCACCATCATATAGACCCCGGGTGCATCGGGGGTCTGGGAGAGCGTCTCTTTTAGGGAAGGCCGGGATTGCACGGCCCGAGCTTCGACACGTCATTTGCCCTTACAGTTTCAGGAGCGCTGGGGTCTAGGTAATTTTGGCCGCCGGTTTGCGGCGGGCTTTTATGATGCGAAAGACGGCATATAACACTGCGATCACGATGACCGCGGCGATGACAAGCGTGAACTTGTGCAGCCAAGGGACGATTGCATCCAGATTATTGCCCAAAGCGTGTCCTACCAACGCGAGCGCTCCACAAAAGCCCAGCGACCCCAGAGCGTACCAGCAGTAGAACGGTAACAGTGGCATCCGCGCGATGCCGGCCGGAATGGATACGACGCCGCGAATAACCGGAATGAAGCGGCACAAGAAAATTGCAAAGCTTCCATATTTACCAAAAAAGCGGTCGACCTGAGCCATCTCTTCTTCATGAAACATCACGTAGTGCCCGTATCTGTGCACGAAGGGGCGGCCGCCCAAACGGCCGATTGCATAGCCGAGCGTTCCGCCCGCCAGCTCCCCGAGCACGGCAACGAGCACGACCTGCCAAAGACTGGGCAGGTGTCCGGTGGCAACCAATGCGCCCGCGGCGGGAATGATCACTTCCGAACCAATGGGCGCGCCGATGTTACCCGCGGCCATGGCGACAAAAAGTCCGACCAGCCCCACATGGTCAACCAGCGAGAGAAAGAACGCCGAGAGATGTTCCAAAAGTGGCTGCGTTAGGTTCTTGCGGGGTGCGGTGAAAGCGCCGCGTGCTGTAGAATTTCGGCGGCCAGGCCGCCACCTTCTTCCCGAATTGCATCGAAGAGATCGATGGGTTCTACCTCGCCTCGAATGGCGCGCGCTTCGGCGAGAGCCACGATCTTGCGAACGCGCGGGGTTACGAGGATGCCCTCCCACGCGCGGTCTTCGCCGGTACCTAGTGCTCTGCGAACTTCGGCATGCACCTCAGAATGCTCGATCGATTCCTCGCGAAGGCGCTGGCGAATCGCGGGGTCGTGCTCTTCCAAGAGCGCGAGCAGCATGTGCTCTGCACCCACGTAATAGTGGTTGTGATTTCGGCACTCTTGCTCGGCTGCGCGTAGAACACGGCGAGACGCCGGACTAAAGTTGTTAAACAATTCTTCCTTGCAAAGATATCGGGGCGGCAGGATTTGAACCTGTGACCTCTGCGTCCCGAACGCAGCGCTCTACCAAGCTGAGCTACGCCCCGAGGAACGCCGTGGCAGTTCTGTCGGCCTACCTCCAGTCCTGCGCAACGGGAAAAGCCGGGTTCCCTAGGGTGCCCTCTCAACCATCTTGAATAAAACAGCCGCTTTATGAGATATCTCATCGTGGGCTGCGGCCGCGTCGGATCCGCACTCGCGAATCTGCTGGACGCCGACGGTCATGAAATCATCGTTGTCGACGAGAATCCCGCTGCATTCAAGCGTCTCGGAAAACATTTCAAAGGCCACGTCGAGGTGGGCACGGGAATCGACTACGACGTGCTCAAGCGAGCCGGCGCGCAACGCGCGGACGGCTTCATTGCGGTGACCGACGGCGATAACCGCAACGTGATGGCGGCCCTCATCGCGCAGCGAATGTTCAAAATCAACCGCATCGTGGCCCGAATCTACGACCCGCCGCGCGGCGCAATGTATCGCGAGCTGGGCATCGACACCGTCTGCCCCACGACGATTGGCGCGAAACTCATTCGAGACGTCCTCATGGAAGCGCCTTGGGATACGCTGCAGTCGTTCGACTTCGGAAAAGTCACTTCGGTCTCGGCAACAATCGAAGCCGCCGATGCCGGCAAACGCGTCGCCGACCTCGAGCAACCTGGAAAGATTCGCATCGCCGCCATCCGCTCCGGCAAGAGCGTACGCGTGGCTGCTAATGATACAGTGCTTGCCGAAGGCGACGAGATCAATGCTATCGTCGCTCCCGAGGCGATCTCTGAGTTTGCGCTGATGTTCCCAACCGGCGCTCCGACCGATCGCATGACCGCCTAATGTTCATACTAATCGTCGGTGGCGGCAAAGTCGGTTCGTACCTGACTCGCGCCTTGCTGGCACAGAATCACGAAGTCGTGGTGGTCGAGAAGCAAGAGCGAAAGGCGCGCACGCTCGAGGCGCTGCTGGAAACCAACGTTGCCGTCATCGGAGACGGCTGCGATCCGCAGGTCTTGCAGCAGGCTGGGATCAGCCGCGCCGACGTCGTGGTAGCCGACACGGGAGACGACGAAGATAACCTCGTCGTGACGCTCATCGCCAAGAAACATAACAGTGGCGCCCGCTGCATTGCGCGCGTCAACAATCCGCGCAACAAGTTGATTTTTGAATCGCTCGATCCCGACGATCCCGTCGCGGTAATCTCATCTACCGAAATCATCCTGGATGTCCTCAACGAGCACGTGAACGCTCAACGTGACCGCCAAGCGGAAGTGCCTTAACGCGGCGCGCTCGCGTCGTCAGTGGGTGTGCGTAAAGTTGCCCACGGCAACATCGCATTCGCGAATCGCCGCGATCGCTTGCTTCATTCCGATGGGTTGTTCTGGCCGCCCGACCGTCGAGAAGTACCACTCCGGATCGATGTTCAACGTGCGGGTTTGAATCATATCGACTCGCACGTCGCGCAAAAAGGCGCGCATAGCGGCAACTTCGGAAGCGTCGTCGGTAATCCCGGGATGGGTAAGGTAATTTAAGGAGACTCGCAACCCGCAGCGCGCCGCCGTCCGGATGCTTTCGAATACGTCATCGAGCGCGTAGCCCTGCGGCCGGTAGTACGCCGCATACACCTCAGGGCGAAACGAGTTCAAGCTAATTCTGACGGCCTGCAGTCCGGCATCGATGCATCGTTGCAGCTCTCCGGGCATGCTGCCGTTGGTATTGAGATTGATCGTCCCATTTGCGCCGACGGCGCGGATTTGACTGATCGCCTTGGCGATGACCACGGAGCGTAGCAGCGGCTCGCCTTCGCACCCCTGGCCAAAAGAAACGATACCCGCCGGCACAACCTTAAGGTGGTGAATTGCGACGCGAGCGAGCTCCTCGGCAAAAGTTTCAAAGGCGATGCGCGTTTGAGGTGCGGGCAAACCGGCGTTAGCCGCAAGCTCGGAGATGCAACCAACGCAACGGGCATTGCATTTCGGCGAAACGGGAAGCGCCGCTTCGCCACGTTCTAGGAAAACATTCTGCGCTGTAAAGCAGCCGTAATCGTGCGAACAGAGCGCCACCTGGCGCAAGACGGCATTGCCCGGATCGGTCTCCAGACGCCGCTCGATCATGGTTTCGAGTTCGCCCTCGGTGAAGTAGCGCGGCGTCCAATCCTCGCCCTCATCGGTCCGCATCGCCGCAACGTGCAGCTGGTCGTTCACAACGGCGGCAAAGGTGTATCCAAAAAGCGGCAGCGCGGGCGCCGATCGCTCCTTACCGTACGCAGGTACGAGTAACCGCGTATAACCGCTGGGAAGTGCAACGGCAACGGCATACTTTTCATCCAGCACGCCTCGCGTCGAGAGCGGATGGCGGCCAGGTAGAATCATCGTTACGCTTCCGGCTGGGAGCGAAATTAATTCGTCGGGCAACGCGCGGCGGATCTGTCCGCCGTCAGCGAGCGGCTCCACGCTCTGGTCGTAGTAAACGCGCCCGCGCCGATCGCAATAGGCCAGCCCGATCACTGGCGCGCAACAAACGCGGAAGCCGGCAACTCCATCTCCGTATCGAAAACGTGGACCGCGGGGCCCTCCAAAGATGCTTCGCTTTCGCCGTCCCATTCCACGCGCAAGCGTCCGCCCGGAACATCGACTTCCACCGGTGTGACGACATACCCGCGCTCCATCGCGGCGGCCGCCGCCGCGACCGCTCCCGTGCCGCAGGCCATCGTACGGCCGACGCCGCGCTCCCAGTGCCGGACCTGCACGTGCGATCTTCCGCGCTTTACCGTCACGTGGACATTCGCGCCGCCCGCGATCGCGGCATTATACTTTGCGGCTTGTGCGTCCAGGTCAATATCGTTCAAATCTGTCGCAAAGAGCACAACGTGTGGGTTTCCAAGCGAAACGAAGGAGTACTCCGCCTCCGCCAGCCGCCGCCGCCCCACCTTGGGAATTCCCATCTTCAAGCGGACGACGTACTCGGGTTGCCTCGCGATAACGGTCGCCTCGATGGGCCCGGCCACCGTTTCGAATAGCAGATCGTTTGCAGACCCGCGTTCTTGCAAGAAGCGAGCGGCGCAGCGCGCGCCGTTGCCGCACATTTCCGCCTCGGTGCCGTCGGCATTGAAGATCCGCATGCGCGCATCGGCCACTTTGGAAGGACTGAGGACAAGGAGACCGTCAGCGCCGATACCGGTATGGCGTGCGCACCACTGCTTGGCGATTTTCGGATAGGATTTCAGGCGCCGTTCGCGCTCGTCGAGAATGATGAAGTCGTTTTGCGTTCCGTGCAGCTTGCTGACCGCCACGGTGGGCACTAGCTTTGCGCGGTCGCTTCGTTCGATTCCGTCGCGGCGGCGAAACCGCCCTGCGGTGATACCGTCGAGACCGCATGCTTGTAGACTAAATGCGTCTTGCGCTCGTATTCCAGAAGAATCGTAAAAGCATCGAAGCCTTTAACGACTCCGCGAAGCTGAAAACCGTTAACGAGATAGATCGTCACGGTCGTTCCTTTGCGCTGGATATCTGCCAGGTATCCGTCTTGCAGCGGCACAGGACGCGCGTTGGTCGCCGACATGAACATGCGGCTTCAAAGCCAGTGCAGCCTTTCCCTTGCCAGCGTACTGATTTGTTGGTGCGCATCCTCAGGTGAAATCCATTGCATGTTCGATTCGCTACGAAACCACGTGTACTGGCGCTTGGCATAACGCCGAGTGGAGCGGACCAGCAATGCACGCAACTCGGCGTGCGTGCACCAGCCGGTGAGGTATGCGAGCGCATGCGGGTAGCCGACCGCGCTAGCGGCCGCCGCATCCAAACCGATGCGTTCGGCTTCTTCAAGCAATCTCGACACGAGCATCGCGTCCGTGCGCGCTTCGATCCTCTGCTGCAATTCGCTTTCATTCGGCGCCAGAAACAACTTCAGAATCGGAAGGTGCAAGGTCCCAAGCGTACGCAGGACTTCTGTCCGGTGTAATGCGCGAGGCGCCGCGAGCTCCACTTCCAAAGCGCGCAGTACCCGGTAGCGGTCTGCGACCTTCATCTCCGCAGCCCGATCCGGCGCGCGAACCGAAAGCCATTCGTAAAGGAAGGCGGTGTCGTGAATCTGCGCTTCGCGCGCCAGCCGATCGCGGACACCTTGATCGTACTGCGGCGCGAGCACTACGTCACCGCTTAGTGCGCGCATGTAAAACCCGGTGCCGCCGGCAACGATCGCGCGTTTCCCGCGCCCGTGGATATCCTCGATAGCATGCATAGCATCGGCGACAAACCGGGCCGCCGAGTAACGTTCGCGTGGATCGAGAAAGCCGACCAGGTGATGCGCGGCCAAGGCGCGTTGGGCGGCTGTAGGGGCCGCGGTTCCGATCTCCATGCCGGCATACACTTGACGCGAATCCGCGCTAACAATTTCGGCATCGAATTCCTGGGCCAGACGAATTGCGAGCGCGGTCTTGCCGGACGCCGTCGGGCCCGCCAGGAGCAACACACCCCGCTGCATGGCTTACGCGCGCTTGAACAGGCGCGCGATCGCCGTGGAATCCAATCGCACGATGGTGGGCCGGCCGTGGGGACAGTGCATGGGGTTTTCGCATTGCTGCAGACGCTCGAGCAGCATGGTCATCTCGGCATGCTCCAAACGTTCGCCGGCGCGCGTCACCGAATGACATGCAAGCGAAGCCCAAATCCGTTCGTGCACTTCACGTGCTTTTGGCCCGTCGGTCAGGTCTTCTAAGAATCCGCCCAGATCGAATGGACGCGCTTGATAGCCCGCCGGTGTTGCGGTAATGCGATAAGAGCGCTCGCCGAATGATTCGATGGCCAGACCGCCCGCACGAAGTATCTCCAACGTGGCATCCAAGGCGGCACTCTGCTGTGCGTTCAGTTCGACGCTCACCGGAACCAACATGGGCTCCACCGCCGCAGGCTCTTGCGCGGATCGAACAATGTTCTCGTAGGCGATTCGCTCGTGCGCTGCGTGCTGATCTACCAGAACTAGTGCGGAGCCGTCGGTCGCGAGAATGTACGTATTCTCTAGCTGCGCCAGCACGCGCAAACGGGGCCCTCCGGCGTATTCGCCCGGGGCCTGATCCACATCGGGCGAGTGTTCGAAGAGAGTCTGCAAATGCTCAAGACTCGTGTCCAATGCGGGTGGCCCCAGCGAAACTGCGTCCCGAAAGTCGGATGTGGCGCGGGCATGGAGCGTAGCGGCGATCGAACGCCGGACTGCCTCGAACACCTGGTGAGCGAATCGCAGCCGCACGTCGCTCTTCGTCGGATGGACGTTGGCGTCGACTTGCCCGGGCGGCAGATCCAAGAACAGGACGCCGAACGGCTGGCGCCCCAGCATGGTAAAGGTTGAGTATCCAGCGGTCCACGCGCCGGCCAGCACCGTGCTGCGCAACAGCCGCCCGTTCACGAAGAGCACTTGCATGCGGCGGTCCGGACGGTCCATCCCGGGCGCGCTGATGTAACCGCGCAGCGTGCCCGTCAAGGCGCTGGCAGCGCTTGCATCGAGTGCGATCAAACCTTCGGCCGCATCTTTTCCGAAGACCGCCGGCAAACGTTGCCGCAGATCCATTGTAGCGGGCATGACCCACACTTCTTTGCCATTGTGCTTCAGCGTAAACGTAATGTGCGGGTATGCCAGGCAGAACGCTGAGAGCCAGCCGGAGATGCGGTTGAATTCGGATGCGGGCGTTCGCAAATACTCGCGTCGCACCGGAACGTTCTCGAACAGGCGAAGCGCCCTTACCGTGGTCCCCACCGGCGCCGCGGTAGGACTTACCGCGGAAACATCTTCACCGAAAGCTTCGATGGAGGCGCCAACCTGGGCGACGCGCTTGCGCGAGGTAATGTGCATTCGGCTGACCGCCGCGATGCTCGCTAACCCCTCGCCGCGAAAGCCGAGCGAACCGATAGACTCCAGGTCGCGCGCCCGCGTCAGCTTGCTGGTTGCATGACGGCGCACCGCCATCGACAAATCCGCAGGCGTTATGCCGCTCCCGTCGTCAGCGACTTCGATGCAAGCGGCCCCGCCGTCTTCAACGGCCACGGCAATGCGCGTCGCGCCGGAATCGACCGAGTTTTCTACGAGCTCTTTGACGACAGAGACCGGCCGTTCGATGATTTCGCCGGCCGCAATCTGACTGATCGTGACTGCATCGAGCAGGTTGATCAAAGGCCGAGTAAATTCAACTGGCGTTCCACGGGCGCTCTCGGCATTTTCTTCCGCAGAGGTACTTGCTCTTGGAGGTCCGGACGGCCACCGAGGGCATCCGCGATCTCTTGCGCGCGCTCGGTTACCGCGTCGGGCAGCCCCGCCATACGCGCGACTTCGATGCCGAACGATTGCGAGGAGCTGCCCGGCATGACGCGGTGCGAAAACACCGGCGCCTCGTTACCCGTAGTGTTCTCAACGGCAGTGATGTGGAAGTTGGCCACGCGCGGCCAGTGGTCGCTCAAGGTTACCAGCTCGTGAAAGTGCGTTGCAAAGAGTACGAGCGGTGACTCTTCTTCCAACCCGAGAAAAAACTCGCAGATCGCCTGCGCGATCGAGAGTCCGTCGACGGTGCCGGTCCCGCGCCCGACCTCGTCGATTAGCAACAAGCTGCGGCTCGTGCAACGGCGTAAAATTGTGGCCGCTTCAGACATCTCCAGATAAAAGGTCGATTGGCCCGATGCCAGGTCATCGCCCGCGCCGATGCGGGTGAAGATGCGATCGACGATCCCAAGTCTTGCCTCGGCGGCGGGAACGAACGATCCGATCTGCGCCATGATAGTCAACAGGGCGCTCTGCCGCAAGTAGGTCGACTTGCCACCCATGTTGGGTCCGGTCAGCAGAATGAAACGCGGTGCGTCGCTCGCCAGGTGCAGATCGTTCGGAACGAATTTGGAGTTTAGCAGTGCTTCGATCACCGGATGACGGCCCTCGGAGATAACTATACTGCTTTCGTCGGTAAACGTGGGCTGCACGTACCCGCGTTCGGCCGCACACTGCGCGAGCGAACAAAAAACATCCAGTTCCGCGAGGGCTTGCGCTGTCTGCAACAACTCGTCAACCCGTGCCGCAATTCGTTCGACCAGCGCGGTAAATATCTGATCCTCCAAGCGCAGCTGGCGGGACTGAGCGGTGGAGATGGCCAGCTCGAGTTCTTTTAGTTCGGGTGTGACGAAGCGCTCGCCGCTGGTCAGCGTTTGCTTGCGAACATAATCGGGCGGTACGGTGGAAAGATTACTCTTCGAGATTTCGATAGCGTAGCCGAACGCACTCGCGTACTTGATTCTCAACGATTTGATGCCGGTGCGCGCTCGCTCGCGCTCCTCGAGTTCGCCGAGTTTCCCACGAGCGTCGGTGCGAAGCGCAACGCACTCCGCCAGGTCGGCATTGGATTCGACGCGGATAACGCCACCGTCGATAAGAAGAGCCGGCGGCTCCTCCACCAAAGCGCTGCACAATTCACTGAGCATTTCGTCGAAGGTACCGAGTCGCTCAAGACATCCGGCTAATTTCCTCGGAGCGATCTGCGCCAGCGGACGCATGATTTGCAGCGTGCGGCGAAGCGACGCGAGGTCGCGGGGACCGGCGCGTTTGAAACGAATCCGCTGGGCGATGCGCTCCAGATCGAAGCAACCCCGCAGAAGCTCTTGCATCGAATCGCGCCGAACGTGCTCCTCAACGAGCGCCCGCACGCAGCTGGCGCGCTGACAAATTTCAGCCTTATCCACGAGGGGCGCCAGGATCCAACGGGCCAGCATGCGCGAACCCATCGACGTCGCACACTTATCGAGGGTCGCAAGCAGTGTCGCCTTGGGATTGGCACCCAGCGCTTTGGTCAGCTCGAGATTTTTGCGAGTTTGCGGGTCCAATGCGACAAAGGCTTGCCGGCGATAGTAGTGCGGCGGATTGAGCATCTGCTCTTCGGCCGAGCGGGTGTGCGTGGTGACGCCGGTTTTCCGAATAAACGCACTTAGGGCGTCCAGCGCTCGGTGCATCGCCAGCGATTCGTCCAAGGAGAAGCTTGCAATGCTGCGCCGTTCGCGGGTTTCGACGGCGGCCAAGCTTGGCGAAGCTAAGCGCGCACCCAGCGCTTCGAGCGCGCCATTCATGGTTGCGCGCAGGTCCGGCGGGATGTCCGCGACGATCTCGGCTGGGCCGATTCGGCCTATTTCCGCAAGCAATTCATCGTAGGCATCCTCGCCTGCGATCGCCGTGGCAAAGCACGCTCCGGTAGAAACATCCGCGTGCGCCATCGCAAGAACGTCGCCCACCAACGTGATGGCTGCCAAGTAATTGTTCTGTTTGCCGTCGAGCAGCTGATCTTCGATGAGGGTTCCTGGCGTTACGATGCGAACGACATCGCGCCGCACCAGTTTGTTTGGCTGCGGAATCTCCAACTGCTCGGCCAGCGCTACGATCCAGCGCTGCGCAACGAGCCGGGCAAGATACTGCGAGAGCGCATGATGCGGAACGCCGGCCATTGCTACTCGCTGGCCACCGCCGGCCTCTTTCGACGTAAGCGCGATCGAAAGCGAGCGCGCGACCGTTTCGGCGTCCTCGCCGTACGCCTCATAAAAATCGCCGACGCGCGAGAGCAAGATGGCTTCGGGATGGCGTGCCTTCATCCCAAAGTACTGCTCGAGCATCGGGGAGAACGGCACTACAGGGCGAGCAAGTCCAACGTAGGCGGCAAGACGAGTTTTCCGTTCTGACTCCGGCTGCCGGCGCGTGATACGATCGAACCGCTGCAGCCCCAAACGTGCGCCGTATGAATCGTTACGTCCAGCCACGGTTCGCGTGCGTAGAGTTCTTCTGCGTAGTCATCCGGCTTGGGGGCGATGAGCGTAACGTTTTGCGAGGTCTTGAGCGCAAGCTTGCCTGGGTCTTTCTTCGAAGGGCCGACGATCAGCCCACGAACGGTGCTACCAACCAACGTGTCGTGAAAGGCGCGGATCACGCCATTCTGCACTTCGGTTAAACGGGCGAAGCGCGCGCCGGCGACGTGCGCGGGTACCTGCTCCCATTTCGCCGCCGGGGTGCCGCGGCGAGGCGAATAGACGAACATGAATGCTTGCCAGAAAACGCCGCGCCCTACGTACGCCAGGGTTTTCTCGAAGTCGGCCTCCGTTTCGCCCGGGAAGCCGACGATCAGATCGGTCGTGATTGACCAGTGCGGCACGTAGCGCTTGAAAAGCTCGGCCACCGCGTCGTACTGCTCGATGGAATACTTGCGATTCATGCGGCGCAACAGCGTGTCGCTGGCGGATTGCAACGGAAGGTGCACGCGTGCGTTCATCACCGGTATACCGGCGAGGTCGGCGACGATCTTCTCCGTGAAATCCTTCGGATGGGGCGAGATGAAGCTCAATGCCTCCAAGCCGGGCAACGTCGCAACTTGCCGACAGAGATCCCCAAAGTCGATTCCCGCAACCGCATCCTTGTAGGCATTGACCGTCTGCCCCACCAGCATGACCTCCCGCGCGCCGGCCGCCACCTTTTGCCGGACCTCCTCCAGAATCTCGCCGGCCGGCCGGTGGTCGAAACGGCCGCGAACGTGCGGTACGATGCAGAACGTACAGTAGTAGGAACAGCCGCGCTGAACGGTGACAAATGCCCGCAGGTGGGAGAAGGCGTCGGTGATGCAATCGGCTTGGCCACCCATTGGGACCAGCAGTCCGCGATCTTCGCTGACTTCGTCGTCCACGAAATCGGGCCGCCATGCGGTGAGCGCATCACCCAAGCGCACCAGTTCGCCGGTACCGAAGATTGCATCGATATGCGGGACCCTTTTTTGCATGCGGTCGCGATCTTGTTCAGCCAGACAACCGGTAACCACCAACTTCACCGCCGGGTCGCCGTCCTTTAGCAGCTTGAAGTGATTCATGCGCCCATACGCGCGGCGCTCGGCGTTGTCGCGCACGGTGCACGTATTTAGCACAAGCACATCGGCTTGCTCGGCGGCGCTTACGAACGTATATCCGGCGCCGAGCGCACGCCGTGCAATGTATTGAGAATCGGCTTCATTCATCTGACAGCCGAACGTTTCGATGTAAATATTCGCCATGGATAAATCGCGCTCCGAGTTCGCCAACAGGCGCCGCTTTCCGCTTACCAGAACGAGTTGCACGCAATGGAAGAGCTCACGCTGGACCCTGAGCGAGGGCCCATGCTCCGCCCGCCCACGGTTGCAATCGTCGGGCGGCCTAACGTAGGGAAAAGCGCGCTCTTCAACCGCTTGATCGGCCGCCGGCTCGCAATCGTTGAAGACACGCCGGGCGTTACACGCGACCGCTTGTACGCGCTGGCGGAGTGGCGCAACCGAATCTTTACGTTGGTGGACACGGCCGGCCTCGATCCTCAGTTAGAGCACGGGGACTCCATTGCGACCGCGACGCAGCGCCAAGCCGAGGCAGCAGCGCGGGAAGCGGATGCAATCGTTTTTGTGGTCGACGCATCGGACGGTCTCCATCCGATCGATCAGGACGTCGCCTCGATCGTGCGCCGAACGCGGCGACCCGTCGTACTCGTCGCGAACAAGACGGAATCGCCCTCGGTTGCCGCCGGAGTTGCGGGGGAATTCAGCCGCTTGGGCTTCGGCGAACCCCTCAGTGTTTCGGCCATCCATGGGGAAGGCACCGGAGACCTCCTCGATGCGATTACGGAGCGTATTCCGGTTGAGTTGCCGGGCGCTGCCGAGCGGGGCGAATTGGCGCTAGCGCTCGTTGGGCAACCGAATGTGGGCAAGAGCTCGCTGCTCAATGCGATGTTGAACGAAGAACGCACCGTGGTCTCCGAGATTCCCGGAACGACGCGCGACGCGATCGACACTATCTTCAATTTTCACGAGCACACGATCCGCCTGATCGATACTGCCGGCGTGCGCAAGCGAGTACGCGCGCACGGAGCACTCGAGTACTACTCTGCGCTCCGCTCTCTACATGCTATTGCGCGCTGCGACATCGCCATTCTGCTGATTGATGCGATGCAAGGCATTCTCGGGCAAGATCGCCGATTAGCCGGCATGATCTTGGAGGAGCGCAAAGGTCTGGTGGTGGTTGCCAACAAGTGGGACCTCGCCCGCGAGCAGGGTGAGTACAGCCAAGCCGAGCTCATCTCGGTCATTCACGAACAGATTCCATTCGCAACGTTCGCGCCGGTAACGTTTCTATCGGCCAAGACCAAACGGCGCCTGGGCAGCTTGATGCCGATCGTTATGCGCGTTGCCGCCAACCTGGACAGGCGTATCCCGACCGCCCAGCTTAATTCCATTATCCGCGATGCGACGCTGGCACACCCTGCGCCCGCGCCGGGCGGACGCACGTTCAAGATCTTCTTCTGCTCGCAACCCGCGGTCCATCCGCCGCTCTTCGTATTCCATTGCAACGATCCACAGCTCGTGCAATCTTCTTACAAGCGCTTTCTGGAGAATACCATCCGCGCGAACTTCGATTTCGAAGGCGTCCCGTTGAGTTTGGAATTCCGCGAGCGCTCGCGCGTCGAGCTCGACGAACGATGATCCTCATTGCGGCATGCCTGGTTGCTTTCTTCTTCGGATCGATTCCCTTCGGCTATCTCATCGGACGTGTGTTTTACGGCATCGACATTCGAACGCAGGGCAGTGGAAATATCGGCGCAGCAAACGCATTGCGAACGATGGGGAAGACCGGCGCTGCCGCAGTGCTTGCGCTTGACGCGCTCAAGGGATTTTTGCCCGTCTTTTTTTCGCGCATGTTCTTCTCCGACCCGGCCATCCACGCGGCAACAGCGAGTGCGGCGGTGTTGGGGCACTGCTTTTCGCCGTGGCTTGCAGGCCGAGGCGGCAAGGGCGTCGCTACCTCGGTCGGTGCAATCTTCGCACTGTCGTGGGCGGCCGGAATCGTTTCAGCCGGCGGGTGGGTGGCCGGTGCGGGAGCCACCGCGTTTAGTTCGGTTGGCTCGCTGCTGGCCAATGCGCTCGCTCCCTTTACGCTTTGGTATTTCACGCGACGGCCCGCGTACGTGGCGTACGGAGTCTTTGCGGCCGTACTCATTGTCTACACGCACCGCGAGAATATCGGTCGTCTGCTGCACGGTCGGGAACATACGCTGCCCCTGCTTCGGCCGTGGCGCAAACGAAACGAGGGCAACCCAGACCGCGCTTCGTATTAGCCGCGGGTCATGATCTCTTCGAATGATCTGCGCGGCGGAATCACCATCGTCATCGATGGGCAGCTCTGGACCGTCATTGAGTTTCTTCACGTAAAGCCCGGTAAAGGTGCGGCCTTCGTACGGACGCGGCTCAAGAATGCCAAGACCGGCGCCACGGTCGAGCGAACCTTTCGCGCCGGGGAGAAGCTCGAGCGCGCCACCGTGGACAACCGGCAAATGCAAATGCTTTACAACGATGCGGACGGCTATCACTTCATGGATCAGGAAACCTTCGAGAACGTTACGCTGCAGCGCGACCTGATCGGCGACCCGGCCGATTTTCTCAAAGATGGCATGGTGGTCGACGTGCAGATGCACGACGGAGTTCCCATCGGCTGCGACCTTCCGGCCCACATTGAGTTGAGGATCACCGGAACGGACCCGGGGTTCAAAGGCGATACCGCCACGGGGACGACCAAACCAGCGACGCTTGAAACCGGAGCCATCGTGCAGGTCCCACTCTTCGTCAACGAAGGCGACGTCGTTCGCATCGACACTCGCGACCGCCGCTATATCGGGCGCAGCCAGTCGTAAAGATGTTCAAGAAGCGGCGCATCCGCACGTTCGTAGTCGGGTTGGTGCTCTCCGGACTGGCTAGTTTCATCGGATTGGTTTTTTATCTGATGCCCATCGAGCGGGCTACCTTTGCGAACCGCTTGCAAGATCTTATCTTCCATAGCCAGCTCATGCGAAAGGCCGCCGATCAGGGCTGGTTTGAGAAGCTACACATCCAAACGGTCGACACGCAAGCCATAAACCCCCAATTGGTCCTCTTGACCATCGACGAGGAATCGTTCGCCGATAAGAAGGCCAATCTAAATGTCTTTCCATGGCCACGGGCCGTTTACGGCACGCTGCTCAAGCGGTTGAAACAAGCGGGGGCGAAGGTGGTCGGTTTCGACGTAAACTTCTTGGAGCCATCGGCCAACCCGAAGGACGACCAGTCCTTCGCGGCGGGAATGCGCGCGATGCCTACCATCCTTACGTTCAACGTAACCACTACAAGCAAAGGCCAGTTCGGAGTGAACAGCATCGATCCAAATCTGGCGAAGTTTGCCGCGGCGTCCGGGTACACGACAGTTGATACGCCGGGGGGATACGTAATCGGGCAGCCCCTAGAGCTGAACGTCAGCGGCGCCGGTACGAATCAAGGAAACTATTTCTCTTTGACCGCGGCGGCGCTCCACATTTTCAGCGGTCAGGCCGTACGGAATGTCAACCAGTGGGAAGCAAGATACGCAAACCAAACCATTCCCCTGGACGGCAGCGGCTCGATGCTGCTCGTCCCCTTCTGGAGCGCGAACTTTCAAGACATCGAAACGCGCGTGGGGGCCGAGAAGATCTTCGTGCCCTTCGTTCAGTCCGAGTCGTTTTCCACCGCGTATACCGAGAGCATTGCCGACCTACGCGCACTGGTCGCTGGAAAGATCGTCGTGGTCGGGGCGACGGCGCAGGCATTGGGAGATTTCGTGCTGACGCCGGCGGGACGCTATCCAGGCGTGTTTGCGAACCTTCGTTTCATGGATCAGATCCTCTCGCACAAGTTCATCCAGCGTGTGCCCCCCGCACTCGACATCGCCCTGCTCATCTTCCTTCCGTTTCTGCTGGGCTTTTTCGTGACGCAGTTTCGCGAGACGACCGGGATCCTGCTATGCCTGATGGTCGTCGTTCTTTTTGCAGCCACGTCCGAATATCTCTTCAGCACGCGTCTTATATGGCTCGACGAACTGCACGTTAGCGGGGCGATGCTCCTGGCAACGCTCTTCGTGGCCATCTACCGAAGCATCACCGAAGGCGCCGACAAGCGCATGATCACGAATATGTTCGGTGCGCACGTCAGCCCCGCGATCGTCGACGACATGCTCAAGAGCGAGGACCCCCGGCAGGCCCTCTCATTACAAGGCAAGCGCGCGAAAACTACGATCTTCTACTCGGATATTCGTGGCTTCACTTCAATGTCGGAAAACATGAGCCCCGAAGAGATTTACGCCCAGTTAAACGAGTACTTTGAAGAAATGTGCGCGATCATTTTCAAGCATGGCGGGTACGTGGACAAGTTCATCGGCGATTGCGTCATGGCAGTTTTCTCGGCACCCAATCCCAAGCCCGACGATGCAAAACATGCAGTGCTTGCGGCGATCGAGCAACAGGAAAAAATCAAAGAGATGGGGGCAAAATGGGCGGCGGACGGGAAGAAAATCTTCACGGTCGGCATGGGAATCAACACAGGGGAGGTCGTCATGGGGAACCTGGGTTCCAGCACCCGATTGAACTACACCGTCATCGGCGACAACGTGAACGCCGCGGCGCGCTTATATAATGTAGCCAAAGGCGGTCAGATCATCATCAGCCACGCGACTTACGACGAGGTCAAAGACGCCATCGACGTCATCGAACTGGAACCGGTTTCCGTCAAAGGCAAGGTTCAACCGATCCGTATCTACGATGTCGTCGGCCGCAAAGACGAAAAGCCCACGCCGCCTGAGGAGCCCCGCCTCGTGCGAGCCTAGGCCGGCGTCATGCCGGATCTTAGCGCGATCCTCATTCTCGCTCTCGCTCTGGTCGGAACGGGCGCCAGTATTTTCGGTTCCATCGTTGGACTGGGCGGCGGATTCATCGCGGTCCCGACCCTGCGAGTTTTCTTCCACTTCAGCCCAGGCCTAGCGGCCGCAACCTCGCTGGTTCTTGTTTTCGCAAATACGGCTGGCGCCACGGTTTCATTTGCCCGGCAGGGCCGGGTTGCTTTCGACCTCGCTCTGCCGGTGGCAACTGCCGCCATTCCTGCGAGCATCGCCGGCGCGTTCGTATCGACGCGCTTGCCGCCGGCGATTTTCGACAAGCTTTTTGCATTTCTGATGGCCGGCATAGCGATTGACGTGCTCTTGCGATTGCGAACTGTCCGCGCGGTGGAAATTCCCGGTCGCAGCCGCCGGCGCAGCGTCCTCGGATGGATTCTATGCGGTCTAGTCGTGGGTTTTGTTTCCAGCTTGTTCGGAATTGGCGGCGGGATCGTCGCAGTACCCATGCTGCTTTACTTTACCGTCAAGCCGCTGGAGGTTGTCACGGCTACCTCCACGGCCATCATCGCCTTTACCGCTCCGGTGGGCATTGTTGCGCACGCGTTCGCGCACGACATCGCTTGGGTCCCGGCGCTTGCGCTAGGTTGCGGCGCGCTAGCCGGCGGGCAGATCGGCGCCTATCTCGCTCAGTTCATCTCGACCCGTCAATTGGGAGCGTTGCTCGCGATCGCCATGTTCGCAGCGGCCGCGGCGATGGGATTACGAAACGTTCTTTAACCGCGTCTGGTCATCGTCCGCGCAAGGCGGCCCGACCCAGCGTGTTGCCGGCTTCGGCGAGGCCGGTAATCTCGTAGATCGCCAGCGGAAAGCGTGCGTCGTAACCACCTTTGCTGCAGCGCCCGCAGCTCATCGGTCGAGCCGGACGGCGGCGGCGTAGAATTTCCATCGCGCACTGCTCGCAACGCAAGATATAGCGCTTTTGGCTTTCCCGCAACGGAGCGGCGTTGCCGAGGTCGTGGTAGATGGAAGTGATGCCGCACTCGCGCATTTTTTTCTTGAACGCCGGCGTGTGCCCCGGATCCATTCCGCGCGCAAAAAGCCATGCGTGGATCATCTCGTGCAGTAAGATTTCGCGCAGGGTTTCATGACTCTGGGCAAAGTGTTTGGGCGAAAGCTCGATGAGCATCGGCCGCACGCTATACGTCGTGCGGCCGGCAGAGTTTGAGAACCGCGCGTTGTACGCGATACGGCACGCCGGAATCTGTCCGTCGAAATAGAGATTGTTGAGCTGCGCGAAGAGCAGCTGGAGCGTTGACTCGTCAGGGAGCACGAAAGAGTTTATTCGCCGCCGTATAACCGAATCTTCGTGAAAGACCAATCCGCCGGATTGCCTGCTCGCGTCTACGTGCCGTTCGTTTTTATCTTTGCACTCGTGTTCTTGGGCACGCTTTGGTATCTGCTGCGAATCGGTTTTGGGGCGACGGGTTCGGTGTTGGGGCCCTCTGCACAATCCCAACAATCGGCCGGCGCGACGGGAATTCAGCAGGCAGGCAACACCGGCGTAGGCGGCGGCCCGCCGCCGGCGGTGGCCTCGCGGCTCGGCAGTTTGCGCGCGCAGATTGCGTCGCATCCCGACGACGATGTGGCGCTTACGCAACTCGGCGACCTCTATCTCACAGCCGGGAAGTACGCGCAAGCGATTCCCTACTACCAGCGCGCCCTTCGCGCCAACAGGCAGAATCAAGCCGCCCAGGCCGGGCTGGATGAAGCCAGGGCCGGCGCCGCGCAAGCGCCATGAGAATCTATATCTCGGCCGACATGGAAGGCACCGCAGGCGTTGCCACCTGGACGCAGTGCGATCCAAACAACGCGAGCGAGTACCCCATCTACCGGCGTTTCATGACCCAAGAAGTGCGCGCAGCCGTTGAAGCAGCGCGTCTGTGCGGGGCGACGTCGTTTCTGGTCAACGACTCGCACTCCTCAATGCGCAATCTCTTATGGGACGAACTCCCGCCGGACATCCGTATGATCGCTGGAAGTCGCAAGCCCTATTCGATGGCACAGGGAGCGGACGCGAAATTCGATGCGGCGTTTTTTACTGGCTACCACGCGCCGATCGGAGCGCAGAACGGTGTCCTGGCTCACACGTACGCGCCTAATTCTATCTATAATGTTTTCGTCAACGGCATTCACTGCAGCGAGGCAACACTCAATGCGGGAATTCTAGGCTACTACGGCACCCCGGTCGTGCTCATCACGGGTGATCGCGCGACGATCGAACACGCTACGCAACAGATGCCGTGGATCACCGGCGTTATCGTTAAGGAGTCGTTCGGGCACTACGCCGTGGAAACGACGTCGCCGGCTGCCGCCCAATCCGCAATCGCCGCGGGTGCGCGCGAAGCCCTGCAGCAACTCGCGCACGCCAAGCCGTTTGTTTTCGATTCACCCGCCATGCTGGAGATTGAAACCACCGGATCCGAACACGCCGACTACATGGAAATGATCCCAGGGTTCGAGCGGACCGGCGGGCGCCGGGTCCGCTTCACCCACTCAGACTACCGGATAATCTTCAAGGCATTCGTGACCGCATTCCGCTTGGGATACGTCGCGGACGAAAAAGTCTAGCTCGATTTCTTGCGCCGGCCGCCGCCGCGCGCCATCTTCGCAGTTGCATCCTCGACCGCCGCGGCGCCCGACTCCACCATTGCGCTTACCTCACCGACGGTGTGGCTGACTCGCCGAACGGCGGAACTGGCCTTTCGCGTCCCCTTGACGGCACGCTTCGTCGCGGTGCCCGCGCCGGAGGCAACCTTCTTGGCGGTTTTCTTCAACCCGCCGGCCTTCTTGCGCCCGCCGGCTTTCTTGAGACCGGCTGCTTTTTTGCGGCTACCCGCTTTTTTGCGGCCGGACGTTTTTTTGGATGCGCTGGACTTGCGTGCGACGCTTTTGCGTGAAGTAGCTTTGCGGCCCCCGGATTTCGTGGTCGTTTTCTTACGTGGTGGCATAAACTTCGTCTCTCCTTTGTCAGCTGTTCAGCGGCCCAAAGCTCGGCCGATTAAGAAGGACATTCCCCGATTTACGCTTCTTTTAACTTGCCGCGGCGGCTTGCGGCTTGGCAATGGCCACCGCAATGTCGATAACCTCCGATTCGGAGATGGAGAGACCTTTCATGGCCGCCTGGTAGGCCTCGATAGTTTCAACACTGCGCGAACTATCCGCCCGCTCCTCACGGAGACGCTTGATCTCGCCGGTGACGCGTTTTATCAAGTCGTTGTCGATGGAGACGCCGTGCGCCGCCAGTTGCGCTTCATGATTGCGTAGCGCATCTTCAACGATGGCCACGCCAGAGTGTTTTCCGTACACGAACTCCATCTTGCCGCCCACCAACTCGGCCGGGACTGCCTCGTACATGCGGCGATCGATCAGCATTGCGTGCGTGTGGATGCCGGATTCGTGCGCAAAGACCTTATCGCCCACGATCGGCTCGTGCTGCTGCACCGGAACGCCGGTCATGCGCTCCATGAATCGTGCCAGCTCGCGCAGCTTGTTGTACTTAAAACCGGGTATTTCAACACCATACAGCACGTTGAGGGCTGTGACCAGCTGATGTAGTGGAACGTTGCCGGCGCGCTCGCCGTAGCCATTGGCAGTGACCGAACAGACCTTGAAGCCACTGGCGATCGCGGTAATTGCATTGATGGTGCCCAACCCGTAATCGTTATGGAAATGGCAGACCATGGGAAGGCCCGCGGGCATCGCGTTCACGATGCGCGAGCAGTACCAGCGCGCCGCCTCCGGCGTCAAGCATCCCACCGTGTCCGGCCACGCCGGCCGGCCACCACCGGCCGCCAAACCTGCCTTGAAGTACTCGATGAAGTACTCGACATCGCCTCGACTGCCGTCCTCGGCGCCGAACTCGACGCGCTTAACGCCACGGTCGCGGGCATAGCGAATAACGTCGCACTGTAAGTTGATGTTGGCGCGGCGGTAAAACTCGAGTGGCATATCCAGCCACTGGTTTTCGTCTTTGCCTTCAAAGCGTAGCAACGTCTTGCCGATCTTGTACTTTAAGTGCAAATCGCTGCCACTTGTAAAGATGAAAAAGGTCACGTCAGCGGGCGAGATGCCCGCCGTTTCCAGCGTTTCAACGGTTACATCGATGTCGTTGCGGTTGCTGCGGCACATCACGACTATCTCAACGTCCCGCATATCGCCGCGGCGCTTGCCTTCCATAACCATCTGCAAGGTTTTGCGGTCACCCTCCGAGGCCGCGGGGAAGCCGACGCTGATGATGTGGACGCCGATATCAGCTAGGCGTTCGGCAATTTCGTACTTCTGCTTGGGCGTAAAGCACACACCGGGCATTTGCTCGCCATCGCGCAGGGTTTCGTCGTAGATGCGCAACTGCGCGGGATCGGGGAATGACATGTTTGCCGTGAATTCCCGCGGGTTTCGAATCAGCTGCTCGATGGGCTCCTTGAGTTGCATAAGGGGATATTCAGCGTGCCCCGCGCGTCACCCTGACAGGCCGTCGCGGGGTTGCAGGCCGGCATCCTCGGCAGCACTGGAGCGCGCACGGCGCGAGTAGACACGCAATTCGGCGATATCGCGCGGAAAGAGCAGTTCCAACGTCCAGTCAAACGCCACGCGCAGCTTGCGGTCAAGGCCGGGTAGGCGTGAGAGATAATACGTGCGCCAGAGAAACCACGCCGGAAATCCGGTGAGGACCCGGTTGCCAGGGAGCTGCGCTACCGCCTTGTGCGCGCCAAGCGAAGCCATCATTCCAAGCGCAAAGTAGCGAAACGGTCTCGTGGGCTGACCTCGAAGGGTTGCAACAATATTTCCTGCGGCAACCGGACCTTCGCGAATCGCGTGCTGCGCGGTTGCCGGAAACGTTCCGCCCGACCCGTCGGGTATCGATGCGCAATCGCCCACCGCCCATATTCCCGGCCGCCCGACAACCGAGAGATCGGAGTTCACCAATACCGCGCCGTGTTTGCCGTGCGGAAGGTCGGCCGCTTTGAGAAATGGGCTCGGTTGCACTCCGGCGCTCCAAACGATCGTGCGCGTTTCGATGCGGCGCCCACCCGCTAGAGTGAGTCCGCGTGCATCCGCGCTCTCAACTTGGCGTCCAAGGACCGCCTCGACCCCTCGACGCTGCAAATCGCGCGCCGAGTACGCGCCCATTTTTCGAGGCAATCCGGGCAGCAGCACGCTGCCTCCTTCCACAAGCATAATTGTGATATCGTCGCCACGAATATTCGGATAGAAGCCGCGGACGCTGCGAAAGAGCTCGACCAACTCGCCGGCGGTTTCTACTCCGGTAAAACCGCCACCGACAACTACGATGGTCAGAAGCGCCCGCCGCTCGGCGTCCTCGCCCGTGGAATCCGCCAGTTCCAGCAGCCACATCAGACGATTGCGCAGAATCCCCGCATCCTCCAAGGTCTTGAGCGCGAAAACATGCTCCGCGACGCCCGGCAATCCGAATGTCGAAGTCGTAGATCCCAAAGCGAGCATCAACTGATCGTAGCAAACCGTATCGTCATCGCCGCGCAATGTGTGCATAAAGCGCACGGTCTGCTCCGCAACGTCGATAGCGTTGATGTCACCGAGAATAAAGCGGGTGCGCCGCAGTTGCGAACGAACCGGCGTCACGATGTGGCGGACATCGAGTGCACCGGATGAAACCTCGGGCAACATCGGCGTGAACAGAGAAAAATTTTCACGGCTGATAAGGGTAATGGAGGCTTCGCTCGGCCGCAGCGCGCGTTCCAGCGCATGGGCGGCCGCGATGGCCGCGAACCCTCCGCCGAGAATGACGATGCGCGGCTCCACAGTTTGTATGAGGTATCGCGCTACGAGGCGAAAGACCTCGGCGTGAACTTCGGAAACGACCCGCGCGCGAACATTCCATCCAACCCATATACAAGCCGGTGGACCGCGGAGCGTCCCAGTGAGGTCAACGGCGAGTATCAACCCAAGCAAGAGCAGGGCGCGCGTACGCCCTTAAAAACCGCGGGCGGCATCTTGGCCACGCTGGCAATCCTGTTCGCTAAGTTCAAGAGCGTCGTCTTGATTTTCTTGAACTTCAAGTGGCTGCTTCTGGCCGGCAAGTTTTTCACGTTCGGGTGGACGTTCTTGCTGTCGCTGTGGCTCTACGCATTGCTCTTTGGATGGAAGTTCGGCGTCATCTTCGTCTTGATGATCGCCGCCCACGAATTCGGGCACTACATCGCGTTTCGCCTGTACGGGCTGCATCCCAAGCTTCCGACGTTCATCCCGCTGCTGGGCGCGTTCACCGCCGGCAACGCACCCCTCGATGCGCAGCAGGAAGCCTACATCGCGCTCGCTGGACCTTTTACCGGCTTGATCGTGAGCATTATCGCCTACGCGTATGGCGCGGCTACGGGCGATAACCTTTGGATAGCGGCAGCATCGGTAGGCGCATTCCTGAATCTGCTCAACATGATCCCCGCACCGCCGTTTGACGGTCGCGGCATCGCTGCGGCATTCTCGCCCCGCGTTTGGCTCATCGGCATCGTCCTCTTCGTAGCACTGATGTTGCTGCTGCACATCTCGGTCGTGTTCCTGATTTTGATCGCAATCTTTGGCGTCCCACGGGCGCTGGCGGCTTTCAAAGGACAGTACGATCCTGCGTACTATGCTATCAAGCCGCTTTCGCGTCTAACGATTACGGCCGCATACTTGGTAACGGCCGCATCGCTGGTATATCTAATGAACATTGCGCACGTCGCCACTCGCGCGTAACCTCGCACTCCTGCTCGCGCTAGGCGGCGCAATTTCAGCCATTACGATTGCACGTCCGCCCGGAACCCCGGGGCCGCTGCTGCGGGATTTTGAGGCGTACTACGCAGCGGGCGTGCTTGCCACGCGCGGCATGAGTCCTTATACACTGCGCATTTGGGATGTCGAAAAGATGATTCCCGGCGTGCGCGCCGCTCGCAACGAGGCACTCCCGTTCGTGGGGCCGCCGACTTATCTTCCCATGTGGCGCGCGTTGGCTTCGTTTGCTTATCGCCCCGCCGCGATACTGTGGACCGGCGTCCTAGTCATCGCGTTCTTCGGGACCCTGATCATCTTTCTGCGAAAGCAGGGCGCGCTCTCGTGGATGAATGTGGCAGCGTGCGTTCTTCTGTGCGTGGGCTTCGGGCCGCTCACCAGCGGTTTGGCGCTAGGGCAAGACGCACTTTTGTCACTGAGCGGGCTTTGGCTTGCGGTCCTCTGGTACGAAAGCTCCACCGCGTGGGCATCGGTCGCGCTCTTGGCTGCGGCGTTGCAGCCCAATGCGGCGGTTACGTTTCTCAGCCAGCTTCCCCACCGCCGCGCATTCGCGGCCGTTGCAGCAGCAATGTCGATCTTTCTGCTCACCGGGCTGATCTTTGAAGGCCACCTCTTTCGAGATTACTTCCACGTACTGATCGAGCACGGGCGGGCCGAACGCTTTGCACTAATCCAAATAACGCCGGGAGCCGTTGCGGCCGGATTCGGAGTTGCGGCGCCCGGCGCCGTGGCCATCTCGGTGATGTTCGCCTTGGGTGCACTTGTCGCATCGGTGCTCGCCGTTCGCACTACCTTTGGCCCGCTCGTGAAGCTGGGAATCGTATGCGCGCTACTGCCCTTGGCGATTCCGTTCTTTCACGAACATAACTTCGTTCTTCTGCTTCCTTCGATTCTGGTGGGAATCTTCGCCCCATTTCGCCCGGGCTTCTGGTTCGGCATAAGCGCCGGAGTCTGCGCCGTCGATTGGCTGGGCCTTGCGCAGCGGCCCGAGGCGTTGCCGCAAAGCGCGCTGTTGCTGGCAACCTTCGCGCTGGCGTTGTATTGCGCGAGTGGCCGGCGCTACGCAGCGATCGGTGCTTGCACCATTGTTCCCGTCATGCTTCTGGTCGCGCACTTGGCCCAAATGCAACCCGCGCCGGTCTGGCCCGACGCTATGCATGGTGGGCAGCCACTGTCGGGTTCGATATCCGCCGTGTGGCACGACGAACTTCTGCGAACCGGACAGTTCGAGCCTCAGCCACTGTGGGCTGCGCTGCGCGCATGCTCGCTGCTCGGCAGCGGGCTGCTCTGTGCCTGTCTCTGGCGAGCGGCTAGAACCTACTGGATGTCAACGTTTATCATGTCGTCAAACGGCGACACTTCGTTGGGGCGAAAGTCCTGAAGATTGCTATTGTAGGCGAAGCCCCATTGTGCCACCCACAGAACTACCGTCGGCGCGTCGCGCGCTAGGGCTTCCTCAACGATCGCATCGTACTTCTTGTGCTCGGATTCGCTGTAGGTTGCCTTGAATTTATCCATGGCCGCATCGGCCGCAGGATTACAATAGTGCATGGCATTCTGCCCGTTCGGCGGCTGCTGGCTGCAACTGTAGATCGTTGACAGATCACCAACCGGATCGCCGCCCCACGAGAAAGTGGTCACGTCCCACTTGCCGCTGTACATGATGCCGCCTTGTTGAAATGGCGCAAAGAACAGGTTAACCGCATACTTCTGCGTCTGAAGGTCGACGCCGGCGTCTTTCCAGTTTGCGCGCATCAACTCGACCTCTTGGTCGGTGTCAGGCGCGCCAGTGTAGTACGCAAAGTGCAACGTCAGGCGCCGGCCGTTCTTGACTCGGATTCCATCGCGACCGGCCTTCCAACCGGCTTGATCCAGCAGTTCTTTGGCCTTCGCAGGATTGAAATCCACGAAGGGGATGCTAGTGTTGGCGACCGGGTTCGCGGGTGAGATAACTCCATCTTGAAGGACCCCGTATCCGCGGCCGATTTTCTGACGGATCGTTTTGCGGTCCAGCGCCAGACGCAGCGCTTGGCGCACGCGAATGTCGCGCAGAATAGGGCTCTTTAGATTGAAATCCACGTGCGCGTAGTAGTACTGCGTGAAAACGGGAACTTTAAGGCTCGGTATCTCTTTCATGCGTACGATATATGCCGGTGTGACCAACGGCCAGAGATCCACGTCGCCGGTCTGCATCTCCGTGGTAAGCGTGTCGCGGTCCGGAATCAGTTTGAAGGTGATCCGCTTGAGCTTCGGCATCCCGCGCCAGTAGTAGGGATTTGCCTCAAGCTCCACCGCGTCGCCGCGCCTCCATGCAACCACGCGAAACGGTCCGATGCCCACCGGCCTGGCATTGTAGGGGGCGGTGTTGATGTTCGGAAGGGATGAAAGAATGTGCTTGGGCAGGATGCACGGATTCGCGCCCGCCGTTCCAAAGAATGTCGGCAGAAATGCCGCGTACGGCTTGCTCAGATGATAGACGACCGTATATTTGTCCGGTTCGTCCACCTTGGTAATCAAGTCCCACCCGTCGCGGCCGACCTCGTTATTTGCCTTATTATTGACGGCACCCGTGGACCACACGACGTCATCGGCGTCGAACGGAACTCCGTCGGACCATTTGACGCCCCGGCGGAGATGCCAGGTTATCGTCTTGCCATCGCGACTGATCAAGCCGTTTTGCTGGGTCGGAATAACGGTCGCCAGCTCGGGAACGGGGCGATTGTGAATGTCGTACCGCGCCAGGTAGGCCATGGTCATCTCGGCGATATAGCCGAGCTTCGTTTCGGTATAGAGGTGCGGATTCAACGAGTTCAGGTCGCCCGAACCATCGGCAAAGATGAGATGGTGCGCGCGATTGGAGGCGGTGTGGCCAGCACCCGCACCGCTTGGACCTTGCGTGCCGACTTTCGTGCACGCGCAAACCAAGAGGATTCCGAGTAGGCCGAAGAGTCGTTTGGTCATCTAGATATCCACGTTCATCATGTCGTCAAACTGCGTCACTTGGTTGGGTTGGAAGTTTTTCAGGTCGCGATTGAAGACGAAGATGTCCTCCCGGCTGGTGGTAACGATAAAGGGCGCGTCCTTCTCGATCTGTCCCATGAGCGTCAAAACGTCTTTGTTGCGCTGGGCTTGATCGTAGTGACCGTACAACGCATGCATCGCAGCGTCTGCCGTCCGGTTGCACCAATGCAAATCGTTCTGACCCTTGGGCGGAACTTGGTCGCACCCGTAGATCTGCGAGTAATCGCCAATCGGGTCGTCGCCCCATGCAAAGTTGATGACGTCCCACTTTCCGCTATAGACGATTCCGCCATTCTGCACGGGCGCAAAGAACAAGTTGCTCGGGTAGTGGCGCACGTTGATGTCGATTCCGATGGCCTTCCACCAACCGCGCAGTAACTCGATCTGCTGATCGACATCGGCCAAGCCGGCGCCGGTCGCATAATCGAGGACCAATTTCACGCCGTTTTTCGATCGAATCCCATCCGCTCCGCGTTTCCATCCAGCGCCGTCCAATAGTTGATTAGCTTTGGCGGGATCGTACGCCGTGAACTTGATATTCGGGTCAAAGTATGGCGCTTTTCCCGGCGCGGGCTCATCCTGCAGAACCCCGACGCCATGCCCGATCTTGTCGCGCAACGTTTGACGGTCGGTCGCGTAGCGTAGCGCTTCGCGAACTGCCACGTCCGACAGTTTTGGGCTGGAGAGATTAAAGTCGATGTGGTTATAGTAGTACGCCGGCTGCCGAATGTACGTATACGCGGGCGTATCCTTCAGGCGATTGAAGTACAACCCGGAAACCGGGTAAAACATGTCGAGTTCGTGCGCCTGAATCTGCGACTGCACGGTATTGCGGTCGGGAATAATCTTGAAGACGATCTTTTCGAGTTTGGGCTGGCCGCGGAAGTAGTACGGATTGCGAACCATTTCAACTGAATCCGAGCGCTTCCATGCAGCGTACTTGAATGGCCCGATTCCTACGGGTAGGGAGTTATACGCCGCGGTGTTGATATTGGGCAGATTTCCCAGCAGATGCTTCGGCAGAATGCACGGGTTGGCACCTGCGCTGGAAAAAAAGATCACGACGAAGGGCGAAAACGGGCTCGAAAGGTGATAGACGACCGTATATTTATCGGGTTCGTCGATTTTGGTGATCTTGTCCCAACCCGCGCGGCTTACTTCATTGTTGGCTTTATTTAAGACGACGTTCGTGCTAAATACGACGTCGTCAGCATTAAAGGGCGCGCCGTCCGACCATTTCACGCCCTTGCGGAGATGAAAGGTGATGGTTTTGCCGTCCGCACTGATCTCGCCATTGGCCTTGCTGGGGACTTCGGTCGCCAGTTCGGGATAGGGCAGATTGTTGTGATCCCATTTGATAAGCCAGGCCATTGTCAGCGAGGCCATCAGCCCCACCGTGTTCTGCTGGACCAGGTGAGGGTTCAAACTGCTGATATCTTCGGCCGTGGCATACCGGAACACGTGCGGTATGGTAAAACTGTTCTGCCGCTCGCCGGTTGACGAGGTCTGCGTGCCGACCTTGGTGCAGGCGGCCAGCGCAACCGCTGCGGCAAGCAGCGTCATGATGGCTTTCATCCGCGGGATATTAGCGGCCTCGCGGCGGCCTCCCCTTTACTTGTATCCGGCCGGAATTTGCGTATCGTTTTCGCCGAGCGCGAAGAGATAATTCTGCTCGGCTTGGCGCAAGGCATAGATCGCGTTGACGTTGTCGGTCTCCGCTTGGGTCAATCCGACTTCGGCATTGAGCAAGAGCGGCAACGTCGTTACGCCGGCGCGGTACTGCGCCTGCGTGGATTGCAGAACTTGTCGCGCATTGCGCAATTCGGCCTGCGTCTGCACCAGGGCCGCCTGCGCGGAAACCAAGTTCGTTAGCGCCTGCCGCACATTCAGACCGACACCCAGGCGCGTGTTTTCAAAATTTGCGCGCGCGTTCTCGAGTTGTCCTTGCGCTTGCTCTGTTTGCGCTGCCGTTAAGCCCTGATCGAAAATCGGGATCGTGATCGTAGCGCCGATGTTGCCGGAATGATTGAAGTTCGAACCATCAGGCAGCGTGGAAGCGACGCCGAGGCCGGCGCTCCCGTTGACGGTAGGCACTTTACCCAACCGTGCGGCGTGCAGAGTCTCCTCCGCAGCGTTGATTGTGCGCTGCGCGGCTGCAAGGTCCGGGCGCAACAAAGCTGCACGTGCCATCGCAGCGTCATAACTAAGCAACTCGGGTTGCAACAGCGTGGCGGACGGATTCGACGGCGTATCGTCCACAGGCCGTACGTCAACATTCGCATCTAAGCCCAGCGCATTGACGAAGGTTGCCAGGGCGGAATATTCGGCGCCTTGGGCACGCACCAGATTGACACGCGCTTGCGCAACCGGAAGTTCGGCCGTCGCTATTTGCGCGCGCGCTTCAGTTCCGGCGCGCACCTGGGCGGCGACCAAGTCCGCGCTCACTTGATTCTCGCGTACCAGTTCTGCGTCGATTGCGACCGTGCGTCCGGCCGCAAGCGCATTGTAGTATGCGTTGGCAACGTTAAACGCCACCGTTTGCAGCTGGCGCCGATAGGTGTCGGCCGTGCCTTGTTCGTTCTCCGAGGCGGCCCGGATCTGCGCGGAAACCCTTCCGCCGTCAAAAATCAGCTGTTTGAGGTTTGCATCCAGCGAGTTGCTCGTAAAGCTGCCGCCGGAGCCGCTTCGGCCGCCGGTGGATCCATTGTTGCCGAAGGCGCCCCCGCCGGTGGACCCGCCCAGCGAGGCTCCGCCGGACGTATTGCTGTGGGTGCTGCTTCCTACCACGCCGACGCTTGGGAGGGCAGGAGCGCGCGCCAGCTTTACGTTGGCGTTGGCGATTGTTTCATTGGCCCGCGCTTGCGCGAGCAGCGGCGACTTGGCAGCGGCGATATCGATGGCTTGCTGCAGATTGACGAGCTGCGGAACCCCGGGCGCGCGAACGGTCCTGGCCACGTCGGGTGCGGGCGTTCCGTACGCTGGGTATGGCAGCGCTGTAACCCGTGGCGAAGGAATCGGCGTCGGAGTTGGGCCCGCTGCGGGCTTGGTGGCCGCATTACCGGATGCGCCGAACGCGGCGAGGCCTACTGTCAAGGCCGTGACGACAAGGACGTATCTTTTCACGGACGTCGCCCCCCGGCTGCACCTTTACCGGGCGGCCGTCGCCGGGCCGCCGGTTGTGCGCCCGGCGCAGTCACGGCGCCGTTCACGGCTACCAAACTCCCGTTTTGCAATGCATCCGGACGCGTGGTAATCACTTGCGTCCCCGGGCGAATCTGCGGGCTCGACACTTCGCTTAGGGTATCCGTCTGAAGTCCCACCGATACGGGGACTTCCTTGGCCTTATTGCCCGTCTCCACAACGAAGACCGTGTTGCCGGCCTCCGTTTGGCCGACCGCGCTGCGCGGAACGACGATGGCCGCGCGGTGGCGCTGCTTCTGAATCGTGACGTTCACCAGCATGCCGCCACGCAATAAATTTCCTGGGTTCGGCTGACGCACGCGCGCGCGATAGGAGAGTGTCCCCTGCGTGGGCACCGCATTTACATCGCTGATGGTTCCCGAGAATTGGCGGCCGGACAGCGAACCGGTGCTGAACTTCACCGGAGTGCCGGCATGAATGAACCCCAGATCTTCATCCGGCACGTTGATGTTCACATACACCACGTCAACCTGCGAAAGGCGCAAGAGAGGCGCCGACGGACCCGCCATGGCTCCGGGATCCATCAGACGCTGTGTGACGACGCCGCTAAAAGGCGCGTAGAGAGCGGTCTGCGCTATCTGCGTGCGCAGCGTGTTTGCCTGCGCTTGCGCCGATGCGATGGCGGCACGATCGGCCTGCGCGTTGGCAGAACTTACGCCGGTTTGCAGCGTGTTGCTCTGAGCGGTCTGCAGCTGTTGCTGATCGATCTGGACTTTCTGCTGCGCAGCGACATACTGCGCTTGCGATTGCGCGAGCGCAGTTTGCGACACGTATCCCTGCCGGAAAAGCTGCTGGTTTTGATTGTAGACCAACTGGGCGTTTTGCAGCGCGGCGCGGTCGGATGCCAGGGTATTGCGCGCGGTTTGGACGCCGGCTGAGGTTTGCTGCTGGGTAATCGGCACGTTGAGCGCGGAGCTTTGCGCGCGCGCGGCACTTTGATTGATGAGCGCTTCATCTTGCGCCAGCTGCGCTTGCATCGTGGAGTCGTCTACTTTTGCCAGCAACTGGCCCGCGCTTACACGGTCGCCTTCATTAACATAGATGCCGACCAGCGGGCCCGATTGTTGCAACGAAAGGGTCGCATCTTGAAGGGGCGCGACTTGACCGTCGAGCTGAATGAACGTTGCGATGTCGCGCCGCATGGCGGTCGCGGTGTCCACGTTCAGCGGCGGCGGGCCTTTGGGCCCCTGCGCGCCCTTGTGGCCGCAGCCCGTCAGGGCGGCGGCACCCGCAACGGCAAGAACGAACGCCAGACTTCTATAGTGCATGCTGCTCCTAAATAATCTCCTGTGAGGTGCGCCAGTACATACCGCGCAAAACCGAACTTTGATTCAGCGAGATGCCGAGTGCGCCTGCGACTTCATGACCGTACCAGCTTTTGCTGTGTAAACCATCAAAAAGGATTCAAACGCGCGCAGGGGCGGGAGAGCCCGGCGCTCTGTAGTATTCTCCGGGGCCATGAGTGTCAAGCTCGACATCGGCCGCACCTATAGCAGCCAGACCCGCGTCGAGGAATGGATGACCGCAGAGAAGGCGGGGAACAAAGGGGCCGACGTCCTCTCCACGCCGCAACTGGTGCAGTTGATCGAAGAGGCCGCCATGCATTGCGTGGGTCCCCTTTTGAACGGCGAGCAGCTTACCGTGGGTACCCACATCGATCTCGAGCACCGCAAACCCGTGCCCGTGGGTTTCATCGTCCGCACCGAAGTCGAGGTGGTCCAAATCGATGGACCACGCATCACGTTTGCGGTTCAGGTGTTCGACGAGCAAGAGAACGTCGCCGAGGGAACGCACGAGCGATACATCATCGAGCGCGCGAAATTTCTTTCCAAACTCCAAGACAAAATGGGCTAAAAGCCCGTTATATAGACCGTTCGGGCGACGTGCAGCCCCTAAGCCGACAAACATAGCCGCCCAGGCGGCGCCGGCTAGGGTTATACTTCAAGGGGGGCAATCCGTTGTTCCCGAAGGAGATTGAGAAGGTTTGATCAGGGGTAGCCCACTCGAAAGTGGGGTGGCCCGTGACCAAACATGACCAATCTCAGGTCTCATTACTAACTAGGAGGATACATTGAAACGACTGAGCACCGGAGTACTTGGTGTGCTGTTCGCAGCCACCTTGGGACTTAACGCGGTCGCCGCTCCGTCGGGACATGCATCGCATGGCAACATTGGACCCAACGCGATTGCGCAGGCCTCGCCTGCTCCCGCCGCCACGGCCACCTCGGCTCCAGCTGCTCCGCCGGCGAACTTCGGTTCACCGCCGTCGGGACAGATTCCGATCCTCTTCAACGATCACCACGTTTACGCGAAACCCGATAAGTTGAAGCAGGGCCGTGTTCTCGCCGCGCTAGTGCGCGGTGGCACGATCCTGATCCCCCTGCGCTCGATGTTCGAGCAAATGGGTGCCACGGTTTCGTACGACGCCGGCTCTAAGACCGTCGATGTCAGCAAGCCCGGATCCGACGTAAAAGTTACCGTCGGCAAGCCGGAAGTTGTCATCAACGGCGAGACCCGTCCGCTCGACGTTCCCCCTGAAATCTATCAGGGCCACGTCGTCGTGCCGGTGCGCGTCATCTCCGAAGGCATGGGCGCCTACGTTCAGTGGGTTCCCGACAAGCGCTTGGTCGTCGTCCGCTATGTAGCGGTCACGCCTGCGCCGCCTCCGCCGCCTCCGACTGTCACGCCGGTCCCCGTGCCGGTGGCAACGCCAACACCGGTTGCGGCTCCGTACAAAGACAAGTTCATCGTCGGTGATTACATCTTTTCACCGAAGGTGTACAACGAGTTCAGCCCGGGCAACACCGGCAACAACAACTCTGGTGGCTTCAGCTTCAGCCTGCGTGAGGGAATCGAGTTCGATCTCGGCAACCTGCCGTGGATGCTGGAGGGTGACTTCCGCCAGTACAACTACCCGCATAACCAAGGCGTTGCCTCGACCCCCGCCAACGTGCGTGCCGCTTGCGACGGTCTCGCAGGGCATGCCTCGACCGGCGACACGGGTTGCGTCACCGTCATCGGTGGCATGGGGCAAACCTTCGTTCCGGCGTTTGTGGCTCGCGACTACGACTTCGACGGCCGTCTCGGCCTGAAGGTCGCGGATCCGCGCCTCTACATCGGCGTCGGCTACATGTACCGCACCGGTAACTACGGCTATCCCAAGCTCAGCGGCTTCGGCTTCGGCGCAGAGAAACTGCCCGACCTCGACCAGCCGTTCTCCATCTACGGTAGCGTGTGGTATTACCCCAACGTGCGCGGCAATTGCGGCACCGACGTGTGTCCGACCGGTCCGTTCACCCTGGCCTACAGCATCTTGAAGTACCAGCTTGGCGGCACGTTCAATTTCGGAGCGAGCCCGCTGTTCCTGGACTTCGGGTTCTTAGGTGACCGCGGAAACAATAAGCAGAACGCTCCGATTGGCTTCACCCACAACGGTGGCTACGTCGGCCTGGGTCTGCACTTCTAAAACGCGTCGGTTCGCTCAGGCGAAACCGTCGCCAATAGATGAGAAGGGACCTCCGGTGAAAACCGGGGGTCCCTTCATTCTATACCCTGGCTTGCGCCGCTACACGTGCCTCGCGCGGCGCTCCCGATGATGCGGAGTTGCGGAGGGCGTCGGACTAGCCGGCTGCACCGGAGCGAGCGTGGGGCTCGCCGACGGTCGAGGAGTGGGAAGCGGTCCTCCCGGACTGCTGGTGGCCGGTGGAATGCTACTCGACGTGGCGGCCGGGCCCGGGCTCGGCGTTACCGCGGGACTCGTAGCGGGAGCCGGCGTCGGCAATGGCGCGGGGGTAGGCCACGGTGGCTCCGGCGCGGGTTGCGCACATGGCGTTTGCACGATCGAGAAGTGAATATTGGGCGCCGGCGCATTGGTCGGAATTGGGGTGGGAGTAGGCATCGGCGTCGGCGTGGGCGGGATCAGGCCGAAATAGGGCGGGGAGGGCGTCGGGCATGCCAGCGCGTCGGCCAGGATATGTTCGGTGAATCCCTTCGCGAGTTGCGCCTTCACCGTTTTTCCGAAGTACGTGTTTGGATATCTGTTTTGCAGCCGCTGAAGATAGTACACGGCCTGACTCTGGCCTGAGAGTGTCCAAATCTTGGAGTAGAGCTTGGCCATCAGATAGATGGAGCGCGGGAGCTGCGGATCGTCGGGATACTTGCGTTCCCAGTCGGCCAACGCATCGTCGCCGAATTGCGCTTTGTTGATTTCGGCCGAGTCGATGGTATAGGCTCCGGCACGTATCGTCTCATCGTGAGCCATGTTGTTGATACCGATGTAGCTCCATTTCATGCGTCCGAAGTACTCGTCGGCAGGCGCCTTGCGAACGGGCTTGGCATGCGAGGGTGAAGCGGTGCTGCGGGGCGCCGCAATACCATCTCCGGCGATGCCGGACAGCACCGACGCAACCGCGAGGCCCACGAAAAATCGCTTCAATGCTATAGCTCCCCTTCTGGCTTCAACGCTCTTCATACCCAAACCGTTCTCGCCCTTTTTGCGTGAAACCGACCGGCAGGAGAGCAATGATGCTACCCAAAGCAATTGAGCCGAAAGGTATGAACTCGCGCACGGTTTTTATTGCGGCCCTTCAACTGCAAGCGCACGAGCGCGATGCGTTTGATATCGTTTGGCCCCGCATCCTGCAGCATGTGGTAGATGCCGGACGCACTGGCGCGCAGCTTATCGTATTGCCGGAGGGAACGGTGCCCGCCTACGTTATTGGCAAGGAGCCCATCGACCCCAGCGTAAGCGAGCGGGCACTAAACGACGTGCAAGAAGCAGCGCGTGCAACCGGTGCGGTGATCGTGTATGGCTCCGTGCGCACCGAACGCAACCTTACCTATAATAGTGCGTACGTCGTCGATGCGGACGGAACGTTGGCAGGCACTGCGGACAAGTGCTTCTTGTGGCATTTTGACCGGCAATGGTTTGCTCCAGGATCGCTACGCGGCCCCATTCAAACGTCGCTCGGCAAGCTCGGCGTCTTGATCTGCGCGGACGGGCGTGTCCCTACGATCGCGCGCCGATTGGTTGACGACGGTGCGGAGATTCTCGTCATGCCGACCGCGTGGGTGACCTCGGGGCGCGATCCGCAGAACCTCGAGAATGCACAGGCCGATCTTCTGGCCCGCGTTCGCGCGCAAGAAAACCTCCGGCCATTCGTCGCAGCCAATAAGGTCGGCGTCGAACGAAGGTGCGTTGCATACTGTGGCAAGAGCCAGATTCTTGATTCGGGCGGGAACACGGTTGCGCGCGCGTCACAGGACCGTCCGGAAATCCTGACCGGCTCGGTAGCTCTTTCCCGCACGATTCCGGCACGCGCTCGAGCGCGCCACGATCTGCGCAGGGCCGGCTCCAGCAGATCAAGCCGAATCGCCCTGACGCCCTTCGACGATTCCGCCGGTGTAGTCCGCGATCTGTTGCGGGCAGACTACACGCTGGGACCCGGGAACGAACCTTCACCCGATGCGCAAATCGCTATAGTCGACGATGCCACGATGATGGATCCGGCCGGGGCGATTGTTTGGCGGGCGGCGGGCTATCGGTTGCTACTCTGGAAAACCGAACTGCCCGACATGCAGCTCGTGCGCTCCTTCGCGCGCGCCCGAGCGCTGGAGTTGCGGTTATTCGTGGCGGTCGTGGCCGAGGATCGCTACGCTTTTGCGGTAGATCCGGACGGCACGATAGTTTGCGGAACGTTCGGCGAATTTCGAACGACACTGTTCCATTTTGAACCGGCTCGGACGGCGCAGACGTCGGTCGCTCCGGACACTGACATCGAGGAAGCTCTTGGCAGATTTTAGCGCACATCGCACGATGGAAGAGACGAAGGAACGGACGGCCCAAACCCGCGAGAACCGCACGGTCGCGGTTTTGGCCGCGCTCTTCGCAGTGCTGGCAGCGCTGGCGACGATGATCGCCCACAGCCGTTCCACAACGGCGCTCATTGAAAAGAACGAAGCCATTCTGGCGCAATCGCGAGCTTCCGACGCCTACAACTACTATGAATCGAAGCGCATCAAATACCACCTGTATTCGGCGCTGGGCGATGCCGGCGTGGGTGGCGCAAACACACGAACGAAGTTTGCGGGCGTTGCCAAATCCGAGAATGCAGCCGCGCAGCCGGTGCTCTCTAACGCGCGACAGCTCGAACAGCGCGCGGAGGGCTACGAAGCTTCATCGGCGCGCGCGTTAAGCGCCTTCGAAACCGTCGAAATTGCCGTTACACTGTTGGAGATTGCCATCGTTTTTGTGTCGATTTCGGCCCTGGCATCGAATCAGATGCTTCTGTGGACTGCAGGCGGCTTAGCTGTTGCCGGCGTTGTGTTCATGGTCATCGGCGTACTCAAGCATCTCTAGCACGGTTCGAATTCTGGCCGCGACGGCGGCCCTGCTGACAACCACTGCGGCAACCGCGCATCGCGACCACCGAGCTCAAGGCAGCTTCGCCATCACCACTCCGGCCGGCCCCTACTTCGCGCAAAGCCGCGTCCCGATCGTAGTGCAAGGTGCGAGCGCAGGATACGCGCTCTCCCTCATCGGAGCCGGACACTTGGAGAACGGCATCTATGTTGCACCGGAAGTGCGATCTCCGCAAGACGTGTCGGTGGTTGCCGCATCGCAGCAGGCCTTCGCGCTGAGCGAACTACAGATCGTTCCCGCGCCTGCCCCAACCGCCGGCCTGATCGCCGTGGCTACCTACTATAGCGGCATCGCACTGCATGGCATGCGCGACTTTTCGATGCTGGGCCTTCAGGCATTCAGCGGCGCGCCGGCCGGCGTTGCGATGGACGAGAGGGGCAATATATACACGTGTGCGACCGACGGATCGACGTTCTTTCGCATCCTTCGGGATCCGTGGGGCATGCAGCAAGCTCCCGGCGTTCCGCTGGGGAACGAAGTGGCCTTCGACTCGCGCGAAGGCTCCGTTTTCGTATCGAACCGTGATGTGGGCGGTGGCCGCGGCGCGTTAACCCGTATTCGCGGCACGCAAGTAACGCGAGTGGAGACGGGCATCACTGCCGAAGGACTGGCGCTCGACGAACGCCGGCACCGCATCTTCGTGGGAAACGTCAACGACGCAAGCGTCACCGAAATAGATACCCGCACGCTGGGCGTCACGCGAACCATTCCAACGGTCGCACGCACCTTTGGAATTGCGGTTGACCCGCAGCGAAACCGCCTATTTGCCGTCTCGAATCAGGATCGCGAGATGCACAAAGACGGCGGCTTCGTCGTGCTCATCGACCTCGCGCCGACGCGCGGCCGCATCATCGCGCGTTCCGCACCGATTGCCTTTCCGCTTGGCGCAGCGTACGACGTTCGCAGGCAGCGGCTCTTTGTCACCGACGAGGACAGCGGACAAGTCTATGTGCTGAGCGCGACCACCCTGCGCCGGGAGCATGCTCCGTTGAGAGCATGCGCGGTGCCGTGGCTGCCGCATCTCGATCAGCGAACGCGCCGTCTGTACGTCCCATGTGCGAGGGCCAATAAGGTGGCAGTCTTTGACGCTGACTCGCTGCTGCCCATACGCGGCACACCATTCGCCACAGGAGCGTATCCGCTAAGCGTAGCAACCCCGCCCTAACCTCATGCGACGCATTCCCTACGTGCTTGCCGTTTGGCTGCTGTGCGCGGCAAGCGCCGGCGGCGCTACTCTTCCCGGCTCGCTCCATCCGCCCCAACCGTTTCCCGCAATCGTTTCGAACGCGTTCACCACCGAGTTCGTGGCGCCGGGGATTCGCTACGCAAACTACTCACTGCTCACTAAAGATGGTCCGCTTCAAGTTCACGTCGTTCAAGTTGACCTGCACGAACCAACGGTGCGCATCGATTCGGTCGTGGCGCACGACTCTCTCATCTCTGCAGGCGAAACGACATCTTCCATGGCCGTGCGCACCAAAGCGGTTGCCGGGTTGAACGCGGATTATTTCGACATCGGCAATACCAACGAGCCACTAGGCATCCTCATGCGCGGCGGCCAGCTTCTCAAGACACCGAATTCGCACGGCGCGCTGGCCGTGCTGCGCGACCGGACCGTGCTGATGCGGCCGATCGCCTTTGGTGGAACCGTGAACGTTGGCACGGTTCCGATCGCACTTGACGGCGTCAACGATCTGCCGCCCAAAGGCGGTGGTGTCTTGGTTACGCCGCTCTTGGGCTCGTTCGCCGCACCCGCGGGCGCGATGGTCGTGTTCCTCGATCCGCTGGAAAGCCCGCCGTCGCGCCGCTTTCGCGTGCGAACCATTGCCGGCGAACAGCAACGCGTCGGGCCATCGTATGCGCTCGTGCTTGGCGGAGCGGCCACCGAAACCGTTGGCGTCCCGGAGATCGGCGACGTGGTAACCGTCGCGCCGGAGCCATCCTTCGACCAGATCGTAATGGCCGTTGGGGGCGGCCCGCTGTTGTTGCAGAACGGCACGCGGTTTTTCGAAAACGACGCGCCGGCTGAATTGGAAGGGCGTTCGCGCATCCCCATTTCCGGCGCCGCGCTTCGCAACGACGGTACGCTTCTTCTTCTTGAAGTCGATGGGCGCCAGCCGCAAATCTCCATCGGCCTCTCACGCAACGAATTTACTTCCTTGCTATTGGCACTAGGCGCCGCGGAGGGGCTTTCGTTCGATGGCGGCGGTTCGTCTACGCTGGTGACGCGCCGCCTGGGCGATCCGCAGCCGGGCATCCGGAACTCGCCTTCCGACGGCTCGGAGCGGCCCGTGGCCGATGGCCTCTTCGTTTACAGCGATGCGCCCGTCGGGCCGGCCGCTTTCCTGGTCGTTCGCCCGCCAATCATTCGCGCAGTTCCCGGCGCGCAGGTCCCCCTGCAAGAATCCATCACCGATGCGGCGGGTCACTTTCTGGGGCACGGTTCGGGAGAGGCCGGCGGTACGACGAGCCCGATAAATGCGGGAACCTTGCGTGCGAACATTTTCACCGCTCTGCACCCTGCAACCGGAAGGCTCAACTTACGTGAAGGGCGCCTGGCCGCACAAGTTCCGGTCGAGATTCTAGAGCGCCCGGCGCGAATCGAGATCGAACCACACGGCGCGCATGCCGCCCACGCGAGCGAAGCGATACAGTTTACGGCCCGCGGCTTTGATACGTCCGGCTTCGAGGTGGCGCTGCCGCGCAAGCTGGCGTGGACCACCACGCACGGCGCGATTTCAGACGATGGCCGCTTCATTGCCGCCGCTCAGAACGCTCGCGTGGAGGTTCGGGTCGGTGTGACTGCCGCAGCGCAATCGGTAAGCGTGGGCGAGCACGAAACAACACTGCAAATGTCCACGCAGTGGAAGTTCGTCAGCGCACCTGCGGGAGGCCCGGGCAGCGTTCTCTTCGGTGCCGAGTGCGCGGTATGTATTACTCTGCAATATGATTTCACCAGCGGGGAACGTTCGGCGACCATGGTAGGCGATCGGCCGCTCCCGCCCGGCGCAATCGGGTTGCGGTTCGAGCTGAAGGGTGATGGCAATGGCGAGATGCTACGCCTCTCGTTGGTCAACGCAATCAACGAACGAGTATTCTTGACGAGCGGAAGAGTGAGTTGGCAGGGTTGGCAAACACGCGACGTTCGTTTCCCGATCTCGCTGGCACAACCGGCGCGGTTGCACAGCATATACGTTCTTAGTGCGCTGGGAGGCGCACCGGTACGCGCTGCCGGACAGATTTCTGTGCGCAATATGCGCGTGATTGAAGCAGGCCCCGCACCATGAGCTTCGATGCCTTTGCCAAGCGCGCGATAGATACCGCTGCCGTGCGCGGCGCGCGGTACACTGACATCCGCTATGAAAACTCGCGCAGCGAACGCATCGAGGTGCGCAATGGCGCGGTAGCGACGCTCTCGGACGCGACCAGTCACGGTTACGGTATTCGCGCGCTCGTGGACGGAGCGTGGGGATTCTCCGCCTCCTCTGATTTCAGCGGCTCCGGAATTGATCGAACAGCCGGACGAGCGGTAGAGATTGCTGCAGCCGGCGCCGCTATCGCGCGGCAGCGCTTCGGTGATCCGCCGCATCAGGCGCACGTCGACCGTTTCGTGACCCAGACGGAACTGGATCCCTTCAGCATTCCGCTTGGCGAGCGCGTAAATCTGCTCTTGCAAGCGGAGAAACTCTTGCACGTCGATCCGCGAATTTCGGTCGGGCGCGCATGGATCGACTTGTGGCACGTGGAGAAGACGTTTTACAGTTCCACCGGTTCGCGCATCGAACAATCGATTGTGCAGAGCGGCAGTGGGATGGAGGCGATTGCCGTGGCCAACGGCGAGATGCAGTCGCGCTCGTTTCCAGGCGACATCGGACTCTACAAATCGGGCGGCTGGGAGATCGTTCAAGAAGCACGGCTGCAAGAGAATGCCGTCCGCATCGCCGAGGAGGCGGTGCAACTGCTGGACGCAACACAATGCCCGTCGGGCTCGCGCGACGTTATCTTGGGCGGTTCGCAGATGTCGCTGCAGATTCACGAATCGTGCGGGCACCCCGCCGAGCTGGACCGCGTCATGGGATGGGAAGCCAACTTCTCGGGCACCAGCTTCCTGGAGATCGCGCAGCTTGGCAGGCTACGCTACGGTTCCGAACTTGTGAACATCATCATCGACAACACGCTGCCCGGGGGGTTGGCAACCGTGGGCTATGACGACGAAGGCACGCGCAGCATCGTCTCAGACATCATCCGCAACGGCATACTCGTTGGATATGAGTCCTCGAACGACACGGCGCGCGCGATCGGCGCACAAAGCACCGCCTGCGTGCGAGCGCAGAGCTGGGAGTTCGTGCCGATGATCCGCATGTGCAATCTCAATCTCTTGCCTGGAGAGACGCCGTTCGAGCGTCTCTTCGATGACGTCAAAGATGGGCTCTACATGGAATCCAATCGCTCGTGGTCGATTGACGATCATCGCTTGAACTTTCAGTTTGGCTGCCAGATCGGCTGGGAGATCAAGAACGGCAAGCGCGGCCGCATGTTCAAGAATCCAACCTACGGCGGCGTTACGCCCGTCTTTTGGGGTTCGTGTGACGCCGTCGCCGACGAAAACTCGTGGAATGCGTGGGGAACGCCGCATTGCGGAAAAGGGGAGCCGATGCAAGTCGGACGCACGGCGCAATGCGCCGCGCCAGCGCGATTTCGGGCGGTTCAAGTAGGCGTCGGCTACGGTGGATAAGAGCGCACGCGAGCATCTAGCGCAGCACGTGCTGGCGATGTGTGACTGCGATGCCGCCGAAGCCCTGGTACTTCACGATAACTCCGCGCTAACGCGCTTCACGCACAACGCCATTCATCAAAACGTCGCTTATGCCGATACGACCGTTTCGATTCGCGCCGTCTGCGATTCACGGACGGGCGTGGCGCGAACCAATGCCTTGGATGACGGATCGCTTCGCGCGGCCGCGCGCCGCGCAATCGAACTAGCAAAGCTCGCGCCGAAATCCGATGTAGAAACGGCCCTGCCCGAAAAGGCGCCTTATGCCACCGTGCACGATGCCTATATTTCTGCTACCGCGCAGGCCACCGCGCATCGCCGGGCACATATGGTCAGTGACGTCTTCGAAATGGCTTACGCGAGCGAACTCTGGTGCGCGGGCTTCTTGACGAACTCCGCACAGGGCGTCACGGTTGCCAACTCAACCGGCGTACTTGCGTCCTTCGATACGTCGGACGCAGGCCTTAACGTGAAGATGAATGCCGCCGATTCAACGGGCTACGCCGAGGCCTTCGATCACGACATCGACCAAGTCGATGCAAGCGCCGCAGCCAAAGTCGCGGCCAGCAAAGCCACGCATTCGAAGGCGCCCGAACCGGTCAAACCGGGATTGTGGACGGTAATCCTGGAGCCGCCGGCCTTCGGCGAGCTATTTTCGTACCTGATCGATCATTTCTCGGCGCAGGCTTACGATGAGGGCTCATCATTTCTGTGCGACGGCATAGACCGCCGCTACATGAGCGAGAATGTCAACATCTGGGATGACTTCAGCCATCCGCTTGCGCCCCGGATGCCGTTCGATTTCGAAGGCGCGCCGACCCAACGTCTTGCATTAATCGAAAACGGCATCGGACGCACTGTGGTAACGGACAGCCATTGGGCGGCCAAGCTACAACGGCCCAACACGGGGCATGCGCTGCCAGCACCGAATGCGGCCGGGCCTATGCCGCGGAGCACGGTGGTATTACCGGGCTCCAAATCCAGGCAGGAGTTGATCTCCGAGACGCAGCGCGGGTTGCTGGTGAGCCGCTTTTGGTATATTCGGCCGGTGGATCAGCGGCGCACAATCGTAACCGGAATGACGCGGGATGGAACCTTTCTGATCGAAGATGGAAAGATTGCGGGCGGCGTGCGCAATATGCGCTTCAACCAAAGCATTCTCGAGGCGATGAGATCCTGCGAACTCTCTAATGAACTGCGCCGTACCGGAAGCTACTTCTATTCAACGGTGGTGCCGGCTGTGAAAATCGATCGCTTCTGTTTTTCAAGCGTGACGGATTTTTAACCGGCGAAGCGCGAGCGCGAGGCCGAGTGCATAGAGCAGCAAGCCCAGCAGCAACAGCGGCCAGTACGGCGCCGCAGCTATGGTGACGGCTGGATAGCTTGCAACACCCACCTCCAGAGTGAGGCCGCCGATAGTGGCGCGTGCGCCGCTGCGCACTAGCCGGATGGCCCCGGGAATGAGCCGGCCGCGTTCATCGTTCACCGCAAAGAGCACCCCCGGGCGCGGATCGCGCGAAACTTCCGGATCCATCTGCGCGATAGCGCGGGCGGAGAAGAGCACGGCTTTAATGGAGCGGCGTAAGGCAGGAACGGCAAAGGAATCCACCGGCAACGTGCGGCCCGCGATCTCGCTTTGTCCGCTGAAGAGTAACACGGGCGATAGGAAAGAGGAGTTATCCGGTTGCGTTATCGTCAGGTGCGCGTCGGCGGCGGTCGCGGCCTTAAGAATCGCGACGTCCCGCGACATAGATGTGAAAATGTAAGCCCCGAAATAACGGCGAGCCCTTACACGGAACGCCGAACGGCCTTGCGGCGTAAATTCGATGGCAGCGCCGAATGCGTCGAGCGAAGGAAAGGCGATGACTCCCGGCGGCTCCGAGATGGGGATGCGCTCTGCGGGCGCGCGAATGATGGTATGCGTATCCGGACCCAAGAGGGTGGCCGCCAGACCGGCAATGGCAACGACTGCGGCTCCCGCGGAGGCAACTGCGATGCCGGCCGCACATTCGCGATTGCGTCGCGCGGCGCGGGTGCGCCACACGAGCGCGGCGGTCAATAGGATGAGCGCCCAAGCATATGCGCCGCTGTGGTACCAGCTCTTGCCCGGTACGATATCTTGAAGAAGCACCAGCAGCACACACGCCGTCCCAACGATTGGTGCCGTCATCGCCTTATCGCAGCAACGGTAATGTCGCGGCCGCCATCTGGTCGTAATCGAGCGGGCCGTCGAAGCCGCGGGCGACGAAGCCCGCGCGGTCGATCACAATCGTCGTCGGGATGCCGAGCGCGGCGTAAACGCGCCCGAACCGCTGCTCTTGGTCCAGCAGGATCGGGAAACGTATGTGCAGGGCGGCCCCAAATGCGCGCGCTCGCTGCGCTGATTCGCCTTCGTTGACGCCGAGCACGACCAGACCTAGCCGCTGCTCTTTTTCGTACAAGCGCTCCAAATCGGGCATCTCCAGCCGGCAGGGGGGGCACCACGATGCCCAAAGGTTCAGCACCACGACCTTACCGCTATACGCGGCCAGCGATACCGTTCTGCCGCGCAGGTCGAGCAGCGCATAATCGGCGGCACGTGAACCGACAAGGACGCTCGGACCCACGCCGCGCACGCGCGAGTGCGCGAGTGACACCAGAATCGCAACCAGTGCCGCTGCGAAGAGCAGCGCCGCCAATGCGATGGGAAGAACGCGCGCGCGGTTCACCAATCGCCCATGCGTTCTTCGTCGACTTCACCTTCGAATGCAATCATGCCGGAGGGCAGAACAGCCGCAACCATTCGTACCCCTTCGAAGCGCACTTCACGGCGCTGCGCAACATCCGGGCCACGCTCAAAAAGCGCGCAGTAACGCTCCAAAACATCCGGGCTGCACAGAACTTGACTCGGCCGCGTTTGGTACATCTGACCAAACGACAAGAACGCGCGCTCGAAGTCGGCAACCGAGAAAGTCTCACCGATGCGAATCTCCCTGCGAACGTGTTCCAGGGTTGCTCCTTTGCCCAAACGAAAGCGCGGTGGCGTGCCGGCTCAACGAATCGACGGACGCTCGCTCGCAACCGAGTTGCGCGCCGAGCTCGCCGCCCGAAGTAGTGCGCTCCGCGAGCGCGGGATTCATCCCCGCCTTCTGATAACGCTGGTCGGCAAGGACGAGTCCAGCGTGGCCTACGTGCGAAATCTGCAGCGAACGGGCGCGCACGCCGGCATCGATGTATTCATCGATGAATTGCCATTTGACGCAACGGCCTCGGCCGTTCGCGCGCGCTTGGAACGCGCGGCCGCCGATGCGTCCATTCACGGCGTGATGCTGCAGCAGCCGTTGCCCGAACACCTTTCGATACGCTCCATCGCCGATGCGATTCCGGTCGACAAAGACGTCGATGGGACCCATCCCACGAACCAAGGGCATTTGGCCTTCGGCAGCGGGAGCGAGTTCGTGCCGGCGACTCCGGCCGCCGTGATGCTCTTGCTGCAACGCAGCCCCGCGTGGCCTTTAGCGGGCCGGCGCGCTGTCATGGTGGGCCGGTCCGTGGTCGTTGGATTGCCGGTAGCGATGTTGATGCTCGCACAAGACGCAACCGTCACCGTGCTGCACAAGGAATCACGGGATCTACAGCCCTTCGTGAGAATGGCCGAGGTCCTAGTAGTGGCAACCGGAGTGCCGGGATTGATCACCGGTGACATGATCACACCCGGCGTCACCATCATCGACGTGGGCACGACGATCGTGGAAGGCGTGCTCAAAGGCGACGTAGATTTTGCGAGCGTTGCATCGGTTGCCGGTGCGTTGACGCCGGTTCCGGGCGGCGTAGGGCCGGTCACAAACGTTGCGTTGCTGCGCAACGTAATCAAAGCTGCGGGGCGTTTAGCGGCGCCACGCTGACGCATTGCCGTTCGAGTTCGCCCAGCCGAGCGTTGACCACGCGTCACCCGAATTTCGGGACCCGTCACCCGCATTCCGATAGATCACGTGAAGACGCGTGTCGTCGCGGTCAGAACTCGCAACGGCGCCACCGTCTTCACCCTCCGCTACGGATCCCGAATCGTTGATTGCACCATCGCGCTCGCCCAGGACCGCGCGGAAAAGGTGACCGGGATCGGCCCGCCGCTCGGATTGAGCATCTCGACCGTCCAAGAATTGCCGCTCAAAGCCACTCGCCCGTGTACTTCGAGAGGGCTTGAGCGATGGCGCAAGCGCGCGCCAGTGCAGCTCGAGCCGCGGCCCGGCCGGGGTCGCCTGCGGAGGCTTTTCCAATCCCGGCCAGCGCCGCTACCCTGCCGGCACCCACAATGAACATCAGCCCGACGCAGATGACCGCCTCCCTGACGGTAAACCCATCTTGGGAACGCCGCTCTTTCGCGCTGATCCTCATGCAGTGGCCAGTACCCCATCATCCGATTCATACGGACCGCACCGGGTTCGAGGAGATGGAGATTGCAGCGCGATAATAGCGGCACAGAGAGTGTGCCGAATCGGCACGTCGCCTGGAGGGAGACCTTGAAGAATCCGCTAGACTCGCTGTGGGGCACGATCATCTGCGGCGTGCTCATCACGATCGTACTCTACTTCGTGGCGTCTGCGATTTATTCGCATGCTGCACAGGTGACCGGTTAGATGGACATTTGGGGACCCGCACTGCTACGGTGGTTTCATTTCCTGGCCGGCATCATGTGGATCGGCCTACTCTACTTCTTCAACTTCGTCAACGCGCAAGCCGTGAAGGAAGCGACCGCGGCGGGCGAGGCCGCACCAATTTCGAAATATATCATGCCGCGTGCATTGCTGTTCTTCCGCTGGTCGGCGGTCGCCACGTGGATCATGGGCGCCGGACTCTTAAGTACCATGAATTATGAAGGCACGAACGGTTTCTTGGCAGCGATCACGCTGAAAGGTGCTATGGCCCCCATCGGCCTGGGCGCGCTGCTGGGCACCATCATGTTGATCAACGTGTGGACTTTCATCTGGATGAATCAAAAGAAGATCCTCGGCATCGTGCCCGCCACGGATGAGGAGAAGGTCAAAGCGCGCCGCACCGCCTTCTTGGCGTCGCGCGCGAACGTGATGCTTTCCATCCCGATGCTGTTCTTTATGGGCAGCAGCCACTTCGCGCAAGTCTTCGTGCGCTAGCCGCCCAGACGCCGCCAGAGAACGCCATGGGCGACGAGAGCGGCCAATTGGAGCAACTGCACCGTGCCGTACCGGCGATACTGCTCGAACTCGAGCAGCGCGAGCAGCGCAATGGCCTTTCGGTCCTGCCGCGCGCAACTGCACGCCTGCTCGCCACCTTAGTTCACTGTATGCAGGCGAACCGCGTCTTGGAGATCGGCACCGCGTATGGCTACGCGACCTTGTGGATGGCGTTGGCGCAGCCGCCCGCCGGTCGAATCTGGACCATCGATCCCGATATGGAGCGCACCCAAACCGCTGCCACCTATTTCGCGCGGGCAGGCAAACGCGAGAGTGTTGAATTCATCAACCAGCCCGCCCTTGAAGTATTGCCCGTCTTCCCGCAGCGCAATATGGATATGGTCTTCATCAATGCGGCGGAAACGGAATACGAAGCATACTTGGAATTAAGCGTTGCGCTCTTAAAGCGCTCGGGGCTGGTCCTGGTGAACAATCTGCTGCAAGACAGCGCGGTAATCCGCTCGTTCAATGAAGCGTTCTTGCATCACCCCGCACTGGATGCCACGATCGTTCCGGTGGGCGCCGGGTTAGGAATCGGGGCGCGCATTCAATGAATGAGGTGTCGGGTGACGCTCTCAAGGACGCGATGCGGCACTTCATCACCGGCGTTACCGTGGTCACCAGCATAAAGGACGAGGAACCGCGTGGCGTCACCGTCAGCGCTTTCGCAAGCGTCTCGCTCGAGCCGCCGACCGTTCTTATCTGCATCAACTTGCAGGCGCGCAGTTACCTCTACATCTCCACATCGAAGATTTTTTGCGTCAACATTCTGAGCAACGGTCAGCAGGCGTTGGCCGAGCGGTTTTCCGGAAAGTTGCGCGAGAACCAATTCGAAGGCGTTGACTATGCCATCGACGCCACCGGCGCCGCGGTGATCAAGGGCGCGCTCGCGCACCTCGATTGCGAAGTCGTCCAAGAACACCACGTCGGATCGCACAGCATCTTCATCGGGCGCGTGCTTTCGATTGCGACTTCCGACGGTTTGCCCCTAACCTATTTCAATGGCGCCTATACGGCCCCGGGTGAAACGGGCAAATGATCGTGCAGCATTTGCAGCTAGGTCCACTCGCCTGCAATTGCACCATCTTGGCTGATGAAACCACGAAAGAGGCGATCGTGGTGGACGGCGGCGACGGCGTCGATCAAGTAGTGGAAACGATGCGCTCGTTGGGATTGCGAACAAAGTACTTGGCGCACACCCACGCGCACATAGACCATATCGGAGATCTGGGACGTTTGCGCGAGGAAACCGCCGCGAGCGCACTCTTGCACCGTGCGGATTTTGCGCTCTATCAGACGCTTCCGTTACAAGCACAATGGGTTGGCTACGCAAAAGCACCGCCCGTCGTAAAGATCGACGCGGACCTTCAAGACGGCGACCGGCTGCACATCGGCAACATCGAACTCCACGTGCTGCACACACCTGGTCACACGCCGGGCAGCGTTTGCTTCGAATTCTCAGAGGCAGGCCGCACCACCATCCTGAGCGGCGACACGCTTTTCGCAGGGTCAATCGGGCGCTGGGACCTCGGAGGCACGTCGATGGAAGACATCGTGGCGAGCATTCATCGCAAGCTCATGGATTTTTCCGACGATTCGACGGTGGTTCCGGGACACGGTCCCTTCACGACCATCGGCATCGAACGCCGCTCGAATCCTTATCTTGCCATCCGGTAAGAACAAACTCTTCGCCGGTATCGCGCTGGATGACGACGCCCGCGAACGGATCACCGAGATCGGCCGCGCTTTAGAAGCACGCGGGGTGCGCGGGCGGTGGGAACGCGCCGATAAACTCCACATAACGTTGGCATTTCTCGGTTGGGTGCCCTCGGAGCGGATTGATGAAATTCAGACGTGCATGCGCGATTGTGCCGCAACCCATGCTGCGTTTACATTGCGGTTGGATAAAGCCGGCGCGTTCCCAAATGAGCGGAGGCCGCGCGTGGTTTGGGTCGGCGCGCGAAAGCAGCCGCGCGCGTATGAGGAACTCCAAACCAATCTGCGCGATCGCTGCCGAAATTTGGGCTTTTCATTCAAAGAAGAGCACATGGTGCACCTGACCATCTGCCGGATCAAGGAGCCGAGCCCGTTGCCCGTCATCGCCAATTTTCCACCGATCGACCTGTACGTTCGCGCGCTCACGCTCTTTGAGTCAATTCCCGAAAAAGACACGACGCGCCACCAACCGCTCTCAGTCGTTCCACTAGACTTGAGCCGTTAGTGCAGTTTGATGAGGACTTTGCCGTCGTCGCTGAGCGGCGCCGCTGCGGCTACTGAGCCAGCTGCCACGGCCAGCCTCGGGGCGGCAAGCATCGCGCTAAAATCAGGAACTGTTCCGGCGGCGACCTTCTTGCGGTAGTCGTCGATCGCGACATGCAGCGCTTCCAGTGCGCGCTGCGGATAATCTTTCTTCTTCTCCGGGTAGCCGCCGAGCTCGTCCATCACCTCTTGTTCGGTGACCGCCGCGGCTTCGTCCACTGTTTTTCCCTTGGCGAGATCAACCACCAAGCTGCAGGTGGCCGTTCCGAATCCGCAGCCGGTTGTGAAATACGAAATATCTTCAATTACCGCGCCCGGGCCAATCTTCAAAAAGAAATTGTATAGATCGCCGCAAGAGTCGCTGAAGTACTCACCGCTGGCGGTCGGCGACTCCATGGTTTTGAAACCGGTGCGCTCCTCCACGAGGCGCTGAAACTTTTGAAAATCCAAGTTGCTCTCCGTTAGGCCTTCACTTCGAACCGGCACTCTTTGCCGCCGGTTGCAAGGGATTCGGTTTGGACGTGCTCCCCGCCCACTGCGTCATCCAAAACTTGATGAATTACCGAGCAGACCTCGGGATGTTCTTTGACCACCGCCGCGTACGGGCAATTGTGCTCGCGTAGTTCGAAACCGCCTTCGATTAGGTTATACTCGGCATTCACGCCGCCGGAGCGCAGCATATCCGTGAGGGCGGCCGCCCGGCCTTCGACGCCGGGCGTCTGAATGCGCTCGCGCGTCTTGGCTGCAGCCCGCTTGGCGATACCGGCAAAGATGCGGCTGATGCCATAGCTGCCGTCCTGCTCCCGCACCTCATGCAATACGGCGTTGAGCATGCGATCGTAATGCTGCGGAAAGAGCCGGTCGGCTGCAGCCGTCAACGAAAACTCCAAAGTCGGCTTGGTCGGCCCGCGCCGCACCGAACGCTCTTCGACGAGGCCGTCGCGCTCAAGCACCACCAGCTGCTGCCGAATTGCATTGGGAGAAAGCCCGAAGGTTCGCGCTAGATCAACGGCAGACGCCGCCCCCCGCCGACGCAGTTCCTCGACGATTCGGCCGCGCGTGCTTGAGAAAAACCGGTCTGCCTGCATTTGGGCCAGCGTATCACGAAACGGAAAGATAGTCCAGAGTTTCCTTGACTTTCTTCGCTTGGACCCGTACGATGAAATCCCAGTCAGCTTTAAGGAGCCATCAGCGTGTCCCATTCGGGCCTTCGTATTACCGACTTGCGCGTGAACGTCGCCGAGAACGAAATTCTCAAGGGAATTAACCTGGCCGTCGAGCCGGGCAGAGTCCACGCACTCATGGGACCCAATGGAAGCGGCAAATCCACGCTGGCATTCGCATTGACCGGCCATCCCCGCTACGCGGTCGTCTCCGGAAGCGCCACCTTGGACGGCCAGGATCTCTTCGCGATGTCTGCCGATAAGCGCGCGAAAGCCGGTCTCTTCCTTTCCTTTCAATATCCGGCGGCAATTCCGGGCATCAAAGTTTCCAACTTTCTGCTGGCCACGCGCAACGCGGTCAAACCGGGCGACTTGCCGCCGGCGAAATTTCGTCAACTGGTCATGGAGAAGATGGACTTGCTCGACATGGATATCTCGTTCTTGGGGCGTTACTTGAACGACGGCTTTTCGGGCGGTGAAAAGAAGCGCCTGGAGATGCTGCAGTTAGCGGTGCTGGGTCCCAAATACGCCGTCATGGACGAAACCGATTCGGGACTTGACGTGGACGCGCTCAAGGCGGTCGGAGAGTCCGTGAACGCGATGCGCGCGGACCCGAGCAGCAACCACACCGGCTTCTTGATCATCACGCACTATCCGCGCATCCTGCAATACATCAAAGCCGACCGTGTGCATATCATGATCGATGGCCGGATCGTCAAAGAAGGCGGTCCGGAACTTGCAAACGAGATCGAACGCAGCGGCTATGACACCATTCGCGAAGAGACGGCGCTGCATGCCTGAAACGCTCGCAGCCCGGCTGAACGAAGACGTTCTTGTAGCGAGCATCCTTCCGTATTATGTCGACCGTAAAGAGCGTTTGGATGCCTACGCGATGTACTTGCGCACGCCTTCCGGACGCGAACGTCCGGGACGTTACTGGAAGATCGACCTCGACAAATTGGATATCTCGGGGCACGAATTAGGGACGCTGGAGGTCAAGTTGCCGGCGAGCTTGCCGCCGGGTGTGGTGTGCATCCAACTTGCCGAGGCTTTCGAACGGTATGGCACGACACTCCCATGGTTCGGCCTCGCACATGGAAAGTTTGCGGCACTCACGCATGCGTTCGTCAACGGGGGTGCATTGCTGTACGTTCCCGCCGGCACAATCGCCGAAGAGCCCATTCAAATTTCATACCGCGCTCAAAACGGCGCGGTCTTTCCATATACGCTGGTGATCGCCGAAGAACGTTCGCAAGTCGACATCGTTGAAAGCATAAGGGGATCGGACGGCTGTTTCGTGGCCGCCTTGTGCGAAGTGCACGCCAAGGAGGGCGCGCGGGTCCGGTATGCCTCGGTGCAAGAATTGCCGTCCGACGCGCAAACCTTTTCGAGCCGGATCGCCGCACCGCAAAAAGACGCCGCGATCACTTGGGCGACGGCGGACCTCGGCGCGCACCTCTGCGTTTCCAGCATCGACGTTCTTTGCAACGCAACCGGAATCGAAGCAGAGATCGACGCTCTGTTCTTTCCGCACGACGATCAGCACGTCGATTTGACTACGACGGTCGACCACCGCGTCGGTGAAAGCCGCTCGACGACGCTGGTGAAGTCGGCGGCCAGCGGCGCGGGGCAGGCACGCTATCTTGGAAACATCCGCATCCAGCCGAGCGCCCACGGCACCGAGGCCAACCTCAAAGACGATGCGCTGCTGCTCTCCAAGGATGCGCACATCGATTCGGTGCCGGCCTTAGAGATCGATGCCAATGATGTGAAGGCCTTTCACGGTGCCACGGTCGGCGCGATCGATGAAGACCAGCTCTTCTACATGATCAGCCGTGGGCTGGAGCGCTGCGCCGCTGAAAAGATGATCGCATTGGGTTTTTTCGAGCCGGTGATTGAGCGCTTCTCGTCGCAAGGCGTGCGCGATCGCGTGCGCGCAGCTCTGGAAGCCAAGGTGACCGCGTGATTGCCTCGCCGCCCGACTTGAAGCTAAGACGCATCATCGCTGACTTTCCGATTCTGGCCAAGCGGACGCGCCGCGGAAAACGTCTGATATACCTTGATTCTGCGGCCACCTCACAAAAGCCGCAAGTCGTGATCGACGCGCTGGTCGAGTACTACAGCAGCTACAACGCCAATATTCATCGCGGCGTCTACGAAATCGCCGAGCGTGCGACGACGGCCTTTGAAGATGCGCGCGCCAAGGTCGCGGCCTTCATCAATGCGCCGCAGAGCGCCGAACTGATCTTCACGCGCGGCGCAACTGAATCCATCAACTTGGTAAGCCACTCGTGGGGACTGCAAAACCTCAAGCCCGGCGACGCAATCCTCACAACACAGCTCGAACACCACTCCAACCTGGTGCCCTGGCAGGTGCTCGCGGAGCGCACGGGAGCACAACTGCGGTACATTCCGGTGGACGGTCGGGGTGAGCATGTTTTGGATAAGCTTGACGAGCTCTTAAGTGGCGTCAAACTGGTCGCGCTCTCGCACGTGAGCAACTCGCTGGGGACCATCGCACCGCTGGAGATCATCATTCCGCGCGCGCACGCCGTCGGGGCCATCGTCCTGGTGGACGGCGCGCAGTCTGCGCCCAATATGCCGGTAGACGTGCAGGCGTTAGATGCCGATTTTTTTGCGGCGAGCGGCCACAAAATGTGCGGACCGACCGGCATCGGATTCTTATACGGCAAACGTGCGTTGCTGGAGAAAATGCCGCCGTTCCTCGCTGGCGGCGACATGATCAAGAAGGTGACGTACGAAGGCACGACCTTCAACGAGCTGCCGTGGAAGTTTGAAGCCGGCACGGGCAACGTGGCGGGCGCTATCGGCCTGGGCGCGGCCGTCGATTATCTGCAAGGACTCGACATGGAGTGGGTTCGGGCCCACGAGCGCTCCCTTATGTGTTATGCCTTCGCGCGGTTTGACGAGCTGGCCACGCGCGGTTTGCAAGTCTACGGGCCACATGACAGGGATCGCGTCGCCGACGTGATTTCGTTCAATTTCTCCGACGTTCATCCGCACGATCTTGCGTCTATTCTCGACACCGAGGGCGTCGCAATCCGCGCCGGACACCATTGCACCATGCCGCTTATGGAAAAGATGGGCTGGCCCGCAACCGCACGCGCGTCATTCTATCTGTACAACTCCGAAGAAGACGTCGACGCCTTGATGGACGGTCTGGAGAAAGCGGCTTCGGTTTTCAACCTGCGATAGCCGATGGAAGACTTTTACAAAGAGTATATTCTCGACCACTACCGCAATCCGCGCAACTTCGGACACCTGGATGCGCCCGATGCGAGCGCTGAAGATCTCAACCCACTCTGTGGGGACGAGATTCGCATGGAACTGCAGGTTCGCGACGGCCGCGTGCTAGACGTGCGCTTCTCCGGCAAAGGGTGCGCCATTAGCCAAGCATCGGCCTCGATGCTCACGCAAACCATCAAAGGCGAGCGGCTCGAGGATATCGCCCGGCTTTCAAAAGACGTCGTCCTCGAAAACGTGGGCATCGGCATCAGCCCCACGCGCATGAAGTGCGCGATGCTCGGACTCAAGGTCCTCAAGAGCGCGGCGTTGGGCGAGATCGCATCATGGCCCGACGATGACCCCCACACTGCTAGCGTTTAGCCACTTTATCGCCGCGCTTCTCTGCGCCTCGCTGGCCATCGTGATCTGGAACGTCGGCACGCGCTCGCCCGCCCGCATGGCCATCGACTTGTTCCGCTCACTGCACTCCGCGCGCTCGTTCCTTCTTGGACTCGCTCGCTTCCTCGGAGGCAGCTTATGCCTGCTGCTCGCCGGTTTTGCGATCGCGACGATTCTACCGGTAACCGAACTCGACCACTTCGCGGTCTATTTCACCGTCGTTATCATCTGTGCACTGGGCGTCGAGTTGCTGATCGGCGAGGACCTGCGCGCCGCCGTGCGCTTAAAGAGGTAGGCGAGCGCCAGAGAAAAATGCTCGGGCCTAGAAAGGCAGGGCCCGTGCACCATCATTTCACGCCCGAGGAGTGGCAGCGCATCCAAGGCCAGCCGGAGTTCCAGGAACTGGTTGCGGCGAAGCGGCGCTTTATCATCCCCGCTACCATCTTCTTTGTGCTCTACTACTTTGCGTTGCCGGTGCTCGTGGGATACCATCCAGCACTGATGTCGCGACGAGTCTTCGGTGAAGTGAACCTCGCCTATCTGTTTGCGCTCTCCGAATTTGTTATGGCCTGGCTGATCATGGCGCTGTACCTACGGCGTGCGAAGCGCTTCGACCAACTTGAGCAGGTGCTTATCGCGCGAGTGCGGAGCGACTACCAGTGAGTCCCGTCCTGGTGATGTTCGTCATCTTCGTTCTCTTCACGCTGGTCATAACGGCGTGGGCCTCCGCACGCATCAAGTCGCCGCGCGCCTTCTATAGTGCCAACCGCTCGATCTCGGGGTTTCAAAACGGGTGGGCGATCGCAGGCGACTATATGTCCGCCGCTTCGTTTCTCGGAATCGCGGGGCTCATAGCGTTCTTCGGGTTCGACGGTTTCATGTATTCGGTCGGCTGGCTCGTGGCCTATTTGACCGTGCTTCTTTTGGTGGCCGAGCCGTTGCGCAACACCGGAAAATATACGATGGCCGACGTCCTATCGTTCCGCATGCACGGGCGGGGTGTGCGCGCGGTCGCCGCAATCTCCACGCTGGTCATCACGCTCTTCTACATGATCGCACAGATGGTGGGCGCCGGCGTGCTGATCAACCAGCTCGTGCCAAATCTGAGTTTTGACGCCGCCATTATCGTCGTCGGCGCGCTCATGCTTTTCTATGTCATCTTCGGCGGAATGATCGCAACGACGTGGGTGCAGATTATCAAAGCCGTGCTACTCTTGGGCGCAACCATCGTGCTCTCGTTCTTGGTGCTGGCCCACTTTGGATTTTCGCTTGGAAACTTCTTCACCGCCGTAAGTAAGATTCATGGAACGGTCAAGGATGCCGCGGGTCACATCATCGCGACCAAGAGTCTTCTGCAGCCGGGGCTGCGTTACAACGGCCACTGGGGGCCGCTCGATTTGATTTCGCTTGGGTTGGCGCTTGTGCTCGGCACTGCGGGACTGCCGCACATTCTCATGCGTTTTTACACCGTGCCCTCTGCTAAGGCAGCACGCACGTCGGTTGCGTGGGCAATGATCTTGATCGGCGCGTTTTATGTCATGACGACGTTCCTGGGCTTCGGCGCAGCGACGATCGTCGGAAAGGACAACATCGGCGCCCATATTACCGGCGGTGCGGCCATTCGCTACATTACCACCCACCCCAAAGAAGCGCCGGCGCTTAACGCCAAGCTTAAGAGAGACGGGTTCATCGTGCCGGTGAAAAACAACAACGCTTCGGCGTTGTTGCTGGCGCAGTCGCTGGGTGGAGAGTTGTTCCTTGCGTTCATCGCCGCCGTGGCGTTCGCTACCATTCTAGCGGTGGTCGCGGGGCTGACGATCGCGGCTTCATCCGCATTTGCGCACGATATTTGGCTCAACATCGTACGCGGCGGGACGGGTCACGAGCGCGAGCAGGTGCGCGTGGCGCGCCTTACCGCGGCCGGCATCGGGGTTCTGGCCATTCTCTTGGCAATCGGGCTCAAATCGCTGAACGTTGCGTTCCTGGTCGGACTGGCGTTCGCGGTAGCGGCCAGCGCAAACGTTCCGGTCATCCTGTTAACACTGATGTGGAAACGGTTCAATCGCACCGGCAGCATTGCGGGGATGCTCACCGGGTTGATTTCGTCGCTGGTCCTCATAGCGATCAGCCCGGCGGTCATGGGCATCGATCCGCCCGAAGCAGCGGTTCGCCACCTTATCCAAGCAGCGCCGCTCTTTCCGCTCGAGAACCCGGGCTTGGTTTCCATACCGCTCGGTTTCCTCGCCGCAATCCTCGGCACGTTTTTGGCAAAAGATGCGGAGGCCGAAGGAAACTTCGCGCAACTCACCGTTCGCGCCAACACGGGACTCGGCGCCGAGGTTTAGGATAATCTGATTTAGTTTGTCATCCTGACCGTAGCGCCGATGTGTCATGCTGAGCCTGAGCCTGTCCCGAGCATCGTCGAGGGGAAGCATTGTCGAAGCATGAGCTTGTGCCGCCCTTCGACTTCGCGCCTGCGGCGCTGCTCAGGGTGACACGAGATAAATGCCCCGCCATCGTGTCATGCTGAGCCTGAGCCCCTCCCAAGCAACGTCGAGGGGAAGCATTGTCGAGGCATGAGCTTGTCGCCCTTCGACTTCGCGCCTGCGGCTCTGCTCAGCGTGACACACCCGTCACTGAATTCGTATCGCGTGGTGGTCGGTGATTACGTAACCGTCTCCGACGTGCGAAACTTGCATGGTCACGAAATAGGTGCCTTTTGAAGCGGTGACTTCGCTTTCAACTTTGTAGCTTCCATCGCCATTGGGCAGCGTGTGCACCGAAGTGATGCGCGCACTCGAGTCCAGAAATTGCGATTCATCGAGCGAACTGGTTTCCGGACTTTGGCCCAGGGCGGCGGCTGCCGACCGTCGATCGCCGCGCATGAGGGCAGTCAAATACGTGCGCGCGAGATTCGAAGCGCTCTCCGAAGGGCTCGGCGACATAGGCGACGGCGCCGCTATTGGCGGCCGCGCTGAAATTGGGCGAACTCGCGGTGTCGCGGGCGCAACAGCAACGGAGGCTGAGGCAACCGAGGGCCGCCGCGTTGGCGGTATGTTTAGGCTTTGCGCCGGCACCGCCGAGAGTGAGGGCTTTGGCGTCGCCAGCGCGATACGATGGAACGTTGCACGAGCCGATGCACGATTGGCCGGCAATGAACCTGGAGTGCGAAGCATGACGACGACCGCGCTTCTGGAAGGTTTGGGTGGCGGGACCGCCGTCTCCGGAGCAGCCGTGGGCACCGGTGCTGCGCTTGCGTTTTGAGGCTGCGCGGTGGTCGCTGCGGGCTGCTCGGCGGAACGACCGAGGAAACGTGCAGCCAGTGCGCCCAAAGCGAGGCCGGCCAAAATCACGATGATCGCGAGAGGCAAGATTGGAAGATGCTTGCCGGCCGGCCCGTCATAGCCGGAGCGTCGCGTTCGCCGCGGCGGTTCGGTCATGCCCTCGCCAGTTGCGATGTAACGCCATCGATGATGGATTGCGGAAGCTGGGCAACAGAGGCGGGGCGGCTTTCGATCATCGTCGTCAATGCCTCTTTCAAAAGGCCGGCATTCCGCGCCACGTACGCCAAGAGCGTCGCTACGCCATCAGGTTCGGCGAGCAGCAGTCGTTCCACCGGGACGCCGGCCGCTTCGGCCACGTCATCGGAAGACTCCCCACGGTGCCGAAAGGCATCCAACACGCTCTGCACGAGCGCGACGCGAGCGTCGTGCACCATCTTCGCTTGTTCGTCTTGAATCGTCGCTGTAAGTTGCCCTTCGTCCATCTTTGAGATGAATCGATCGGCTGCGTGGGCGACCTCGCTGTGGCTGTGAGAGCCGAAGAAAGACATCGGTGCTCGAGGCATACTCCCTGGCGGCAGGCGGCTCCTCGATTCGTGCCAAAACCGCCAAGGTGATTCGCGTTCGAGTTCCACTCGATCTGCATGCCGTTGCGGCGACCGGCTGTGGCGCCTTTTCGCTGGTGACGCCCTTGCGCGTCGATTCGGTGATCAAACTGGCAGTTCGCCAGGTCCTCGGAGCGCGCGCGCCCGCCGACAAAATCACACGCAGCATCAATGCAACGCTGAGTGCATTTCGTGCGGGGGAGTTTACCGTGGACCTGAACGGACGCATCTTTGCAGACCCCGCGCAGACCATCGCCTGCGCTGGCGAAATGGACGTCCGCTTCTTCTTAAGAGTCCCAACCCGCGGCGTAAGCTCTGAAATCCTCCGAACGCGACACTGAAGGCAGCGCGCTCCCCGCAGCGTTTGGGAAGCTGATCTTGCGGAGCGCCGCGCTATTTGCACGGCGGGCCGCCTTCTATATGCCGCTAAGTCTCGCGGTCTTAGCCATTCAGTGGCAACTCTTTGTGCAGACGCACGCGAGCACCGTGTGGATGCAGGTGGGCGATGCGGTGCTCGACCCCCTCATCATCGTCTATGCGAACATACTGACGGCTGCCGACATGCGCGGGGAAACCCAGGCGCCGGGCACGATCGTCGGCCGCGGCCTCGAGCGACTCTGGGCGGTAATCCTGATTGACTTCGCTCTGGGCTACCTGTACGCCGGCGCGTTCTTCGCACAGGGCCAGGATCTGGCCGGCAGGTTTCTGGGATTTCTGGCGCTGCTGCTGCTGACGACGCTTCTCATGGCCGACGTTTTTGCCAGCACAGAGCACGAGGTGTCGACACTGGCGCTCATCCCGCTTTCATTCTTTCGCAGCATTACATTGAGCTGGCAAAATGGCAACATGCGGCGGCTGGTTTGGATCATGGCTGCCCAAATCGCGCTCATCGCGCTCGTGGAGTACCTGACTCTTCTGCTTCTTCACCGCCACTATAGTGCCGCTCAAGCGAACTTTTACGCGGTCACGCCGCTTGCAACGCTGCTTACCGCGCCGTTTGCGGTTCTTACTACGGTCATCTACCTGGATTGTCTGGCGCGTGAACGAGAGCGTTTAAAGCAGGCGCTCTAACTACTTCACGGCCGGCACGCGCGCCGATTCCATATACGCCGGGATGAGATTCTTGTTGCCGTTCATCAGTTCGGCAAAGAGCGCATTGGGCCAAGCGAAGTCATCGCGTGTGTACGACTCGGGCCAATCGGCATTGAAGGATTCGTGCAGACGATGGTCCCCGATGTCGGAAACTGCGATGTAGCCAAGAACCCGCGAGATTTCCGACTGGTCCGCGGCGGTGAGCGCCTGCATCACCAGCGAGAGTGGCCAGATGTAGTTATGCGCCGTGTGCGGGCTGCCGATACCATCGGCGTACTTTCCATGGTAGAAAAACGGGTTACGGTCGGAGAGTGCAAACGCGCGCGTCGCACGGTAAACGGAATCCCGGTTCCCGACGTACCCGTAATACGGTATCGAAAGGAGCGAAGGAATGTTCGCGTCGTCCATCAGGTTCGCGTGGCCAAGCCCGTCGATTTCGTAGGCATAAATTCGCCCGAACGGCGGAACGTTTACCTGCGCGTATTGCTCGATGGCGCGCTGAATCTGCTCTGCCAGACCCCAGGCGTTTTGAGCCGCCCGATCGTCGCGGTACACCTCGCGTTCGATCTGCGTGAGATCTCGCATCACGACCGCCGCGAACATGTTGTCCGGGATGTTGAACTGATAGCGCGCTGGATCGTCGGAAGGCCGGAATCCAGTCCAAACCAAGCCGGTAAAACCGACCCGGCTTCCTTCGCCGCCTGCGGCTAGCTGCGGATGACGGTACTGAGACCGGGAAGCGTGGTGCTGTTCGGTGCGCAAAACGCTCATCACGCGCGCGAACGCGCGCTGTACTTCCGGCGTAAAGATGGAACGATCTCCGGCCGCCTTCCAATAGAGATACGAAAACCAAATCGGATAGAGCAGGGAGTCCATCTCGAACTTACGCTCGGCTACGTGATAGTCGAGCGTGAAGGCGTTGGCATAGGGGTCCAGCAGAATGTACTTCGCTTGCCTGGCGACCACGCCGCGCAGCGTTCGCGCAACTTGGGGATCGGTCAGCGACAATCCGATGTACGGCTTTACAACCGCACTGGAATCGCGGAGCCACTCAGCGTCGATGTCGCCGGTGGAGACGAAGGTGGTGCCGTCTTGCTCGCTGACAGCATGCCGGCTGTAGGCCTCGTCGTAGGCGGTTTGATAAAGCTTCTGCAGGGTGTAGGCAACCGAGGCCGCATGGTCAGTGACCGGCGGCGTGGCAGCCGCTGACGGCTTCACCGTAACGGTCAACAGACAAACCAGCACAATCGCGCCGGTCTTCGCGAAACTCATCGTAACCTAGCTATACCCGGATTCGGCGTTCGGACCTCCTCATCGCACGTTGCTCTCAAGGAACGCGCGTTAAGGCCAACACGTTTTTGGATATACTGCGAAGAGGTGAGAAGTATGCGGCCGGCTACATCCGTGTTGGTTTGCGCGATGCTTTGGGCGCTCGGCGGCCCCGCACTGGCCGACCAGCAATACTCCGTTTCCGGAACGGATCGCTATCGCATCGGCTCTTCCTCCGACTTGCAGACACAAATCTCGTATTCGGGAACTGAAACCCTAACCATAAAGAAGGCACGCAACTCCACGCGCTACGTTGCCTTCGCTCGCATTACCAAAACCGATCAGGGCGGCGCGCAGGCGATGCACGCATCCTTCGAAGCCACGCTCCTGCCAAATGGAGAGCAACGCGACGACTACAATCGCGATCCAAGTTACCTGACCGTTCTGAACCAGCCGTTCTCGGTGCAGTTGGACGCGGCGACCCTGGGCGATCTCTCCCGGTTGCACGGACGGCTGCCCTTTGGATTCCCGGCTCCGATGACCGGAGGCGCGCTCCACGGCTTCCTAACGGGTGGCCCCATTGGGACCGTGGGCGGCCGGCGCGCGATCTCGGTGCGCTTTAACGCCGACGGTCCGATGCATGGACCCCTTCCGGACCGGCCCACGATGTCACTGCGCGGGACGATGCATATGACCGGTGTTGCGTACTACGAACTGGACAACGCGCTACTTTTGGCGCTCGATGCGACGCTGACCATCAGCGGCAACGTCAACGACGTGAAGAAGGCCACCGCGGTTAGCATTGTCTACAAGAGATCCATTCGCGCTCAGGCCCTCAGCACGCTCAAGGAAGCCCGGTTTACCCGTTAACGACGCGCTACGAAGCGCCGATCAGCTCCACCTCGATGGGATGTTTGAACGGCACTTCGTTCATGTGGGCGAATTCCGTAAACGCAAGGTGGTTTTGATGGCAGTCGATCAGCATCTCGATGCCCCGTTTGGTGCTGCCGGTTTCCTCGATGTACTTGTTGAGTTTTTTCGTAAAATAAGAGTGCGGATCGCGCAGGACCTTCGCATAGTACGGATCCTCGGTAAGTCCGCTCGGGCTGATGCCATTCTTTGGAACCAGCCACACCAGCGTAGGATCGTGCCCTTGACGGTAGCCGATGAGCAGTAAGGGAATGGCTCGGGACGATCCTAGAGTGGGAACAAAGCTGCACATCGTATACGCGTCAAACGTGATCTCCGCCGTATCGACCATCGGGCTCTCCTTCGCGCTCTACGCTAAAGCAAAAACCGCCCGGCGCGCACGGCACCGAGCGGTTCTAAAAATCTTACTGCAAGCCGGCTGGGCTTCATGAGTCGAAGTTCGCCCCGCCCGCTTTGCGGGACCTGCGAAGGGCGCGTGAAACTTTACCGCGCTCAGCGGTGTTGGGACGCGTATGAGCGCGCTCGCACCCCTGAGCAGGGAGTATAACGTGCCACGTGCCGTGCATCCGGCAGGCCGGCTCAAGGTAGCCAAACCCGCGCCGAGCACCGAGCGCTTTGAATCGATCGTCGAGGATTATCAGCGACGCTTGTACGGCTTTGCTTTGCGGATGACCGGAAACCGCGAAGACGCCGAAGAGATCGTGCAGGATGCCTTCGTGCGAGCGTTTCGCGCGCTAGGCAAGATGTCGCCGCAACAGCGTGCCGAGCTGCGTTTGCAGCCCTGGCTTTACACCATCACACTCAACGTGACCCGAAACCGCCTGCGCTCAAAGAAACCCACGAACGTGGCCTTGGACGCTCTGGCGGATCCCGAGGCCTTGCTGCGCGGTTCTCACGAAGGCCCGGCGCAGCCCGAAGCCATTGTGGAACGAAATGCCGACATGGTGCTCGTCGAGCGCGCCCTGCTTTCTCTGCCGATGCACCTGCGGGCGGCTGCCACACTCCGTTTCATCGAAGGCCGCAGCCATCCCGAAATCGCCGAGATCCTTCATCAGCCGATCGGTACGGTAAAATCTCACGTTCACCGCGCCGTCCGAATTCTGCGCCGCATTCTGGGTCCACAAATCGGGCGCATCTTTCCGCAAGGAGCATCCATTCATGCGTTGTCGTGAAGTCGAAGCGCTCTGGGACGAGTTGCGCAGCGAAGGCATGCCGACGCTGCGCGAAGCAGTGCGGCTGCACTTGCGTAACTGCCCACCGTGTCAAGAGTTGTACGAAGAGTACGAAGGTGTGGCATTCTGTCTCTCCTGTTTGAGCGCACCGGAACCCTCGTGCGATTTAACCAAGAAAGTCGTGGAGCACATCGCTGAAATTCGTGCAAAGACGCGCTGTGCGCCTATCTTTCTGGCTCCCGTCACCTCACCTATCGGCAAGTTGTACGTGGGATTCAAAGAGAACCGCATTGTCTTCATCGGTATCGGTAGAGGAGACTCATTCGAGGTCATGCGCGAGCATGTCGAACGGCGCCTGAAGCGTCCCGTGCAGAGGTCGGAGTCGCCGGCTTGGCTGCGAGCCACTATGGAACGTTTCTTCCGCACGTGGCACGTCGAGAGCGAGAGCGTCGACTTGAGCGACCTGACCGACTTCGAGCAGGCGGCCCTGCAAAAGGCGGCCCAGATCCCGCCGGGCCAGGTGCGGTCCTACGCGTGGGTAGCCCAGGAAATCGGCCGCCCAAAAGCGGCCCGCGCGGTCGGCCAAGTCATGGCGCGCAATCCGCTTCCACTTCTTTTCCCATGCCATCGCGTCGTCGATTCCTCGGGTGAACTGCACAACTACGGCTACGGTGTGGAGATGAAGGCGCGGATTCTCAAGATGGAGGGGTGGACGGGCGTCGCCAAGGTTTAGGCGACAGGGCCTGTGAGTGCCGCGGCGAAGAAGACCCGCGCATGACGTCCGCGGCTCCTCCAGAGATAGACGAACGGAGGTTAACAGACGGACCTAAGGGAGGTGATCATCGTAAAAAGTGACAGTTCAAGTTCGACCAACACTACGATGATTGGAGGTGCGGGCTCTTAGGGCTCGCGTTCCAAGCAACATACAGTTACCTTAAGTCCGCCGCCCGCCGCAGGGCGGCTTTTTTTTTGTTTGCGCGCAGCGGGATTGTTTACCCGGGACGCTCCGACATTCGCGCCAAAGACACGATGTCGAAACGTACCTTTAATTTGCGCGAATCCGGCGCGCGTCGGAAAAGCCATGGACGGGTTTTCCGAAGGGTCCTCGAGGGGACATTCCCGCTGCGCGCAAACAAATCGAAAAGACCGCCACGGCGTAGGCGAGGGATATTGCCGGGGGGCTATAATTGAGGGCGAACGCGAACAAGTACGCCCTAATATAGAAGGAAGCAGCACTGAAAGACCCCCGCCTCTCCGCCATTCCCGACGTTCACGGCCATGCCAAAGGCGAGCATAAGCTTTATGCGGAGGAACGGCCGATAGCCTACTCCGCGCGTATGTTGTTCCTATGGTTCTACCACGCATGCCTGCGTGGCTCGCCGCGTTTCATGATGGTAAGCGATCACGTGAACTACCTGACGTTTGAGGATCCTGCGGCCGTCAACTTGGTGCGCCGCGCCTTGAAGTTGGCCGAGGCCGGCGACTTGTATGGCGCGGCCGAGACGGCAGGGGTAGATGTCGCTCACGCCGCGGTCGTATCCGAAGGATTGCGCAAGGGCATGCGCTTTTCCATCGGCGCGGAGGTGGATAACGATCCCCGCGCGCGGCCCGACGCGCAAAACATTGTCGACGCCATGCGTCCCGACGGAATGATTCGCGCAGTTCACTTCTTATCGATCGAGCACCCTGAGAAAGGGGCCGATTGGCAGTGGCCGCTCGACAACCCAGAGTTCACCGCGATGTTCGATCACGTCGGCACCCCCCGCGTGTGGGAATTGTATATGGCGGCCCTGCTCGAGGCCATCGAAAAGCTGCCGGGGCAAATCGTCGCGCACTTCTACGTTCCGGCAACCTTCGGCCACTGGCCCGACCACAAGACGCTCGAGAAGTATGAGGACCAATTTCTGTCCGCGTGTGCGGCGCGCGGGACAGCCGTGGAGATCAACTCGCGCTTCCTCTACCGCGATCATCCTGACGATAAAAAGAAAAAGTATCTCGACGCGCACCGGCGGCTCCTCAAGAAAGCCAAGGCAAAGGGGGTCGGCATTGCGATCGCCTCCGATGCCCACAGCCCGAAGGATCAAGGTAACGGCTTCGATCAGATCCTCAAGCTCTTGGACGAGGCCGGAATCAACGAGCTCATCTTTCCGGTCGGCGGACGGCTGGCGCGCGTCGCACTGCGGGCCACCAAAGAGCATCTCGAAAGAAAAGCGGCCGTCGTCGAAACGCCGCTAGCCGGCAGCAGCATTAGCGGATTCAGCCGCGCGGAACTCGTGGACCGCGGACAAGATACCGAGATTCCAGAGGTGGAACCCGTGCGCAAAGGGCGGCGCGCGGGACCGAAGGAGCGCACGGCCGCTCCCAAGCGCGCGACTAAGCCCCCAGCACGTCCGCCCAAGAGCTCGCCAAAATCAAACTCGCCCATCAAACCAACCACCAAAACGCGCGCGAAAACCGATTCCAAAGCGGCCGCGAAATCCCCGGCTATGAAGAAAGTTGCCGCCGGCAAGAAAGCGGCGGCGCGAAAGACCCTCAAGAAACGATCGCCGGCGACCGCACGAAAAGCCGCCACGAAGAAACCTGCCAAAACTGCGAAAAAGCCGCTCGCCCGAAGTGCTCGCAAGAGACCGGCCTCCAAAAAACCGATCGCAAAGAAGAAAACGGCGCACAAACGCACGCCGGCCCCCAAGAAAGCCCGCAAGCCGGCTCCGAAGAAAAAACTTAGCCGGCCCGCGCCAAAAAAGAGAACGGTCGCCAAGAAAACTGCCAAGAAAAAGACGGCCGCCAAGCGCCGCCGCTAAGCACCAAAGGAGAGTGAAATGCCAGACATTTCGCGCATCAGGAATATTGCAATTGTCGGCTCGCATCATGCCGGCAAGACCACTCTGGTGGAGTCGGTCCTGGCACACTGCGGTGCGATCAACCGGCGCGGCTCGGTAATTGAGGGCACCAGCACCACCGATTACGAACCCGAATGCATCGCCCACGCGCAATCAACGTGCGTGGGCTTTGCGCACGCTACCTGCGATGATATCGACATCACGTTGGCGGACTGCCCCGGTTTTATCGATTTCATGGAAGAAACCAGACTGGCAATCTCCGGTATGGATGCCGTTGTTATCGTCATCGACGCAGACGCTTCGCGCATAGCGCAAACCCGCTCCCTGGTGGACTTCATCGAATCGCGCAAGCTTCCCCATCTTTTCGTTATCAACAAGCTCGACCGTCCCGGGAGCGACTTTGTCGCTACGCTGCGCGCCCTGCAAGAAGCTTACGGCCGCCACGTCGTGGCCGAGCAGTGGCCCATCGGCAGTGCCGAACGCTTTCACGGCTACGTCGATTTGGCGGAGATGAAAGCCCTTGAGTTTGATGGGTCGAGCGAAAAGCCCACGCAGGTACCGGACAACATAAAGGACGACGCGCAGCGCGCCCGCGCAGAACTCCTCGAAGCCCTCAGCGACTTCGACGACCATTTGATGGAAGAACTGCTGGAGGGCGTTGAGCCGCCGGTTGACGAGATCGAGAAAGACCTGTGCGAAGAGTGCGCGCACGATCAAATCATTCCGGTCCTGGCTGCGGCTGGCGGCCCTGGTTTCGGCACAGCCGCGCTGGTGCGCGCGATGGAGAAATGGTTTCCCTCGCCACAGAACGCCGCTCAGGTCGATGCGGAAGGCCGGCCGATCGAGCCCAAAAGCGATGGACCCCTCATCGCCCACGTCATTAAAACGTTCATCCACCCGCAGTCGGGGAAACTCTCCGTGGTGCGGGTGCTGACCGGCACGCTGAAAGGCGATGCTACCTTGACCAACATTTCGAAGGGCGCGGAGAAGGTGCGCTGTGCCGGGCTCTTTCGGTTGCTCGGCAAGAAACAGGAAGCGATCCCGGCCGCAGGCCCCGGCAGTGTGGCGGCAATTGCGCGTTTGGAGACCGTTTCGACCGGCGACACGCTGACCAGCGATGGCTTCAAAGTTCTTTTGCCGCGGGTTCAACTGAGCGAGCCATCGTTTGCGGTTGCGATTCGACCCAAAGAGCGCTTGGATGAGGCGAAAATCTCGCAGATGCTCTCGCGTATTCTCGATGAAGACCCGGCCCTGCGGTTACAACGGGCAGAGTTCACCAATGAGCTGCAGCTGCTGGGCATCGGCGAACAGCACGTAACCACTGCGATCGAACGCTTGGGACGCAAGTACAATTTGGCGGTCGAATCGCACGCGCCACAGGTACCGTACCAAGAAACGATCACCGCGGGCACCGCGGTCCACTCGCGTTACAAGCACCAAACCGGCGGCCACGGGCAGTTCGGCGATGTCTGGCTGCGCATCGAATCGCGCGAGCGCGGGCACGGCTTTACGTTCGAAGAGAAGATCGTCGGCGGCGTCGTGCCGCGCCAGTTCTTCCCCGCGGTCGAAAAGGGCATTCGCGAAGCGCTCTTGCGGGGTCCGGTTAGCGGATACCCGGTGACCGATCTGCACGTCGTACTCTATGACGGTTCGTATCACAGCGTCGATTCCAGCGAACAGGCCTTTAAGACTGCGGCTGCCATGAGCATGCGCGATGGATTGCCGAAGTGCAACCCGGTCGTTTTGGAACCAATTGTGCGCGTGCAAGTTACCGTTCCCACCGCTTACACCTCGGCGGTCATTCAACAGCTCACAGCCAAGCGCGGACAAATTTTGGGAATGAACCCGGCCGACCAACCCGGTTTCGATACGATCGAGGCCGACGTTCCGCAAGTTGAACTTGCGCGTTACATCACCGAACTTCGCACCGCCACGCAAGGCCTCGGCAGTTTTCGCTGGCACCACGAACGTTTCGACCCGGTGCCCGGCAAGTGGGTAGGACCGAAGGCCGCGGTTTAGAAGCAAGCCCTTGCCGCACCCTCTGGAGGTTTCGTTTTGAAGAAGCTTATCGCCGCGCTTGTACTCGGCGCACTCGTTGCCGGTTGTACGAAGGTCGGCACGCAAGCCACGGGGGGAAGAAACGCGGGCACGCGTCCGGGCGAACTACGCATCGCCGTGCAATCCGATCTCAAGAACTTAAATCCAATTCTGGCTTCGAACACCACCGACGGCATGGTGGATGCCATGATCTTCGACTTCTTGGTAACGGCCGATCCAAAAGGCAACCCGCTTCCGGACCTCGCCAATCCCGTACCGACGCTTGAAAACGGCGGCATCAGCAAAGACGGCTTGACCATCACCTACCATTTGGTCAAGGGCGTAAAATGGCACGACGGCGTGCCCTTCACCAGCAAAGACGTCAAGTTTTCGTGGCAAGCCGTGGTAAACAAAGCCAACAACACGACCTCGGTCAACGGCTACGACAAGGTGAGTAGCGTGGACACGCCCGACGCCAACACCGTGGTCTTTCACCTCAAGCAGAAGTTCGCCCCAATCGTGAACACGCTCTTTGCCGAGAGCGACAATCCGATTTGGATCGTTCCCGAGCACGTTTTGAGCAAGTACCCGAACATCAACAACGTGCCGTTCAACAACTCGCCGGTCGGTACCGGACCGTTCAAGTTCGCGGAATGGTCGAAAGGCGACCACATTCGCCTCGTTGCCAACCCCGATTACTTCATGGGCAAGCCGAAGCTCAAGGAGGTCGTGGTTCGAATCATCCCCGATGAAAACACTACGATCAACGCGCTCAAGACCCACGACATCGATTGGATGTTCCAAGCTTCGCCCGACACGTGCAAGGCGTTGGTAAACTTGCAGAACCAAGGCATCAGCATGAACTTCAGCACGGTGGACGGTTACGAGGGCGTTCTACTGAACCTCGCACACCCGCCGCTGGACGATTTAAGAGTGCGCCAAGCCATCGCATACGCCATCGACAAGAAGGAGCTGGTTGACAAGCTCACCTGCGGTACGCAGAAAATCGCAACCGAAGACCATCCCGATTTTATGTGGGCGCACAATCCGAGCGTAAAGCAGTATGAATACAACCCCACCAAAGCTAAGGAACTGCTGGCGCAAGCCGGCTTCACGCCGGGGCCGAACGGAATACTGCAGAAAAACGGGCGACCGCTTTCGCTCTTAGGCGTTACGAACAACTCGAATACCACGCGTCGGCAACTCTCGCAGATCGTACAAGCGCAGCTACGGCAAGTCGGGATCGACCTCGGACTCAAAACCTATACCGGCGCGCAGCTCTTCGCACCGGCCGGGCTGGGCGGCATCTTGCAACTTGGAAACTTCGACCTGAGCTTCTCGGGCTGGTACGCAGGCGTGGATCCGGATGACTCCTCGCAATTTCTTTCCGCGATGGTGCCGCCCGGCGGATACAACTACACCCGCTACAAGAACCCGGTCATGGATGCCGCGCAGCAAGATGCCTTGACGCGCTACGATATTCCGGCACGCACCGTCGCCTATCACAAGATCGAAGAGCGTCTGGCGGATGACCTTCCCCAAATCTTTTTCTGGTGGGTGCACCAGCAGCAGCCGATCAATGCCGACTTCAAGGGATTCGATCCGAACCCGGTCACGGAGTCGTGGAACGCATATACGTGGAGCATTTAGGGTCCGGAGATTCGATCGGGCGCATCCCGGAGCTCAATTGGTTACGCAAGACCATTATCCAACGCGCCCTCACCCGAGGCGACTACGTACTCTCTGGCGGGGTGCGCAGTGACTACTACATCGACAAGTTCCGGCTCTTCGCCGACCCGCACATCCTGAGGCGTATCACGCGCATGTTCACCCCGATCGTCACCGAGGTCGCGCCTGATCTGATCTGCGGCACAGAACTGGGAGGAGTGATCATCGCCACGGCGCTCTCGCAGATGACCAATATTCCGATGATCGTGGTCCGCAAGGAATCTAAATCCTACGGCGCTTTCCCGGACGAGTTCGTCGAGGGGCCGTACGAGCCGTACCAGAGCGTGCTCCTGCTCGAGGATATCGTCTCCAGCGGCCGCGAGGTTTTGGCCGCCAAAGCCCGCCTGGAAGAATTGAACCTGCGGGTGACCCCCTGCGCGGTCGTGTCGCGCGGCCTGGCGCCGGTACGCTCGCTCATTCAGTTCTCCCTGCCGCGTGGGCGAACCAAAACCGACAACTAACGAGAATCAAGCAAGCGCTTAGGCGCTTTTAACGGACTCTTTCCCTTCATTCCGAACGTTACGGACTCGCATGTTAAAAAAAATTGACAATTGGCCGGTGCTCATCGGATTGAGCCTCATTCATCTGGGGGCGCTGCTTGCGTTCATCCCGGCGTTCTTCAGCTGGCCGGCTTTTGCACTGATGTGGATCATCGCATATGCAACGGGCGCCCTCGGCGTTACGCTCTGCTACCACCGTACGCTCACGCACCGCGGCTTGCGCATGTGGAAACCGCTTGAGTATGCCACCGCCACCCTCGGCGCCCTGGCGCTGCAGGGCGGCCCTATAGCTTGGGTTTCCACGCATCGAGCGCACCATGCCCATTCTGATAAAGTGGGCGACCCCCACGACTCCAACCGCGGCTTCCGCTGGTCGCATCTGAACTGGCTCTACCTGGCAAACGGTGCGATCCTCACGCGCGACCAACAGCTGCGGCTGGCGCCGGACTTGGCCGCCGATCCCTACTATCGCTTTCTGGACCGGTACGCGATCTTGTTCCAGATCGTGCTGGGCCTGGCTCTGCTGCTCGCGGGCGGATGGTCGTGGCTGGTATGGGGCATCTTCGTGCGGCTGGTGATCAGCTATCATTTGACGTGGCTCATCAACAGCGCGGCGCACGGGCTGGGCTATCAAAGTTACCGTACGGGTGATCGCTCGACTAACTGCTGGTGGCTCGGGCTGGTCAGCTGGGGCGAAGGGTGGCACAACAACCACCACGCGTTTCCATTTTCAGCCCGCCATGGCATCAGATGGTTTGAAATCGATCACACTTGGCACATCATCAAGTTGCTCAAGTGGCTGCGTTTGGTCTCGAACGTGAAGGTGCCGAGCATTCAAATGCGCCGCCGGCTGCAGGCACACTAACCCACTACCAGCTGCAGAAAGTCGTCAGCCACGCCGCAGTCACCGTTAAAATGACGGCGCGCCTCGTCGCTGAGTTCGTCCGGGGGGATTCCACTGCCGTAGTGCGTCAGCACTAAGGAATCCACCCCCGCCTCGCGCGCCATCAACGCTGCCTCGCGTGCGGAGCAGTGCCCCCGCACACCCGTCTCACTTTCGTACGGACCGAGGGTTGCTTCACACAGGAAGAGGTTCGCGCCTCGCGCCAACGCCACCAACTCCTCACTTGGCGCGGAGTCTCCCGAATACACGACCGACGTATTCTGAACTTGTGCACGAATCGCATAGGCTTCAATGAAATGAATGGTCGGCGCAAAGGTGAGCGTGAGGTCTTTTATTTCGATCGCTGCGCCTGGATCGTAGGTCTTGACGTCAAAAACCTCATCCAAATAGTCGCGGTCGCCTTCCGTAAAGAAAGCCGCCACGAGCTTGCGCAGCATCGCTTCTCCTCCCGGTGGCAGAAACAGGTCCAGTTTTCCGTGGCGCCTCAGCGACCCATACTTTAGGGCATACCGCAGCGGAATGATGTCCAAGAAATGATCGGCATGCATGTGCGTTAGGAAAACCGCATCCAGGCGGTGATAATCCACAAACTGTCTCAAATTTGCAAAACCGCCGGAACCGATATCGAAAACGACCGTTGCCTGACCGCTCTGCAGCAGATAGCAGCTGCAAGCGCGGTTCGGGCGCGGAATGGACGAACTGGATCCCAGGACCGTCAACCGAAGACGGTGGTTGGCTAAGATATCGATTGCAGTACCTCGTGCGCGTGGCCTTGCACCGAGACTTTTGGCCAGACCTTTTCAATCTTTCCGTCGCCGCCGATGAGAAACGTCGAGCGGCCGGCGGCTCCGAATGCATCGAAGAGCCGGGAATCCGTGTCCGCCAGCAGCAGGAACGGAATGCCGTACTTCTCCTTGAACTTTTGGTGCGATTTCACGGAGTCGCGGCTAACCCCCACGATGCGCGCGTTCTTCTTCTCGAACTCGGGCAGCGCGTCGCGAAACTGCGACGCCTCGTTCGTTCAACCCGGGGTGTCATCTTTGGGATAGAACCAGAGAACCAAGTGTTTGTCAGGCAACTCTCGCGTGCGAACCGGTTCGCCGTCGTCGCCCATGATCTCGAGGTCGGGTATGAGGTCGCCTGTACTTAGCACGGTATTCCTTTCATGTTGTAGCCAGTTCGGAAGGGGCGGAATGCAGAAAGTTTTTGGGACCGCCGGGCTCGCGAAACTGCGAAAGCGGCACGATGAAGAGCAACCGGTCATACGGTTTCATTTCGGCAAAATCGTGCAACGCAAGCAGAGTGCCTTCGCGCCACACGTATAACGGTATGCAGAAGTTCGCGGGGGGAGGTGCCGGGATGGCCCCTTGGAGGCGCTCCCCGACGTTGTAATCTTCGTTGTCGAAGGCGATGCGGCCGCGCGTGCCCGGAAAACGTGACAGGCCGGCGATCGCCGGGGCGGTAAGCTCCACGGTTGAAAACGAGCGCGTAATCTGAAATTGCCGGCCGATGGAGTGCGCAAACGCTTCGTCCATGACGCGCAGCACCACACCGAGGCCTGGGGCTTTGGCACGCGCGCCCAGCCCGACCTCGAGATTGGCCGTGTCGCTTTCCGTAAGCGCGACCAAGCTTCGGGCGTAGTTCAGGTTGCAAAAATTCAAAGTGGTGTCGTTGGTTGCATCGCCGGTCAGCAAATCGATTTGACGGTCGCGCGCACGCTCGATCAGCAGGTTGTCCGGATTCTGCTCCACGACGACCACGTGCTGGCGCATTTTGAGCAAGAATTCGATCACGCGAATGCCGACGTTGCCCGACCCGCACACCACGATGTGTTCGCGCACATCCAAACGACGCAAGCCGCGCAGGGCACGCAACTGCGCTCGATTGAGGGCCGCTGTTATAGCCGCAATAAAAACGCCCGAAAGCGCCAAACCGACGATCATCAGCAGCGGCGCGGCCAAATACGTATGTGCCGGGCCGCCGGAGACTTTGGGCGAGATGTCTCCGTATCCGGTAGTGGACATGGTGGTCGCCACAAAGTAGAAGGCATCCAAGAGATTAAGCTTTAGCGACCACGCAAAGTAAAGGACCGAGGCTACAAAAACCAGCGCGGCCGCGAACGCGATCTTCACGAGAATCGGTTCGATGTGTTTCAGCGCGCGCCACAGGTCGCGCCGGTCGGTGCGCATCATGCCCGAAAACCGCTGTTGCCCGCTTTCGGATTTCTTGCGCGGCCAGGCATCGCGCAGGGCAGTCATTGGCCCGAAGGCGACAAGGCGATCGCCGCCGTCAAGCACCTGCTGCATGGAAAACTCCGTCTTGCCGTTGACGGAAATGATGCGCGCACCAATTCGTCGCTCCGCTTCCGCAACCGTAATGCCGGTGCAGCGAAAATCGGCCGCGAGTCGTTCCGAAAAGCCCACCAACTCGCCGTCAAAGTCCGGGAACTGCAATGCGAAGAAGCATCCCGGATCGACGGCAGTCCCCGCAAAGGTGGCGGCCGCGTGCGATGAAAGCGAGATTGCGGAACAGTCGGGCAAATTCTGCTCGAGCTTGCGCGCCAGCGTCCGGTTGAACTGGCGAACGACCACGCGAATCTTCGGATTGAGATCGCGTGCCTTGAGCGCGACCTGCAGATTGAGCCGGTCGTCGTCCGAAACCGGCATGATCGAGGTCGCATGCATCACCCCGACCGTGCGCAGCGATTCGTAGTCATTCGGTGGCAGCCCCACGAAGGCCGCGCCGAAGCCCTTGGCTCGCGCAGCAAGGTCGCTGTTGGCAACCCACAAGAGAACGACATCGTGCCCCTGCGTAGAACAGAGCTCCTCGCAAACCCGCAAGGCAAGCTCATCGCCGCCCACGACGATAATGAGGGGCAACTGACTCATATGTCCGATGCTTCGGCAGGGAACGAGGGGTTCTTTCGTGCGCCGCATCCACTGGCGGTGGAGCTGGCCGCGCTGTTGCGTGCAAAGCAAAGCTTCGTTCTGGTGCTCGGAACCGGCAGCGACCGTAATCTTCCGGTGTTACGTTCATCTGCCGCGAACGTCGAGGTAGTGGATGAGGGTGGCAATCCTCTAGAACTTCCGGGCGCCTCGGTCGACGCCGTCTTGAGCACGCATGGCCTGTTACACGGCCGTTGCAGTGAAATTGCCGCTCGCCTCGACGAGCTGCGACGCGTTGCAAGAAAGAACGCGTTCTTGTACGCGACGTTTGGCTCGGTTCGGGATTCCAGATTCGGTGAGGGCATAAAAGTAGAGACGAACGTTTTCGCGCCCAAGGCCGGTGATGAAGCGGGCGTCCCTCACGCCTTCTTCGATCGAATCGGCCTGCAAAGATTGCTCAAAGGTTTCGTGATCTCCAATGCGCTAGAAATCCAGGTGGACGATATTGCCGGAGCGTGGGCACACCGGCAGACCGCGCTGCGCGGGGCCGTCCACTGGTTCGTCAAAGCTCGGCGTCGCTAATAAGTTGGAACGGAAGGATCGATCTGCAACGACCATGCGTGAATCCCGCCTCGCACATTGGCAGCGCTAAAGTGTGCCGCCGTAAGCATTTGTACGACGACTGCGCTGCGGCGCCCGGTGTGGCAGAGAACCAAAATCTCCCGATCGGTCGGCAATTCTTGTAGCCGTTGCGGCACATCCCGCATTGGGATGTGGACGCAGCCGGAGAGAACCGCCACTTCGCGCTCGAAGTGTTCGCGTATATCGAGCACGATGACATCCGCGCCGGAAGTGCGGCGCTCAGCAAGCTCTTGCACGGAGATCTCTCGCACTAGTTTCCGGGCTTGGTTCCGATGAGGTCTTGCATCGGGCTGGACGCGCTGGCGTGTAAGCGCTTTGGCATGCGTCCGGCCAGAAAGGCCTGCCGGCCGGCCATAACGGCGTTGCGCATCGCGCTTGCCATCAAGACCGGATCGTCCGCCGAAGCAATGCCCGTGTTCATTAGCAACCCGTCCACGCCTAGCTCCATTGCAACGGCCGCATCCGACGCCGTACCGACACCGGCATCCACAATAACGGGGACTTCCGCGCTCTCTTTGATAATGCGAATGGAATAAGGATTACAGAGTCCCAAGCCGCTTCCGATGGGCGCGGCCAACGGCATCACCGCAGCGCATCCGATGGCCTCCAGCGTCTTGCACGCCACCGGATCGTCGATAATGTACGGCAGCACCGTGAATCCATCGTCCACTAAGGCTTCGGCTGCGGCAATCGTTTCGCGCGTGTCCGGGTAAAGCGTGCGCGAATCGCCGATAACCTCGAGCTTGATCAGATCGGTTTCCAGTGCTTCGCGTGCCAACTGGGCTGTCAGGATAGCGTCTTTCGCGGAGAAACATCCGGCCGTGTTTGGCAAAATCACATACTTGCTGCGGTCGATATAATCGAGTAGCGTCTTGCCCGAAGGATCGTCGAGATGAATGCGCCGGATGGCGACGGTCACCATTTGCGCGCCGCTGGCTGCGTGGGCGGCCTGCATGAGTTCGAGCGAAGAAAACTTGCCGGTTCCAACAATCAAGCGAGAGTTGAATACGTGCTTGCCGATCTTCAATAAGCAATCCGGCATGTTATCCGCCTGCAACGGCATTGATGATCTCGATTCGATCACCATCTTGCACGAGCTCGGTGCCGAAGTCCGCTCGCTTCACAACGCGCTGGTTGCGCGCCACCGCAATCCCGGTGCGCGGCGCATTGACTGATTCCAGCAACTCCTCCAAAGTGACAAGAGCGCGAAATTCTCGCTCTTGCCCATTGATGAACGCTCGCATTTCTCAGAGCCCCGTGTAGACGGGGCCCTCGCCGCCTTGCGGAGGAACCCAGGTGATGATTTGGTACGGATCGGCGATATCGCACGTCTTGCAGTGCACGCAGTTTGTAAAATTGATTTGGAGCCTTCCTTCAAAGCCGCCATTGCTTTGCGTAAACATCGGCTCGTACACTTGTGCCGGACAAAAGTGCCGGCACGGATTCCCGTACTCGGCGCTGCAGCGGTCGCGGCAGATGTTCAGGTCGGCGATCTTGAGATGACATGGCTGGTCTTCTTCGTGCATGGTCCCGCTATTGTAAACGTCGGTCAGCTTGTCGAAGACGATAACATTGTCGACCGCCGCGCGCGGCGTGCGCGCCGGGTTAAAGCCCGCCTTCTGCATTCTCTGAAAGCCGGCCTGACCGTGCAGCCGGTCTTTGACGCCAAAGCCTCGCCCGCCGGTAATCATCCCGATCCCCGTATTGAGGAGCCCGGCAAACATCCCGCGCTCGAACCCTTGGTGAAAGTTTCTCGCCGAGCGCAGCTCGGTATGGGCCCATGAATTTTTGAATTTCGATTCGTACGAAGCGAGCACATCACTCGCAAATGAATCTGCGGCGAGCGCTTCAAACGCCGTTTCGGCGGCAAGCATGCCGGACTTCATGGCCAGATGAATTCCTTTGAGACGCATCCCGTTGAGAAACCCTGCGGAATCACCCGCGAGCAGTAAACCGCTTGCGTATAAGCGCGGCATCGCAAAGAGGCCGCCCTCAGGAATCGCCTTCGCGCCGTAACGAAGCAATTTGGCGCCTTCGAGCATCTTGGCAACGGCCGGGTGCGCTTTGAAGCGTCCGAACTCGTTGTGTGGATCGGTTGTCGGGTTGCGGTAATCCAATCCCGTGACGAACCCGACATCCAAAATGTCGGCCGCCATTCCATAGATGAACCCGCCGCCGAAGGTTTGCCGATCGAGCGGAAAGCCCAGCGTATGAATAACGCTGCCGGCCCGCACCGAGCCGGGAGCGCACTGCCAGATCTCTTTGACTCCGGCCGCATAAACTTGCGGTTCGGCACCGGCGTCGAGCGCGAGCTTCGCCACCGCCTGTTTGGCAAGCGTCCCACGGGGGCCCTCACCCAGAACGGTGATCTTTGCAAAGAGATCTGCCCCCGGTTCATAGTTGCTTTTCGGATTGCCGTTCTTGTCGAGGCCTTTGTCGCCGATTCGAACCCCAATGACACAATCGCCATCCCACAGCAATTCTTGGCCGGGAAACGACGGGAAAAGGTCCGCACCGGCGTCCTCGGCTTGCTCCCCGAGCCATTTCGCGATCTTCTGAAGGGAGGCTACGTACTTGCCGCCGTTATTCATCATCGGCGGAACGATCGGCGCGGCAATCTTTGCGCCGGCCGTTAGGAACCATAGCGCGTCGCGCGTTACCTCCGACTCGATCGGCGCGCTCTGCCGCCAGGCCGGCAGCAGTTCGTCGAGCGCACGCGGGTCCATCACCGCCCCCGAAATTCCGTGACTACCAATCTCGGCGCCCTTCTCGATAACCATGACCGAGAGCTCGCGGTTGTTCTCTTTGGCAAGCTGACAAAGGCGAATAGCCCCCGCCAAGCTGGCCGGACCCGCGCCTACGAAGAGAACGTCAACCTCTAAACTATCGCGCTGCGCCATGCGACCGCCCTTCCTCATCTAATAGAGCCGATACTGCAGCAACGACTGCAACGCGTAACGTCGCAATGCGCAAGTCCATCGCGCGCGCTCCGGGCGCTTCCAGAGTAAGCGCACGCCGTGCCGCGCGTGCGCCGACTGACAAGCTGTACGTCAGCCCGCTAAAGTGAGCGCGGGCTCGCTCGTAATCGGGAACGATCCGGCCGCGCTCGATGCGGCGCACCGCATCGTCGGATGGGTACCCAATATCCAAGTCACCGTTCAGTGATTCGACCGGAAGCCCGCACATGTCCAAAACATCGACGATCCGTCGTCCGACACCCGGGACCCACCGTTCCAGCTCGTAGCAATAGAAGCCCGTGGCTTGCGGATCTTCGTGGCAGTCGATGGTCAGCGCAAACTGGCGGTCGCGATTTGAGGTCAGAATGGCCGCCGACTCCGGTGACATGCCCCCGCGACCGAAACTGCGGTTGATGTCGGTACCCTCGAGATTCTCGCGCGTACCGGCCTCGAACCCCGTGGGGTTCGTGCACGGCCAGATGCGATAGGCAAACCGCGGATCCAGCAACCCATCTTCAACCATCGAAAGGACGGCCCAAACGGCAGCCGGCTCGTCGCCATGCACCCCCGCAGTAAGGGCCACCACGGGCCGTCCACTCTCCCCGCACTCAGCCAGCAGCAGCGTGCGGGGGGCCCCGACGCAGGCCACCTCCCGCAGCCGCACGACGTTCGCCGAACGCAGCCGGCGCCAGCGCTCGACCACCCTCATGTAAGAGCCCACGGCGCGGTCTGCGCGCGGTAAACTTCCTCATCCTTCCAGGGCCCGCGCCGATAACATGATAATAGACCGGGATGAAACGGGGAGGATTGATGTCGTCACGGTTTTTGCGCGTAGCGACGCTCCGGCGATTGAGCGCCGGCCTGATTTCTGCCGGCTTGATCGTCGCGTCTCTCCCGCTGGGCGCGAATGCGGCCACCGACAAGACGCTCGCGCGCCTCAAGGGCCGCGTTGCCTATAAGGTAACTCGCGACGCCAACCCGCAGCCCTTGGGAGGCGCGCTACTTCTCCCCGACGAGGCGATTGCGCTAACGGATTTCAGCGCTATGGCGCGGTTGCAACTTCCCGATTCGTCCACCATCGACATCGGCGAACACGCGTCGGTCCAGATCGGTGCCTTTGCGCCGGCTGAAAGCGGTAAGCTCAATGAAATCCGGCTCAATAACGGCGCACTGAAGTTCGCCATCCATCATCCGGCCGGCGCGAAGGCAAACTACCGTTTTACGACGCCGACATCGCAGATTGCGGTGCGGGGTACCGACGGCTTTGCCGTAACCGGCCCGACCGGCGATCAAGTGACATGCACGCAATGCGAGCCGGGTGATGTCAGCATTACGACGGGGAGTGTTGTAACGGCGCTGCTGACGGGTCAAACTCTTACGGTCTTTGTCAAAGACGGCGTCGTGACGGGTTCGGACGTTTCACCCAATTCGAAGGTTAACAACCCACAGATCAATCAGTTTGGCGACGGAGCAAACATTCTAGGCACACTTGCGTCACAGCCGCAGGACGATCCGACGAACGCTCGCTCCGGCAGAACCGACCCCGTGGTGTTCTGGGAAGAACAACCGGGCCAGAATAATCGTGGCGGCGCCATCGGAACTGTCCTGGGAGCAATCGGGGTGATCTTGCTGAGCAATCCTCCGATTGCTTCGCCTTCGACGCCCGCCGTTGCGCCGACACCAACGCCGACACCAACGCCAACGCCAACCCCAACCCCAACCCCAACCCCAACGCCAACCCCAAC
>QHBJ01000039.1 GCA_003243975.1 Candidatus Meridianibacter frigidus | reverse complement strand
CCACGGCCTGGGACGCGATCTTCCTTCGCGAGCATCCATGCGTTGACTGCGGCGAATCTGATATCGCCGTTCGGGAGTTCGACCCATGTCTGCGATCAGAAGGAACACGACATTAGTAATATGGCGTCAGGCGGGCATCAAATTGCAAGGATTAAGAGAGAGCTTCTAAAACGTGAGGTTCGTTGCGCCAATTGTCACCGACGGAAAACGGCGCACCGGTTTGGATGGTTTAAGGGATTACGCGGGGCGTAGCTCAGCTTGGTAGAGCGCTGCTTTTGGGAAGCAGAGGTCGCCGGTTCAAGTCCAGTCGCCCCGACCATTTCAAAACAACAACCGGTGGAATCCCACATAGCGCGAGAGGTCAATCATGGCATTGTCGCTGGCAAAGAGCCGGACGCTGTCGATTGCTAATCCGGCGCTAATCGCGGCGCGCAAAACACGCAGGTTTGTTCCCGGGAGCAGCGCAGTGCACCAGCTGGCGCGGTAAACACCTGCCAGCGCTGCAAGGGCGAAACCATAGACTTGCGTGGCATAGGTAGCCGACTGTACGGCTATCGGTCCGATTCGGCCATTCTCCCAAACGTATGCATATCCCACATACTCGTTCTGAAGATAGAAGGCGACCCCATGAGCATTTTCGGCGAAGTATCGATGGTCGTCGGGCCGCGCTGCGCCGCGCGTTTCTCGATCGAGTGCGCTAAGGGCGGAGCGATGTCCAATCGGGTCGATCATCTCGGTGCGAAAGCGATTTTCGCCGGCTGCTAGCCGCAGCAATTCGTCTTCCTTTGGAATTGGGCCCGATACCGCTAGCACCGGCGTTTGGATCGGTACACCGTGGCGAGCGAAAAATGCCAAGCCGCCGCTTTCCGTGGTTTGGAGCATTCCGCTTCGCGAAACATCACCGGCTTCTCGGGCAACCTCTGCGAGCAAAGCGTGACCTAAGCCCGCCCTTCGAAAACTCGGTTCCACGAAGAATTCTGATAGAAACCACTCGTCTTGCAATTCGTGTGCGATGGCGATCGCAATCGGAGTCCCCTCGTCCTTGGCGACGAAAACCCCGCGCGGCGAAGTCTCAGCAAGGTGGTAGTACAGGGCGCGCTCGTGTTCGTCGCTGCAGCGGCGCCCGGCAAAGTGCGCGACATCGTCATCGGTCGCGAGCCCGATTGCCGGCGCGCTGCTCACGCGTTCGCTAATTTATCTAGCACCGACTGCGCCGCATGATACCGGTGGCTCACATGATTCTTCTCATGCTCCGAGAGTTCGGCAAACGTCTTGCCGGCCGGCGGATAAAAAAAGATGGGGTCGTATCCGAAGCCGTTCTTGCCACACTCCTGCGTTGTAAGCCGCCCCTCCGCCTCGCCATAACCCTCCACGAAGCTGCCGTCAGGGTAAATGAAGGCCATCGCGCATACGAACTTGCATCCGCGCCGATCGGCTGGTAGGCCCCGAACTTCACGCAGTAGCTGCGCGCGCCGCTCGGGCCAAGAGACATCGCCCGCATAACGTGCCGACAGCACACCGGGGCGGCCGTCCAGGGCGTCCACTTCGATGCCGGAATCGTCGGCGAGAACCGCGGCGCCGATGCCAACCTCGCGAAGCTGCGCGGATAAAGCGCGCGCTTTCAATTTGGCGTTGTCGGCGTAATTCGTGTCGCCTTCTTCTACATCGCGGTATTTGGGATTCGCATCCAGCTCGAGCGCTGACCGCGCGAAGATTGCGCGCAGCTCGCGCAGCTTGTCGGCGTTCTTAGTCGCGACATACGTCTTCAACTATTCTTCCAATTTCAGGACCGCCATGAACGCCTCTTGCGGCAGGTCTACTCTGCCCACGCGCTTCATCCGCTCCTTGCCCACCTTCTGCTTCTCTAGCAATTTCCGTTTGCGCGTAATATCGCCGCCGTAGCATTTGGCCAGAACGTTCTTGCGCATGGCGCTCACCGTTTCGCGGGCCACGATTTTCCCGCCGATGGCCGCCTGGATGGGGACGTCGAACATCTGGCGAGGAATCAGTTCCTTAAGCTTTTCGGTCAACGCACGCCCGCGTGCTGCCGCCTTCTCGCGCGCCACTATTGAGGAAAGCGCGTCGACCGGCTCGGCATTCAGCAGGATCTCCAGCTTTACCAGCTCCCCCTCGCGGTACCCAATCAACTCATAATCGAGCGAAGCATAGCCCTTCGTGCGCGATTTGAGAATATCGAAGAACTCCACGATCACCTCGATCAGCGGCATCTCGTAGGTCATGATCACGCGGCCGTCGTGCAGGTACTCCATGTTCGAAAGCGCCCCGCGGCGCGATTGCGTGATTTCCATGATTGCGCCTACGTACTCCGGCGGCGTCATGATGGTCGCCTTGACGTATGGCTCTTCGATGCTCTGGATGTAGTTCGATGCTGGAAGCTTTGACGGGTTGTCGATCAGTTCGACGGTCCCGTCCGACTTCGTGACGCGAAAGACCACCGACGGCGATGTCGCTATTAAGTCCAGATCGTAGTTGCGCTCCAGCCGTTCTTGTACGATTTCCATGTGCAGCAATCCCAGAAAGCCGCAGCGAAAGCCAAAACCCAACGCCACCGACGTTTCGGGCTCGTACACCAACGACGAATCGTTGAGCTTCAGCTTCTCCAGCGCGTCGCGTAGGTCCGAGTACTCGACTCCCTCATTAGGATACAGCCCGCAATACACCATCGGGACGACCTTCCGGTAGCCCGGGAGCGGCACGTGCGCGGGATGATTGGTCCCGGTGATCGTGTCGCCCACATCGATATCGCCAAGCGATTTGATGTTTGCGATCACGTAACCGACGTTGCCTGGCTCGAGCTTGGGAATCTGGCGCATCTGGGGGCTAAAGACGCCGACTTCGGTACATTCGTAGGAGCGTTCATGCGCCATCGACATGTACTTGGTGCCGGGACTTAGTTCCCCATCCACAATGCGCACGTAGGAAACGACGCCTCGATAAGCATCGAACTGCGCGTCGAAAACCAAGGCGCGCAGATGTTCGCGATTCCCTCGCGGCGGCGGAATGCGAGCGACAATTGCCTCTAAGATATCCTGAATGCCAATGCCGTTCTTCGCGCTGGCGAGAATGACGTCGTCGCGGTCGATGATCAAGAGCTCCTCAATCTCGCCCATGACGCGCTCCGGATCCGCCGACGGAAGATCGATTTTATTCAAGACGGGGATAATGGTGAGGTTGTGTTCCAGAGCCAGGTGATAGTTGGCCAGCGTCTGCGCCTCGATGCCCTGCGCGGCATCGATGATGAGAATGGCCCCCTCGCAGGCCGCCAACGAGCGCGACACTTCGTAGGAGAAATCCACATGTCCGGGGGTGTCGATAAGATTGAGCTGATACGTCTGGCCGTCTTTGGCGCGATAATTCAGCGTGACCGGATGCGCCTTGATCGTGATGCCCCGTTCGCGTTCCAGATCCATCGCATCGAGCATCTGCTCTTCCATGTCACGCAACTCGATGGTCTTAGTGGTCTCGAGGAGCCGATCGGAGAGGGTCGTCTTGCCGTGATCGATATGCGCGATAATGCAAAAATTGCGAATATGCGTCGCAACTTCTTGACGCGCATGAATGTCGGGCCGCAGCGTGCTCAACCCGCTAGTACGAACAAGTGCTGCGAAGGATCAGGTTCCCGAGGAACTGCAACAAGATGAATACGACCAAGAAGGAGAGATCGAGGCCGCCGACCGGCGGAATGATGCGACGTACCGGCTCGAGTACGGGATCGACCACCATCGCCAAGTAGTCGGTCCATCGCCCGCGGATATCGGGGATCCAGCTCACAACGGCGTAAACGATCATGATGATCGTGTACAACTGAATGGCGCGGGCGGTTCCGAACCCGAGCTCGCACGTCAACCCTGCGTCCACGGCTCGGCGCTTTCTACGGCAGAGCGGCTAAAACTTTTGGCGGAACGCCCGCAAGATACGGCTCCGGATCGATCGGCGTGCCATTTAGCATTACCTGATAGTGCAAATGAGGACCGGTCGAAAAGCCGGTCGAGCCGACGAGCGCAATCGGTTGGCCCTTCACCACGCGGTCCCCAACGCCCACGTCGATGCGCGAAAGGTGCGCGTACCATGTGTGATAGCCGTTCCCGTGATCGATGTCCACCTTCTGGCCGAATCCACCATCCCAGTCCGCTGTCGCAACGGTTCCGGCCGCCGTCGCTCGAACCGTTTCGCCGTAACTCGCGCCAAGATCGACGCCCTGATGGAACCCCACGTCGGGCGAAACGCGGTAGCAGAAGCAGCCAACGACCGCTGCTCCGTCAACCGGATCGATGGAAGGAATGCCCGCCATCATCCGATCGCGAGCAAGGGCCTCAATGTGGCGCATGTTCAGAATGCGCATCGTCATTCTTTGCAAGAGAATGGCCTCGGCCAGCGTCGCATTTGAAGCGGCGCTGAGCGCATTTAATTTATGCTCTACGGCGAAGGCCTGAACACCAAAATCACCTTTCGTCTGGACCCGCGAGAGTTTCTGACGGTGTTGACGAGACGGTGTTTTTAGACCGTGGATGCCCATAAGCTGCTGAATCTGCTGATTTTGATTTTGCACCGCCTGCAGCTGGGCTTTCAGCGTGGTGGTTTGATGGTCGATGCTCTTCAGCTGGCTGCTTTGCGACGTCGTAAGTACCTGCAGGGCCTCCAGAGCAGATTTGGCCCGCTGCAATTGATAGGCGTGGATGCCCAACGCCGCCACGACGCCGGCCACGAACAGGATTATTGTGCCAATGATGTGGCGGCGCGTTACCTCCAGGCGATGGATCGCATTGCCGCCGCCGGGAACGATCTTGATGAAGTAACGATCTTTGACCATCATGTCTTCTCACCACCGGCCCGAGCGATAGCGCTCAGCTCCTCCTTCGAAGCATCTTGGAGCGCACGAAAGCTCGAAACCGCCTTGCCGTACGTGCGCGTGTCCTCCCGCGAGTAGATGCTGCTCAGCACCACGCCGTCACCCTGCCGGTTCAGTAGGGCGAGAGCAAAAGACAACTCCGAGCCCGTGTCCGCGAAGGCATTGTAACGGAAGAATCCTACCCCGGAGACATCGGTTTGGGAGAGGCGCTCGAGTTCGAGCAGGCGCCGCTCCTCCCTCTCGCTCTGCAGGGCAAGCCCTTTGAGCGTATTTTCGAGGGTCGCAATGCGGCCCCCGGCAGCCCCAGCGTCGCCGCCGACGAGTTCGTCTTGCGCTTGAAGGGCACGCGAAATGCGAGCCAGCACCGGCGCGACCGCGAGGAAATGATAGATGGCCAGCGCCACAAGAGCGCCGCCCAAAGCGGCTAAGGCCGCAGTTGCGTATGGTTGCATAAAGTCTAGAAGGAAGGAGCCATGCCAGGAGCCAGGTGGTTCGCGGCACCCGTAAGGGCTCGCTTACCGTTGCTACCTTCCGGTCCTGGCGGGGTTCACGAGTTTACGCCGCGCGAAGCCCAACCCCCGTCATGGCCCGCACAATGATAGCATAGGTCAACGGCGGGAGGGCGCCGCCCATAGTCGCAGCGGTTTTTGAGAAGTCTCTGGGGACAGGGCGACCGCCAGGCGCGTTTAATGAGGAGACCACCCTCCGGAGGACTCTACGTGACCGTGATCGCTACGAGGCTCTTGGCCTTTTTTTCGTTGGCCGCCGTCTGCGTCCAGCCTATGCTTACTCCGGCGCTCGCCGCCGCCGCCCTGGAATCACCTCACCCGACGGTGGTGAACTGGAACATCACGCCGGTGCAAATTGCTGCCGATTGCAAAAGAGAACTGGCGGCGGTAGACACTGTCGTCAAGGCCGTGCTGGCACGCAAGAGCGCACGAACTTTTCAGAACACCCTCTTGCCTCTGGAGAATGCGGAAGCCGACCTTAACGACAGGCTGGTTGCCGACGGCTTTCTCTTCAATATGGCAACCGACAAGGCGGTGCGCGATGCTTCATTGCAGTGTAATACCGACCAGAGCAATTACTTCACCGAGATCGGAGCGCGTCCTGATCTCTTTGCCGCTATTTCGGCAGTGGCCAAGGGCAGAACCGCCAAGAGCGTTTACGACCGGAAACTGGTTGATCTCTACGTGGTAGCCTTTCAGCGTTCGGGGGCCGGTCTGCCACCCGCCAAACGAAAAGAATTCGTAGCGCTTTCAAATCAGTTGACGGACCTGGGCAATAAGTTCGCCGAAAATCTCGACAACGACCAGAGTGCCATAACGATCACGGCCGATCAGGCCGCTAGTCTGCCGGCAGACTTCGTTGCAACCCTCAAACAGCGCGGCGACGGCACGTACACGGTGCCGGTAAACGAGAGCACGGTCGTGCCGTTTTACAATAACGAAAAGGACGCGGCCGCGCGCAAAACCTACTACCTGGCCTACAACAACCGGCAGCATCCGGCAAATACGGTGATTCTAGAGAAGGCCATCGCCATACGCGACCGACTCGCGCACCTCATGGGCTACACAAACTGGGCTGCATACGTGCTCGCCGACCGCATGGCCGGGTCGCCTGGCCGCGTTTTCCGCTTCCTGCAAAATCTCGATGTCAAGATTCTGCCCAAAGCCCGCGAAGATTTAAGCGTGCTAGCTTCGCTAAAGCAACAAGAAACCGGGAATGCGAATGCCACGATCGATCCTTGGGATGTGACGTACTACAGCAACATGTTAAATAAAACGAAGTATGCTGTCGACAACGAAGCGATAAAGCAGTACTTCCCCGCTGCCACGACCATCGATCGCGTAATGACGCTCTATCATAAATTGCTCGGCGTCACATTTGTGAAAATTGACGATCCAAATTCTTGGAACAAGAACGACGTTTTGAGTTACAACGTCTTTGACACGAAGACGGGAAAGTTCATCGGCACAACCTACTTCGATCTCTACCCGCGACCGGGCAAGTTCTCCCACTTCGCAAACTGGCCGCTGCTACCGGCGCGCCGGTTGCCCGACGGTTCCTACCGCCCTCCGATAACGGCCATCCTGGGAAATTGGGCGCGCCCCGCTCCCGGAAACCCCTCATTGCTCTCGCATGAAGAGGTCATAACGTTCTTCCATGAGTTCGGCCATAACCTAGCCGCGCTGCTCTCCACCGCTCCCTACGAAACGCTTAGCGGCGGCTTCCGTCAGGATTTCGTGGAAGCGCCCTCGCAGATGCTCGAAAACTTCATGTGGCAACCCTCAATCCTCAAGGAAGTGAGTTCCAACGTGAATACCGGCGCACCGTTGGCCGACGATCTGATTGCCAAGATCGTAGCGGCCCGTTACGTCAACTACGCGTACTTCACCACGCGTCAAATTCAGTACGCTACCACCGACATGGACTACCACACGATGGGCCCCCGCGTGGACACCACTGCTATCTGGGCAAAGGTCGCGCGCGAGACCACGCCCTTGCCGATGGTGGAAGGAACGCATCCGCAGGCATCGTTCGGTCACCTCTTCGGCTACGATGCCGGATACTACAGCTACCTGTGGGCGCTGGTGTACGCGCAAGACATGTTCACGGCGTTTCAAAAAGGTGGACTGGAGAACCCGGTCGTCGGCATGCGTTACCGTCGTGAGATTCTGCAGCCCGCTCGCACCTTGGAGCCCGACCAGGAAGTGCAAGCTTTCTTGGGGCGCCCCATGAACCCGAACGCCTTTTACCAGAACTTCGGCATAACGGGCAGCCCGAATGTGGAAGCGAAATAAATATGGACGACAGTTCCAAAGTCACGATCAGGGCTCGCGAAAACGGGCCCTACCTCGTCACCGGACCGATCACCCTTACCGATGCGGACGGCAGCGAGTACGTGCTGGACCGGCCGAACATTGCTCTGTGCCGTTGCGGTGGATCGACGACCAAGCCGTTTTGCGACGGCACGCACAGCCGCACGGGCTTTCAAGCTGCCGAACGGGCGGTGCAGCAGAGCGAATCGCAATAAGCGGTGCCCTCCTACTTATCGCGTGGAGAACTGCCGCCCAAGAGGCACATCCAATTTCGACGGCCGGATGGTGGGCTGTACGCCGAAGAGCTCTTTTCTACCAAGGGCTTTGAGAGCGCCTATTCCCTTCTCTACCACCTGCGGCCACCGACCGCGACACTCGAAGTACGTCAGTGGAAACGCCCGGAGGTAATCTTCGACGCCAATGAGCCGCTGCGCAACCGGCACATTCAGACGGGACGCAGCAAGAAAACCGGCGATGCGATCGAAGCGCGCGTTCCCTTGTTGGGGAACTCAGATATGGTCGTCGGTATTGCGGACGTGGTTGCACCCATGCCGTATTTCTACCGGAATGTCGGTGGCGATGAGATGCTCTTCGTCCATCGCGGCACCGGCACGATCGAGACGCCCTTTGGCAATGTAGATTACCGCCCGCACGACTACATCATTCTTCCGTGCGGCACGACATACCGCATGTTGCCCTCCTCGCCGAGCCGTGTGCTCTACCATCAGAGCGCCGGGATGATCGTCATTCCAAAAAAGTACCGGAACGAATTCGGTCAGCTCGAAGAGCACGCACCCTACTACGAGCGCGATTTCCGCGCTCCTGTTTTGGATGCGCCGGTTTCCGAGCAAGGTGAGTACGAAGTCCGCGTAACCAACCACGGCCGCAACGCAGTGTACACCGTACAGAATCATCCGTGCGATGTCATCGGCTGGGATGGCTATTGCTACCCCTACGCCTTCAATGTCGACGAGTTTGCGCCGATCACCGGCAAACTGCATCAGCCACCGCCCGCGCATGCGACATTCGAGGCACCCGGCGCAGCTTTCTGCGCGTTCGTACCGCGCATGTTCGACTACCATCCGCTGGCCATACCGATCCCGTACAATCATTCCAGCGTCGATTGCGATGAAGTGATCTACTATGTGAGCGGCGACTTCATGAGCCGCCGTGGAGTCGAGGAGGGCTCGATTACCCTCCACGCGGCGGGTGCTCCGCACGGCCCTCAGCCCGGTGCGGTCGAAAGCAGCCTGGGAAAAACCTCAACCGACGAAATCGCTGTGATGGTGGACACGTTTGCCCCGTTAGGAATCGCGCGGGCGGCAATCGAGCTGGAGGACGAAACGTATTACAAGAGCTGGGTTTCACAAGGCGCTTAGGCCGGAAGAATCTCTCCGCACACTCTTCCGAAGCCGATGCGCGGCTTGCCTTCGGTTTTCGCCCATCCGCGCAACGTGACAACGTCACCATCCTCCAGAAAACCTCGCGCTTCGCCGGATCGGAGCTTCAGTGGTCGCTGCCCACGCCACGTCAATTCCATCAGACTCCCATAGCTCCGCTCGGCCGGTCCGGAGATCGTTCCAGATGCGTACAAATCTCCGGGTTGAATGTTTGAACCGTTGCTGGTGACGTGCGCCAGTTGCTGGGCTGCGCTCCAGTACATCTCGCGAAAATTCGTGCGCGCAATGATTTCGGGAGCATCCATCCGCGCGGTCCGTAACTCCGCCTGCAGATGAACATCGAAGTTATACGGCTGCTCCCCTCGTAAGTACGGCAGCGGCTGCGGATCCTGCGCAGCTCCAGCCACGCGGTACGGTTCCAATGCCTCCAGGGTCACAACCCACGCGGAGATTGACGTCGCGAACGACTTTCCGAGAAATGGGCCCAGCGGTTGGTACTCCCATGCCTGGATATCCCGCGCGCTCCAATCGTTGACCAACACGAATCCGAAAATGTGCTCGTCGACGCGATCGATCGGCAACGGTATGCCAAAGTCGGTGTGGCCGCCGGTAACGAAACCTACCTCGAGTTCGATGTCCAGTGCCGCGGTGGGCGCGAACACGGGCAACGTCGCGTCCGGCGGTTTTCGCTGGCCCCGTGGACGGCGCACCGGAGTTCCGTCGATCACGACCGTGCTGGAGCGTCCATGGTACCCGATCGGGATATGCCGCCAATTCGGCAAGAGCGGCTCCCCGCCGGGCCGCAGAATTTTGCCCATGTTGGTGGCGTGTTCCAGTGACGAGTAGAAATCGACGTAGTCGCCAACCGTGAAAGGCATGCGCATCTGCACGTCGCGTTGCGCGACCACATACTGCGATCCGTTCCCCGCTATGGGGCTCGAGGCCGACAGCAGCTCGACGATTCGCCCGCGTAATCTTCGCCAGGTTGGCCGCGATGTCGCGAGCAAGCGATCTAGGTTCGGAGCGCTGACGATTTCACGCTCCGTAAACCCATCGAAGAGTCCCGCGTCTGCGGCGGCTCCCAAATCGAATACGAAGTCGCCAATCGCCACGCCGATGCGCACTCGGCCGTTCCGCTCGAATGCGCCGTACGGCAGATTCTCGAGCGGGAAATCGCAGCCCGGGGGAACCTCAACCCAGGAGAGCATGGGCACCGTCGGTGGGTAGCAGCCCCAACGCCAGCAGGTCGCCGACGGGCTCTTGGAAGCTACAGCTGCCGTACGAAACGAAACCGTTCCGCCGCGCATTCTCGATCTGCGCCAGCGCGGCTGCGCGATCCCGCCACTGCAGTTCGCGCTCGGTAACGACGAAAGCGCCCCAGCTGCGCTCTTGCAGAATCAAAGGCACCAGTTCGGCGGCCGCAGCCTCCCACGCAAAAACTGACGCCGCCAGCAGATTCAGGAATCCGTGCGCGTTCGGTTCACCAGGGGCCTCTTCATAAGGAAGCGCATGGTGCAATCCGGCCGTGGCCTTAAAAGCGACCGCATGCCGTGCTGCTTGAAGAATGAACTGTGCCAGTTCATCCGTACTGGGCGTCAGATTCGACGCCCCGCCGCAACGAATCTTGGCCCGCAGCCCGTAGCGCGCCAGTGCGGCAAATGCATTCGGCAAGCGCTCCTCTCGCAGTGCCACTCGAGGAAGCTCGACGTAGACCGGCATATCACTAAGTCCAGCGTTCCGCATGAGTGCCGAAAGTTGCCCGACCGGGGCATCGAAGGTTTCGCGCGCTGCAGCCGGCGCCGGCATCGGAATCTCAAGAACTTCAGCCCTCGTTACACCCGATGCGGAAAGACGCGATGTTACGAAACCGATCCGCTGCCGAGCCTGCTCAAACCACGAGCGCGCGTCGTGCCCTGCGTCCAGGATGACGCTCAACGGGAAATTCGAATTCGCCTCAACATGTGAATCGAACTCAGCCAGCCGCGAAGCCGGAACGATGAAGCGCCCGCCCATCCAGGCGCACGGGCCCGCGCGCAAGGTCTGATATTCGGCAAGCGCGTGCTCCATATCGAGCTTAGCCGGCGGAAATAGCCCGGCGTAATCGATCAGCCCACTCAAGAGGGCACGCGCGGCGTTCATCGCGCTGCGCTTTCGGGCCGGTCAACAGGGCGGCCTCTGCGGCCGCGGAAGTGTTTTTCGATGAGCACGATGACCTCGGCCAAGCGCAATCCGCTCGCCGATATCGACTGGGCGTATCTCGAATTTTTTGTTGGGAACGCCAAACAAGCCGCCCACTACTATTGCTCCGCTTTCGGTTTCGAGCAGATGGCTTATGCCGGACCGGAAACCGGCGTCCGCGACCGTGCGTCCTACGTATTGGAGCAGAACAAGCTGCGTTTCGTGCTTACCAGCAGTCTGCTACCGGACGATGACATCTCGGCTCACGTGCGGCTACACGGCGACGGGATCAAGGACATTGCCATCCTCGTCGAAGATGCGCGCGCAGCGCACGCCGCGGCAGTTGCTGCGGATGCAAAATCGTTGCTCGCGCCGATGGAATTGCGCGATAATGCCGGGCACATCATCAAAGCCACGGTCGCAACCTACGGCGACACCGTCCACTCCTTTATCGAGCTCCGCGATTATCGAGGTGCGTTTCTGCCCGGCTTTGTGGAGGCGCGCAAGCGTGTCTCTTCCGCGAGGCACCCGAACCTTTGCCACGTGGACCATTGCGTCGGCAACGTCGGGTGGGGCGAGATGGATTCCTGGGGCGATTTTTACGCTCGCGTTTTTGGATTCTCGCAGCTGGTGTCTTTTGACGACAAAGACATCTCAACCGAGTACACGGCGCTAAAATCCAAAGTCATGACCGACGAGCGTCATCGAGTAAAATTCCCCGTCAACGAACCAGCGGTTGGCAAGAAGAAATCGCAAATCGAGGAATACCTGGACTTCAATGGGGGCCCGGGTGTGCAGCACGTCGCCATCGCGACCGAAAACATCGTCGAAACCATCGACGCCCTCAAAGCGAACGGCGTCGAGTTCATGGATACGCCCGATGCGTACTACGACGATCTTGAGGCCCGCGTTGGGAAGATCGATGAAGCGGTGGCTGTACTGCGCGATCGCCGCATTTTGGTCGACCGCGACGATTTGGGCTACATGCTGCAGATCTTCACGAAGCCGTTGCAAGACCGCCCAACGCTCTTCTTTGAGATCATACAACGCAAGGGCAGTCTGTCGTTCGGGAAAGGCAACTTCAAGGCGCTCTTCGTTTCCATCGAGCGCGAACAAGAGAAGCGCGGAACGCTCTAGCCCGCATGTCGGCGTCTGCAATCTCACTCGAACGAGCGGCACTGGTTGATTGGTACACTCGTAATCGTGCACGGTCGGCCATGATTTTTGACTTCATCGATCCGGAGTCGTACTACGCGCAGCCGATTGCGCTGCGCCACCCGTTCGCCTTTTACGAAGGGCACATACCCGCGTTCAGCTTCCTCACGCTCAACGAGCGGGCGCTAGGGGAAGCCCCGCTCGATGCTGGACTAGAAAGGCTTTTCGAGCGCGGCATTGATCCCGCCGACGCTGAGGCGGCCAAGTCGTATGCGCGAGCGGATTGGCCGTCACGCCAACAGATACAAGATTTTGCGCGAGCATGTGACCGGCGCGTAGAATCGGCACTGCGTGACGCGACCCTGATCGATCCGCAGGTTCCGCCCTTGCGTCGCGGGCAGGCCGCCTACACGATTCTGGAACACGAGCCAATGCATCACGAAACGCTGATGTATCTGATTCACCAACTCCCCGATGCGCAGAAAAACGCTCCATCCCAAGGCCACCGAGATGGAGCGCCGCCCCGCAACGCGTTCGTCGCAATTTCGGCCGGCCGCATCACGTTGGGCGCCAACCCGGATGAACTGGACTTCGGTTGGGATAACGAATTTCCGGAAGTTCGCGCTGAAGTTGGCGAATTTGAAATGCAGCGGTATCCGGTGACGAATGCCGATTATTTGGAGTTCATCGAGGCCGGCGGCCCGGTTCCACTTTTTTGGGCGCAGCGAGATGGGCAGTGGCTCTTGCGCACCGCCTTCGAAACCATCGCGCTCCCGCGGTCGTGGCCGGTATACGTCACCCATGAACAAGCTCAGTTGTATGCCAATTGGAAAGGTTGGCGCTTGCCGAGTGAAGCCCAGTTTCACCGAGCGGCTTACGGAGATCCGAACGGCCCCGAACGCGCCTTCCCGTGGGGCGCGGATAAGCCGGAGCCGCGCCACGGAAACTTCGGGTTCCGGCGTTTCGATCCTGAGCCGGTCGATGCGCATCCCGACGGCGCGAGCGCTTTTGGCGTCGAGGATCTCGTTGGAAACGGGTGGGAGTGGACGTCCACTGCTTTCGAACCGTTCGCAGGCTTCGACCCCATGGCATCGTACCCGCAGTACTCGGCCGATTTCTTCGACGGGAAACATTTCGTGATGAAAGGTGCTTCACCGGTTACCGCTACCGAGTTCATTCGCCGGAGCTTCCGCAATTGGTTTTACGAAGACTATCCCTACATGTATGCCAAGTTCCGGTGCGCCCGGTGATTCGGCTCGTTGCGATTTTGTATCTTGCGGCGCTGCTAGCAGCATGTACGCGCGTGCAAACCGGGCAGAGCGGAGGACGACATGGTTGGAGCCAGCCGAACATCGCACGCGTGGTGCTCTTCTTGGAACCCAGTTCGCTCAATCCGATCCTCTCCACGAGTACCGGTGAAGTGATGGTCGATACCATGATTTTCGATCCGCTCGTGACGGTCGACGATAAGGGGAACGATGTTCCGGTCCTAGCGGCCCAAGTCCCGACCCTGGAGAACGGCGGGATCAGTAAAGATGGCTTAACGCTGACGTACAAGCTACGCAAGAACGTGAAGTGGCACGACGGCGCTAGTTTTACGGCGGACGATGTAAAGTTCTCCTGGCAAGCGGTGATGAATCCCGCGAACAACGTTCAATCGCGCAAAGGATTTGATGTGGTCCAGGCGGTCGATACGCCCGATGCGTACACCGTCGTTTTCCACATGAAAAGGCCGTACGCGCCGGCAATTGAAACGCTTTTCAGCGAGAGCGATTCGCCGTACCGCGTTCTCCCCAAGCACCTTCTTTCAAAGTATCCCAACATCAACCGGATTCCGTTCAACTCGCAGCCGGTAGGTACCGGCCCCTTCAAATTCGTCAAGTGGGTGCGCGGCGATCGCATAGAAATGGTGACCAACCCGGACTATTTTCTGGGAAAGCCTAAACTGAAACGCGTGATCTGGAAAGTCATTCCCGATTCTAACACGCAGGACGCGCAAATGCGCTCGCATGAAGTGGACTTGGTGCCGGAACTCGGAGGGCCGCAATACCGCGACCTGCGCAACCACCCCGATATATCCATCGTACTTTCGAACAGTCCGCAGTACGAGGCGATCGGCATCAACATGAGCCGGCCGTTTATGAACGACTTGAAGGTACGCCGCGCGCTCGCGTACGCCATCGACAAACGACGTGTTGCCGACGACACGCAGTTCGGCACCGCCACGCTTGCAACCGAAGACCTCCCCACCTATATGTGGGCGTACAATCCCAAGGTCGTCCGTTACGACTACGATCCGAAAAAAGCGGCGCAGACACTGGACGGGGACGGATGGAAACTGGCACCCGACGGGGTGCGCGAAAAGAACGGCCAGCGCCTTTCGCTGCAGTTCTCCATTGCACAAGGGAGTGCTGCCGCATCGGCCATCAGCGTCATCGTGCAATCGCAGCTCAAGGCGGTCGGAATCGAAACGCAGATCAAGCAGTACAACTACACGCTGCTTTACGCCAGCGTGGCCAATGGCGGCATCTATCAAAGCGGCAAGTTCGACATCAACATCTATGCCTGGGTGTCGGGGGCCGATCCCGACGATTCTTCGCAATTTATGTGCGATTATATCCCTCCGAAAGGGAATAACGCATTTCGTTTCTGCGATCGTGGCTACGATACTCAACAGAACATCGCGCTGACGCATTTCGACCGCGCAACCCGCAAGCAGGCGTACGCGCGAGCGCAGGCCATCATGGCGGAGCAAATCCCGGAGGTCTTCCTCTTCTATCGCAAGCAGATCGCGGCCCTCAGCCCCGACCTGCGGGGTTATGCGCCCAACGGAATCACCGAAACGTGGAATGCCTACCGCTGGTCTATCTAGACCGGAACCTCGACGCCGAATTCAACAATGCGGTTCGCCGGCAACCCGAGCGAATCGGTCAGCGGGCGCGCGTTGCGCGACATCCAGATAAAGAGCGCGCGCTGCCAGCGCGGTAAGGCCTCGCTTGAAGTATCGGCCGTAATCTTCGGGCTGGCCAAGTAGTAGGTCGGCTTTGAAAGATTCAACTCCGGAGCATGCTCACGCAGGCGCTGAAGGATGTCGTGCATGCGCGCCTGCTGCATGAAGCCGTATGATGCGGTCACGCGCACCAGCCGCGGCCCCATCTGTTCCAGGGTGATGCGACGGCGCGGACTGACGAAGGCGCCGGTGCCATTAACTACGGTAAGCAGGATGATCGTGTCGTAGACGATATGCTCGCGGAGCCATTCGTGCCGCGATGCGAACGGAATGCCGCGCGGGTCGGGACTCATGAAAATGGCCGTTCCGCCCACTTGCGCGGTGTCTTTAAGTTCGGCCTGAAACTGTTCAGCCGGGAGCGTGTGCTGCGAGAGCTGCTGGAGCATGCGGCGCCGCCCTCGGTTCCATGTGGTGAACATCACGTAGAGCGAACCTGCCATCGCCAGCGGCACCCAGCCTCCCGAAAGCACTTTGACCAAATTGCCGCCCAGAAACGGCACATCCCACAACAAGAAAAAAGCAAACAGCGGGACCGCAGCCCAAACCGGCCACTTCCAGCGCTTGCGCAGTAGCTCGAAGAACGTGATGCTGCTGATGAGCATGGTGATCGTGACAGCCAGCCCGTATGCCCCACCGAACGCCTCTGAGGAACGGAATGAGAGGACCAGGGCGATGCAGACGACCGCGAGCGCCACGTTTACGGCGCCGATGTAGATCTGGCCGGCGTGATGGCGCGAGGTGTGAATGATGCGAAAGCGCGGCGCATACCCGAGCTGCATGAGTTGCTGGGTAAGCGAGAAGACACCGGAGATAAGAGCTTGCGAAGCGATGATCGTGGCCGCCGTCGCCAGAATCACCATCGGCACCACCAGCGCATGCGGTACCAGCGCAAAGAATGGTGCTTCGAGCGCGTGCGGGTTAGCTCGCACCAGTGCGCCTTGGCCGAAGTAGTTCAAGAGCAGCGTGGGCAACACCAGCAGATACCAAGCCAGCGTGATTGGCCGCCGTCCGAAATGCCCGAGATCCGCATACAACGCCTCAACACCGGTGACGCACAGAACCACGGCCCCGAAGATCAGAAAACTGCGCAGTCCGTTATGAAAGAAAAAATTCACTGCGTAGGCGGGGTTTACTGCCCAGAGCACGCTGCGATCGTGCAGAATTCCCGCAACGCCGAAGATGCCGATTGCGCCAAACCACAACACCATGACGGGTCCGAATATCTTGCCGATTCGATCCGTGCCGCGCGACTGCATCGCAAAGAGACCCACGAGGATTGCAACGGAGATCGGCACGATAAATGGATGCGCGGCCTTGGTCCAGACATCCAAGCCCTCGATTGCCGAAATGACGGAGATGGCCGGCGTGATTGCGCCGTCACCGTAGAGCATGGATTCACCAAAAATCACTAGCATCGCCAAGCCGCCCAGACCCAAGGGCATTGCGCCTTTGCGAAGCGGCGATAGAAGCGCCAGCAGCGCAATCGTTCCCCCCTGCCCGTCGTTGTCGGCGCGCAACATGAAGGTTACGTACTTGACGCAAACCACGCTGACGAGCGCCCAAAAAATCAACGAAAGAATTCCCAGCACGTTGACCGGCGTGAGCGCAGCCGGGAACTCCCCCGTGAAACACAGCTTGAACGCGTACAGCGGGCTGGTACCGATGTCGCCGAAAACGACGCCTAGCGCGGCCAAGGCCAGCACGGGAAGATTTTCGCTTTTCTTCCGGCGCGCGCGCACCGGATCGGTATGGGTTACCGAAGCAACAGCCGCTTCTGCCACGCCCCCTTATTCCCGTCGCGCGTGCCAGGACCCGCGCCGCGACGCGTCACACTTCCCCAGGCCAACGAAGGAGAACTCGTGAGCGTCACACTGACCGCCAAAAAGACACCCATCACCGTTGCCTATGGCGATGGAATCGGCCCCGAGATCATGGATGCAACGCTGCGCATTATCAACGCGGCGGGCGCTCAAATCGAGCAGGAAACCATCGAAATTGGCGAGAGCGTCTACAACCGCGGACTCTCCAACGGCATCGAGCCGAGCGCGTGGGACTCACTGCGGCGCACGCGCGTCTTTCTCAAGGCGCCGATCACCACACCGCAGGGCGGCGGTTTCAAGAGTCTTAACGTCACCGTGCGCAAAACGCTGGGCTTGTACGCCAACGTTCGGCCGTGCGCATCGCTTCATCCATACGTCAAAACCAAGCACCCGAAGATGGACCTGGTTATCGTTCGTGAGAACGAGGAAGACGTATACGGCGGCATCGAGCACCGCCAAACGCAGCAAGTCGCGCAGGCGCTCAAGCTGATTTCACGTCCGGGGTCCGAGAAAGTCATTCGCTACGCCTTCGAATACGCCAAAGCCAACGACCGGAAAAAAGTTACCTGCTTTACCAAAGACAATATTCTCAAAATGACCGACGGTCTGTTCCACCGCGTTTTTGACGAAATCGCGCAAGAGTATCCGGGAATAGAGAACGAGCATTGGATCGTCGATATCGGCGCGGCCAAGATGGCCGATACACCCGAAGCGTTCGACGTCCTCGTCATGCCTAATCTCTACGGAGACGTGCTCTCCGACGTTGCCGCGCAGCTTACCGGATCCGTGGGGCTGGCCGGCTCGGCGAACGTCGGCGATCACTGCTCGATGTTTGAGGCAATTCACGGATCGGCGCCCCGCCGTGCCGGTCAAAATTTGGCGAACCCCTCGGCGCTGCTCCTGGGGGCCGTGATGATGCTGAACCACATTCAGCAGAGCGACGCCGCCGAAAAAGTGCACAACGCGTGGCTGAAGACGATGGAAGACGGCATCCACACCTACGACATCTTCAAGGAAGGCACGAGCAGGGAAAAAGTCGGTACCCGAGAGTTTGCCGACGCAGTCATCGAACGTTTGGGCGCGCGCCCGTCCACCTTGAAGCCGGTCACGTACACGGCCGGTGCTCCGATGGATTTGCATCCGCGCCCGTTCAAACCGATGCAGGCGAAACGATTGGTCGGCGTCGACGTTTTTTTTGACTGGACCGGCGGAGCGGCTGACGATTTCGTTGCGGTGCTCGAGCCCTGCGAGGCCGACGGGATGGTTTTGCAAATGATGAGTAACCGCGGCACGAAAGTCTGGCCCGCCGGATCGCCCGAAACGTTCTTGAGCGATCACTGGACCTGCCGCTACATGGCCGACGGGCCACACAGCATCAGCCATCACGACGTTGCGAAGTTGCTCGCGAATCTGGCCGACCGTGGACTCGATTTCATAAAAACGGAACTCCTATACACGTTCGATGGAGCCCCGGGGTTCTCGCTTGCACAAGGCGAATAGCGCGCGCTAATGGGCCTCTGATTCGAGCAGGTCTGCCATATCGTTGGCGTGCTCTTCTTCCACCGCAAGAATCTCTTCCATCAGGCGGCGCGTGGTTGGATCGTTTGATCCGAAGTAGCGAATAATTTCCGTGTAGGACTCGATGGCAATACGCTCGGCCACCAAGTTCTCTTTGATCATGTCCAGCAGGCTATCGCCTTCGACATACTGCGAATGGCTGCGCGCCAGCAAACCCTCCGGATTCAGGTTCGGAGCGCCGCCCAGCTGCGAGATTCTCTCGGCAATGCGGTCGGCGTGGCCCTGCTCCTCGTTTGCGTGCGTCAAGAATTCGGCCGCGACGGCATCCTTGTTAATTCCCTTGGCCATATAGTAATGCCGCTTGTAGCGTAAGACGCATACGATCTCGGTTGCGAGCGCTGCATTGAGAATGTCGACCGTGCGCGCGATATCGCCCTTGTAGCTGGGCGTGATCGGGCCCTTCTCCATATGCTCGCGCGCGCGGCGGCGCAACTCGGTTACGTCGGAGAGAAATGGGGTGGATGTATCGGACACGCTTGAACTCCCTGCGGCAAGAGGCGCTTATCGCCTAGTATGCCCCAAAATTCAAAGGGCCTGCCGGCTTGCGTCGGCCGCAATCCCGCTCATGTGCTGCGAAACGCATTCTTGTTCCAGAAGCCATCGGTGCCCTCGAACGTCGAAAACGGCGAACGCGCAGTTTGCAACCCGGCGCTGCCAAAAAGTTTGCAACTCGCCGCCGGCCGACTGGATGAGCGCCATGCGCACCACCACGTCGTGCGTCATAATCAGCGCATCCTCGGTGGCCAAGAAGTCGGCCGCGAAGCTGCGCCAGCGCTTCAAGACATTCACCACACTTTCACCCCCGTCGAAGGTGAGCAACGCCGGATCTTCGCGCCAGCTCCGGTAACGCGCCGCATCGTCGCGCTCGATTTCATCACGGTAACGCCCCTCCCAGGTGCCGTGGGCGATTTCGATAAGCCGCTCGTCCAACTCGATCGGAATTCCAAGGCGTTGCGCGCACGGCGCTGCCGTTGCAGCGCACCGCATGAGCGGACTGGAAATAATGCGCTTCACGCCTCGGCCGACGAGAGCTTGAGCCAGCGCATATGCTTGCCGCACCCCCAACTCCGAGAGCTGCGACTCTTGGCGCCCTTGGTAACGGCCCTGTGCGTTCCACGTCGTCTCGCCATGCCGCGCGACATACACGTACGCCACTACAAGTTGATCGTGCAGGCACTGTTCATGAACGGCATCCCCTGCAGAGCGCGCAACGTCGACGCATCGGGCATGCGGTCGACGGAAAGAACCATCATCGCTTCCCCACCGCGCGCATTGCGAGCGACTTGCATGGTTGAGATATTCACTCGGGCATCTCCTAACAGCGTGCCGGCTCGGCCAATCATTCCCGGAACGTCCTGGTGTCGCGTAAGAATCAACGTCCCGCGCGGGTCTGCGTCAATCTCAAAGCCATCGATCTCGACGATGCGCGAGCCGCGATCCAGCGCGGTCCCGACGATGTGGTGAGGGCCGGCATGCACACGCAGCGACCCAAGCCACGGACTTTCGGGGGGTGCGAACCGGACCGCTACCTCGATTCCGCGCTCTTTCGCGATTTCACCAGCGTTGACAATGGACACGCGCCGAGCGGTTGTGCGTTGCAGGATGCCCGAGAGAAAGGCGCTCACCAAGGGGGCGCTTTCGAGTTGAGCGATGTCGCCGCACATGCTCATCGCCGGCCGACCGAGGTGCGTGCTATCTCCCAATTGCGGAAGCATCAGACCGATGCGGTAGGCGAGATCGATATACGGGCGCAATTTTGCCGCATCGGCGCCGCGAGCGGTCGGTGCGTTGACTGCGCCGCCCGCGGGCCTGCCGGCAAGCACGGAAACGATGTCCGCCGCTAATTCGGTGGCGATACGCCCCAGGGCTTCGCGCGTGGAACCGCCCAAGTGTGGCGTCGCCAGCACCTTCGGGTGTTGGTGCAATTGCTCGCCGGCCGAACCTTCTTCAGGGGGCTCTTGCGCCACGACATCGATCGCGGCGGCCGATAGGTGGCCCGAGTCAAGCGCACTTAGCAATGCGGCTTCATCGACGAGGCCCCCGCGAGCGCAGTTCACGAGGATCGCGCCCTGTTTCATGAGACCAAGTTCGCGAGCACCTAGAAGGCCGATCGTTTGGTCGTTGAGCGGCACGTGCAAGCTTACGACGTCCGCGCTTGCCAACACATCGTCGAGTCCAAGGATCTCTATCCCGGCGCCTTCCGCGGGTTCGGCGGCGATGTACGGATCGAACGCGATCGTGCGCATGCCGAACGCTTGAGCGCGGGTTGCGACCGCGCTGCCGATGCGGCCGAGCCCGAGAATGCCAAGCGTCTTGCCGTGCAGTTCTCCTCCAACAAAGCCGGCACGTTCCCATCTTCCCGCTTTGACGGAAGTCGCAGCCATCGGTACGTGGCGCAAGAGCGACAACAACAGCGCAAAGGTTTGCTCGGTCGCCGCGATGGTATTGGCCGACGGGGTATTGACCACCACGATGCCTGCGCGCGTTGCAGCGTCGACGTCGATTGTATCTACACCAACTCCCGCGCGTCCCACGACTCGTAAGTCTCGCGAGCCGCTTAAGAGTTCGCGGTCCACTCGGGTTTCGGAGCGTACGATCAACCCCTGGGCGTCGCGGACGGCTTCCAGCAACCGGGGGCGTTGCGCGCCAACGCACGAAATCACGTCGATTCCCGCCGAACGTAAGACTTCAAGGCCGTCTTCGGCAAACGGTTCAGCGACAACAACCCGCATGCTCGCCGATTCGCTCATAGCGTAGGCTTTCATGCCGAGTACGGCTAAGCGAACGGCGCTGGAGAGGTGGCAGAGTGGTCGAATGCACTCGCTTGGAAAGCGAGCAGGGGTGATAAGCCTCTCGGGAGTTCGAATCTCCCCCTCTCCGATGTTCTTGAGTTTTGTGGCTTTCGGCGCTGCGCTTGCCGCGTGTGAAGCAAAGCCACGCGAAGCCGCTCCGCAAACTGCTATCGTCTCGATCGTGCCGGAACCGCAGAGCGCGAAATTCAATAACCAAAGCTACGAATGGCCGCGCATTGCGACCGTGCACAGCACTGCGGCGGGAACGAGCCCCGCCGTCGCCGCGCTCGCACGATACGTCAAGCCACACGGAATTTTGATAAAACCTTCCGACGCCAACCTAGTTGCGGCAGTCGTTTTCAAAGACGCACACGACCCGCGGCTTGGGAGGGAGGGGTACCGTCTTCGCGTCGCGCGCGACGGCATCGCAATCGCGGCCAACAGCGGTCCCGGATTCTTCTACGGCGTCCAGACCCTCGCGCAGATCACTCACGGCGCGTTGCGCAGCCAAATCGGGGCGGTCCGCGACTGGCCTGCCCATTCGTGGCGCGGCATACACCTTGATGTCAGCCGGCATTTTTTCGACACTCATACGGTCGAGCGGTACATCGACGTCGCCGCGCACTATAAGTTAAACGTCTTCCACTGGCATCTCACGGACGACCGCGCCTGGCGTCTGCAAGTTCCGTCGTATCCGAGGTTGACGTTGGCAGGCAGTTCCTACTCGCCGGCACAGGTGCGCGAGGTCGTTCGCTACGCGGCTGCGCGGTTTGTTACGGTCGTCCCTGAGATCGATCTGCCCGGGCACTCCAGCGCCGCCATCGCCGCCTACCCCGAACTGGGTTGCGGCCGTCCCGGAATCCTATGCGCGAACCATCGCGCCGCGGCGTTTGTGGACACAGTACTGCGTTTCGTGATGCAGGTCTTACCCGGCCCTTACATACATACCGGGGGCGACGAAGTTCCAGACGCAAACGTGCAAGCATACTTTGCTAGACACGTCCAGGTATTTCTCAAGAAGAGTGGGCGGCTGCCGGTTGCTTGGGACGATCTACTACGAACGGATCCTCCAGGCGATACCGTCATCATGTCATGGCACGGCGAAGCGCCGGGGTTGCGCGCGGCGCGCGATGGACACAACGTTGTCTTGACGCCCGATGGTCCGCTCTACTTCGATGCCTATCAGGGCGATAAGAATCAGGAACCACCTGCCAGCAGCCACCTATCGAGTCTCGAACAAGTGTATGCGTACGAACCGGCGCTCGAAGGCTTGCCCGTGTCCCAACGCACGCACATCTTGGGCCTGCAGGCCAACCTGTGGACGGAGCACGTCCCAACCGCCGGCCATCTTTTCTACATGCTCCTTCCGCGTGAACTCGCGCTCGCCGAAATCACGTGGACCTTGCCGGAAAAGAAAAACTGGAAATCGTTCTTGCGCCGCCTTCCGCAGCAGTTGGCGTGGCTGCAAGCCCGCGCGTATCCGTTTCGCGTGCCCGCACCGCTCTTCGAAGTTCGCGGTGCGCGACCCATCCTGTTTACTGCGATCGCGGCCCGCGTTCAATCCGTTCGCGCGTACTCCGCCGATCCGGTGGTTTTGACCACGCTCCAGGTCGCGGCGCCGAACGCATCGATTCGCTACACAACTGACGGCACTGTACCTGGCCGCGCTTCGGCAGTTTACCGCAAGCCGCTCCAGCTGCACTTATCGCGTGGTCATGATATTGACATTCGGGCTCTCGCTGTTCTGCCCGATGGGAAAGAATCCACAATCTCGGAATGCATACTGGAGCATCCAGCGGACCAGGCGTTTTCCCAACTGCATGGCGCCAGGTCGTGGGAGTCATTGGTTTCGCCGTGAAGGCGCGCTAGATCACTTGCTCGACGTGCGCGAGCCAGAAATCGAATGACGCGCGCGCCTGCGCCTCGAGCATGAGTTCGCCCTTCACTACGTCCCGTTCCAGGTACGAACCCAGGGTCGAACGAGCGCCGTAATTGCTGTCCATTACCAAGTCGGCGCGGCGAATATCATCGCGCAAACCTACAGGCAAGTCGACGGCCGGCGGGAGTGCAGAGAGTACAATCTCGGGCGGATTTTGCGGCCAAATTTGACATTCGAACCGCTCGCAGAGCGCGATAACCTTCTCGGGTTCCCGACCCCAAAGAAATGTATATGCATCGGTTTCACGCAGCTGTGCGAGCATCGCGCGCGCCGTCGCGCCCGTGCCTAAAATGCCGATACGATGCAGAGCCACCGCTTCCCCTAATACTGTTTCGAGTGCCGAACGCGCGCCAGCACCATCGGTGTTCGCTCCGTAAACGCGGTCGCCGAAGTACAGGGTGTTGACGGCTTGCGCAATGCGCGCGTCCTCGTCGAGCTCGTCGCAGACTTCCAAGAGTTCTTCCTTTAGCGGTGTGGTCACATTGCAGCCGGTATACCCGTCCGCGCGCAGGCGCCGCGCGACTTCGCTCCCCGCTCCTTTTGCTACCCGGATCGGTATGTAGTGGCCGTCGATGCCCGCTTCTGCAAGAAAGCCGCGCTGCAGTTCAGGACTGCCGCTATGGTCGACGGGATCGCCGATGAGGGCCAGCTTCACAACGCGCCGCGCTTGCGCAGCAACAGACGTTCGAAAAAGCGAAAGAGGCGCGTCAAAGCAAAGTCGTGGGGTTCGATCGGCTCGGTGAGAATTGTGTAGAATCCCAAAAGCTTGGCTCCGAGCACGTCGGTAAAGAGCTGGTCGCCCACGACGGCGATGCGGTTGCTAGGCAAACCCAGCAGCGTTCGTGCGCGAATAAAGCCGGTAGGCAACGGTTTAAGCGCGTTCGGAACGCACGCAACACCGAGTTGTCCGGCGACGGCGTTCACGCGCTCGCTGAAGTTATTGGAAAGCATGACCATTTTGAAACCGCGGTCGTGCGCATCGCGAACCCAGGCTATGTGATCTTGAAGCACTTCTGACTGACGATAGGCCACCATCGTGTTGTCCAAATCGATAATCAAGCCCAAAATGCCGCGCGCCCGCAGGTCTTCGAGCGACACGCTGCACAGGCGTGGGGCAAACCGGTCCGGACCAAACATGTGAATCCCTTGCGCCGTGCGCGCATGCAGTCCTGGAGTGCCGAGTTCTCCCCGTTATCCCCGAAGCTATCCACACTCCGTCAGCTGGGTGCGAGGCTTCCTCCACAAAAATTAGACGGCTATTCGCAAGAACTTGCGCTTCTGCTCAGGTTAGGCACAAGGGGGCGAGGCCCAAGATATTGTATGTCGAGGGTCCGCGGTGTACAATATTTGGTACTAGCCTTCGGCCCCGCTGCAGTATCGAACAGGTGTTCGGGCCGCGTTTCTGAAGATTTGCTGTTCCTGCCCGCGTGGAAAAGGAGCCCCCATGAAATTCCACCGCACGTATTCCTTACCCAGCGAGCCCTATGCCGGCTTGAAGTTCGAGCCCCGCGATTCGCGCATCGTCAATCCCGATGGGCGTTTGGTATTCGAGGCCAAGGAGGTTATGGTACCCGCGGGCTGGTCGCAAGTCGCTACCGACGTGCTGGCGCAGAAGTACTGCCGCAAGGCCGGGGTTCCCGCCGAGTTGCAGCGCGTTCGCGAAGAAGGCCTGCCAGGATGGCTTTGGCGATCGGAGCCCGCTGATGGCGCTACATTTGGGGCGGAACGCGATGCGCGCCAAGTCTTCAACCGCCTGGCCGGATGTTGGACGTACTGGGGTTTCAAACACGGCTACTTCGATTCTGAGAACGACGCGCAGATCTACTACGATGAGATGTGTGCCATGCTCGCGCGTCAGATTGGTGCGCCCAACAGCCCCCAGTGGTTCAACACGGGTTTGCACTGGGCGTACGGTATCGCAGGGCCCGCTCAAGGCCACTACTTTGTCGATCCAAAAGATTACACGGTTACCCGCTCGCTCAATACCTACGAGCACCCACAGGTTTCGGCTTGCTACATCCTTTCCATTAAAGATGACCTTGTCAACGAAGGCGGCATCTTCGATGGCCTCATCCGGGAAGCGCGCATCTTTAAAGGTGGCTCTGGCTCCGGTGCAAACTTTTCGAAGATTCGCTCCGCCGGCGAAAAACTTGCAGGCGGCGGAACTTCGTCCGGCCTCATGTCATTCTTGCGTGTCTTTGATCGCGCAGCGGGCGCTATAAAATCTGGTGGAACCACTCGTCGCGCGGCAAAAATGGTGGTCCTGGACGCCGACCATCCGGACATCGAACAATTCGTAACGTGGAAGGTTACCGAAGAACAAAAGGTCGCGGACCTTGTGGCTGGTTCGATGCTAAACGAAAAACATCTCAATCGCGTCATTGAGGCCGCTCATGACCAAGCGATACCGGAGTCCGCGCGCTTTGACCCGTCCATGAATCCCTCCCTTAAGGCCGCCATCCGCGAGGCGCTCGGCACCGGCATTCCGTCAGGGTCGGTGCAAAATGCAATTGAATACGCGCGCCAGGGTTACAAGAGTCTAGCGATCGAGCAGTACGATACAGGCTGGGATTCGGATGCCTATGGAACTGTTTCAGGGCAAAACTCCAATAATTCCGTACGCCTGCCTAATTCGTTTTTTGCAGCATTAGATAAGGACTCCGACTGGGAGCTCACCGCGCGCACCACCGGCAAGACGGTGAAATCGATTAAAGCTAGGGAACTGTGGGAGAAGATCGGCCTTGCCGCATGGCAATCCGCAGATCCCGGCCTGCAATTTGATAACACCTTCCAAGAGTGGCATACGTGCGCCAGTGACGACCGCATCAATGCTACGAACCCGTGCTCGGAATACTGTTTTATAGATGACACGGCATGCAATCTCTCGAGCGTGAATTTGGTCAAATTCCTTGACGGCGATGGCGAATTTGACGCTAGAGCGTTAGCGAACGCTGCCCGCATTTGGACGGTAACACTCGAGATCTCGGTAACAATGGGTCAGATGCCCTCAAGAGAGATCGCGGAAAAAAATCATAAGTATCGCACGCTCGGACTTGGATATGCCAACCTTGGCTCGCTACTCATGCGCCTGGGCTTGCCGTACGATTCCGAAGAAGGCTTTGGTTGGTGCGCAGCCATTACGTCGCTGCTAACGGGGGCTGCCTACAGAGCATCGGCTGAGATGGCGCAAGAGCTTGGTTCATTCGAACGCTTTACAGCCAATCGTGACGCAATGCTGCGCGTCATTCGCAATCATCGCCGGGCTGCCTACGACGACCCGAAACCAAGTTATGAAAACCTAACCGTCACGCCGGTGACTCATGCACCAACCCTTTTTACCCAATCCACTTGGGCGTTGGCACGCAAGATGTGGGACGAAGCACTCTCGCTTGGCGAGGCTGCCGGTTTTAGAAATGCGCAAGCGACCGTACTCGCTCCTACGGGGACCATTGCTTTGGTCATGGATTGTGACACAACCGGTATCGAGCCCGACTTCGCGCTGGTTAAATTCAAGAAGCTTGCGGGCGGCGGCTACTTCAAGATCGTCAACCAGTCGGTTGAAACCGCATTGCGGAAGCTTGGTTATTCTCAAGAGCAAATTGATGACATAGAAATATTTGCCAAGGGGACGGGCACGTTAGACGGCGCGCCGCACATCAATCGCGCGACCTTAAAGAACAAGGGCTTCGATGATGAAGCGCTAGCCAAGATCGAAACCGCGCTGTTGGCGGCCTTCGAGTTGCCCTTCGTCTTCAACCAGTTCGTGCTTGGGGCAGATTTCTGCAAAGCAAAACTGGGGATGTCGGATGCGCAGTTAGCGGATTGGAACTTCTCGATACTCAAAGATGCGCTCGGCTTTACATCCCAACAAATCGATGAGGCATCGGATGTCGTTTGCGGGCGGATGACCCTTGAAGGAGCACCTCATCTTAAAGACGAGCACCTCTTTGTCTTCGATTGTGCTACGCCGTGCGGCAAACATGGCTCGCGCTTCATCCGCCCTCTAGCCCACGTCGACATGATGGCAGCCGCGCAACCCTTTATATCGGGAGCCATTAGCAAAACGATCAACCTTCCGCAAACCGCAACGATTGCCGACGTGAAGGAGGCCTACCGCTATAGCTGGGAGCGAATGATTAAAGCCGTCGCGCTCTACCGCGACGGATCGAAACTCTCGCAACCGCTGGCGGGCAGTTACGACGTGGGCTCCGAGTCTGAGGGGTTGCTGCCCACGACTCCCTACCAAACGGCCGTACAAATTGCCGAGCGCGTGGTCTATCGCTACATCGCAAAGCGCCGCCGCATGCCCCATCGTCGCAGCGGCTACACACAGAAGGCCGTTATCGGCGGCCACAAAGTATATCTGCGCACGGGCGACTACGAAGACGGCACCTTGGGCGAGATCTTCATCGACATGCACAAAGAAGGCGCAGCGTTCCGTTCGCTCATGAACAATTTCGCAATTGCGGTCTCCCTGGGATTACAGCATGGCGTGCCGCTGGAGGAGTACGTCGAGGCCTTCACCTTCACGCGCTTTGAGCCGAACGGGCCCGTCGTAGGACACGAGAACATCAAGATGGCCACGTCGATTCTTGACTACATTTTCCGGGAGCTTGCCGTGAGCTACCTGGGCCGCTATGAACTCGCCCAGGTGCAACCGAGCATGGATATGGACGCGATGGGAGTCGAGCCGGAGTACATCGCCGAGGAAGAGATCGAAACGCATGTGGTCGATCCCAAGGCGGAGGTTGTGCAGCAGAAGCTGCATCCGGCCAGCATCCATTTGCACCCCGGGGTCCCGGTGGAACCGCCCTCGCTCGCGCCCCATCCAGGCGATGCGCACACGCCGAACACCCCGGTGACCGTCGGCGGAGGTACGAGGCAGACGGGCCCGGCAGCGATGGCGCGGGCCGAAAGCCAACGCGTCGCTACCGCCAAGGGTTATTGCGGCGATGCGTGCATGGACTGCGGCCAATTCACATTGATACGGAACGGCACATGCTTAAAATGCGACAGTTGCGGGGCTACCTCGGGATGTAGCTAGAACGATCCGTTATTCGACATAGCAAAGAAAGAGGACTGTGTCCGGAATTGTGT
>QHBJ01000021.1 GCA_003243975.1 Candidatus Meridianibacter frigidus | reverse complement strand
CCATCTTATCCCGGCGCTAACATCGCAAACAAGGTTGACGCACCGCTGGCTATTTACGTAGAACCACGCGTATTAAGTCTACAAGATACACATCGCATTATCGTTGCTGCGCGGGGAACCGAACTTGAGTCAATCGTCCCATTCACCATCGCCACAGGTCTGCGGCGAGGCGAGGTTTGCGGGCTAAGGTGGAGTGACATCGACCTTAGCTCAGGAAAACTGTCCGTCCAGCGAGCCGCCGCAAATGTCGACGGTAAAGTAGTAATAAAGGCGACGAAGACTCGGAAGTCTACGCGGTCAGATCAGATGCAGCCAGAGGTGACACCATACCTGATTCGTCACCGAGCTCAGCAGGCGGAACGGCATCTCGCTTTAGGACTCGGAAAAAGAGGCGGGGACGGATTTGTCTTCGACCGTTTCGATGGCAGGCAGTGGGATCCGAATGAGCTGTCCCGCAAATTCACGCGGTTCATTCGACGCAGGAACCTTCCGCGCGTTAAGTTCCATGATCTCCGAAAAGTCTACGGCAGCTACGCGTACGACGCGGGCGTCCCATTGAAAGATATCAGCGAATCCCTCGGACACAGCAACATTAACGTAACAAGCGCGATTTACGTGCATCTGATGGAAGATTGGAAGAAGGTTAAGGCAACGAAGCTGGACGCGTACATGGGCTCCATGCTGCGCGAGGCGCGCACGGCTTCCGACAGCGGATGACACGCGTGGCCTTCTTAAAACACGCTGCGTTAGACTTTTATCCCTCGTCCGCTTTTGGAAGCCCATCGCCTTGGGACCGAAATCCCGGCCTCCGGTTTTCCTATGGTACGGCTCATTGCACCGTACCATCTGCAAATCGAACTTGACTCGGCTCGCAGCGGAGCGAATCAAAGTCGCGTCCGAACGTGTTACGAATGTACCAGCCGGGAGAGGTTACGAGTTGGTTATGCAACCAAAGGGAACCGTCAATAAGATAGCGCGGCTTAATGACTACGCCGGGTGAGAAAGTTCCTGCGATGACTCCGTGCTGCGTGCTAAGTGTGCTACCGAATGAGTCTAACAATATGAAGTCGAATTTTACCGCTGTAACGACCTGAGAACCTACGTTTTCAAAAGTTACGCCAACGGTCATATTATAATCAGATTGGCGTTTGTCTCCGGCGTCAAAGTTGCAGGAAATGATTTGAATTGGGGACGACGCCTGCGCTGGGATGGGTAGCAGCATTAAAAATGTCGTCAGGATTTTCAGTAGTATTTTCATATTTTTTCAGCTTTCGCAGTCTTTCTGACCGTACTATTATTGTAGCCTATACCGCATGCTAAGGTACACGGCTCCAGGGGTGGCCCATTGCCTTGGTGATGGCTAGTGGGCCGTTAGTGTGCAAATCGGCATGATAAGCCGAAAATAGCGCGTGTTTGCGGCGAAAAAACGAGATTGGCGGGAAAGTGTAGGAATCGAACCTACCAGCCGCCTTGCGACGGCCTCAGCGGTTTTGAAGACCGTGCGGACCACCAGATCCGTACTCTCCCATAGAATTGCTGCTCGTACGCCCGTCACCCATCTGATGCTTGGAAGATCTCAACAACGCGACCACGATAGATTGTGAATTCCAGGGCATCTTCATTGGTAAGTTGTCCCGTAGCGTAGGTATAGCGTTCCAGGCCGCACCCCCTAACGACGAACGGTTTTCCGAACATCCTTACCAGCGCGGCAGCGCTCATTCCGAGTCTGGCTCCCGATGTTGTGTGCATTTCGCTCCAATCGGCGGTTTGAACGTGTATTGGAGGGGCTGCCGCGAAACGCAACGTGCGCTCCACCCCCGAGTCTTGTCCAGTGGCCTTAAATGCGATGCCATGCTTAGGATCGTAGGCATAGCTCGGCACCGGTCGCGACATATTGAGGGTGCGCGCAAAGAAGCCGGCCAAATCAGCTGCTCTGAACCGAGATGAATGAACGGCGGCTTCCCCGCGTACGGAGGGGCATGCCTGTATAGGCCCATAAACGAAGCGCACCTCCCGCTCTAGAACCACGCAGCAACACGAATCCGCAGGCACCCTGGCGCTTGACGGCAGATTCGCGGAAACGCGAAAGCCAGCCACATTATCAATGACAATTTTGCTCGCATCACGCTGAATTAACTCCCATGATCCCTCGATTAGCCGCAAAAGAGAGAAGGCCCCCGCGATAACGCGAGGGCCTTTCTTTCTTTCCGAGCTTGCTCGAACCTTACAGCGCTTGCGCTAAAGCCCAGCCCTTCGGGGCACCGATCCCGGTGACCAGATCGTATCCGGTTACCGCGTTATATGCGCCGTTGGTACCCGACGTGACGTCGGTGTAGTCGGCGTATCCGGTGCTCTTGAACACGCTGTAGAGCGTTGGATTCACGAATCCAAAGTGCGTGCTGTGAAGCTCGTTGACTTCCGACATGTACGCCGTGAACTCCGGCGACGACCATGACGTTCCGTCAACCTTCAGCCAACCGCCCTGCGACGCGGCATAGACCGCAACGCCGATGCCGGGGAAGGAAACGTCCGGGTTGTTGCGTCCCGATGAGTTCACTCCGGAGATTCCCGATTGGTAGCTCGGTAGAGCGAAGACCGTCGAAACGCCGCCGCCGGATTTGAACCCGTTGGATGTATCGTTGGCCGCCGTGATGCTCGTCAGAACGCCGGAGCTGTTCTCCGTAAAGTTCACCGCGCCAACCGATACGAAGTATGGGTCGGACGACGGTGCACTGACGCCCAGCGAACCGCTGCACTCGCTGCTGCCCGAATCGCCGCTCGAAGCCGCAAAGGTCATGCCTTTGGCGGCTGCCTGCTGTGCGATCGAGTTGGTCGTGGTCGTAAACGCCGTGTCGCCGGTTTCGCAACCGCCGAACGATGAGTTCACGACCGTCGCGATGCCGTCGGAAACGGCTTGGTTGTATCCCGCTTCAATGTGTTGCGAACTAAGGTCGGGGAAGTTATACACGCGGATGTTCGCGCCCGGAGCCAGCCCCGAAATCGTCTCGACATCGAGTGCTGTTTCCACGTAGTCGCTGCTCGCGGCATTTCCCCCACCGGACACCGCAATGTTGGTGATCGAGCCGGTTTGCGCGACGCCTGCGGCGCTCAGATAAGTCGATACGTCATTTGCATTGATCGGTGTATCGATTTCGACTGCAACGGTTTGGCCCGCGCCGTTGCAACCGTGTTGCGTCGGGAAGTCAAACGCTTTAGCCACGCCCGTTGCCAGCCAGCCGTTGGAGCTACTGAACGGCCCATTGAGTGAGGGCGAGCCCGTGCATCCGGAACCGGGGGTCGGAGTTGGCACCGGGGTGGGTGTGGGCACCGGAGTTGCGGTCGGCGCCGGAGTCGGAGTCGGCGCGGGAGTCGGAGTTGGCGCGGGCGTGGCCGTTGGCCCCGGCGTCGGCGTTGCGGCCCCGCTGGTCAGACTCACGTCGTCAAGGTATTGGCGCGTGTTCAGACCCGTATATCCGTCGCCATGCACGCCGAAGTACAAGTAGTACTGGCCGCCGGCATATGCGCTGAGATTCGCCTTCTTGAGCGTCCAGCCCGTGTTGCTGACGCTGCGATAGAAGTTGGCGATGATCGTGCCTGAGGTATTGAGCAGGTCGGCCTCCTGCCAAGCATACGTCGTATTGACTTCATTCGAAGATTGATAGACGTAGAAACTGAGCTGGCCGCTGGCCGGAATCGTAACCAATTGGCAAACACCCATATCGCCGTTGGGTTCGCCCGAAACATTACCGCTGCGCTCGTCGTACGCGCCGGTATGCGGATGTGCGGTCGTGATGACTGCAGAGATGTTGCCGCACTGCTGCCAGCCGCCGTTGATTGCACCGGTCTCAAAGCCGGGGTTGCCGATAATGTTCGCGCCGGCCATCGGCTGCACGTTTGTCGCGCTCGCGGAGCCAACCGGATGAATCGAACTCGGTACCGCCGTGCGACCACTGCTATCGGACGAAAGCGGGTGCATGATGACCAAGTTGTTCAAGGTAACATCTTTAACAAAGTCGCCCAGCCCCTTGGGCAGTGTAGCCGGCTTTACGTTCATGAAGCGCTGGCCGAACTTACCTTCAGAAACCGTGTCGATCTGCGTGCTGAACGTTCTTTCGACCGCGGCGTTTGGTGCGGTCGCTTCGACAAGCGTGCGGTTCGCGTATTCGTGCGTGATCGTAAAACCCTGCGGGCGAAGTTGCGCTTCGACCGCGGCCTGCTGCGCCTGAGTAGGCGCAAAACGCGAATTGAATTCGGCCGTCGTCAAGTAGCGGTGGAACTGGGGTGAGAGCGGATCGCTCTGATCGCGCACCAGCGCGTCCAGCTCCGCCTGATTGTTGTATTTGAGGGTCACCGTAACTTTGACCGCATCGGCCGCTCCGCGGTGGCCAAGGTCGTGGGTTGCGAAAATACCGCTCGTGCGCGGCACGGCGGCGATAACGTTCTGGATTTTGGGGGCCAGATTTTGCGGGCCGCCGTTTCCGCCCAGGGTAGTCGGAAGGGCGTTCTGGCCGCCACCTCCGCAAGCAGTAAGCGTCACTGCCAGCGTCAATAATGACGCTGCGACGCGAAAAGTTAGTCGCATGTAGCTCCTCTTGGATACGCAGCAAGGGTGGGCTGTATAAGGCCAACGCCAATTGTGGGGGCTGGCCACTTCGGTTGTATAGCGCCAAATCGCATATAGAGGCAGTCGACATTAGTCGGCACGCCCGCGTGTTCTGCTGCGTTGAGCAGTAGGGGGCACGCCCCTGTGAAGCCAACCACCGTCGGTCATGCTTCGAGGTCCCTCAGCATGACAGCGGGGTACCTCAGGATGCCAGCACAGAAAGCGAGTTTACAGGTTCATGCAGTTCCGCATTGGTCGCGCGTTCTACGCAGTTCTCCTTAGCATCGGTTTAGCGGCCGCATTGGCGGCCTGTAGCGGCAGCTCGACCTCGGCTGGCTCTCCCGTGCCCACCCCGACTCCGGCCACCAGCATCACTTTCAGCGTGGCTGCAGGCGGTTCAACCGTTCTCTTCCCAGGCGGCCTGAACGGTTCGCTTCAATTTCAAGCGGCCACCGCCGGCGCCGGCTCCAACTTTACGGTTGCGGAAACCAACAGCTCGCCCCCGAGCGGAATTCCGGCGTTTACCGCGTTTCAGCCGCAGCTTTACTTCACGTTCATGCCGGCGGTGAACACGACGTTTACCGGGTTTCCGGCGCTCACGTTTACCTTTAATGCCGGGTTCGTTACTTCCGGATTCCAGTTCTTCGTTGCATTCTTCGATCCGAAGAATACCGCCGCAGGCTGGCAGCAGAAGTATGTCGGACCGGGCGTGGTAAACGGGCAGACAGTCACCTTCGCGGCCGGCACCAAACCCGTAACCTTTAACGGTGGTTCGACGTACGGATTCGTGTTGTACGGCGTGCCGACGGTGGGACCCACTCCGACGCCCGTGCCGCCCACCAGTGCGCTTTACGTGACCAATAACGCGCCGGGCAATCCAAATCGCAACACCGTGCTAATCTTCCCACCCACTGCGAGCGGCAACGTTATTCCCAACGGGTCGATCTCCGGTCCGCTGACCCTGCTGTCGCTTCCCAACGGCTTGGCTTTCGATTCCAATAGCAACCTAATCGTCGCAAATGGCGGCGGTTCCATCGAGCGCTTTGCGCCCGGCGCGATGGGCAACGTGGCTCCTGCCGCGCGCATCACCGGTCCGTCCCTGGTGGCGCCCCAATTCCCGGCCGTAGATTCCAAGAACAACATCTACGTCACCCAGAACACGGCCACGGGAAGTCCCGCGGATAGCGTGCAGAGCTATGCGGCCGCTTCAAATGGGGTGAAGAGTCCCAGCACCACCATTAGCGGCGCTAAGACCCTGCTGAAAACCCCGATGGGCATCGGTCTCGACAGTAAAGACAATATTTACGTTGCGAACAACGGAAGCAACGCGATCACGATCTACGCCGCCGGCGCAAACGGAAACGTTGCCCCGATCGGTACGATCGCCGGTGACAAAACAACCCTCTCCAATCCGACCGGGCTTGCCTTGGACTCATCGGGCAACATCCTGGTCGCCAACGGCAATAACTCGATTCTGATCTTCGCGGCCACGACCACCGGGGGCAACATTGCGCCGACGACTACGATCGCCGGGAACGCCACGTTGTTGAACAGCCCGATGGAGTTGAGCTTGGATCTGAACGGCAAAATGTTCGTCGCCAACAACGGGGTAACCGGACAAGGCGCGAACTCGGTGCTGGCGTTCTTGCTCAGCGCCAGCGGCAACGTGCTGCCCGCTCAGGATTTGAACGGGCCGCTTACCGGCCTGGCGCAACCCTTCGGCGTGGCGGCGCGCTAACTATCCGGCCAGGGGGTTGAAGACCCGGCCCGACATTCGCAACGTCGCGATCATCGCCCACGTCGATCACGGCAAGACGACGCTGGTTGACGCTATGCTGAAACAGAGCGGCGTCTTTCGCGAAGGGCAGCACGTCGACACGCGCGTGATGGATTCCAATCCGCTCGAACGCGAGCGCGGCATCACGATCCTGGCCAAGAACACGGCGGTCCGCCACGGCAACATCAAGTTCAACATCGTCGACACCCCCGGACACGCGGATTTCGGCGGCGAGGTCGAGCGCGTCTTGCAGATGGTGCAAGGCGTCCTACTGCTCGTCGACGCGGCGGAAGGCGTTATGCCGCAGACGCGCTTCGTACTGCGCAAAGCCCTTGAATTGGACCTCCGCGCGATCGTGGTGATAAACAAGATCGACCGTAAGGACGCCCGCGCGTCAGAGGTCGTCAATGAGGTCTTCGATCTCTTCATCGAGCTGGGCGCAAGCGAAGAGCAAGCCGACTTTCCGGTGGTGTACACCAACGCCAAGCAAGGTATCGCAAAGCGTGCTTTGCAGGACGAGAGCGCCGACCTTGAACCGCTCTTCGTCACCATCGTTTCCCACATTCCCGACGCGCCCGCCGAAGAAGGCGGCTTTCAAATGCTGGTCTCGGCTATCGATCACAATCAGTACGTGGGCCGCATCGGCATCGGCCGCATTTTCCGCGGATCATCGCGCGTGAATGCTCCCATCGTTAAAGTGACGCGCGACGGAACGGTTGAAGTTGGCTTGCGCCTCACGAAGATGCTCGCGTTTGCCGGCCTGGAGCGGCTTGAGGTGGAGGAAGCCGCCGCCGGCGACATCATATGCGTTTCCGGTATTGAAGGCCTGAATATCGGCGACACGATTGCCGATGCGAACACGCCCGAGGGTATCGTCGCGGTAGCGGTCGATGAGCCAACGGTTTCCATGTCGTTCAGCGTCAACGCCTCGCCCTTTGCCGGGCGCGAAGGCAAGTATCTCACCTCACGCCAGATTCGCGAACGTCTCATGCGCGAGCTGGAATCCAATGTCGCCTTGCGCGTAGCCGATACCGAAAGCGCCGACACGTTCGAAGTGCGCGGACGCGGCGAGCTGCATCTCTCCATCTTGATCGAAACGATGCGCCGCGAGGGCTACGAGCTGGCCGTCTCCAAGCCGCAGGTCATCATCATGGAACGCAACGGCAAGAAGTACGAACCGGTCGAGTACGTCGTCGTGGACGTTCCCGAGCCGTACTCCGGCCAGGTCATCGAAGCGCTGGGAAGCCGCAAAGCACTCATGTCCAACATGGTGAACGTGGGGGATTCGCGCCGCTTGGAGTACACGATGCCGACTCGCGCGATCTTTGGTCTGCGGGGCGAACTGTTGACGCTGTCGCGCGGCACGGCGATAATGTCGCACACGTACTACGACCATCAGGAATGGCAGGGCGAGTTGCCAGGCCGCAGTAACGGCGCGCTTGTCGCCAGCGACACCGGTACGACGACGGCGTACGCAATGGCCGGCCTCGAAGCGCGCGGACGCTTCTTCATCGGACCAGGCGTCGAGGTTTACGAGGGCATGATCGTGGGCCGGTCCAACGACGACAAAGACATCGCCATGAATGTCGTGCGGGCCAAGAAGCTCACCAACATGCGGGCCTCCGGGTCGGACGACAACGTGAAGCTCGCGTCCCCCGAAGAGCTTTCGCTCGAGCGTGCCATTGAGTTTATCGAGGACGACGAACTGGTTGAGGTAACACCCAAGAACATTCGCATCCGCAAACGCCGGCTCAACGAAACCGATCGGCTGCGGCAGCGAAAACGCGAGGTCACCGTTTGAACCCTTTCGGGCAAGAGATGCGAATGGGATCTCGCACAATGGCGCGCGGATTCGCCGCGTTCCTCTTCCGCGGAAACGTGGTTGACCTAGCGGTTGCGGTGGTCATCGGGGCGGCGGCAGGTTCGGTGATAACGGCCTTCGTCAAAGATATCTTTGCACCGACGATGGGCGCCATCTTCGGACGGCACGAAAGCGTCGCTCACGCAAAGTGGTCGCTGCGCGGAAACGAGCTCCAATATGGGGATTTTCTCAGCAACCTGCTTTCGTTTCTTATCGTGGCCATCGTGGTCTACTTCTTAGTCATCGTGCCCGTGCAAAAGCTTGCCGCCAACGAAAAGCTCGTCCCGCTCGATCGCGACGACCGCAAGTGCCCCGAGTGCCTCAGCGACATTCCGCGCAAGGCGCGTCGCTGTGCCTTCTGCACGACGGCCGTCGACCCGCTCGCGTAGTTCCCAGTGTCACCCTAGAGTGACACAGACGCTTGGCGACAACCAGACGATTAGCGGGCTGCGGTGAGGGCGCTGGGTTCGAAGGTTAGTGCTTCACGCTTCGGATCGTAATCGATACGTACGGTTTGCCCATCGCGGATCTCGCCGGCTAGGAGTTTGCGGCCCAGCGGCGTTTCGATCTCCTTTTGAATCGCGCGCTTGAGCGGACGCGCTCCGTAGTTCGGTTCGTATCCCGTCTTGACCAAGTGCTCTTTGGCGGAGCCGGAAAGTTCCAAACTTATGTGACGTTCGGCCAGCCGCTTGCGCAACCGCCCTAGTTGGATCTCGACGATTTCGCCGAGCTGCTCCTGCGAGAGCGAGTGAAAGACGATGATTTCGTCAACGCGGTTCAAGAACTCGGGGCGGAAGTGCGCGCGCAACTCATCCAGCACCGTCGCTCGCATGACCGCGTACTCTGCGCCTGCAAATGCGCCCTGGTAGTCCAGAATGCGATGACTACCGATGTTGGAGGTCATAATCACGACCGTGTTTTTGAAATCGACGGTGCGCCCTTGGCCGTCGGTGAGGCGCCCTTCGTCCAGGATTTGCAAGAACACGTTAAAGACGTCGGGGTGCGCCTTCTCGATTTCATCAAAAAGAAGTACGGAGTACGGACGGCGTCGCACGGCTTCGGTTAATTGCCCGCCTTCGTCGAATCCGACGTATCCCGGAGGCGCTCCCAAGAGGCGCGCCACCGTGTGCTTCTCTTGATACTCTGACATGTCGATGCGAATCATCGCTCGCTCGTCGTCGAAGAGGTATGCGGCTAGCGCATGTGCCAGCTCGGTCTTACCTACTCCGGTGGGCCCGAGGAAAATGAAGGATCCGATGGGCCGATTGGGGTCGGCCAGCCCCGAGCGCGAGCGCACAATTGCCTCGGCCACCGCGTCCACCGCTTCATCCTGACCGATCACGCGCTGATGCAACTCTTCATCCAAATGAAGCAGTTTCTGCACTTCGCCTTCCAGCAGTTTGGACATCGGAATCCCCGTCCACCGGCTAATCACGTCGGCGATGTCCTCTTCGTCCACTTCCTCTTTGGAGAGCCGCCCTTTGCCGTCGCGCGAGTACATCGCGCCTTCTTCGGCGTGCAACTCCTTTTCGAGCTGAGGCAAGGTGCCATACTCAAGTGTCGCCGCGCGCTCGTAGTCGGTTGTTCGTTTGGCTTGGTCGATCTGCACTTTTGTCTGTTCGATCTTGTCGCGCAGCTGCTGCAGCTTCACGGCAGCATTCTTCTCGGATTGCCAAGCGGCTCGCAACTCGGCTTCCTCGGATTTGAGCGAGCTAATCTCTGTCTCGAGTTTCTCCAAACGCGAACGGCTGGCGGAATCTTGTTCTTTGCGCAACGCCTCGCGCTCGATTTCGAGCTGCATCAGCCGGCGGGATACTTCGTCGAGCTCCTGCGGCATCGAGTCGATCTCCGTACGAAGCTTCGCGGAGGATTCATCCACCAGATCGATGGCTTTGTCCGGCAGAAACCGGTCCGAGATGTAACGGTTTGCCAGTACGGCCGCCGCCACCAGCGCCGAATCTTTTATCCGGACGCCGTGGTGCGCTTCGTACTTCTCTTTCAGCCCCCGCAGGATCGATATGGTATCCTCAACGCTGGGCTCTGCCACGAACACGGGCTGAAAACGGCGTTCGAGCGCTGCGTCTTTTTCAACGTACTTGCGATACTCGTCCAACGTGGTGGCGCCGATCATGTGCAGTTCGCCGCGCGCCAGCATGGGCTTTAGCAGATTGCCGGCGTCCATCGAACCTTCCGTCTTCCCCGCGCCGACGACGGTGTGCAGTTCATCGACAAAGAGAATGACCTTGCCCTCGGCACCCTGCACGTCTTTGAGCACGGCCTTCAGGCGCTCTTCAAACTCTCCGCGATATTTGGCGCCGGCGATGAGAGCGCCCATGTCGAGCGCAACGATGCGCCGCTCCTTAAGCCCTTCCGGCACGTCGCCGCGCACGATGCGCTGCGCCAGTCCCTCAACGATGGCGGTCTTACCGACTCCAGGATCCCCGATCAGTACCGGGTTATTTTTCGTGCGGCGCGAGAGCACTTGGACGATGCGCCGAACCTCATCATCGCGGCCGATGACCGGGTCCAGCTTCCCGCGCTCGGCTTCCAGCGTAAGGTCGCGACCGTACCGTTCCAGCGCCTTGTAGGTTCCTTCGGGATCGCGGGTCGTAACGCGCTGGTTGCCGCGGACTTCGCGAAGCGCCTGCAATAGTCTGTCGCGCGTAAGGCCGGCGTCGCGCAGCAGAATTCCAATCGCGCCGCCCCCCGACGACATCGCCAAGAGCAAGTGCTCCACCGATACAAAATCATCCCCGAGCGCCTTGGCTTCCGCGTCGGCTGAGGAAAGCACGCGCGAAAGTTCGGGCGAGACGTGAACCTGCGCGCTGTCGGCATTGCTGCCCGAAAGGCGCGGCAGCCGGCCGACCGCATGATCGACGTTGCGGGCAAAACTCTTAACATCCAAACCGGCCTTGGCGATGATATCGGGCACCACTCCGCGCTCTTGCTCCAGTAACGCTGCCAAAAGGTGCTCGGGCGCGGTCTGCGTGTTGTGTTCCGACAGGGCGCGCGAGTAGGCGGCATTCAGGGCGTCAGTCACTCGCTCGGTCATGCGATCGGCATTCATACTTCTTCTCCTAATAACCACCGACCATTGCGTCGCGTTGCGGCCGTGCAATGAGTCGAGGATTCACGCAGTTTTCATGAAAACCAACCGGCTTGCGAAACCTGATGGCTGCCCTGCTATTGATGTCTTGCTTGGGCGCGGCGCGGCGCGAGAGCACTTCGCCGCCCACAGCACACGAGGCGCGCTTTATCGCAGTCGTCGCCCGCGATCTGTCGGGACGTTTCCCAACCGTCGCGCAGGCGCGGCGCGCTGGCTATTTTCGGTATACGATGGAAGACAGCGCCGGAATCATCGCGTACGCGAACCTGCATTGGAACGCCGATCCGCGTCACCCCAGCCAGCTCTGGTTCGACGAGCGCGGGCGCTTAATCGGCGCCGATTTCTCGCAGTACGTTCACAACCGCACGAAGCGGCCGGTGCTCTGGCAGATCGACCCCGTTCGCTGGACACATTTTTTTCAGCACGTGCACTTTGGGCTGCGCTCGGGAAACCTACGCTATGGCGCCATCTACGTTGAGAAGTTTCGCGCCGCCGGCGGCAATCCCGAGCACCCCTCGGCGGCACCAATTATCAGGTTGGGGCTTGCAAAATCAACGAAAGACGTGCGTTTCGTCTTCACCTTTCCCGAGCTGTGGGTTTTGAGTTTTTGGGTGATTCCGAATCCGCGCGGCGCGTTCGCCGAAACCAATCCGAACGTTCCCACTCGACACAAGAGTGTCCGCAACCCTCACCTACCGCTTTGAATGCCCGTTCCAGGTGTCGTGATGGCGCATGCAAACGCAAGCCGTGTTATTGGCGGTGAAGACGGCAGTTTGACCGCCGGCGCCGGTCACCGTGATGCTGACCGAGCCGCTGGATCCGACATTGGCGTCGGTAACCGTGAACTGGTTCGTGCCCGGACCGGCGGCGACGGTATCCTGAGTCGTGTCGGCCGACACGGCCGTGAATGGACCCGAGAAGTTTACCTGCGAAGCCGTGAAGGTCGCCGTAGTCGTGCCACAACTCAGAGCGGCCGAGGTGGGATTCAGCGTGACGGCTCCGACCGTGACCCCGTTGGCCACGTTCCCGGGGCAGCCACTCAAAAGAGCCAGCGCCAGAATAAGGGCAATTCGTTTGGTCGTGTGCATCTCAAATCTCCCAATAGCGGTGGTAGGCACGCGTTGGCTCGCGCTGCCCAAGTCCCCTGCGGCCTCACGATGCTTTCTTCGTCCTGAGCATGCGCACGACTCCGCTGCGGACCGTAATGCCGCGCGTGTCGAACCATTCGAGCAGCGGCACCGCGTATTTGCGCGAGGTTTCCAATAGGTCGCGAAATTGCGCCATCGTCATCTGCGCTTCGCGCGCGAGGAAGTCTTCCACGCGTCGCCGGATGGCGTCGATCTGCTTGCCGCTGTAGAGCGCGCCGTCGATCTTCACCAGTGCGCCCCGCCCGAGCAGCGTGTCAAAAGCCTGCTCGATGCCGGGGACGCGCGACGCCTTCACTTCGGCCAGCACGGGCGCGAAAGGCACCGGCATGAATCGGCCCTCTCCCCGCATCGGAATCAACGTTTCGAAGAAGGCCCGCTGCGGGGCGCTCAATTGCGGAATGTAACCCGCGCTCGAGTAGTAGCCGCCGCGCAACGCGATGCGCCCCTCTTCCACAAAGGGCACGAGTATGCGGATTAACACTGCTTCGTTTACCTTCAACGTTCGTGAGAGCGCGAGCGACGTTGTGCCCAGGGACCAGGGCAGCGTACGCTCGCGTTCTTTCAGCACGACATCCACTGCAGCAAAGAATTGCATCGCGGCGGTGCGCTCAACGTAACCGGAGGGACGCTGCAGCACAAGTACCTCACCGCGCCCCGTTAGGGCTTGAAGGGTTTCTTGGACTATGTCTTCGCGCAGGTTCACGCGTAGTGCTAACGCTGCAAGCGCCATCCCCTCGACGCTGGCGGTGGCAAGGACTGCCAGTACCGCGTGCGCGGCACTATTGTCCTCGGCAGACAGCGCGCCGGTGGTCCCCCGTAACGTGCCACCCCCTAACAACGTCTTGGGAGACATGCGCCGCAGTACGACGGGCGAATCCGGATAAGCGACGGTCGGTTTGCGCAGAAACAATGTCGCCGCCACGGGCGCGACCGCCTTGGGAACTGCTTCGAATACGAGCGTGCCCAGCAATTCCGCCGAGCCGATATACGCGCGCACCGGACAGCGCCGCCGCAGCAATGTCACCGCTTCCGGCAGCGGTACAAATTGGATTGCAAAGACCGCGCTGGGGGTGAAGTGCGCATCGCCCAGCACGTCTCCGCGCTGGATCTCCGCGACGGCCACACCCGGAAGGTTCACCGCGACGCGAGCGCCGGCACAAACCTCCGGTTGCGCTTTTCCAAAAACTTGCAAACCGCGTGCGCGCAGACGTTTCCCCAATGGATGCACGACCAAGTGGTCTCCGCTGCTGACCTTTCCTTGCATCAACGTCCCGGTGACGATCGTGCCGTGACCCGGCAATGCAAAGACCCGGTCGATCGGCAGGAAAGCCGGCGCATGTACCGGCCGAGGCGGCAACCCGGCGAGTTCGTCGTGAATGAGCGTGCGAAGATCGTCCAGACCATCGCCACTCCGGGTCGAGACCACCGAAGTGGGAGCACGTTTGACTATTGAACCCTGGAGCGCGGCGCGAATCGAGGCAATACGCTCTTGGCGCATGGGCGGTGAAATCAGATCGATTTTGCTGACTACGAGAATCGCGCGCCGTACGTTTAAGAATTCGAGAATCCGCAGATGCTCGAGGGTTTGCGGCATCACGCCCTCGGCGGCGTCGACGACCAGCAGCAGCAACTCCATGCCGGCCGCGCCGGCCAGCATATTATGCAAGAACCGCTCGTGGCCGGGAACATCCACGATGCCGGCCTCCAACCCATCGTCATAAGCTAGGCGCGCGAATCCCAAATCCAGCGTCATGCCGCGCAATTGTTCTTCCAGCCATCGGTCGGGATTGGTCCCGGTAAGCGCGGCAACCAGCGCCGACTTTCCGTGGTCGACGTGGCCGGCAGTTCCGATTATATGCATTACGGTTGCAGTGCGCGCATCACGACAACATCTTCCGCGGGCGAAATCGTGCGCAGATCCAAAAAGAGTTTCCCGTCTTCGATGCGTCCGACGATGGGCGGGCTGTGCGCACGCAGGCGCACTGCAAGTTCAGCACGCGCATCGTCTATTTGTACGGCGTAGGAATCAATCGAAGCGTCCGGCAAGGTGCCCCCGCCGAGGCATGACTGCACGCGCGCGGCGCGCGCGCCAGGTACCCGCGCGCAGTACTCAGCTGCGCGTTTGCGCAGATCGTCCAGCGGCGTCGCCAGCATCGCGAAAAGCGGCAACTTTGTGTACTCCTGCGTCGCGTAGACGCGAAGCGTCTGTACTAGAAGTGCGAGAGTCACCTTATCGACCCGCAGCGCTCGAAGCAGCGGGTTCGCACGCAACCGCGCCACGAGCGCCCGCTTGCCGACGATGATTCCCGCCTGCGGTCCGCCCAGCAACTTGTCGCCCGAAAATGCGACCAAGTCCAGCCCTTCTTGCACTGCTTGCTGAACCGTTCGCTCCCCGCGCAGACCGAAACGTTGTAGATCCACCAGCGCGCCGGTACCTAAGTCTTCGACCACCGCCACGCCGGCGCGCGCACCCAAGGCCACCAGTGCCGCAGGCGGTACTTCTTCAACGAAGCCACGGACGGCGAAATTCGAAAGGTGCGAGCGGAAGAGGAGTCCGGTCCGCGTGCTCAGCGCACGCTCGAAATCTTTCACATACACCTTGTTGGCGGTTCCAACCTCGACCAGCGTCGCGCCACACCGTTCGAAAATCTCGGGCAATCGGAAACCGCCGCCAATCTCGACGAGCTGTCCGCGCGAGACGATAACTTCGCGACGTTTCGCAAACGTATCCAAGATCAACAAAACGGCGGCAGCGCAGTTGTTCACCAAGAGCGAATCCTGCGCGCCGGTGATTTCGACGAGCAGGGCCCCCACGCGAGCGTAGCGGGATCCGCGCGCGCCCGCTTCCAAGTCGTATTCGATATTGCAGTAGCCCGTAGCTAATGCGCGCGCAGCGTCAAAAGCTTCCCCAGCTAGCGGCGCTCGTCCCAAGTTGGTGTGCAGCAGAATGCCGGTGCCGTTGACCACGCCGATAAGCCCCTCGCGCAGGCATGATTCCAATCGTGCGACGATGCTGTCGATCAGGCGGCCGCCATCGCGGCCATCCTCGTGGCGCGCTTTCCCCAAGACCTCATTGACTTGCCTCTTCACACACTCGCGACCCAAAATCGCTTCGAATGCTGCGATCCGCCGCTCAGATAGCAAGCGATGCACGGCAGGCAAGCGCTGCCGCGCATCGTTTGAAGTATCGATCTGGTTTTGAGCAGCCACCGACCGGCGGCCCTCCCGAATCTTAGGCCGCGGCCAGATGCTTGGAGAGCATCGAGTTGATTGCGGAGTCCGAGACGTAGCCGACAATCCGGTCGACGGGTTGGCCGCCCTTAAAAAGGATCAAGCACGGAATACCGGACACTTGATAACTGCCTGCCAGATTCGGATTCTCGTCGGTGTTGAGCTTTACGAACTTTGCGCGTCCGCTGTGGGCTGAAGCGACCTTCTCAACCACCGGCGCCAGCATCTTACATGGGCCGCACCAGGGCGCCCAAAAATCCACCAGCACGGGCTGGGTGCTGCTCAAGACCTCTTGAGAAAATGTGGCTTCGGTAACGTCCGCTAGCGTGCTCATGCTTTATTGGTATCCTCCAGGTCTTGGTAACAGGTAGCGATTCAGGTTGGTTGCGCATCGCAGCCGCCCCACACCGCATTTTTGGCGGCTCCTCAACAAGCTCGGGGTGACACTGCCCCGAGGCCGCGAAAGTTGCATGTTCGTCATAGCTCTGTTTGTTGGGGCTCGCCGGTGATCTCGCTGATCTGCGCGGACTGCTTGCCGAGATTCGTGATGGCGATGACTTCGTCGCCGGCCTGCAGGCGCTGGAGACGCACGCCTTTGGTTGAACGCCCCGCCTTACGAATGTCGGAAACTTTGAGCCGGATCACTTGGTTGACCGAAGTAATCATCAAAACCTGATCCTCAGGGGCGACCAGAATTTGATCGACCACATGGCCGATGTCTTTCTCCCGCGCAAAGGCCTTGACGCCTTTGCCTCCGCGAGAGGTGTGCCGGTAGTCGGCAATCGGCGTGCGTTTTCCGAATGCTTGGGAGGTCACGATCAGCACTTCTTTGCGTTCGTCCTCCAAGATATCCATCGCAACGATCGTATCTCCGCGCTCCAGCGTCATTGCGCGGACGCCGCGCGCCGGGCGGCCCATCGGGCGCACGTTCTTCTCGTTGAAGTGTACCGCCATCCCGAGTTTGGTTCCCAGGATTACATCGCGCGAACCGTCGGACAAATCGACCGCCAGGAGATTGTCGCCTTCATCAAGATTAATGGCGATGAGGCCGTTGCGCCGCACATTGGAGAACTCTTGCAGCTTGGTTTTCTTAATCACGCCCTTCTCGGTGACCATGACCATGTAGCGATCGCCTTCAAAGTTATGCGTCGATAGGACCGCCGTAACTTCTTCGCCGGGAGGCAGGGTCAGCAAGTTCACCAGCGCCGTTCCGCGCGCTTGCCGCGAGGTATCGGGAATCTCGTAGGCGCGCAGGCGAAACGTTCGGCCTTTGTTGGTAAAGAAGAGCACGTGCTGATGCGTGGTTGTCATGAAGAAGTTGCGCACCACGTCCTCGCGCTTTAGGTTCGAGATGCCGATGACGCCGCGGCCACCGCGGTTCTGCTGACGGAACGTATCCACCGACACGCGCTTGATGTAGCCGCCGACCGTGTACGTTACCACGACCTCGGTGTCTGGTATCAACTGCTCAATTGAAAACTCATCTTCGGCTGGGGCGATCTCGGTGCGCCGTTCGTCACCAAATCGCCGCTTTAGGTCCAGCGCCTCGGTCTTTACGATGCTCGCAATCCGCCGCGGGCTCGCGAGAATGTCCTGAAGTTCCGCGATGGTCTTGAGCAGCTCGGTGTATTCGGCCTCGATCTTTCCGCGCTCCAGGCCCGTTAGCGTGCGCAAACGCATGTCGACGATGGCGTTGGCCTGAATCTCGGTAAGCTTGAACTTCTGCACAAGCCCCGCGCGCGCATCGTCCACGGTTTCGCTGGCGCGGATAAGCTTGATTACCGCATCGATGTTGTCGAGCGCAATCCGGTAGCCCTCGAGCAGGTGCGCGCGCTCCTCCGCTTTGCGCAGGTCGTAGCGCGTGCGCTTGGCGATGACGTCCTTGCGGTGCGTAATGTAATGCTCGAGCAGTCCCTTGAGCGAAAGAACCTGGGGCTCCAGCGGAATCGGGATGTTCGTGCCTTCGGTGTGGCGCTCTTCGCCCGCGGGCACGAGCGCCAGCATGTTGAAACCGAAGCTCGATTGCAAAGGCGTGTGTTTGTAGAGCTGATTGAGCACCACGTTTGGCGTTGCGCTGCGCGCTAGCTCGACCACCACGCGCATGCCTTTGCGGTTGGACTCGTCATCCAGTCGCACGATTCCGGCAATGCGCTTCTCCGAATGCGCCTCCGCAATCGCCTCCACGATCCGGTTCTTGCTGACTTGGTACGGAATTTGAGTGATGACGATCTTGTGCTTACCTTTGTCTTCGATGATCTCGGCGCGGCCGCGCATGATCACCGAACCCCGGCCGGTCAGGTAGGCCTGCTTGATCGCCTCGTGCCCGAGCACCATGCCACCCGTGGGGAAATCGGGACCCTTTACGATCTCGCAGAGGGCAAGGTCCTCAAGATTGGGCTCGTCGATCAACGCCGCAACCGCATCGGCAATTTCGCTCAAGTTGTGCGGTGGAATGTTGGTGGCCATTCCCACGGCGATCCCGCTTGAGCCGTTGATGAGCAGTTGCGGCAGACGCCCAGGCAGAACGCTCGGCTCCGTGCCCTGATTGTCGAAGTTCGCAATGAAGGGAACGGTTTCTTTATCGATGTCGGCCAGAACGTCGAGCGCCGGCCGCGCCAGCCGGGCTTCGGTGTAGCGGTACGCGGCGGGCGGATCAGGGTCGATGGAACCGAAGTTTCCGTGTCCGTCCACCAGCGGATAGCGCAGCGTGAAATCCTGCGCCATGCGCACCAGCGCGTCGTACACCGACGAATCGCCGTGCGGATGGTACGACTTGAGCACCTCGCCGATGATCCCGGCGCACTTGCGGTGCTGCTTGGTGGGGTCCATCCCCATCTCGCGCATGGCAAAGAGAATGCGGCGCTGCACCGGCTTGAGTCCGTCGCGCACGTCGGGCAACGCGCGCGACGCGATGACGGACATCGCATAGCTGAGATACGAGGCGCGCATCTCGTCTTCGACGTTGATGGCCGAGATAATATCGTTATTCAAAGTTGACGAACCGGCTCCATCTTTCATAGGTCCACACCGGCCTTTATAGAGAAGCCGTAGGAGCTTGAATCATTCGCCAGCGTGTTGAAACGAACATTCACGTCGCAAGCCGGCCTGCAAGCTTTCGCGGCCGAGATGAGCGCTTCACTGCGTGCGGGCGATGTTATTGCGTTGGCAGGTCCGCTCGGATCGGGTAAGACGACCTTCGTGCGCGCCGTGGTACATGCGCTGTTGGGGGAGGACGCGGCCACCAGCCCCACGTTCACATTCTGGCATCGTTACGGCGGCAATCCGCCGATCGATCATTTGGATTTATTCCGCATTGAAAACCCAGGCGAAGTGCAGGAACTCGGCCTCGAAGAGGCGTTCAACGGAGACTCCATCGTGCTAATCGAGTGGTGGGACCACGCACCGCAACTCCTGCCGACACGGCACACGGAGATTGTCCTTTCCGGTGCCGGCGACCAGCCGCGCACGTTCGAGATGCGTCGCGTTGGCTGACGCTCTGGTCCTGGCAATGGACGGAGCGCTCGGCGCTTTCCGTTGCGCCCTCGTGCGCGGCGACAAAACGCTTTCCGAAGGGTCCGCGGCAACAAACCGTGCGCTCGAAGACGGCCTAGGGCTAATCGCCCGAACCCTGGCCGAGGCGAGCATCTGCGCGCAGGACGTCGACCGGATCGCGGCGGGGACAGGCCCCGGTTCGTTTACCGGCCTGCGCATTGCCGTTAGTTATGCGAAGTCGCTGGCATTGGGATGGAAACGCCCGCTTGTCGGGGTTTCGTGCTTCGACGCCTTGGAGTTTGGAATCGAAGCCGTCCCCCGCTTGTGCGTCATCAGCGCGAGACCCGGCGTCGCATCGGTGCGGCTGCTGGATGGCGATATGCGACACCGCGCCTCCGGGTCGGCCGCCGCAGTTGCCGACAGCGTCCGCAGCTGGTTGCCGGGAGGGCGCTTGGCATGCACCGGCGCAGCGGAGGACGTGCTATCGGCGCTCGCCGAACGCGGCTTTGCGGTGGATATCTTGGGTTCTTCCTTTGCGCCCGCTCAGGCAATCGCGATGCTGGCGAGCCGGCGCGTGCCCGCCGCAAACGCACACGAAGTTCGCGCGGACTACGGCGAGCTTCCGCCTGCGAAGATTCCCAAACGCAAATGAAACTGGACTTACGGCCCGATGACGCGGGCGCACCGGAGGCGCTGCGCATCGAGCCCATGGCCGATTCGCACATTAGCCAAGTCATGCGCATAGAAAACCTATCTTTTCCCAGCACCTGGCCGCAGAACGCGTTTCACAGCGAGATTCACGATAATAAACTCGCGCACTACTTCGTCGGCATGGCGGAAGGGCGCGTTGCCGCTTACGGTGGCTTATGGGTCATCTTGGAAGATTCCCACATTACCACTATCGCGGTGCATCCCGAGTTTCGCGGCAGAAAGTACGGCGAATTCATGCTCCTGCATCTGCTGGACGAAACGATCGGCCGCGGCGCGTCATGGATCACGCTGGAAGTGCGTCAGGGAAATGAGGTGGCGCAGAATCTCTACCGCAAGTACGGCTTTACCGTGGTTTCGACCCGGCGTGGATACTATAGCGATAACAACGAAAACGCGCTGGTCATGTGGGCCGGGAATTTGAAGAGCCGCATCTATGCGAATCGCCTGCGCGTCCTGCGGGAAGCCGTTGCCGAGCGGTGAGAACCGCCGCCTTACTGCTGGCCCTGGCAGCCGTTGAGTTCCATTTCGAGCAGTTTCGTCTGGGCGTCTCGGTTGCCAAACTTATTGCGAGCAACGGAGCTCCGGCGGTGGTTAACGCCGATGTCGGCCACATTTGGAGCTGGGAGGAAAACGACTTTCGCGTGCGCGTCATTAGCGACGACGCGGGAAGCGTTCAGATGGTGGACATTATCGCACCCCCTGCGCGATGGGCGCACATAAGGATTCCGGCAATTGCGGCGGGCAGTGCGCTGCCACCGAATGCGGAAACCGGCATAACGAATTTCCCCGACTCGGGCCTGGAGGCCGAGTTTACCGCCTACGCGCTCTCTCCACGCATTTACGTCGTCGAACTACGGAACGACCGCCGCCAATTGGGCGAACTCTTCTACGGAGCGCGCGAGGTGATGGCCCGCAACGGCTTGCTGCGCACGCAAGAAGCCACGTCACCCAAGCTTACCGCGCCCGTGCTGTTGCATCAAGGCACGGTGGATTATCCGAGCACCCACGCGCAAGGCGACACCTACGTGCGCATCGCCGTGAACAAGAGTGGAAGTGTCTCCAACGCAAGGATCTTCCAAAGCAGCGGCGATGCAGATCTGGACGGCGCAGCCCTTGCGGCAGCAAGAATGGACACGTTCTCGGCCGCCCTGCAGGAAGGCAAGCCGGTCGACTCGGTTTACTTCGCGCGCCACGAGTTCAGGCAGCTCTCGCCAGGCTGAGCTACGCAGGCTTCTGCGCGCGCGTGCGCGAGCATTTGGGACAACAACATCGCTACAACCATTGCGTGCGAGTCGCGCGTCTGGCTGATACGATTGCCGCCGCTCACGGTGCCGATACGCGCGTCGCGCGCCGGGCCGGCATGCTGCACGATCTCGCGCGCTTGTACGATGAGCACCGCTTGCTGACCGAGTGCTCGGCACGCGCAATTCCGATCGACGATTATGCGCGCAAATATCCCGTCGTGTTGCACGCGCCGCTTGGGGCCGCGCTAGCGGCAGAACTCTTCAATGAGAGGGATGAAGCTGTGCTCTCGGCTATCGCCAAGCACACGCTGGCCGCGACGGAAATGTCCCTTCTGGACTGCGTACTGTATCTTGCCGACTCGCTCGAACCGCATCGGCGGTTTGCCGGGCGCGCCGAGTTGGCTTGCCTGGCGCACCGCGACGTCGCAGCTGCCATGGCGCAAACCATTGGCAGTTCGTTTTCGTATTTACGGGAAAGAGGACTGCGAGCCGCGCCGCAAACCATTGCCGCGGCCCGCTTATTCGGAGTCCCAGCCGATTATGAGGAGGCACTTCCTGGCGGACCTAGTTGAAACCATCACCGCGGCGGCGCTCGACAAGAAGGGCGAGGACCTTCAAATCCTCGACCTGGCCGGACGAACCATCATCGCGGACGCGTTCGCCATCATAACGGGACGTTCGAAGATCCAAACCCGGTCCATCGCGGACTCCATTTCTCAAGCGGTGCAGCGTGCCGGCTTTCGCATTGCCCGGGTGGAGGGGTACGCCGACGGAAATTGGATTCTCCTGGATGCCGGCAGCGTCATCGTTCACGTTTTTACGCCGGAGCAGCGGCAGTTCTACAATCTGGAGCGGCTATGGGGAAGCCACGACGAGCGGCGCGTCCAGAGCTTATGAGCAAGCGGCGCCGCATCACGTACGAAACGCGCTCGGCACGGGCCCGCCGGCAGGCGCTCCTCAAGGTGGGCGTATGGATATTCTTGGCCCTGTTTTTCGTGAGCATCGCCGGCGTGGTGGCGATCGGCCTCATTAAGCAGTAGAAACATCGGTGTACCGAACGGGTAGAAGTCTCTCGAGCAAGGAGTTCACGACACGATGAAACGCTTTGGCACCCTGGCGGTGCTCGCTCTCCTATCCCTGGCAGCCGGTCCGGCGGCAGCACGCACCAGCTTCGTCAACGACGGCGCAGGCATGTTCGGCGCATCGACGGTGTCGGCCATAGATACGCGTATCGGCAATTTCAACGCGCAAACCGGAAAAGAAGTGGTCGTCGAAACGGTCGATTCGACGAGCGCTACGCCGATCAAAGATGCTGCGCAGCGCGAATTCGCCCAGCAGAACATCAACGGCGTCTTGATTTACATTGCCAAGAGCGACCGAAAAGATTACATGGTCGTCGACCACGCCGCCGCGAGCGCGGGCTGGTTCACCTCGGATATTTCGCGTTCGATTCTGCAAAGCATGGAAACACAATTCCGGGATGGCGATTTCGACGGTGGCATTACCAGCGCGGTTGGCGGCGTGCTGGCCATCTACCATCAGCATGTAAATTCGTTGCCCAACCGGAGCGCCGGCGCGCCGCTAACCACACGCAGCGCCTACGCCAGCCCATCAACCAACGGAGGATTTCACTTGACGGGATTTTGGTGGATCGTCATTGCAGTCGGCGCATTCCTCATTTTGCGCTCGCTCATGCGCGCGTCCTCGGCGCCGCGGTATGGTCCGGGGGTACCGGGCGCTCCGGCCGCCGGACCGGGTTACGGAGGCCCGGGATACTACGGCGGTGGCGGCGGCGGTTTCTTTAGCGGACTGCTCGGCGGGTTGGGCGGCGCATTTCTCGGCAACGAACTCTTCGGCAATCGCGGTGGCGGAATGGGCGGCGCCGACCAAGGCGCAATCGGCGGCGGAAATGCGAGCGACGCGGGTGGCTGGACGAGCGATGCCGGACAAGCCGATACGGGCG
>QHBJ01000030.1 GCA_003243975.1 Candidatus Meridianibacter frigidus | reverse complement strand
TAGTCAGCTACAATTTAATTCAACCCTAACCAGGAGTATACAAATGCGATCTCCTTTTGATCATGCTCTCAGTCGTGCTGCCGCGATCCGACTCGGCGGCGGTTCGATTGGCGCGCTCGCCTTCGGACGGCTCGCGGCGCTTGCGGCGGCCCCGCCGGCCATAGGGGTCTCGTCGACCGAAGCTCTGGCGCGTCTGGCTGAGGGCAATGGGCGTTTCGTCGCCGGTTCGATGACGAATCAAGATGGCATCACGGAGCGCCGTCTGGCACTTGCGCAAGGCCAAGCGCCGTTCGCGACGATTCTCACCTGCTCCGACTCCCGCGTTCCTCCCGAACTCGTCTTCGATCAAAACGTCGGCGATCTGTTCGTCAGCCGGAACGCCGGTAATTTCGTAGACGACACCGTGCTGGGTACGGTCGAATACGGCTACAGCGTGCTAGGTTCGAAGCTCATCATGGTTTTAGGGCACGACTCGTGTGGTGCCGTCAGTGCAACGTACGATGCGATCAAGGACTACAAACCGTTGCCCCCGCACCTCGACGCCATTGAAAACGGCATTCAAGCCGGCATCGCGTCCATTGTATCTTCAAATGGCACAAAGAACGCAGCAAGCGTAGCCAACGCGAAGGCACAGGCAGCGAAGTTCGCATCCAGATCCACAGTCCTGGGGCCCGGAATCGCGAGCGGCGATCTCAAAGTCGTCGCTGCCGTATATCACCTTGGGAGCGGCAAGGTCGAAATGGTCTATTGAACGCAAACTCAAGAGGCGTCGCCGGACTGCATCCACAGCGGCGAACTCGCCGCGCTAACAGCCCGCAGGGGCCTATTTCCTTAACGTTACCAAAGTGGCTCGAAACCAGCGAACGTCTCTTGCGCTTCAGCTAGCATGCTCAAGGGAACGTAGTCGCATGCCGCTGCGTAGCGCCCCCAAAGCTTGATCACTTCTGGATTGGTGTGGGCTCTCAATCGCTTCTTATGACTGCCACTCGAAAACCTCGACAATAGTGCCGTCTTTTGCGCGCATTGCACACGCGACGCCGATCGGTGACCAAGCCCTCCTGCCGCAGGATCGGAATGTGCTGACGAGTTAGTTCGAGGAGTTCGGCCCCTTCCCAGATTTGGGTCGGTAACACGCGATCGAAAATCGGCCCATCATTTACTCCCGCTATCGAGCGCCTTGTGATAAATACGGTGCGCAAGCAATCGTAGTATTAATTCGCGAGGGCGGCCTAGAGGATGCATGCGCGAGTACGCCCCTCGTTTGCAGGCAAGCGCCCATGTGGCTTGACCTCATCCGATATACTTAAAGGTAGAGACCTCGCTAGGTGAGGCGTCTACACAATACATAGGCCGCTGCCCGGAAACGTCGAGAGACGCCAAGTGGGTAGACCAGGCTCCGCCGGTATCAAGGCGGCGCCTAACGCGGCTAAAGCACGGAGGGCCGTGCTTTTACGAGGTGTAGTGCCGAAGCTTTCGCGACTGAGGTATCCGCGCAGCGCAAGCTTGCGCCGTACACCGGTCGCCCGCGAGGGTGAGCGGTGTTTTTTATTTGCGCGAGAGGAGGTGCAAAATGGCGTTCCATGACGGATTCATCTCGGAAATCGTCGGCAAGCGAGCGGTGGTCAACGATTTACCCATCGGCAAGGTCAGCGATTTCCTGGTCAACAAGCCCGACGATACGTTCCCACGTATCGACGGCCTCGTCATTAAGACGGCGCGTGGGCCGCGCTTTGCGCCGATTGACACGGTTTCCGAGGTTGACGCGCGCGGCAATATCGCCCTCACCATGACACCCAAAGAGCCGGCACCCCCGGAACGCGACTCCCTGTATTTGATCGCGGATTTGCTCGATAAGCAGATCGTGGATGTAGACGGCCGCAAGGTCGTTCGCATCAATGACTTGGAGATCGCCAACACCGGCGGAACGTTGCGCGTGGTGGCGGCCGATGTCGGCATTGGCGGGCTACTGCGCCGGCTGGGCTTAAAATCCATCGGTAAGCGCGTGATTCCCGGGCTGTACGAACGCATTCCGCGCTCGATGATCGCGTGGGATTCGGTCGCTCCCATTCGCGATGTCAATCCCTCGCAGGTTCAGCTCGCGGTTAAAGAAAGCAAACTGGCGCGATTACATCCCTCCGAGTTGGCAGAGGTCATCAGCGATCTCTCGTCGCGCGAAGCCGCGGCGGTCATCCACCAACTTGACGATGAAACGGCGGCCGATGCCTTCGAACATCTGGACGCCGAAACGCAAAAGTCCGTCATCGCAAGTCTGAAGCCCGAGCATGCGGCCGACATCATCGAAAAGATGGACAGCGACGATGCTGCCGATTTGCTGGCCGAGCTTCCCGAAGAGCAGCAGAGCGCGTTGCTGGCGGAGATGAACGAATACACGGCCGGCGAGTTGCGCGAACTGGTCAAGTACGAAGAAGACACGGCAGGCGGCATGATGACCACCGATTACGTCTGGATCTATCCGCACCGCACGGCCGAAGCGACCATTCGCAAGATTCGCGAGATGGCGCCGGAGTCCGAGTTCATTTATTACCTGTACGTGCTGGATAAGGAGGACACGCTGCTTGGCACCTTGTCGCTGCGCACGCTGTTGCTGGCGGATCCCGCGTCCTTTGTCGACAAGATCATGGACACCGACACCGTGACCGTACACCCCAATGCGTCCGCCGAAGATGTGGCTGCCACGATCGCGCGGTACGATTTGATGGCGTGCCCCGTTGTCGACGTAGGCGGAAAGCTCTTGGGAATCGTCACGGTCGACGACGCGATCGACGCAATCGTTCCCGACTCGTTCGCAAAGAAACTTCCGCGCTTTACCGCGCGACATCACCAACCCGCCGCACGGGCATAACCGGTGACGGTCATGCCTGCGCGCAAGCGAAACCTCTTGCGCACCCTGGCGCTCGTCTTCGGCATTCTGGGGCCGGGTTTCGTGACCGCATCAGCGGGCAACGACGTGGGCGGAATCGCAACGTACTCGCTGGGCGGAGCCGCATTCGGCTACTCGATCTTATGGATCCTGATTCCCCTGGCTGTCGCGCTTATCGTCGTTCAAGAGATGGCGACTCGCATGGGCACGGTCACCGGGAAAGGCCTCGCCTCATTGATCCGCGAGAACTTCGGCGTCCGCATTTCGTTCTTCGCGATGCTCGGACTTTTTGCAATTAACCTCGTCATTACGGCCAGCGAGTTCGCCGGCATCGCCACCGCTTCGGAAATTTTCCACATCTCGCGCTACATCGCCGTGCCGATCTCGGTGTTCCTGGTCTTCTTCTTCATCTTGCGATTCGACAACAAGATCGTGGAGCGCACCTTCGTGGGTCTCTCGCTGATCTACCTGGCGTACATCGTTTCGGCGGTTTTGGCTCATCCCAATTGGGTTGCGGTTGCGCACGGAACGTTCGTTCCGACCGTAGATTTCAAGAACGCGGCCTATTTAATCACCGTCGTCGGGCTGATCGGAACAACCATCTCCCCGTACATGCAGTTCTTCTTGCAGTCCGCAGTTGTCGATAAAGGTACGCACGCCGGTTCCCTAGGTTTGGCGCGCCTGGATGTCATCTTCGGTTCAATCCTCGCGATCGCGCTGGCGGGGTTCATGATCATCGCGAACGCCGCGACGATTTACGTCGCGCATCGGCACGGTACGCAGTTTCACCTCGAGCAGGCGGCCGACTTCGCGCTGGCGCTTAAACCGCTGGCGGGGCCACTCGCGGCGAGCATCTTTGCATTTGGGATCCTCAACGCCGGCCTTTTCACGGCGACCGTCTTGCCACTCTCGACCAGCTTCGTCATCTGCGAAGCGCTTGGGTTTGAGGCGGCGGTGGATCGCAAGTTCAAGGAAGCGCCTGTGTTCTTCACGCTCTTTGGCGCGGGGCTGATCGTGGGCGCCGCATTGGTGCTCCTGCCGAACGTTCCGCTGCTAAAGCTGATCTTCTACTCCCAGGTCGCGCAGGGCATTCTACTCCCGCCCGAACTCGTACTAATGTTGCTGATCATCAACCGCTCCTCGGTCATGGGACGATACACCAACGGTCCCGCGGCCAATATCATCGGGTGGGCAACGGTTGCGATTATCGGATCGCTGGCGCTATTCTTTACCGCTCAGCAACTTTTCGGGGTCCGCTAGCGGCGGCGCTTCAAAAAAAGCCCAGCGGTTGCGCCCGCTCTCTTTGGCTTGATACAGCGCGCGGTCGGCGCGTTCGAGCAACGCCTCTACGGCGCCACCGTCTTGCGGATACAGGGAAATTCCAAGGCTCGTATGCACTTCGCGTTGCGCTCCGTGAAGGTCAAACGGCGCCTGCATTGCTTCGATGATCTTGCGTGCCATCTTCGATGCGTCATCCGGCCCGTCGACAATGGGCTGCAAGATCACGAATTCGTCGCCGCCGAAGCGCCCAACGGTATCGCTTTCGCGCAATGTCGCACGCAAACGCCCGGCTACCAGCTGCAACAATCGATCGCCGGCGGCGTGCCCCAACGTATCGTTGACCTCCTTGAACCTGTCCAGATCCAAGAACATCACGGCGAAACCGCGGCCGTATCGCTTTGCTGTAGCCATCGTTTGGCGGATGCGGTCATCGAAGAGCGCGCGATTCGGAAGGCCGGTGAGCGTATCGTGGAAGGCCAATTGCTCCACGCGTGCCTCGTGTTCGGCGCGCTCCAGTGCGGCGGAAACAAAAAAGCCCATAAGATGCGCCAGATCGCTATCGGCCTCAGACAAATCAGCGCGCGCCACACGATCCGCAAAAACCATCGCACCATACTTTCGGCGGTGCACGCGCAAGGGCACTTCGAAACACGATTTCCAGAGAGCCAGGGGGACGCCGTCCTTACAGGTTGCTCCGGTTACTACTGCGTCCGCGGCCCCGACGGCATTCATCACGGTCGTCGCGTGCTGTTCTCTCCGGCCCACATAGCCGCACTCGAATCCGAACCAGCGACAGCCCGCCGTAAGCGTCGCATCGACTTGCGCGGAAGAACCCGAATCCTCCGCCGCAATTAAGTACAGCGCCCGAATGCGGCGGTTCTGTTCCTCCAACGCTGCCTGCGCGCCATCTTTCGAACCGGCCATCAGGCGGCAGATGTACCCTGAAGGGCGGCATCTCGTAAAAGCCGCCATGCGAGCGCAACGTCGTCGCGCTTCGTGCGGATGTTGCCGATTGAAAGGCGTAAGACAACGCGGCCGTCGAGCTTCGTTGAGGACAGAAACACTTTGCCGGTGGCATTCACGGCTTCGATAATGGCATAGTTGTGAACGTCGAGTTGTTCTTCCGGCATTCCCGGAGGCTTGTGGCGAAAGCAGACCACCGAGAACGGGTGCGGTGCCATCAGTTCCCAGTGCGGTTCATTCTCGATCCAAGTTGCTAACTCTTGAGCCAGGGCGATGTGGTCGCGCAACTTTGATCGAATCTGCTTCGCCCCCAGCGTGCGCAACACAAACCACAGCTTGAGCGCACGGAAGCGGCGCCCGAGCTGCAAGCCGTAGTTCATACCGTTTCGGACGCCTTCCTCGGGCGTTACCAAGTAATCGGCTACCAAGCTAAAGGTGCGCTGCAGAGCCCCGAGATCACGTACGTACAACACCGAACAATCTACCGGAACGAACATCCACTTATGGGGATTGAGTACGATCGAGTCCGCGTCTTCGATGCCCGCGAAGTGGCGGCGAAACTCAGGCAGCATCGCGGTTACGCCCGCGTAGGCGGCGTCGACGTGCAGCCAGACACCCAAGTCTTTCGCTATTCGTGCAATGGGCGCCACCGGGTCAACCGAGGTCGTTGAGGTCGTTCCGATGGTGGCGACGACACACATGGGGCGCATTCCGGAGGCAATGTCGGCGCGAATCTTCTTCTCCAGTTCATTCGGAAGCATCTGGTTGCGATCGTCGCATCCGACCGTGACGACGTTATCGCGACCCAGGCCTAATGCGATCGCGGCCTTCTCGATATGGGAGTGCGTGTGCTCGGTAATGTACAGACGTAATGCCGGAAGATCGCGGCCGGCCATGCCGCGTTGCCGAATCTCCAGGCCCAGCGATTCTCGCGCGGCGGCCAGCGCGGTGAAGCCGCCGATCGAGGCCGTGTCGTAGATGACGCCATGAAAATCGTCCGGGAAACCGAGTAGCCGACCGAGCCATCGCAGCGTAACTTCTTCGAGTTCGGTCGCGGACGGTGAGGTGCGCCACAGCATCGCATTGACATTTAAGGTCGCACTCAGCGTCTCCGCAAGAATTCCCTCGGGCGTTGCACTAACGCCGAAGTAAGCGAAGAACCGCGGATGATTCCAGTGGGTTATTCCCGGTATGATAATGCGATCGAAGTCGGCAAGAACGCTCTGGAAGTCTTCGGGATCCTCGGGGGCCTCGGCAGGGAGCCCTGCCGCAATATCGCCGGGGCGCACGGGCGCAAGCACGGGATAGGCCTCCGGATTGCCGAGGTATCGCTCGATCCACTCCGTCACAGCCCCGGACTGCGTTGCAAAGTCGCTCACGCGCAATGATTTTCTTGCTTCTCTCGAAATCACCGCCCATGAACGAGCGCCAAGTTTTCACCACCGCCGCGCCGCAGCCCATCGGTCCTTACAGCCAAGCGATACGGTTCGAAGAAATGCTGTTCTGCAGCGGCCAAATTCCGATCGACCCCGGTACCGGCAAGCTGGTCGAAGGTGATATCAGCGCACAAACCGAGCGTGTGCTGCGAAATATCGGGGAATTGCTGCGAGCGGCGGGTACCAGCTATGCGGAAGTATTAAAGACGACGATTTTCCTCTGCGATATGGCGGATTTTGCCGCAGTCAACGCCGTCTACGCGAATTACTTCGGAGAGAGCAAGCCCGCGCGTTCGACCGTCGCCGTTTCGTCTTTACCAATGGGCGCAAAAGTCGAAATTGAAGTTGTGGCTGCCCTCTCCTAGTTGTGCGGCATCCCTGGGCTGTTTAGCGTACCGCCCAGCGCCGAAATGCGCATGCGCGAGAGCTGTGCCGGCAGCGGATCGCCCGAAGCATTTGCGGCTTCGTACTGCTTGACGGCCAAGTCACGCTTGGATTGGTCTTCGTAGGTCCGGCCCAGCAGATAGTGCAGTGCGCCATCGTTCGGTGCAACCGTAAGACCCTTGATCAGCGCGCTCTCCGCCAGTTCGTATAGGCCATGCTTCTCGTAAATGCTGGCAAGGTTCTGATAGGCGTCGCGCGCATACGGTGAGACTGCCAGCGCTCGCAAGTACAGCGCGATAGCGCCTTTCCAATCGCCCTGCGACTCCTTGATGTATCCCTGATTGACGTACGCATTGGGCAGTTCGGGGCGCATGCGCACCGCACGATCGAGTACCGCCTCGGCTTCGGCAAATTTGCCGGTTTCCAGATCGCCGGCGCCAATATTAGCCAGGCAGTCGTACGCCGACGGATTCAATTGCAGGCAGCGGCTGAAGACCGCCACGGCCTTGTCGTATTGAAACTCTTCCAAATAGGATAGGCCCGCATAGTTGAGAGCGCCCGTGTTCCGGGGATTGTCGTCGATGGAGCGCAGCAGGTATCGCAGCGCATAATCGAAGTTGTTCAGGTAGTAGTAAACTTCCCCAAGTTCGGCCTGCGTTTCCGTATCGCTGGGCGCTAGCGAAGCCTCTCGCTCCACACTGGCTTTGTAGGCGAGTAAATCGCCCTTGCGCTGGTGCAAACGTACCAAATCACCGATGGAATCCGTACCGGGCAAACTCTTGTTGAAGGCCGCGATCGCGTCGTCGACGCGGTTTTCGGTTGCGTAGACGGAGCCCAACCGATTGAACGTCTCGCGGTCGTAGGGATAGAAGATCAGAATATGCGAGTAGGTGAGTTCGGCGGCCGGGAAGTTTCCCTGGCGATAGTACAAGTCACCCAGCAGGCGCGCCGGCGCCGCCTCCTTTGGATGGGCGTGCACGTAGGTGGCCAAGGCGCGCACGGCGCCGTCCAAGTCACCGGCCGCCACCCGTTCGCGAGCCATTTGCATGGCTTGGTCGGGCGCGGAATCAAATGGCAAGGCAAAGACGTCGGGGTTGGTGTTGATTCCAGCTGCGTTCGCAGCGAATGGCATCAGGGCCAAAAAGGCCGTTGTGCCGAGGATCCGAAGGATTTTGAGCATGTTCGCGCGCTCCAAATGATGCGAGATACTAGTATAATCTCGACGGGCGATAGAAGCAATTTGTGACATGACCGCAGTTAAGAGCTACCACTTCCAAACGAGTTTACGGTGGACCGGCGCGGCCGCCGGGCCAACCAGCACCTATGCGGGCTACGACCGCAGCTACGAGTTGCAAGCGCCCGGCAAGCCGGTGCTGCTCGGTTCGTCCGACGTGGCCTTTCGAGGCGATGCGAGCAAGTACAACCCGGAGGATCTGCTTTTGGCGGCGCTCTGCGCGTGCCATCTTCTGAGTTATCTCGCGCTCTGCGCGTTGCGCGGAGTTGAGGTGGTCGCCTACGAGGATTCAGCGGAAGCCACAATGGCGGCGGACGACGGAAAAATGCGCTTCACCTCGGTCCTTTTACGTCCCCGATGCACGATACGCGGCGATCTGACGCTTGCGCGGCAACTGCGCGATCGAGCGCACGCGGAATGCTTCATTGCCAATTCCCTAAACTTCCCCGTTCGCAACGAGCCGGAGGTGATAGCCGCTACTTGACCAGCGGGATGATGTTGCTCGGAACCAACGGGTAAAATGTCAGCGCAACGGTTACGATCGCGCACACGCCCACGCTCACCCATGCTAACGCAGAGCTGTTCTCCACGACCGGCGCGGCTCTTTGTTGGTCACGCTCGTACATGAGGCGAAGGATCTTGAAGTACACGTATAGCGAAATCGCCGTGCCCAGAATGAGGAATCCAGCCAGCCACGCGTATCCCGCGCCGACCGCCGATGCCAGAATCAAAACTTTCCCGATGAAACCGGCCGTCGGTGGAAAACCGGCCAGACCCAGCAAGAAGAACGCCATCGCGGCCGCAAGCCACGGGCGCCGCCACCCCAAACCGTGAAAAGCCGCGATGCGCGAGCCCTCTTCATTCTCCGTCGACATCAGCGCCACCACGGCAAACGCTCCGAGATTCATGAAGAGATAAGCCGCCAAATAGAAGACGGCATAGCGCAATCCGAGCGCGGTCGTTCCGGCTAAGGCGACGAGGATGTATCCAATTTGCGCGATGCCGGAGTACGCTAAGAGCCGCTTCATGTCGGTCTGCGCAAGCGCCGCCAAGTTCCCAACGAGCATCGATATCGCCGCAACTACGTACAGCGGCAACAGTATCTCGCGCACGTGTATGCTCGGCAATGTCGCATACGCAAAACGCACGAGTACCGCGAGCGCTCCCGCCTTGGTAGCGACGCTCATGAATGCCGTCACCGGCAGGGGCGCGCCTTCGTATACGTCGGGCGTCCACACGTGAAAGGGCACTAAACTTAGCTTGAACGCAATCCCGATGAAGAAGAGCGCAGTTCCAACAAGGAAAAGTGGCGATGCGGCGGTTGCCGGATTCGCAAGCGCCGCCAAACTCACGCTTCCAGTGGCGCCGAAAAAGAGCGCCATCCCGTAGAGCATGAAGCCGGACGCCGTCGAGCTGAGGATCAGGTATTTGAGCGCCGATTCGCGGGCGGTCGTGCGCCGCGACATGCCGCACAGGCAGTAGAGCGCGAGGGAGAGCAGTTCGAGTCCCAGGAAGATCGTCATCAAGTTGCCGGCGCCTGCCATAAGCATGGCTCCGGCCGCGCTCCATAAAAGCAAGGCTATCGATCCCGCCAAATGGCGCGCTTCGCCCACCGCGGAATAGAGTGCGACGGAGAAGATTGCACTTAAGACAATGAGCTCCTCAAAGACGACGGTGAATCCGCCCATGATAAAACCGCCACCAAAGGAACTGTACGACTGGCCATAACTTTTCGCGCACAGGACCGCCGCCACGGCCAGTCCCGCCAGGCCGATCGCGATGCACACGACGCGTTTGACACCCCCGCGGGCGACCAGGTCCGCGAAGAGCACCGCCAACGCAGTGACGGAAACAACCAAGAGGGGGATGACCGCGTTCCAGTCGAGCGAATTGTAAGGATTCGCGATCATTTTTTGACCGCCGCATGGACGGCGTAGGATGAAGCATCAAACGAGGCGACCGGTTGGGGATAGACGCCCAGAAAAACCAGCGCCGCGATTAACGGTGCGAGCGCTAAGCCCTCCAGCCAGCTCAAATCTTTGCGGATTGGAAGATCGGCGATCTGCGGCCCGTTCATCAACCCTTGGAAAAGCCGAAGCATGTAGGCCGACGCGATGACGATCGGGACCAGCGCGACGAGCGCCGCCGAGATATTGCCCGACTGAAAAACTCCGGCTAAGATCAGGAGCTCGCCGCTGAAACCCGCCAGGCCCGGCAACCCCAGCGCAGCCAGCGCAACGAGGCAAAAAGCGCCGGCGATACGCGGATTCTGCCAGCCCAGACCTCCGAGCCGCAAGAGCGAGCGCGTCTCCTCGCGCTGCTCGACGTAGCCAAGCACCAAAAAGAGCGCCGAGCTAAATAGCCCGTGCGCAATAATGTAGATGACGGCGCCCCGCAACGCCAGCTCGTTGAAGCTGAACAACGCAATCAGGATGAGCCCCAGATGCGAGAGCGACGAGTATGCGACGAGGCGCTTCGCATCGGTCTGCACCAGTGCAACCACGGCGCCGTAGAGCAATCCAACGATGCCCAGCCAGATCATCAGGTTGGCAGCGGCATGCGACGACTCGGGCAAGAGAGCCCGTGAAATAACGATGAATCCGTAAAGGCCGGCCTTGGATTGCACTGCCGAAACGACGGCAACCATCGGCGAGGGCGTGTCGGCGTAAGTCGCCGGCATCCACGTGTGCAGCGGCCACACCGGCGTCTTCACCAGAAACGCGAACGCGAATCCCGCAAAAATCCATGGTTGCCAGACATTCCCCAGGTGCGCCAAACCGGCAACACCGATTACATCGGTGGATCCATACGCAATCCCAAAGGCCGCCGTTGCCAACAGAAGCGTTAGACCGCCGGCGAAATTGTAGATGAGGTATCGCCACGCGGTGGCCGTATGTTCGCCCCAGCCGACCAGCCCTAAGAAAACCGGGATGAGCATGAGATCCCAAAACAGTGCGAATAGTAACAGGTCGCGCGCCAAGAAGAGCCCCATCATGGACCCTTCGAGCAGCAGCATCAACGTTAAAAAGTTGCGCAGCCGCGGTACATTGCAAGTCAGAATCGCGCATAGCGTGCAGAGCGACAGCAGCAACGCAATCCAGGTCGAGATTCCGCCATTGCTAAAGTGGAAGGCCGCGGTAAATGGGCGCGACAGCCAGCCATAGGTGGCCGACTGGCCATGCGTAAGCACGACGAGCACGAGCGTCGCAAGCGCCACCCCGCACGCAGCAATTTTGCAGATGCGCCGGTCGTCGCGCGGTAATGCATAGAGTGCCAATCCCGCCAGCACCGGGAGCATAACAACCGCGACCAAAGCCACTAGCGGACCCCTGCGCTGAATGCGTAGTATGCGATGAAGCAGGCCGCGCCGAGCACCATGATGAGCGCGTACGCGCGCACCAGCCCGGTCTGAAAACTGCGGAACAGATGGCCTAGCCATCGGCTGCTGATGACCGTTTCACGCACGGCGCCGTCGATGAACTGCGGATCGAACCAACGGCCGAAAACGGTGCCGAACGCTTGCGATGTTTTAACAAATAGAATGTTGAGCGCCGTGTCGACGTAGAACGCCTGAACGAGCACGCTCGGCATGCGCGCGCCCTCACGCTCCAAACGTTCCTTCGAATCTTTCATGGCGGCATCCCCGGCGTAACGAAGGTAGGCAATCGCCACGCCAACTGCCACGACGGCCAACACGATGAACGTTGTACTGAGTTCGCTGACGACCGGCGCGGGCAGCGTCTCGCCCGAAAACTGACCGTTAAGAAAGCGCTTCCACCAGGATGCGGGGCCGAATAGCAGCCAGCCCGCGAGCGCTGTCGGTACGATCAACAGCGCGACCGGAACCGTCATGACCGGGCCGGGCTGGTGTTCTTGACCGCCAACCGCGTCGCCGCGGTAGTGACCCCAAAATGTGAGAAAGAGCATGCGGAACATGTAGTACGCCGTGATGCCGGCAGTAGCTATTCCGACCGCATACATCCAGGGATGTCCGTGCTCGAGCGCCCCGTAGATGACCGCATCTTTGCTGAAGAATCCGGACAGACCCGGAAAGCCGATTATGGCCAGAACGCCGACGAGCATCGCCCAAAACGCAAAGGGCATGCGCGTGCGCAACCCGCCCATCTTGCGCACGTCCTGCTCGCCTGCAAGCGCGTGAATGATAAGACCCGAGCCCAAGAACAACTGCGCCTTGAAGAACGCGTGGGTGAAGAAATGCGCGACGCCAGCTTCGTAGGCGCCCACGCCCACCCCCATAATCATGTAGCCGATCTGCGACATGGTCGAGTAAGCTAGAATGCGCTTGATATCCCACTGCGCCATCCCCAAGATTGCGCCCAGAAAAGCCGTGAGCGCGCCGACGGTGCCCGCTAACACTTGCGCGTCAGGCGAAGCGCTCCACAGCGGCCAACAGCGGGCGATCAAGTAAACGCCGGCAGTTACCATGGTCGCGGCGTGAATCAGTGCGGATACGGGGGTCGGGCCTTCCATGGCATCCGGCAGCCATGTATGGAGGGGAACCTGCGCGGATTTGGCAGCCGCCCCGATGAACAAACATGCGCAGGTTGCGAAGAGCCAGCCGCCCAGCGCGTGCGGGTTCGCAAAGACATCAGCGAATCCGACGCTACCGACGCGCGCGAACATGATGAAGATCGCAAAAAGGATCGCCACGTCACCCAGAACGTTGATGACGAAGGCCTTGCGCGCCGCCGCGACTGCCGTCGGCCGCTCGAACCAGAACCCAATCAGGAAGTACGACGCCAATCCGACCAGGCCCCAACCAATCAGCAAGAGCACGAAGTCGTCCGCCAGCACCAGCGTGAGCATCGCGAACACGAAGAAATTCATGTAGGCGAAGAACCGCGCGAATGCACGGTCGCCGGCCATGTAACCAATCGAGTACACGTGGATCAAAAAGCCGACACCTGTAATGATGAGCGCCCAAATGAGCGCAAGCGGATCCAACAGCAAACCGAAGTCGAACCCGGGAAACCACGACCCCAAGTGCTGATGTGCGCCGAGACCCGCGCTCGTTTTTTGCATTGCGTCGCCCCAGCTCGAGAGCGCTGCAACGAACGCCGCCCCGGTACACGCGCTTCCCAGCGGCCCCGCAAGCCGCCCCAGTTGCGGGCCGAACGTCCAGCACGCGACTGCACCCAGGAGCGGCAGCAACCAAATCGCCAGCAACAGCGGATAATGCCCATCAATGCCCATGAGGTGATGCATCACCGCGTTCCCACACACCAGGCGCGTGCGCGTGGTCCGCGCACGTCCCAAGCGTCCTTCTGCATGAAGGCAGGGGCATTCCCTACGGGTGCTACGACCTCGCTCTTCGCCCTGGATGGATTAGCGAAGAGCGATAGAGTCCAGCGCACACTTTGGCACGACCCCAAAATGAAGCGTGCCCGAGGGGGATATGCCTCTGCCTTCACGCTTTTAGGCGGGCCGGCTTCCTCAAAGGCGGGAGATGATTGCTGCGTCCCGACAAGCTCGACGCGACAAACTTTCATCCTTTTAGAAGGTTCACTTCGTCGACATCGACATGCTTGGCGGAACGAAAAACGGTCACCACGATGGCCAGCCCGATGGCGGCTTCGGCGGCGGCAACGGTGATGACCAAGAATGCAAAGACGTGGCCGGCGTTGTTGAGCCACATCTTGGAGAATGCCAAGAAGAGCAGGTTGGCAGCGTTCCACATCAGCTCGATGGACATCAACATGATGAGCGGATTACGCCGCAGCATGACGCCGGCAACGCCGACAAAGAATATGACCGCCGAGAGCGCAATGTAGTTCTCAATTGCGACCGGAAGCGTTCCAGGCATTAGCCCTCTCCCGCGCGCACGATGGCTTCGCGCATCTCCCTCTCCACGGCGCTCGCGCGCTTGCGTGTGGGGACGTACGGGCTCTCGTCGCCGGCCAGCGCGACGACGCCGACCACCGCGACCATCAGGATCAGGGCCATTATTTCGAACGGGAGCAGATGCGTTGTAAAGAGGGCCTTCCCGAAATCGGCCACGCTGCCAAAAACGTTCGCCGTCCCGGGCGGTCCGGCGATCGAAGTACTCGCGGCAACGTGCGCGCCGCTTGCGAATAGATTGCCCCTCGAAACCCCGTAGATCAGCAAACCGAGCGCGACCAGTGCGAGGAGCGCGGCGGGTACGCCCGCTTTCGGCATCCGGTTTGGACCGGCCGCAAACGCTTCGGTGCCGCTGCTCAGCAGCGCGATGACGAAAACAAAGAGAATCAGAATTGCGCCCGTGTAGATCACGATCTGGATGACGGCCAGAAACTCGGCGTTAAGCGTGAGATAGAAAACGGCCAAGATTGCAAAGTGGAGGAGCAAACCCACCACGCTGTAGACCGGCTTGCGCTGCATCACCACGAAGACCGCGCTTGCGATCAGCAGAATGCCCAGAAGCCAGAACAGGAGCATCGCTAGCCGGCCAAGCCCTTGCGTTGCTTCTTGAGAATGGTTCCGCGGTTGGTTGCATCGTAACCGGTCTGCACGTCCGTGGTCGATTTGATCTCGGCCACGCGCCCTAGATCCGACGGAATGCCGTTGGGACGCTCGTCGGGTGCCGTCCCAACCCCCTCGGTCGGCGGAACCAGCAGGCGGTCTTTAGCATAGACGAACGCCCCGCGCCGCAATCCCGCCATCTCAAAGCGCGGCGTCAAGACGATGGCATCGGTCGGACACGCTTCTTCGCACATCCCGCAGAAAATGCAGCGCAATTCGTCGATCTCGTAACGCGCGGCGTATCGTTCGCCCGGCGAGCGGCGATCCTGCGGCGTATTCTCCGCTCCAATGACCGTGATCGCATTAGCCGGGCAGGCGACCGCGCAGAGCTCGCATCCGATGCAGCGCTCTTTTGCATCGGCGTAGCGCCGGAGCTCGTGCAGGCCGTGAAAACGTGGCGCATGTTGCTTCTTCACGCTCGGGTACTCGATGGTCGGGCGGCGAACGAACATGAAGCCGAAGGTGGTCGCCAGCCCCTTGAGCAGTGCACCGACATTGTAAAGCGATTTATGCATGCGAGCCATTACGTAGGCACCCTATCCAATGTAAGCGACGACAATAGCCGTCACCACCAGGTTCGCCGTCGCTGCGGGCAAGAGAACTTTCCAGCCGAAGGCCATCAGACGGTCGTACCGGAAGCGCGGCAGCGTTGCGCGCAGCCAAATGTAAAAGAAGAGAAAGAACGACACCTTGAGCAGGAACCACACGATGCCCGGGACGACAGTCAGGCCGAAGAGCGGATTCCAGCCACCCAAAAACAGCAGCGTCGCGATGCACGAGACCGTGAGCATGTTCACATATTCGGCAATGAAGAATAGCCCGAAACGCAATCCGGAGTACTCGGTGTGAAAACCGGCCACCAGTTCCGCATCGGCCTCAACTAGATCGAAGGGTGCACGGTTGGTTTCGGCGACCGCCGTTATCAGGTAGATGACAAAGCCGATGAGTTGCGGGATAACGAACCAGATGCGGTGCTGCGCGTGGACGATGCCCGCCAGCGACGTCGTCCCCGCCAAGAGCAGTACGCCGATCACCGACATCGACATCGCAAGTTCGTAACTGATCATTTGGGCGGTCGACCGGACCGAGCCCAGTAGCGGATACTTCGACCCCGACGCCCAGCCACCAAGGGATATCCCATACACGCCCAAAGCCGTGAGCGCGAAGATGAAGAGAATGCCAGCGTTCACGTTGCCGATGGACCAGAGGTCGCCGGGCGACGGCTCGCTGAACGGAATGATGGCGTAAGCGCCAAAAGCGGAAATGAGTGAGATGAACGGCGCCAGCTTGTAGATGAGGGGATCTGCGGTTTTCGGCGTCAGATCTTCCTTAAACATCATCTTCAAAGCGTCGGCCGCCGGTTGGAGCAAACCCCAGGGGCCGACGCGATTGGGGCCGGGCCGAAGTTGCATCCAAGCCATTACCTTACGTTCGGCCAACATGGCGTACGCAAAGGTTGTAATCACAACCAACAGCAGCAACGCCGACTTTACCAAAACGACCAACCATAAGGGCGCGCTGTGGATCGCTGCCACGACGTCGCTCACGGGGAAACGCCGACTGGGGCGAGCTCGCGCGCTCGGCGCACGTTGATCAACTCCGCCACGGGCTCAAAGCCCAACGCGTTGGCCGGATCGTCCGGCAGACCGGCTACCACCACTACGACGTCATCCGCCAGCCCGGGACGAACCTCGACCAAGAGGTCGTGCATCGTTTGGTCCCCGCTGCGCAAATCGCAGCAATCGCCCGTACTCAAACCGAGCTGCTGCGCGCAAGCGGGCGAAACGGCGGCCTCGGGGAGCGGCCGCAACGATTCGATGCGCCCATCGTGGGCCACCGTACCACCGCCTGAGAAGATGTCGGTGCGCGCGATAAGCTTCGGTCCGCCGGTGCGCGATGCTTGGCCGAACTGAGTTGTGCCACACACCTTTGCATCGCCCAACCCAAACGACGGGGCCGTAGCGACCAAATGCTTGATGACGCTGTTCTCAAGCTCCGTAACCGAGGGAAGCTGCACCTCGAGGGCTCGCGCCAGGCAGCCGAGCATTTCCAAATCGGTGAGCGCTCCTTCGGGCGGTTCCAGGGCGGCGTTTACCGGCAACGCCACCGCGGTTACATTCACGGTCGTACCGGTTTTCTCGAAGCCGCCGCATGCGGGCAAGACGAGATTTGCTGCTTGCGCCGTTTCGGTAAGAAAGAGATCTGCCACGGCGAGAAACGGCACGTTTCGCAATGCTTCCCGGATCGCAACACCATCCGGATAGTGTAGCGCCGGATTTGCACCGAAGATAGAAAGCGCGCGCAAACTGTGGCTGCGGGCCGCCGCTACCATTCCGCTGAAATCTTTGCCCCCATCCACTTCGGCGAAACCCGGACCGAACGCCGGATGCATCCCCATGACTTCCGCGCCGCGCGCATTGTTTTGCCCACTTGCGATAAATGTTTTCAGGCCGCTGAAATCGCTCAGCGCCGCGACCACCTCGCGGGCGAGCTTGGGATCGACGCCGTCCCACACCAGCGCGACTCGTTCGGCGCCAGCCGGCAGCGCCTTCGGAACCTCTGCTGCGCTCTCAAGCGTCGTGCACGCTACGACCGGGAGCGGATCGATCGCTCCGACGCGGATTAGCTTAGCGCGGTGGCGCGAGACTGCTTTGCGAATCCGCAAGTCCATGACCGGCGCCAGTTGGGCGGGCGACTCGCCCACCAGCACGATCGCTTGCGCATTCTCGAGATCTTGCAGACTCCCGGCGTTGCTCCCCGGCGTAGCTTGACGCTGCGTGCCCGCACGCCAATCGAGATTTCGCACGCCTAGCGAGCGGAAGAGATGCTGCAGCAGGTACGCTTCTTCGTTCAGAAGGCGGCCACCGCCAAGAACGCCGACGCTCTGCTCGCCGCCGGAGGCAACCGCTTCCCGCAGTGCCTTTGCCCAAAGTGCGAATGCATCGTCCCAGCCCACTTGCGTCCACTGCCCATCTACTCTGTAAAGCGGTGTTTGCAAACGGCGTTCGTCGCGGTAAAATCCGATATTGTAGCGGCCGCGATCGCAGAGCCAGCCATCGGAAACCGCATCGTCGTCGGGGATCGACATCGTGCGCGCTACCTCGCCTACGCGCTCGTCAACCTGCATCTGGCAGCCGACGGCACACTGCGTACACGTCGTCGTCGTCCGGTGCAGATCCCACGGCCGCGATTTGAAACGATACGTTTTTGAGGTTAAGGCGCCCACCGGGCAGAGTTCGGTCACATTTCCGCTAAAGTTGGAGCGGTACGGATCGTCGGTCGCGGTCGCAATGATGTCTCTATAACCGCGGTCCTTGACGATGAGGCTCCGCTCGCCGGTGATAATGTCATCGAAACGCACGCAGCGCTGGCAGACGATGCAACGCTCTTCATCCAAAACGATCGTGGGTCCCAAGTCAACCGCTTTGGGCTTGCTGACCTTGGGTTCGGCCAAGCGTGAGGCGCCCTGCCCGTACGCCATTGAGAAGTCTTGCAGATCGCATTCGCCGCCCTTATCGCAAATGGGGCAATCCAGCGGATGGTTCAGCAGAAAAAACTCCAAAACGGCACGCCGCCCGGCGTTGACTTTGTCGTTGTACGTGTGCACGACCATTCCATCGGTTACCGGCGTGTTGCAAGCGATCTGCAGCTTCGGCATACCTTCAATCTCGACCAGGCAGATACGGCACAGGCCGGCCGGTCCGAGCTTCGGGTGGTAGCAGTAGACGGGGATCTCTTTCTGCACAAGCTTCGCGGCCTCGACGAGCAGGGTCCCTTTGGGAACGCTGATCTTCGCGCCATCGATGTTTACGCTAACGCTCTGCGGCTGCTCAGCCATCAAACGCTTGCCGCTACTTCTCGCGGCGAGGCGACGCGCGCTTCGAACTGCTCCGGAAAGCGACTGATGACCGAAGCCAAGAACGGCTCGATCGAATCGCCAAGCGCGCAGAGATTCAGACCCGTCATCTGACGGGAGGCCTTCTTGAGAATATCGACATCGGACGGTAACCCGCGCCCGTGCACCAACCGCTCGAGCGTCTGCTCCAACCAGTGGCCGCCTTCCCGGCACGGGGTACACTGGCCGCACGATTCGTGGGCGAAAAACCGCACCAGCGAATGGGCCGCGCGCACAAAATCCGTCGTGTCGTCGAAGACGACCATCGCCCCGGAGCCGAGCATCGACCCCGCCTTCTGCATCGATTCGTAGTCGTAACCCAGGTCGAGATGCTCTTCGAAGATGCACGCCGATGAACCGCCGCCAGGCTGCACCGCCACGACCTTGCGGCCTTCGCGCACACCCCCGGCGAGTTCGATAAGGTCGCGCACGGGCGTGCCCATGGGCACTTCGTAGTTCCCAGGCTTCTTGACGTGGCCGCTCACCGAAACGATCTTGTACCCTTTCGACTTATCGGTCCCCACCGCGGAGAACCATTGCGCGCCCCGTTCCAAAATCGGAACTAAGTACGCCAGGGTTTCGACGTTGTTGACCACGGTGGGCATTTTATAAAGCCCTTCAACCGCCGGAAAGGGCGGCTTAAGGCGCGGTTCGCCACGCTTTCCTTCAAGTGAGTTGAGGAGCGCCGTTTCCTCACCGCAGATATACGCTCCGGCGCCGCGATGAATAGTAAACTCCAAATCGTTGCCGGTGCCGAAGAGGTTCTTCCCGATGAAACCCGCCGCGCGCGCTTCTTCCACCACACGGCGCATGATTTCGTAGCCGCGCTTGAATTCACCGCGAATATAAATGAAAGCGTGCTTGCAGCCGATACCGTATGCGCCGATGAGAATACCTTCCAACACCAGGTGCGGAGCTTCTTCGAGCAGCATGCGGTCTTTGAACGTCCCGGGTTCGGCTTCGTCGCAGTTGCACACCATATAGCGTGGGTGGTCGTTGGAAGGCAAGAAGCCCCACTTGGAACCGGTTGGAAACCCGGCGCCGCCGCGACCGCGCAGACCGGAGGCCTTCGCGAGATCGAGTACCGACGCCGGGGTCATCTCGCAAAAGGCCCGCGCCAACTGTTTGTATCCACCGCGCTCCCGATACACATCAATATTGCGCAGATCGGCTTCGCCGATGCCCTGCATCAAAACCGGTGTCGCAACGGCCGTCATCGTGGGCCTCCATCGGTAAACGCGGATGATTCGGAAAGCAAACGCTCGCGGGTTCGTCCGGCAAATCGCTGCGGCTGCGCGAGGATTCGGTCGAGCATGATGATGCCGCTGGAGTCGCCAATCCCCCCGGCGTTGTTGGGGTCGCTGACGCCTTGGCCGCCGGGCGACTTTCCACCCCGCGAGATTTGGTCGTCTTGATCGATCATCCAGGTGCGCTCCGGGCGCGCGGTTTGCGGCAATGGGGCAACGGCGTATGCACCGCCGCGCATGGCTACCAGCATATCGTCGATCATTTTGGGCGTAAGATCGTACACGAACTCAAGATTTACTTGCATGCACGGCGCTCGGTCGCAGGCCGCCAAGCACTCGACCTCTTCATAAGAAAACAGACCGTCTTCGGTTGTTTCCAAATGCCCGATGCCCAACTGCTCGCGAAAGTATGCCATGACATCTTCGGCGCCGGCCAGCTGGCATGAAAGGTTGCGGCAGACTTGCAGCATGTATTTGCCTACGGGCTTACGGAAGAAGAGCGTATAAAAGGAAACCGTCGACTCAACGGTAGCCGGTGTCAGGTTCAGCATCTCCGAACACGCCCGCATCGCATCGGCGCTGGTGTACCCCTCTTCAGCCGCAAAGCGGTGGATCATCGGCAACAGCGCCGAGCGGCGGTCAGGGTACTGCGCCATCAGCGCCTCGCAATCGGGCCGCACGCGGGCGTAGATGTCGGAGAAATCTTGGTTCACGGCGCCAAAACACATAGCGTTGTCGAGGCGGAAGCGGGGCGTTTCCTGGGCGGACTCCAAGCTGCAGCAACTCTCCATGACGCCATTTGGGACGGCGGCCTTTCTTGCGGAAACTCCGACTTTTTCGACTTTGCACGATGCAATTTCAAAACTTTGTTCCGTCGAAAAAGCGGTGCAGCGCCGATTTGGCATGGACGCAAAATCGGCAGCGGTTCCGCAGGGATGGCCGTCGGCACCAATGGCGTCACCTATCTATCTACTTCGCCAAAGACCGGATCCAGCGAACCGATCATCACCACTAAGTCGGCGATCAAGTTGCCGGGAGCCATCCCTTTGAGCGCTTGCAGGTTGTACAGCGAAGGCGGCCGCGTGCGCACGCGATATGGCTTGTTGTTCCCATCGGAAACCACGTAGTAGGCGAGCTCCCCGCGGGGCGATTCAACCGGCTGGTACACATCGCCGGGGGGCACACGGAAGCCCTCGCTCACAATTTTAAAATGGTGAATCAGGGCTTCCATGGAGATGGCGATCGTTTCTTTGGGCGGAGGCGCTACCTTGGCATCGTCAAGCATGACGGGACCCGCCACCAGCGCGGCGCGCACTTGTTCGACGATGCGCAATGATTGATCTATCTCGTCCAACCGCACCAGAAAGCGCGCATACGCGTCTCCTTCTGCGCGAGTGGGGACCTCGAACTGGTACTGCTCGTAACCGGTATACGGGAAGGCCTTGCGCACGTCGTAGGCGATGCCGCTCGCGCGCAAGTTCGGCCCCGTGAGCGACCAATCGATGGCTTCCTGCGGTGTGACAATCCCGACGTCGATGGTGCGGTCCTGGAAGATGGGGTTCTTCTGCAAAAGCGCACGCAGCTCGCGCATCCGCCCCGGCAGTTTTTCGATCAATGCATCGAGCTTCGGCAAAAATCCGTCGGGCAGGTCGCCGTTCAGTCCGCCGATGCGCACGTAGTTGGGATGCATGCGCGCACCGCCGGCCGCTTCTTGCAAGTCGAGAATGTTCTCGCGCAGATCGAAGCAGTAAAAGAAGATGGAGAGCGCTCCCAAATCGATACCGTGCGTCCCGAGCCACACGCAATGCGATGCGATGCGCGTGAGCTCGGCGACAAGGACCCGAATCTGCTGCGCGCGTCGCGGGATGGCATCGGTTAGCCCCAGCAGTTTCTCGACCGCAAGGCAGTAACACAGCGAATTCGATTCGGGCGCCAAGTAATCCATGCGCTCGATAACCGTCTGCGCCTGCGTCCAGAAAAGATTCTCCGCTGACTTCTCGATGCCGGTGTGCAGATAGCCGATCTCGGGCTCGGCCTTGGTCACCGTTTCGCCTTCGATCTCCAACATGATCTGCAGCACGCCGTGGGTTGAAGGATGCTGCGGCCCCATCGAGAGCACCATTGCATTGCCATCCCGCGAGATAACCTCGGGTTCCAGCGGCATCGCGCTGATTCCGCCGATCATGCGCCGTCACCATGTTCTTTGCGCGCCTGCATAACTTGCTCGGCGAGCGCTTGCGCGGTCTTTCCCGTCGGGGGCGTGCCGGATACGATGTTGCTCTTCAGCGCAAAATCCGGGCGCGGCGCTTTCTCGCGCGCGGGCCCGCGCAATGGATAATCTTTGCGCAGCGGGTAACCCTCCCAGTGCACCGGCATCTGGATGCGCCGCAAATCCGGGTGCCCGCTAAACTGAATTCCGAAGAGATCGAAGATTTCACGCTCGGCCCAGTCGGCGGATTTCCAAAGGTCGCTAACCGTCGGCACCGTCGCATCGTCTTCGGGAACGCCGCAGAGAAGCCGGTAACGTTGTGGGCTTCCGATCTGCGCCACACTTGCGGCCGCAGGCGATAACTTCAGCAGGTGGTAGACGACATCGAAACGCGGCTTGCGGTTCGGATAGTCCGCAGCTCCCACGTCCAGAAGCAAGGCAAACCCTTCTTCTTTCAGGGCTTCCAAACGTGCGCGCACCCGCGCCGGCGCGGTGCGTTCGATAATCGCATCGTCAATGGGCGGTCGCACCGCGGTCGGATCGATGGCTGAGGTTGCCAACGGGGGCATTTGCGGACTGGGCATCAGATCAAACGCGAGCGAGAATGCCGCCGCGGCCGCCTTCCCTGATCTGTTGTTGGATCAGGTTTACAGCATACAGCAAGCCGTCGGGGGTCGGCGGGCAGCCGGGGACGTACACGTCGACGGGAATGATCGTATCGACGCCCTGCACGATTGCGTAATTATCAAAGACGCCGCCCGAGCTCGCACATGCGCCCATGGAGATCACCCACTTTGGATCGGCCATCTGATCGTATAGACGCTTGACGATGGGCGCCATTTTTTGCGCGACCCGTCCCGAGACGATCATCAAGTCTGCTTGCCGCGGGGACGCGCGAAACACTTCGGAACCAAAGCGAGCAATATCGTATTCCGGCGCAGTTGCAGTCATCATTTCGATCGCGCAGCATGCCAGGCCCATGGTCAGAGGCCAGACCGAAGAGCTCTGCGCCCAGCGAGCCACGTCATCGAGCTTGGCCAAGAAAAATTGACCCGGGCTTACTTCCAAGCGAAGCCGCCCTTCTTCCATACATAAGCGTAACCGATGGCCAAGACGATGACGAAGACGACCATTTCAACCAACCCGAAGACACGCAGCGCGTGCATTTGCACCGCCCAGGGATAAAACGAAGCCGCCTCGACATCGAAGATTACAAAGAGCATTGCTATAAGGTAGAAGCGCACCGGAAAACGGCCCGAAACGCTGGACGTCGGTTCAACGCCGCACTCGTAGGCCTCGGCCTTCTCCGGGTTGGGCTTGCTACGGGCGAGGAGCCCGGGAACCAGCGAAAATAGCAAGGCAGCCGCCATCGCCACGCCCAGATAAATTGCCACGGGACCGTAAGGATTCATCGCTGCGGACGTTTTTCACAGCGAGTCAATGCGCCTCCCGCCGCGGATTGCAGGCGGAACGTAAACTTCCCGGCCAGAACCGTAAAGCCATGAAATTATGGGGGCTAGCAATTCTTCTTCTCCTGGGTTCCCTCGGCGCCAACGGCGGGTGCAGCGACCCAACGCATATCGGAGTGCAAGATTACGGCTCGGTTACAGGCCGCGTCATCGACGCCAAGACGAATCGCCCGATCAACACCGCTACCGTCAGCGTGGGGACGACTGTCACCGCAACAACGGATACGCTGGGCGCCTTTACTTTGGGTAACGTGCCCGCCGGTGACCAACCGGTAACCGTGAGCGCCGCCGGTTATGTGACGCAAACCGTCGAGGCCAAGGTTAGCAAAGGCCAAACGACGCAGATGGATTACATCAAACTTACACCCTCCAGCTAGGGAAAAACGATAGCTGCAATGTTAACGGCACTGGATTGGCTCAGTGCCGGCGTTGGTCTTTTCCTCATCTGGCTGTGCCTGCGCGACGTGTTTCAATCGGTCATCGTACCGCGCGCAGTCGATCGCCGCTTGCGAATCAGCGCATTCTTGAGCGGGCAGCTTTGGCGGGTTTGGCGGCGGCGCGCCGGCAGTATTCAGGATGACGACCGGCGCGAAGATTTCCTGGGCGCTTTTGCCCCGTCGTTGCTCGTCATCTTGTTTGCAAGCTGGGCCTTTACGCTCATCTTCGGATACGGCCTCATCTTCGTCGCGCTGCGCGACCAGTTGAATCCGCCGGCCACATTTTGGAAAGCACTCTATTTTGCCGGCACCTCGTTCTTGACGATTGGATTCGGCGACGTGGTCGGTTCCACCGGAATCGCTCGCCTGGTTTCTATTGCCGCGGGCGCATCCGGCCTAGCCGTCGTAGCAGTCGTCACGGCGTTTCTGTTCTCGGTCTTCGCCGCGTTTCAGCGGCGCGAGGTTTTCGTCGTAAATGTCAGCGCGCACTCCGGTGCTCCGCCCAGCGGCATCGGCCTGCTAACCACCTACGGCGAAGGCCAGATGATAGAAGAGCTAAGCTCGCTATTTGCTGCAGGCCAGCAGTGGGCAGCTGAGGTGATGGAGAGCCATCTGGCTTATCCGGTGTTGGCCTTTTTCCGCTCAAGTCACGATTATGAATCGTGGGTGGGCGCGCTCGGCACGCTTTTGGATGCTTCCGCCTTAATCTTGAGTGCGACCGAAGGGAATGCTGCGCGCGGCCAAGCGCAAGTCATGTACGAGCTTGGGCGCCATCTCACGCACGATTTCGCACGTTACTTCCGATTGCGGCTGCGCGACGGACCCGGCATCGAACGCTTCGAGTTCTCCGGCGCGCTGGCACGGCTGGAGCAGGTTGGATTTCCCATTCGTGACGAGGACACGGCATGGCGCAAGTTCGCCGCCGTCCGTGGCACCTATGCACCGGCGCTCGCGGCGATGGCCTCGTTTTGGAACATCCCCCCCTTGCAATGGATCGGCGACCGCTCTTCAATCGTTGAGCAACATCTGCAGGCGGCAGCAGTGCGCTAAGGGTGTGCGTGGGATCGAAGAAAGTCTTTTGCCTCGTTAATCGGCAGCGCGAATCCAATCGAGCGCTCTTCATCAAAACGCGACTCGGCAATTCCGACCAAGGCACCGTCGTCGGTGAAGACAGGGGCACCGCTCTCACCCGGAACAATCGGCAGATTCAATTCCAGGGCGTGCTTTCGAAAACTGGAAACGCGCCCGCTGTTGATGGATGCCGCTAGCCCCAACCCTTCTTCTTCAAAGGCATCCGGAATCGGATATCCGATGATTCCCACCGTCTGGCCGGCTTGTAGCGCCGCAGAGTCGCCAACTTGCGCTGGCAAAAGCCGTGCGCCGGAGGCTCGCACCATCGCTAAATCTAGCGACCCATTCTTGGCGGTGACGCGCCCCGGAACGCGGCGCGCATTCTCAATAATGACCTGCAGATGGCGCTCCCCCTCTACCGCATGGGCCACCGTTAAGATATCGGTTCCCCAGGATCCACTCGATACCACAACGCCGGTAGCGTATCCGTCGTCCCATTGACCTTTGCGCGCGCCGGGAACTTGCATCGTGATCAGCACGACGGAGGGGCGCATCTTTCGCACCGCATCTACGAAGGGGTCGCCGGCGTTGCCCGATCCGCACCCCGCGGTCAAGAGTAAAATGGCGCAGAGCATGCGCGTTTTCAGGAAAAGCGCTCGCGGAGTTGGGCACGCAAGTCACCGATGCCCGACCCGGTTTTCGCACTGACGCACAATTCATCGCCGCGGTGAGGCGGATCGCCGGTCGCGAGGTCGCACTTGTTGAGCACCAAGGCCTGAGGCGTCGCCTCTAGCTTCAATTCGTGCAGAATGCCGTTCACGCTGGCTTGCTGCCGCTCACGATTTGGGCTGGATGCATCCACGACGTGCAGCAGCAGATCCGCTTCTTCCAGTTCTTCTAAGGTAGCCCGAAAAGCGGCAATCAGATCCTGCGGCAGTTCGCTGATGAATCCAACGGTGTCGACCATGCGCACGTATGTACCCGGCCCGAGGTATACGCGTCGCATCGTCGGGTCCAAAGTCGCAAAGGGTTGATCGGCCACCAACGCGTCGCTGCGCGCCAGCCGGTTAAGCAGCGAAGATTTGCCCACGTTTGTGTACCCGGCCAGAGCAACCAACGGCTCGCGCGCATCGCGTGCACGCCGTGTCGCGCGCGAGCGGCGCACGTCCTCGACGGCCGCCGACAGCACCTTTATGCGGGCTGCAATCCGCCGGCGATCGGTTTCCAGTTTGGTTTCGCCGGGCCCGCGCGTTCCGATTCCGCCCCCCAAGCGCGAGAGATCCGCGCCGATTCCGATTAGGTTCGACTGACGATAACGCAGCTGTGCCAGCTCCACCTGCAGTTTCCCCTCGCGCGTGCGCGCGTGGCTCGCGAACACGTCCAAGATCAGCATAGTGCGGTCGACGATAGGCGCGGTGATGATCTTCTCGAGATTGCGCCGCTGGCGCGGGCGCAGCGCGTTGAGGACGAATAGCAGGTGCGCATTCTGTTCTGTGATAAGCGCCGCCAGCTCGCGCGCTTTTCCGCTGCCGGCTAACGTTGCCGGATCGACGCGATCGCGCTTCTGGACCACCCGCTGTACGACTCGCGCCCCGGCCGCTGCGATGAGCGCCTCGAACTCTTCGAGCTCGGGCTCTATGGGATGGGCGCGCTCACGCGTATCCACCGCGAATACGATGGCACCCGGACGACGATCTACGAGGCCATTGTTTTTAGGCGCGCAATGAGCCAGGATAATCCCTCGTTGTAGCGCGGCCCCGGACGCTCGAGCGTGTCGGCCGGATCGATGATAAAAATGTGATTCTGTGCCACGGCGCGCAGATCTCGCCAGGGCGAGGCCTGTAACACGCTGCGCAGATTGGTCTGCTTGTCGCTTACGATTGCGTCGGGCTGCATCTTCAGAATCGCCTCGGCACTGAGCGTTGGATAGGACTGCAAGATGCCTTGGGCCGCGTTGCGCGCACCGGCGAGCTTGACTAGATGCGAAATGTAGGATGCGGCGCCGGCCACGATAATCGGCTGCACGTTGATCACAACCAAAACACTCGGCGGCCTCCTGAAGTGTGCGGCCGATTGCAACGCTCTGGTGCGCAGACGAAGTCTCTCTTGCAATCGTTGGGCTTCATTCGAGTGACCCGTGAGCGCTGCCAATTTTGCGATGTCCGCGAACAGGTCGGCAAATGAATCATCGGCCATCAAGACGGTTGCCACACCGGCGGTGCGCAGGGGGGCCGTCGCCTTCTGCTGCGCGGGGATGCCGACCACGAGATTGGGATGCAGTTGCACGATACGTTCGGTGTCGACGCTTGAGAAAGTCGAAACCGCGGGTAGGCGTTTAACTTGCGGCGGGTACTCGTCGGCCAGTGAACGCCCGACTACTTGGGCGCCAGCTCCGATTGCAAAAAGATCTTCGGTTAGCGAGGGCACGAGGGAAACGACGCGCCGCACGCTCCCGGAGGCCTTCGGCTGCTGCGTGGGGCCGACACAAGCATTCAGCACCCCTACCCCGAGCGCGGCCAGCAGCAACCATTTCATGAGCGCTGCGAGCGTTCCGTCCGGGGGAAAGCGCCGCCTGCGGCGCCAACAGAAGCAGTTCGCAAATGCGCACGGGAAGCCGGTGAAATGCCGGCACGGTCGCGCCACTGTATGCGGGGAGCCGCTCCAACGTCACAATCCGCAAGGATGGGAAGGCCTGGGGCAGAGGGCGATAATCCGCAAGTCAGGATACCGATGCATTTGCCGCTCTTTGCACCACCTCGCGTAAAGGAAGGCAAGCATGACTTCAAGCATCGCGCTGCGCGCGTTCTGCGCAGCAACATTCTTCACACTTTGGGGTAGCCTGACGGCGCGCGCCGATATCGCCCCGCAGCCCACACCAACGCCGCCCGAGATCGGGCACGTCGTCACGAGTGACCGCGCCGACGAAACGCTGCACAACGCAGCGCGCACCACGTACGTCGTGACCAAGGCCGACATCATCCGGCGCGGCTTTCGCACGATCACCGATGCGTTGGAGGATATTCCGGGCGTCAACATCTTCCGCTACGGGGGCATTGGAGCGCTCGGTGGCATCGGTATTCGGGGCTCGACCACCAATCAAGTGCTCGTACTTATCAACGGTTTACCGGCTGGGGGCGCCCAAACGGGCTCGCTCGATCTGGATGCAATTTCGACCAGCGGCGTGGAGCGAATCGAGGTGGTCGAAGGCGGCGGCTCGACACTTTACGGCAGCCGCTCCATCGGCGGGGTGGTCAATATCATCACGCATCCTCTGCAGGGGCAACCAACCGTGGACTTGCGTTCGGGAACATTCGGCGACCAACTCGTACGCGTGGAGTCAAGAAATTTTTCCTTCGAGCGCGCGGTCGGCGGAAATACTTTCGCCTTTCCGGGGGGCAGCGAAATGAACGCGGACTCGCGCACGACCGATGCGCGATTCGTCTTTGAACGACCGCTCGGTGGGCTGAATGCCGAACTCTCCGGCGGTATCTCCGACCATCACCTGGGAGCCCCCGGCCCGCTCGGATTTGTCTCCGCGACGTCACGCCAGAACACGCTGGATAAAGACATCGAACTCTCGCTCACCCACGAACGCGACCATGCCGTCACCACCCTGCAGTTTGGCGGGACGTTGCAGCAGCTGGAGTTTCGCTGCAACACGCCGGTTGACCCAACTTGTTTCAACGCTCCCGCCCCCGGCGCTACGCCGCCCCCGCCGTTTGCGTCCTACGGGAGCGAAGGCCGGGCGCAGGTGAGTTTTCGCAACGTGGTCACGCAAGCGCGCAGCCGGTTCATCTACGGCTTCGATCTCGCGCGCGGCGTCGCGCGCGTTGACGACGGTAATGGAACACCCACCAGCATTTCAACCCATGGCTTCGCGCAAACCGGCGCCTACTTTCAGGAGAACTGGATCTTCAGCTCAGTCGTGCGCGGTTATGCCGGCCTACGCGCGGAGCGCGACGGCGGCCAAGGGAGGGAGTTCTCGCCTTCGCTGGGGGGAGTCGCGCGGCTATCGCCGGCGATGACGCTCAAAGCCAATTATGCAACAGCGTTCCGCGCACCCAACGCGGCCGAACTTTACTTTCCCGGCTTCTCGAATCCCACGCTGAAGCCCGAACGAACCCGCGTTGGCGACATCACCCTGCTCGCTCCAAATGTTCTCGGCGGCGCGTCATTAGGCTGGTTCTCCAGCAGCAGTCATAATTTGATCGCGCTGGACCAAACGTTCACCCCGCAGAATATTCAGCGCGCTTCGATTGCTGGCTTCGTCGCGCAGCTGCAAACAATTCCGGTTCACGGCGTCTACGCGCGCGCGAGCGCCACCGATCTTTATCGCGCCCTCTGCTTGCACCAGGACCCAAAGACTTTCGTCTGCCCAGGCAGCGATGCGGCGACCAACGCTGACACGCGGCTTTCCGGTGCCGGCCCGGTTCTGTCGGTCACCGCCGAACTCGGCTTCCGCGGCGAGCCGGATAGGTTCGTGGAGAGCGCCGGAATCATCGCTCGCAACCAGGGTCTACGGCACTTCGGCTTTGGAGACGCAGAGGCATATACGCGCGTGGATGCCTTCGTGCGGATGCGGCTTTCCAAAGATGCGGTGCTCTCGCTGCGCACCTACAATTTGGGCAACGAAGCCATCCAAGACGTGCCCGAATTCCCGCAACCCGGCCGCGCCCTCGTTCTGGAGTTATCGAACCGGTAACCTCCGGCCCGAGATGAAACTGCTCTGCGCGGCCGCATTTGTGGCGCTTGCGCTGATGTTGAGCGTCGGCGTGGGCGCCGCTTTTCTTTCCCCCAGTGACGTGCTGAATGCGCTGCTGCACCCGCAGGCGAACTCAGACGCGAACACCATCGTATGGACCTTGCGAATTCCACGCGCGTGCATCGCCGCCGTCGTGGGTGCGGCGCTGGCGCTGGCGGGCGTGTTGCTGCAGGGTATGCTGCGCAATCCGCTTGTGGATCCGTATCTCACGGGCGTCAGCGCGGGTGCGGCGGCGGCAATCTCGGTTGCGGTGGCTGCAGGTGTCGCAGCGCCATTTGTTCCCGCACTTGGATTTCTCGCGGGCTTGGCTACCGCGATCCTGGTCGCGGCAATTGCTCGCCGTGGAACCGGCATCGACGCGAACCGCTTGATCTTGGCGGGCGTGTCGCTCTCCGCGCTCTTCTCGGCCTTCGTCGCACTCGTTCTCACGCGCTTGCAGCAAGGCGGCTACGCGCAAACGATCATCGCGTGGCTGGCGGGATCGCTCGCCGGCCGTGGATGGCATGACTTGACGTGGACCGCTCCTTACTTGGTCATCGGCCTGCTCCTCGCGATTCTGAGCATTCCTGCGCTGAATGCTCTGCGGCTGGGAGATACGCGCGCACGCGCGGTGGGGGTTGATGTGTCTCGTGCGCAGTGGGTCATTCTGGCTTCCGCCGCTTTACTTACTGCCAGTGCCGTTGCATTGTGCGGCATCGTCGGCTTCGTCGGACTGATCGTTCCGCATATGGCGCGGCGCATCATCGGTACAGACGCTCGCAGCTTGGCTCCCCTGGCGGCGCTCTTTGGGGCGGCATTCATGGCCGTTGCCGATGCGGTAAGCCGCACGCTCTTTGCACCGGTCGAGATCCCGATCGGCGTGCTGCTGGCTTTCATCGGCGTGCCGACGTTTCTGTATCTCTATTTGCACGAAGGCCGCCGGTTCGCGTGATCACCGTCGAACGCTTGGCATTGAGTGTGGGCACCAGGCGATTGTTTGACGAGTTGGATTTTGCGATCGCATCCGGCGAACTGCTTGCCATTCTCGGACCCAATGGGTGCGGAAAAACAACGCTGCTGCGCACCATTGCTGGCCTGCACAGACCTTCCGCGGGGACCGTCACCCACAACCGCATCGCGATAAGCGAACTCAACCCGGCGGAGCGCGCGCGCCGCATGGCCTTCATCGCCAGCGAGGAGATTGGTTCGGAGATGCTCAGCGTGCGGGAGATCGTGGGAACCGGACGCTATGCCTACCATTCGTGGTGGGACTGGCGCGAAGAGGACGCCGATCGCGCCTGCGTAAACGACGCGCTGCGCGCCGTCGGTTTGTACGATTATGCGGAGCGCTCGTTCGACACGCTCTCCAGCGGCGAGCGTCAGCGCGCATGGATTGCAATGGCGCTCGCGCAAGGCGCCCCCGCGCTCTTGCTGGATGAACCGACCAGCCATTTGGACTTACGCGCGGCGCAAGAGATCTTGCGATTACTGCGCGATCAGGCGCACTCGGGCAAGTGCGTTGCCTGCGTCCTGCACGACGCCAACGAGGCCTTCGAGTACGCCGATCGCTTCTTGCTCCTTGGCTGGAACGAGTTCACGCTGTGCCGCACGCCGGACCAAGTGCTGAACGCCGGCTGGTTTGAGCGCGCTTACGGCCTCTCAATGGAAGCGGTGCTCTCCCCCAGCGGCAAATTGCGGGTTTTCCCCTTGCGCGTCGCCACTTGATCCTTCGACCGCTCGACGTTGCTCGGGCCCTTCGACAAGCTCAGGGTGACACTGTCGTGATTGTGCCAGCCCGAACGAAAGTAGCTACTCGGCCGTGTTGGGTTCGGCGAGCGCGTGGCTTCCGGGTTTGCGGCGAAGCGCACGGCGCACCGCGGTCTTTATTGCACTCGTGCCCATCCCGTAGTGCTCGATCAGTTCGCCTGGATCACCGGACTGCCCGAATTGGTCGCGCACGCCGACGAATTCGATCGGAACGGGATGGTGCTGAGCCAAAATCTCGGCCACACGCGAGCCCATGCCGCCGTGCTGCTGGTGTTCCTCTACCGTGACGACAGTACCGCAAAGTTTGGCCGCTTCGATCACCGCGTGCTCGTCCATCGGTTTGACGGTGTGATTGTTGATCACGGTGCACTCGATGCCGTCGCCGGCCAGCTCTTGCGCAGCCACGAGCGCGTTGTAAACCAGAATGCCGCACGCAATAATCGCCACATCGCTACCGGTGCGGAACGTCTGCGCCTTGCCGATCTCGAAGGGCGTCTCCTCAGTGGTTATGACCGGTGATTTCTCGCGCGCGAAGCGCAAGTAGGTCGGACCCCACTTTTGGGCTACCGCCAGCGTGGCTTTCTTCGTTTGCGCCGAATCGCACGGTACCACCACAATCATATGCGGCAGCACGCGCATGATTGCGATATCTTCGATCGCTTGGTGAGTTGCGCCGTCCGGTCCCACCGAAACACCTGCGTGCGCGCCGGCAATCTTGACGTTGGTTTCATTGAGCGCCATCGTCGTGCGCACTTGCTCCCACGACCGCCCTGGATTGAACATCGCGTAGCTGGCGATGAACGGAATCTTCCCGGCGCTGGCCAGCCCCGCCGCCATCGCGACCAGCAATTGTTCCGCTACGCCGATCGCGATGTATTGGTCGGGGCACGCCTTCTTGAAACCCTCCATACGCGTTGACTCCGCTAGGTCGGCACAGATGCCGATGACATTGCGGTTGGATTTGCCTGCCTCGATGAGCCCTTCGCCGAAGCCGTTGCGAGTCGGTACCGATTTCAACGCGTTAACGTCGGAGATGTCGACCAAGTGCATGCCAATCGCGCCGTTGCGCGCGCTGCTAGCCATGGAAGGAGAGAATCCTTTCGCGTTGCGCCTCCAGCTCGCGCAGCGCTGTATCCGCCTGCTCCTTATTGGGCGGCTTCCCGTGCCAGGTGTAGTCGCCTTCCATGAACGAGACGCCCTTGCCGGGCACCGTATTCGCGATAATTACCTGGGGCTTGCCTGTGGTTTCTTTGGCGCGCTCGATCGTTTCGATGAGCGCCGCCATGTCGTTGCCGTCGCACTCGAAGACCTCCCAATTGAAGGCCCGATACTTGTCGGCCAGCGGCTCGAGCGGCATAATCTCTTCCGTGCTGCCGTCGATTTGAATGAAGTTGCGGTCAACGATGCACATCAAGTTGTCGAGCCCAAACTTCGGCGCCGTCATCATCGCTTCCATATGCAGGCCGCATTGGTGTTCAGCGTCGGAGGTCACAACGTATACGCGCCATCCTTTCTTGTCCATCTTCGCAGCGAGCGCCATTCCGGTGCCCTGTGCCAGGCCCTCGCCCAGTGGACCCGAGGTGGTTTCCAACGCTTCCATCCGCACGCGCTCCGGGTGTCCTTGCAGGCGCGTACCAAACTTACGAAGCGTCAGCAGCTCCTCAACCGGAAAGTAATCCGCATACGCCATGGCGCTGTAGCGCACCGGCGCGATATGGCCGCATGAGAGCAGCAACCGGTCCCGGTCTTCCCAGGTGGGATTACGCGGGTCGTGGCGCAGAACGTGATGATAGAGAGCCACAAAAACATCGGCCATGTCGAGCGATCCCGCAGAATGGCCCGAACCTGCGGAGAGGAGCGAGCGAATGATGCCCTGCCGCGTAAGATTGGCGCGCTCTTGCAGAAACTTCAAGCGGTCTTCCGTCAACGTCGGCATGCTGACCCTATACCCGCCGTGGGTGCCGCAGCCCTCGAAGGCCGGCCCTAGCGGTGCTTCGTGACAGGCCGCAAGAAGCGAAAGCCACCGGCCGAACGCACGTCGTCTGCAAGTACCCAGCCGTAGCGGCCGCGATACGGCCCGCTAGCAAGCTTGATGCTAACGGCGTCGGATGGCGCGAAGCGCGTACGCAGGTGCACGATGTTCACGCCGCACGACGTGACGATGCCACGAGTGCCGGCGCGCGCCAAGAGCGCGTGTGGCAAAAGCTGGCGCCCCATCTGATAGTTGCCGGCGGAGTAATCGATGAGGCGCTGCTTCGTATCCCAGACGAACACATCCGGATCGTAGCTATTGGAAGTAAGGATGACTTGCCTGCCCTGCAGGGACGAGCAATCGGCATGCGCCGCGCTACCAAACAGCGCGAAGAGCAGGGCCAGCAGCGCGGCGCTACGCATTCTTGGCGGGGAGCCCTTCGAAACGAACCGCGAGCATTGCAAGATCGTCGGTCATGTGGTTTCCGGTGTATTCCAAAACGCGCTGCGTCAGGACCTCCACGGTGTGCTGTGCGGTACCGTTCGTTTGCGAGACGATGGAGGCGACATCGTCCGCATAGAATCGGCCCGCCGCGTTGCGCGCTTCGGTCAGCCCATCGGTCGCAAGCAACAGGGTGTCCCCCGCCTCAATCTCGAGGGTACGGCTTTCAAATGCCTCTTCCATCACGCCTAAAATCGGTCCGGTCGGCATGAGTTGCTCTACGCTCGCATCCGACCGCCGCAGATAGACCGAATCGTGGCCGCCGCTGGCGTAAGCCAACGATCCCTTTTGAAAGTCGATAATCGCAACGAACATTGAGACGAACAAATACGGATTGCGCACGGTGCGCGGGAAAGCCGTGTTGAATTCGCTGAGAATGTCCGCCGGGTCGCCGCGCCGCAACGCGATGCCGCGAATGGTAAACTTAATAAAGGCGGTTAGCACCGCCGCGTCGACGCCTTTGCCGCTCACATCCGCGATCAGCGCCAGCGCCCGGTGGTCGCCGAGCTTATACAAATCAAACATGTCTCCGCCGACCGCGGCGTGAACGTCGGCGGAGATATACATGCTGCCAACATCGCTGCCCTCGATCGGTTCAAACTCGCTTTCAAAAGCTCGCTGCAGCGTTTGCGTCACGGTACGCTCTTCTTCTAACTCGCGATTCAAACGCGAGCGATACATGTTGAACAGAATCGCGAGCAACCCGAAAACCACCAACCAAAATGCGCGCACGTATAGGGAATAATTGATCGCATCCTGCGTCTGCTGACCAACCTGATCGGCTCGCTGCGCCAGCGCGGCCTCCAGTACCGTGGCATCCGTGCGCTCCTGGTCGATCAGAAGTTTCCCGCGCTTTTCGAGATCCAGTTGCGGGCCGCCGCGAGAGTGCACGATCGGGTCTGCCACGTCGCGGTGCCAAGCCGCGTGCGCGCTGCGGAAATCTTCCAGCGCCGCACTCGCCTGCGAAAGATTCTCCGCGCGTAGCAAAGGCCCCAAGCCCGCGTCAAGCGGACTGAATTTTGCGGCTGCGGCGAAATACGGCTGCAAGAATGCGTCGTCGTGCGTAATGGTATATCCGCGTACGGATGTCTCCTCGTCGAGCTGCAGTTTAAGCAGGGATTCGAGGGAGAGTTGCCCAGTCTGGATGCGCATCTCGCGTTCGAAAGCGCGGTGCAGTTCGGCGCGGGTGCTGAAAGTGCCACTTACCGCTACGATTAGGGCAAAAATCAAGATAGCCGTCGCAGTTAACGTGCCGGCACTTCTGAAAATCGACCGAAGGGGAAAGCCTTTCATCGGTACGAAGCTTCCCCGGCCATGCAAACGCAGTTTGATTCCTCGATTTTCAAGAGCTACGACGTTCGCGGAATTTATCCGTCAGAACTTAATGACGATGTGGCGTTTGAAATCGGGCGTGCGTTTGTAGCGTTCTTGCGTGCCAAGACGGTCGCGGTGGGTCGCGACATGCGCCCATCCGGTCAGAATCTCTTCGAAGCATTCGCGCGGGGAGCCACGCAGGCCGGCGCCGATGTCGTTGACATCGGCATGGTCTCCACCGACGCCCTTTATTTTGCGGTCGGTAAATACGGCTACGACGGCGGCGTGATGATTACGGCCTCTCACAACCCAGCCCAGTACAACGGCATGAAGTTCACGCGCGAGCAGGCCATGGCGCTCTCTCTCGACACGGGCCTAAGCGCGATTCGCGACGCCATCAGTTCGGGAAGCGCGCCCGCAGCCGCCGCCACGCCCGGGAAGGTAACCAAGCGCGATGTCTTAGAAGACTTTGCCGCGCATTGCCTCTCGTTCATCGATGCGGCCGCCGTGAAACCATTTACGATCGCCATCGACGCCGGGAACGGTATGGCAGGCGAAACCGTACCGCACGTGTTCAAGCATCTTCCGTGCAAGGTAATACCGCTCTATTTCGAGCTGGACGGCAGTTTCCCAAATCACCCGGCCAGCCCCATCGAGCCGGAGAACATGCGCGACCTCCAAGCCGCCGTACTGAAATATAGCTGCGACCTGGGCGTGGCCTTCGACGGCGATGCCGACCGTATGTTCATCGTGGATGAAAAGGCCGACCTCATCGGCGGCGACATGGTGACAGCCATCGTCGGACTGAACACGTTGAAGCGCCATCCCGGGGCGACGATCTTGTACAACTTGATCTGCAGCCGTAGCGTTCCGGAGGTCATCGAAAGGGCGGGCGGAAAGCCGCTTCGTTCCCAAGTCGGGCATTCGATTATCAAGAAAGTAATGCGCGACAACGACGTGATTTTTGGCGGTGAACACTCCGGCCACTTTTACTTCAAGGACAATTGGTTTGCGGACTCGGGCATGATCGCGCTGATGGAATGCCTGGAACTCTTCAGTGAGGCCGGAAAGAAGCCCAGCGAAGTTATTGCGCCGATCGACACCCGCTTTCGTTCCGGTGAGATCAACAGCACCGTGAAAGATATTCCCGGCAAACTGGCAGAGATACAGACGCACTATCAAGACGCACAGATCGATCACCTCGACGGGCTGACGGTTTCCTACCCGCAGTGGTGGATGAATATCCGGCCATCGAACACTGAGCCCTTGCTGCGCCTCAATGTGGAAGGCGACAAAAAAGAGTTGATGGAGAAACATCGCGACGAGGCGCTCGCGCTCATTCGGGCCTAAAGCCCGGCTCATACTGTGACTACGGTCGACCAAGATGCAATGCGCCGTTACGAAGCCGCGCGCGACGCGCTGGCGGGGACGATGCGCGAAGTCGAACTGCTCGCGGACGCCGGTTCAAAAGAAGCGATCGTCGCGGCACGCACCCGGCTGGAGCGCGGCAAGTTTGTCTTAGCCGTAGTGGGCGAATTCTCCAGCGGCAAGTCGTTCCTGCTAAACGCGCTCTTGGGCAAGTTTTGGTACGAGCAAGCCGGGAACGCAAAACGAATCGCCGGGTTGCTGGCAACCGATATCAACCCATCGACGGCGGCGATCACCGAACTAGATTTCGGTGAGCAGGACGAAGCCTACGCGCACTACTCAGGCGGACGGACGGAGCGTGTTGCGCTCGACCGCCTTTCGCGTTTCATTTCCGTGGGACGCGGTGAGACCGGGAAGCTGCATGATGCGACGCAAGAGCAGCGGGATGTGCCCGAACGTGTAATGGTCCGCGTCGATTCGCCCTTTCTTCAACGCGGATTTACAATAGCCGATACGCCCGGTTTGGCCTCGGTGAATCCGGCTCACCGCCGCGCAACCCTTCAATTCTTGCCCAGCGCCGACGCAGTGCTCTATTTGATCGATACGCAGCAGCCGTTCACCGAAGGCGACGCCTCGTTCCTTGGAATCATACGCGGGCATCTGGACTCGATCTTCATCGTCCAAACCAAGATCGATTTATGGGAGTCGGTGCAAGACGACGGGCGTGCCGACTGGGAGCACGCCCGCGATCGCATCGCTGCGCTGGCAGCGGTACATGCGCCCGGCACGTACGTCTACGCACTCTCCGCTCTCTCATTCGTTCGCGGGATACTCGAAGAATCGCCGGCTCTGGTCGCCCAAAGCCGTTTCGACCTCTTCGTCAATGCGCTGGATGCCTCGTTGATTGCCACGACCGGACGTGCGCGTCTGCGGCGCGCGTACGATCAGAGCGCGGTGATCCTCGACCATGTCGTAGCGCGACTGCAGGCAGACGTTGAGATGCTCTCTCGAGATACCGCGGAACTCGAGCAGGCCGAGGCCAGCGCGCGTCCGCAAATCGAAGCGCTCGAACAAAATCTGCGTATTCAATCTAACGGTGTGGCCGGGCGTGCGGCCGCGCGCCGTCAACACGCCGCCGAGCAGGCGGATGTTCTCTGCAGGGAGATGCAGGCCGAACTTACGCAGGCGCTTGACACGGCGGACATCGCTCGAGTGCGCGATCGCGCGCGCCTGAACATCCTCATCGACCGCCTCTTCCTGGAGGTCGTCGGCGAGTTCGCAACGCGGCTCTCCGCGGAGGCGCTTAACGACATTCGTCAAGCGCAGCATGCCGCGCGACAGGAAGCCGCTTTGCGCTTCTCGCTCAACGACGCCGCCGCCGTAGCCTTCGGGGCTCAGGGCGCAAGCGGGTTGTGGAGCAGCGACGTGGATGCGGCGGTTGCGGCGAGCATCGTTCTGGAAGCCATCGCCGGCCCCGGCACGAATCTCGTTTCCGATATCGGAGCACGGTTCGCCGGCAAACCGTCCGGCGCATACATGAAACGCGAGCTCACCGCAGACCTGCGCTCCGAAATCCTGCCACATATGCGCGCCGATTTGATGGCTTTCACAACCGATGTGGCCGTACAGTTGGAAACCATTGCTTCTTCTTTTTGCTCCGCCCTCCAAGAAGTTACCAGACAAATGCGCGACATCCAGCTCGGGTCGATCGAGCGCTCGCGAGCAGCTCACCAGCGCGGGGACGTTGCCCAGTTGCGGGAAGAACTTGCGAAAACCGTTCAAACGCTCGGCGAAAAGCGCGAGCAGATGCGGCGAACGGCCAAGAGTTTTTTCGAGCGAGAACCCGAGATCGCTGCTGCCGACGCCGGGCCTCACATCGTTCGGCGCGCACACGATCAGGCAAGTTTCGACCGGCAAGCGTACGGGAAAGGCCTGCGGCCGACGCGATGGCGCGTCGCCGTGCTGGGAGCGCTGCGGCGCGGCAAGTCGAGTTTGATCAACGCGATCGCCGGCTCACGCGTTCTCGCGGATGAAGTTGCCGGCGCCATCGCCTTTCCGGTGCACGTGCGTTACGGTCCCGCCGAACGAGCGTATGCGCTCGCTCCCTCCGGCGTATGGAACGAGGTGGAGATCGAATCTGCATTGGAGGAAGCCACGCGAAATCCGGTACTTATCGAAACGCCTTGGAAGTTGCCGCGTGAACTGGTGTTGGTGCACGTTCCGGCGTTCGATTCGGGCGCGCAACACGCGGAAGAGATCGCGCTGGTTGCAGCTTCGAATGCGAGCGAAATGCTCTGCCTTTTTTCGCGCCAGCTCTCGGACCGCGAACTGGACCTTTTCGAACGCGTGGCGGCTCAAGAACGGCCCATGCAATTTGTCCACACGATCGCCGACAATGAAACCCCGGCCGAGCGTCGCGGGGTGGTCGAGCTGGCAAAAGAGTATCTGGCCCAGCGCAAGATCAGCCCCAAACGTGTCTTTACAGTTTCAATACTGGAGTACGCGCAAGCGAAGCGCGACGGACGCGCACCGGCTGGCTGGAACGAATTAGATGCACTCGTTGCTACCCTCAGCGCAGATAGTGAGGCGCACATGCAGCGGTTGGAACGGCTGGAACGCGCTGCCGCCGCCAGTACCGCCAACTCCGTGCACGCGGTCACGATTACGCAGCCCAACAACTTCATTTCGCGCCTACTCGGGCGCAAAAGTAAACCGTGAGCGCTATCGCGAAGGTGGTGAGTGCCTATTCACAGGAGGCAATCTCCCACGCCTGATCGTTACTCTCTAGGGCCTGCTCGAATCGCTTTTGGCGATGGAGGCACGGCGTTCGGCCGCTTGGTTGTGCAAGACGGACGCATTCGCGAAGTCCTTTCCGGCGACGGGCATTGCGAGTACCGGCTACCTCCCGATACCACGGTCGCTCCCGGGTTGATCGACGTTCACACCAACGGCGCGGGCGAGTTTCTCTTTAATCGCGATCAAGGCAACGCAGTACCGGTTGCAGCCGTTGAATACGCGCGGCAGGGTGCGTCCGGATTCCTGGCGGGCGTCATGACCGCGCCATTCGAATCCATGCTGCATGCGGCCGGCGAGATCGCAGAAGCCGCTCATTCACTGGAGGAGAACCCGGCCATCGGCGCACGATGTCTGGGCATTCACTTCGAAGGACCATTTCTTAACCCGAAATTTCGCCGCGTTCACCGCCCCGAGTGGATTCTGCCAGCGGGTCATGGCGCAGCGCAGGCTCTGTACGATGCCAGCGCCGGCACGTTGCTGATGGTTACGCTCGCGCCGGAAATCGAAGGAGCCGCAGAGGCCGCGCGCTTCTTCACCGATCGTGGAATCGTATGCTCTGCTGGGCACACGGCCGCGCACTATAGCGAAGGCATGCTGGCGATCGGTATGGGGTTCCGATCGCTCACCCATGCGTTCAACGCGATGCCGCCGCTGGATCACCGCGATCCCTCGATACTGGCGGCGTTCATTCAGGACCGGCGCACGATGGTCCAGGTCATCTGCGATGGGCACCATGTCTCACCCGTCATGATCGATATTCTGTACCGCACTCTGGGCGACCGGGTGGTTCTGGCAACCGACAATATGCCGCCCTTTGGGAAGGGGTATAGAATTGTAGACGGCCTGGTGCGGGCGCAAGACGGAACGATCGCGGGGAGTGCGCTGCGCATCGATCAGGCCGTTCGCAACTACATGCAGTACACCGAATTGCCATTTGAGCGCGCGGTGATAGCGGCTACGCGCGCGCCGGCGCAATTGCTTGGCTTGCAGCGCGACATGGGAACCATCGCGCGCGGCATGCGCGCCGACCTTTCCATTTGGAATCAGGATTACCAGGTAATCGGAACGATCGTGGGCGGCGCCGTCGTCCACGGCGAGATCTTAAAGCCCGCCCCCGCACAGGCATCGTAAGGGGCTACCGATCAAAGATATTCCGGTAGTGCTTCCAGGAACGTAACCCTTATGCGGCACCTCCCAGATATGCCGCCTGAACCGCGGGACTGGCCATCAAGTTTGCGCCGCTGTCTTCGTGCGTAATCTTGCCGACTTCCAACACGTAACCGCGGACCGCGATTTGCAAGGCTTGCCGCGCGTTTTGCTCGACCAGCAAGATGGTCGTGCCGCGCGCATTGATTTCTTTAATCACCGCAAAGATTGTCGCTACCAAGAGCGGCGAAAGTCCGAGTGACGGTTCGTCCAGCATCAGCAGTTTCGGTCGCGACATAAGTGCGCGTCCCATCGCTAACATCTGCTGCTCGCCCCCGGAAAGCGTGCCGGCCTTCTGCTCCAAACGCTCTTGCAAACGCGGAAAGGTCTTTAGAACGTACGCCAGGTCGCCGGCGATTTCACCCTTGGCATCCCGCGTAAATGCTCCCAGCTCCAAGTTCTCCCGCACCGACATGCGCGCGAACACGCGCCGGCCTTCGGGTGAATGTCCAATCCCGGCCCGGACGGTATGATCCGGCGAGTTGCGAAGAATACTGCGGCCACCGAAAGTAATCTCGCCGCGCGAGGGACGCACCAGCCCGCTTATGGCGCGCAGCGTGGTGGTTTTGCCGGCGCCGTTCGCGCCGATTAACGTGACGATCTCGCTTTCTTCCACGCGAATCGAGATTCCCGAAAGCGCTTGAATGCGGCCGTAGTGCGCGTCGAGACCATGCACTTCTAGTAAACTCACTAGGCGGGCTTTCCCAAGTACGCCTCGATGACACGCTGGTTGGAGCGGATTTCGGCGGGCGTGCCTTCGGCGATCTTGTCGCCGTGATCCAGGACCGTCACACGCTCGCTGATGTTCATGACCAGTCCCATATCGTGCTCGATGAGAAATACCGTCACGCCCCGCTCACGAATGCGCCGGATTAAGTCCATCAAGTCTTCTTTTTCGCGCGGATTCATGCCGGCCGCGGGTTCGTCGAGTAGGAGCAGCCGGGGCTCGCTCGCAAGCGCGCGCCCTATCTCCAAACGCCGCTGCGAACCGTAGGGCAGGTTGCGTGCGTATTTTTCGGCGTCACCCTCCAGCCCGACAAACGCAAGCAATTCACGTGCCCGCGCTTGCACTTGGGCCTCCTCCTTGCGCTGTCCCGGCGTGTGCAGCAGCGAGTCCCACAGCTTTGCCTTCATACGTGCGTGCTCGCCAGTCATCACATTATCCAGCGCCGACATAAAAGCGAAAAGCCGAATATTCTGAAAGGTCCGCGCGATGCCGCTGGCGGTGATCTGATAAGTCGGTAACCCCTCGATGTGATGGTCGGCGAACTCGATGGTTCCTTTGGTGGGCTCGTAGATTCCAGTAATGAGGTTGAAAATAGTCGACTTACCGGCGCCGTTCGGCCCGATCATCGCCACGATGGCACCCTGTTCCACCGTAAACGAAACATTGTGAACGGCAGTCAAACCGCCGAACATTTTGGTCACGTTGTCCATTTCGAGCAACGGCATCAGCCGGGCTCCGTCTTCGCGTGACCCGCGCGCAGTTCGGCGCGCCGCTGTTGGCTGGGAATAAGCCCTTCGGGTTTGAAGAGCATGATGGCCACCAGGATGAAGCCGTACACGAAGAAGCGGTAGTTCGTGAAATCAACATGGAGATTAATCGAAGCCGCGATGTTATTGGCTTGCGGCAAGAAGATAAAGTTCACCGTGAAAAGCACCAGACTGCCGACGATGACACCCGGAATGTTGCCCATGCCCCCCAGCACCAGCATCGCTAGCACTAGCACGCTGACGCTGAACTGAAAGGAATCCGGCGAAACCAAGTTGAGCTTCGAGGCGAAAATGCAGCCCGCCATGCCGCTAAACGATGCGCCGAATGCAAAGGCCGCCAGCTTGGCGGTTGTCGTGTTGATGCCCATGTGCTTGGCGGCGAGTTCGTCTTCGCGAATGGCCATCCAAGCTCGGCCCAGCCGGCTGTCGCGCAGGTTGTACGCGGCAAATAATCCGACGCCGATCAGCGCCAGAATCACATAGTAGTACGGCACCGATGCAAACCCGAAGGGATGACCGAAGAAACTGGGTGTGTCCAGCGAACTGATGCCGTTCGGTCCGCCCGTGTACTTGTTCAGATTCAAGAACGTCTGCGGCACGATTTCACCGAAGCCAAGCGTGACGATGGCAAGGTAGTCACCGCGCAGCCGCAAGGTGGGCGCGCCCAGCAGCAAGCCGAACACCGCAGCGATTCCCGATGCCAAAAACAGCATGACCCAAAACGGCACGTGAATGTTGAACTGGGGGCTGGCCAGCATCGCATACGAGTAGGACCCGATTGCAAAGAATGCCGCGTACCCAAGATCGAGCAGTCCCGCAAACCCCACCACGATATTGAGACCAAGCGCCAGCAAGACGTAAACGCCCGCGTCGGCCAGCAGGTTGAAATGCGAATCGTTGTGATCGATGAACGGCAAGGCAACCAGTACGAGCGCAAGCCCGATCCAAACGATAATCTGGCGGCTGCGCGGCAAGCTGGCCAGGCGTTGCAGCACGACTTAGACCTTCTCCGGCAGCGACTCGCCCAACAATCCGGACGGACGAAAGATCAGCACCAGCACCAGCACGGAGAACACCACCACGTTGCTCCACTGGTTGCCGTTGGGGAACAGATTTGCTAGCGCTTCGATTAGGCCGATGAGAAAGCCACCGAGCATGGCTCCGGCCAAATTGCCGATGCCGCCGAGTACGGCGGCGGTAAAGGCTTTTAGCCCGGCATTGAACCCGTTAAAGAACCACGTCGATTGGTAGTACACTCCCGACACGAATCCGGCGGCTCCCGCCAGCGCACTGCCGATCAGGAACGTGAGCGCGATGGTGGCATTGACGTTGATGCCCATCAGTTGAGCGGCGTCGCGATCCTGTGCGGTGGCGCGCATCGCCTTGCCCAGCTTGGTATTGTAGATGAACAGTTGTAGCGCGACCATCATCACAATTGCGAAGAGAATTACCATCATCTGCTTGGCCTGGATCTCGATTCCGCCGACAACCCAGGCAGGATTGGGAAATACCTGCGGAAAGGGAACCGGCGACGGTCCGCGCCACAGCTGCATGACATTTTCTAAGATAAACGACACGCCGATGGCGGTAATGAGCGGGGCCAGCCGCGGTGCGTTGCGCAGGGGACGGTAAGCGAAGCGCTCGATCACGACTCCGACCAGACCGCACAGGATCATGGCGCCGATTACGGTGATCGCAACATCGATCACGAGCGGCGTCCCGTGAAGTTGATTGGAAACGCCGAGCAGCCCCAGAATCGCCAGCGAGAAGAACGTGCCCAGCGTATAGACGTCGCCGTGCGCGAAGTTGATCAGCTCGATGATACCGTACACCATCGTGTACCCCAGCGCGATAAGCGCGTAGATTCCGCCGAGCGAAAGCCCGTTTACCAGCTGCTGAAGAACGTTGTGCAAGGTTTAGAGTTTCAATTTCACCTGATCGACGAAGGCCTGCTGGCCGTTCTTTACCGTCCAGAAGCTGATAACCGGGCTCGTGGAATCGCCGTCTTTGTCGAATCCGATCGGACCCAGGGGCGAGTCGAAGTTCTTAGTGGCGGCCACGTTCTTGAGCACCTGTGCGCGGGTCGGCATTTTGTTGTGGTTGTCTTTGATGGCCTTTACGATCGCCGCGATGATGATCTGCGTGCCGGCATACGCGCTGGCGCTGTACGGGCCTACTTGCGAGTTCCACCGCTTTTGGTAATCCTTGACGAATTGCTGCGCGGAGGGCAGTTTCTGGGTGTTGGGAGCGGCGAGCGTATAGTACGATCCGTCTGCGGTCACGCCGGCATCCTTGATAAACTGCTGATCCGAGATACCGTCGCCACCCAGATACGCGACCTTGCTCAAGCCGGCATCGAACATCTGCTTGCGAATTTCACCGCCGCCGTTACTGGAAGTGCCGCCGAAGAAGACAACGTCGGGATGGTTGGCCGCAATCTTGGTAAGCAGCGCCTTAAAATCTTGCTGGTTCTTGGTGATGTGATCGTGGCCTAACACCGTGCCGCCCAACTGCTTGAAATCGGTTTCGAAAACATTGGCCAAACCCAGGCCATAGGTTTCGTTGTCGTCCAAGATGTAGGTTTTTTGAAAACCGAGTTTGCGCGCCGATTGCGCGGCTGCCAGACCTTGCCGCGAATCGATCGCACACACGCGGAAGTACGTGTTCGTGTCGGGGTTCGAACGCCGCAAGCTCGCAGCATCGGGACCTTTCGTGAGATTATCCGCCGTGTTCGAAGGGCTAATCTGCACGAGTCCCGCTTCGTTGGTGAGCGGAATCTCGGCGCGCGCTACGTTGGAGTTGAAGGGGCCAACCATGGCCAGGACGTTGGCGTCGGATATGAAGGTCTTCGTATTGCTCGCGCCTTGTTGCGGACTGTGCACGCCCTGCACGGCGTCATCGAGCGCGTCCGCCTTTAAATGGAAGCCGCCCGGGAGACCCTTGCCCTCAGCCTGTTCGATCGCCAGAACGGTACCGTTCTGCGTCGGGATGCCGATCGACGCATCGGCGCCGCTCACAGGAAGATCGATTCCGATCTTGATGGTGTCTCCGGAGGGAGCGGAGTTCGATCCGTTCGACGAACCGTTGCCGCCGCACGCGCTCAGAAGCGCGGAGAGACACAGAACGGCAAGCAACCGGATGGGCAATGCTGAAGATTTCATGGGTCCCGGTTACGCCGCGGTCAGGGTCGTCCCTGCGAGTTCCGCGCGCTCATCCGTTAAACCGCGGATAGTTCGCGCGTGGCGGCTGCGTTGAAGTATGAGGCCTTGGGATGATGCATGATGATTGCGGCCGTCGACTGCTCGGGCACGATTTGGTACGCCTCCGTCAACGAGGTTCCGATGGCATGCTGCGCGTCCAGAATTCGGAACGCTTCGGCGTGTTGTGAGAGATCGGGGCACGCTCCGTAACCCCAAGAGTACCGTTTACCTCGGTCCGCCGGTAATCCCAGTTCCGCGCGAATGCGCCGGTGCGAAAACTCCGCCAGCGCTTCGGCAGACTGCACCGAGAAGCCATGCAGAAAGTACGATTCGCTATAATCGCCCGAGTGTTGCAGCGCCTGCGTGCGCTGGGACGATTCCGTTCCGACGGTAACGACCTGCATGGCAACTACGTCCACGGGTTGACCGTCCTGCAAGGGCCGCAAGTAGTCTGCCAGACACAGATGCTCGCCGCCGGCCTGACGCGCAAAGGCAAAACGCGTGAGTTCCTGGTTGCCGGACTCGTCGAAAAGGATCACGTCGTCGCCTTCGCCGGCAGCGCGAAAGTATCCGTAAACGATCTTCGGCTGCAGCAGCTCGCCGCGCTGCGCCAATGCCTGGTAGCGGTGCAGTCGTGGTTCGAACTCCTCGCGCAAAAGTTGCTCCCATTGCTCGCCCTTTGTATTTGCGCCGCCCCAGGAAAGCCGGTACAGACTGCGGAGGTCGAAGCACGGCCAAAGCTCGCTTACGTCCACTGAAGTCACCGTGCGGGGTCCAAAAAACGGCGGCGGCGGAACGGCCGCCGGTTCGTCCTTTACGGCCGAGACTTTCCCGTTTGCAGCGACGGCACCGGAATGCGGCTTGACCTTGTCGCGGGCGGCCACCACTTCGGCCCTCATCCGTTCTACGAAGGCCGCGCGCGCCGGAGCATCGCTCGTAAGTCGGTCGACGATGTCCAGCCCTTCGAAGGCGTCCTTGGCATAGAAGAGTCCGGGCTCAAAAATTCGCGCGCCGTCATCGAGAAGCGCGATCCGGCGCCCGAAATCGCGGTTGATGGCAGCCCCTCCCACGACCACCGGAAACGTCAAGCCGCGCGCGTCCTGCTCTTGAACGCATATGGGCATCTGTTTGCTCGTAGAAACCAACAGGGCCGAGAGCCCAATGGCGTCGGCCTGCACTTCAATGGCCTTTTCAAGAATCGTATTCATCGGCACTTGCTTTCCGAGGTCGAATACCGTGTATCCGTTGTTGCTCAGAATCGTGTTCACGAGATTCTTCCCGATATCGTGAACGTCGCCGAAGACCGTTGCCAGCACGATCTTGCCTTTGCTCGTGCCTTCCTTCTTCTCTAAGAACTGTTCGAGATGTGCGACGGCCTTCTTCATTACTTCGGCCGACTGCAGAACGAAAGGCAGAATTAGTTCGCCCGCGCCAAATCGGTCGCCCACGTCTTTCATGGCGGGCAGGAGAACGTTATTGAGCACGTCCACCGGGTCGCGCGCGCGTAGCGCTTCGTCGATTTTGGCCTCGATGCCGTCCTTGCGTCGCCGCAGAATCGCATTGTGAATGCGGACCTCGACGGGCTGCTCCGCATCATCGTCAACTGCCGCGGCGCTCCCAGGAGTGACCGTTTTGCTCTCCCAGTGCTCGATGACACGTTGCAGCGCATCGGCGCGGCGGTTGAGTACCAAATCATCGCAGAGTTCGCGTTCGGTGGCATCGAGTTCGGTATACGGCGTAATCTCTTTTGCATGCACCAGCGCCAGATCCAAGCCGGCTTCCACGCAATGATGCAGGAACACCGAGTTTAACGCCGCGCGCGCGTGCGGTTTGAGGCCGAACGACACGTTGGAGACGCCCAACGAAGTCAGGACTCCCGGCAACTCGGCCTTAATGCGGCGAATGCCTTCGATCGTTTCGATGGCTGAGTCGATGTACTCCGCATCGCCGGTTGCCAGCGTAAAGGTCAGGTCATCGAAGATCAGCGCACCGGGGGGCAGGCCATATTCCTGTACGCAAATTTCGTAGATACGCTTGGCCACTTCGGTCTTGCGCTCGGCGGTTTTAGCCATGCCGGATTCGTCAATGGTAAGTGCCACCACCGCGGCGCCGCTTTCCATCACTAGCGGCATCACCGAATCCACCTTCGTGCGCCCATTCTCGAGGTGGACGGAATTTACAATGGGCCGCCCCGCGTACATCTTTAGCGCGGCTTCGAGCACTTTTGGTTCGGTCGAGTCGATCATGAGCGGCGCCTCGGTCGATTGCGCCAAGCGTTTGACGAGCGTGCGCATCTGCTCGTCTTCGTCGGTGCGTTCGGTCAGCGCGCAGCAAATGTCGAGCACGTGCGCTCCGCCGCTCACTTGTTCGCGGGCAACCAGCATGATTTCGTCGTAGTCGTCGGCCAGCAGCAGCCGCTTGATCTTGCGAGAACCCTGCGCGTTGATGCGTTCTCCCACCAGCAGCGGGCGCGGCTCCTGTTCGAGCGCGATAGCGGTCATGGCCGACGAAACGAATTGATGCCTCTTCGGCTGCGGCATCCTCGGCTTCGCATACTTGATCGCATCGCGCATTGCCGTAATGTGAGCCGGCGTCGTTCCGCAACAACCACCGATGACGTTCACCCCGAAGTCTTTCACAAATGCGCCCAGCTCGGAGGCCATCTCTTGCGGCGATTCCGGATAGATCGTTTCGCCTTTCGGCCCCATGAGTGGCAGACCGGCGTTCGGAATAACGCTGATGTACTTGCTGGAGTTTTCGGAAAGATAGCGCACCGGTTCACGCATATGCGTCGGGCCGGTGGAACAATTGAGCCCGATCGCGTCAATGGGCAACGCTTCCAGCGTCGCACACACCGCGCTGATGTCCGTTCCCAGCAGCATCCTTCCAGTAACGTCCAGCGTGGCTTGCGCCTGAATGGGAACGCGCCGCGCACCGCGCTGGAACTCGCGCACGATGCCCGCAACCGCGGCTTTGATCTCCAAGAGATCCTGGCTAGTTTCGATCACGAGCAAATCGACGCCGCCTTCGATCAAGTGGTGCGCCTGCTCGCCGTAGATCTCGACCAGCTCATCGTAGGTGATCTTCGAGAGGGCCGGATCCGATGAGGTGATCAGCATGCCCGTAGGCCCAAGCGAACCCGCCACGAAACGCGGCCATTGGGGCGTGCTGTACTTGTCGGCCGCGCGACGCGCCAGCTCCGCTGAGATCCGGTTCACATCGGCCGTGCGCTCGCCCAGACCGTACTCGTCGAGTTTCAAACGCGATGCGGTAAAGCTGTCGGTTTCCACGACGTCGGCCCCCGCTTCAAAGTAGCTCTCGTGAATCTGCTCGATGAGTTCGGGACGGTGCAAAACGACCGCTTCGTTGCAACCCGAGAATTGCGGACCGCCGAAGGCGTCCGCGGTTAGCTCGAGGGCCATGAGTTGCGTTCCCATGGCCCCGTCGAAAAGAAGAACGCGTTCTTGCAGTTCCTGCAGATAGCTGGACACGATGCTATCTGTTCTGGACGGCGGCCCGTGCGACCGCTTTCGCGCGAATCTCACCCACAATCGCGCCGGCGCGGTTCGCAATTGCCGGTTGGGCAAAAGACTCCAACTCGGCGGCGGCCGGCGCGCCCCCAAGGCCGTACAGCGCGGCCATGACCGCAGGCGCAACCGCACGCTTCGCGCCGTCGAGCACCTTCTGGACATATCCGTAGCGCTCGTCGATGAGGGCATCGCCGTGCACGCCTTCCGCACCGGCCTTGCACGCGATCGCGCCGTTTCCGGCTTCCATCAGCGCGCTGTCAAACTCGCCCGTTCCGGCTACGTAGCGCGGATGGGCGATCATCGCGTCGCGCACGATCTTCAGCGCCTGCGCGTCACGGGCGTCGATGCCGTCCAACGTGGCAAAGCGCATGAATGCCAGAGCCGCGCTCTCCAACGAGGCGGCAAAGGCCGGAATGCCGCATCCGTCGACCGCAACGGGGAATGTCTTAGGATCTTGTCCCGTCAAGCGCCCGCACAGCGCCAGGATGACTTGCTGCGCCGGATTGTTCAATTCGGTATATGTTGCGATATTGCAGCCGAGCATCAGGCACAATGCCAGGATGCCCGCATGCTTGCCCGAGCAGTTGTTATGAACGGTGGTGAAGCGTTCCCCATTTTCCTCGAGCGCGCGAGCGGCGGTAGCGTTGTACGGAGCATGCGAACCGCACTGCAGCGCTTCTTCTGACAGACCAATCTTGTTCAGGATCGAGCGCACGGCTTCGATGTGAAACGGCTCCCCGGCGTGCGAGGCCGCCATCACGGCTACTTCGTGCTGGTCCAAACCGAAGCGTTCAATGGCGCCCGAGCGCACGACCGCGGCTGCGATAAATGGTTTCGCACTCGAGCGCCAATAGACCGGTACGTCGATGCTGCCGACTGCATAGATCACGCGGCCTGCGCCATCGACCGCGCAGGCTGCGATGTGATGCACGGACTCAACCCGGTCGCCACGAATGACATGCACTAGTGGCTGACCTGTCAAAATGGCGCTCCCGTCGCCGTTGTCAGACCGAGCTTGTCCAGGACCAGCCGTCATCGCGGCTTCTCGACTTCGCTTTGCTTCGCTCGAAGTGACACGCTTTAAATAAGGGATGGTTCGACGATATTGGCTTCTTGCTCGGCGAAAACCGGATTTGAGAGATAGCGTTCGCCCGTGTCGCATGCAATCGTCACGATGGTCTTCCCTTTGGACTCCTGACGCGCGGCAACTTGCAATGCCGCCCAGATATTTGCACCGGACGAAATCCCGACCAGCATGCCTTCATCGCGCGCCGCGCGCCGCGCGGTTTCGATCGCGTCTTCGTTGGTCACGCGAATGACTTCCTCATACGATGACGTGTTCAAAATAGCGGGAACGAATCCGGCTCCGGTCCCTTGAATCTTGTGGGGTCCCGGCTTGCCGCCGGATAGAACCGGCGATGCATCCGGCTCCACGGCGATCGCGCGGAATCCCGGACGACGCTCCTTGAGCACGTCCGAAACCCCGGTAATCGTTCCGCCCGTTCCCACCGCGGAAATCAAAATGTCGACCTTTCCGTCGGTGTCACGCCAAATCTCTTCGGCGGTCGTACGCCGATGAATCTCGGGATTGGCTGGATTTTCGAACTGGGCCGGCATGAAATACTTGGCCGGATCGCTTTGTTGTATTTGCTGCGCGCGCCGTATAGCGCCCGGCATCCCCTCGGCCCCCGGCGTGAGGACGACCTGCGCGCCGTAGGCCTTCAAGAGATTGCGGCGCTCGATGGTCATGGTATCGGGCATAGTGAGAATCAGCGGATAACCCTTTGCCGCGGCTACGAATGCCAGCGCGATGCCGGTGTTGCCGCTGGTGGGCTCGATGATTGTGCTGTCGGGGCGCAGCCGCCCCTCGCGCTCGGCGGCTTCGACCATGAAAATGCCGATGCGGTCCTTAACGGACCCTGCGGGATTGAACGATTCCATTTTCACTAAGACGGTTGCGTGCAAGCCACGAGCCAGCCGCGGAAGTTTTACCAACGGGGTATTGCCGAACGTGTCGGCGATAGTCTCATAGATCCGTGCCATGCATGCCTTAAAACGCCTGCGTACCGAAGAGATGCGCTCCGAGGAACGCGACGCACGTGACGGCGAACATTTGTTCGTCCCATGTTTTCGCTTGAGGAACGCTCGCTCTACGTGCGTTCGCTGGACCTCTGGATCGATTCGATGCGGCCGCGCGAGCGGTGTTACGTTTCGCATGGCCACTCCGATCACGCGCGCGAACACGACACCATCATCACATCGGTCAACAATGCGCGCGTCTGCCGGCTGCGTTTCGCAAGCCGCCAAGCACGCCAGCGCCAAGCCACGCTTTTGGAGAGCATCCCGCCGCGCGTACCCACCGTATTTGAGGAGCACGAGTACAACGAGCCGTGGGCGTTCGAGAACCACCGTCTCACGCTCTTCTCCGCCGGACACGTATTGGGCAGCGCACAACTGATGATCGAAGGGGAATTGGGCTCCTTCGTTTATACCGGCGACTTCAAACTCGAGCACTCATACACGGCCGAGCCTCCGGAGGTCAAACGCTGCGACGTTCTACTCATGGAGTGCACGTACGGCCGGCCGCGGTACGTTTTCCCGCCACGCGCGGAGATCGCGGGAGAGATGGTGGAGTTCGCTCGGCGCACGCTCGAAGAGGGCGCCGTACCGGTATTCTTTGCGTACTCGCTGGGCAAAGCGCAAGAAGCCATTGCGATTCTGGGAAACGGCGGGCTCCACGTCACCGTTCACGGCGCGATCCACAATATGACTGCGGTATACAAAGAAGCGGGCGTGCCGATGCCCGCATACTCGCGATACGATGCCGCAACCTTTGCGGCTGACGGCGCGCTGGTGTGGCCGCCGTCGGGAAAGGTTCTGCCGAAAGCGCTCAAGGACAAGCCCGTGCGCACGGCCATACTGACGGGTTGGTCGGTCGATCCGGGCATGCAGTTCCGCTATCGCGCCGACCGCGGCTTTCCGCTGTCGGACCACGCGGATTATCCGTCACTTCTACGCTACATCGAACTGGCGCAGCCCAAGAAGGTGCTGCTTAATCACGGCTGGCCTGACTTCGTCTACCGGTTGCGCTCGCTGGGCGTCGATGCAGAATATCTGGCCGAAAACACGCAGCTCGCGCTCTTTTAATCCACCCCGATGTCCCACATTAGACCCAGATCCTTTTTGGAGAACGATCGAAAAGCGATCAGGGTTTCGGTGTCATCGATGCCCTCAAGGGCGGCGACACCTTCGGTCACCAGATCGTTGAGCATCTCGTGTTCCCTCAACCGCACGATAGCGACCAGATCGTACGGGCCGGCAACGCTATAGACCTCGGCAACACCGTCGATGGCCAGCAACTCCTCCGCGAGCGATTTGAGCCGCGGACGCTCAACCTTCATCAAGATAAACGCAGTGACCATGGCGGCGACTTCGCCCTGCGAGGCATCGCACCCCTCGGCACGCAAACCAGACGCGAACAATGAAGCGCTTTGCCCAAGCGGCGCAAGCGATCGCAGAAACGCCGTCAAAACTGGATAAGACCGGTATTCTCGGCGCGTACCTGCGCACGCTGCCGGAAGATGATCTTGCGTGTGCCGCGCGTTTCTTCACCGGAAACCCGTTTGCCGCGCGCGATCAACGCGCGCTGGCACTGGGCGGTCGGACGATTGTCGCCGCCGCCCAACACATGTGGGGGTTTACCGATGCGGACTTGAGTGCAACTTACCGCGAGCATGGTGATTTGGGAAGCGCGCTCGCGCCATTCGTCCGTCCGCCGCAGACCTTAGGACTCTTTGTCGAACCGCTCACTCCTGCTACCTTGAAGTGTCGGCTCGACGAGATCGCGGCCGCGGCTGGAAAGTCCGCGGGCAAGAAACGCCAACTGCTTTGCGAGAGCATTCTCGGCGCTTGCAGGAGCGCGGATGAAGCTAAGTACGTGGTTAAAATCATGACCGGCGACCTGCGCATTGGCCTGCGGGAAGGGCTGGTTATTGACGGTATAGCTTCCGCATTCGACGCAGCACCCGGCGACGTGCGGCGCGCGAACATGGCTGCCGGCGATTTGGGGACCGTGGCCGTTGCAGCCAAACACGGCACGCTGAGCGCGATCCGCGTGGCCTACGGAGCGCCGATCGGATTCATGCTGGCTTCGCCGATTCTCTTCGGATCGGAGTACAAAGAGCTACGCGAGGGCCGCTGGATGGTGGAAGACAAGTACGATGGCATCCGTGCGCAAGTTCACAAAGACGGCGAGCGAGTCCGGATATTCTCGCGCACGCTCAACGACGTGGCATACTCTTACCCCGAAGTCGTACGGGCGGTTGGGACGCTCGAGGGTTCGTGCATTCTCGACGGAGAGCTTGTAGCGCAGCGCGAAGGGCGCGTTCTACCATTTCGCTACCTGCAAGCGCGGCTGCAACGCAAAGACGTTTCGGAAGATCTGCTTGCCGAGGTGCCCGTTGCGTTCGCGTGTTTCGATATCCTAGCGTATGGTGATGAGTTTCTCTTGGACGAACCGTTGCTGGAGCGACGCGCACGCCTGGCTGAAATTCTGCCTTCTTCATCTCAGCTACAGCTTGCGCCCTGGTCGGCGTTGGAACCTGATGGCTCTGCGGAAGAGTTGCACGCAGCGTTCGAAGCAGCCCGCGCGCGCGGCCAAGAAGGGCTCATGCTCAAGCGCACCGATTCGCCATACCTTCCGGGCAAGCGCGGAAAGTGCTGGTTGAAGCTCAAGCGCGAGCTGTCCACTTTGGACGTGGTGGTTGTAGCCGTTGAATGGGGACATGGCAAGCGCGCCAAGGTGCTGTCTGACTATACGTTTGCCGTGCGCGATCGTCATGGTAAGTTGCAAACGATTGGAAAAGCGTACTCCGGACTCACCGACGCGGAGATCGCCCGCCTGACCCCGTGGTTCCTCGAACATCGTCTACCGGAGCACACCCAACGCCAAAAGGCACGCAGGCACGAAATTCCGGTCGAGCCGAATGTCGTGCTCGAAGTCGCGTTTGACATCATCCAGCAGAGCGATCTGCATGAAAGCGGTTTTGCGCTTCGATTCCCCCGTATCGTGCGTATTCGCGACGACAAGCCGCCTTCAGAGGTCGATACGATCGAGCGCGTGCGTGACATCTACCGACGAATGGTCGACCGGGAGGGCGGAGCTTAAGCGAGCAACCGATTCGCCAGGTTAGCCGAGCATTAACTGAAGGGGGGCGCCGGCGCGACCGTGACGCACTTAGCAGTGGCATCGTGCAACAGTTCCCAGGGGATTTCAAGAACTCGTAGTCACCAGAACGCTTTTGAACGTGAGGTCTAAATGCAAGGCAAAGCTACCATCGCAGGCCATCCGATTCATCCGATGCTCGTGCCCTTTCCGATTGCATTCTTTGTCGGCGCGCTGGTTTCCGACATCATTTCGCACTGGGGAGATTCGGTTTTCTGGCCGCGCATGAGCGTGGTGCTAATTGGGCTAGGAATCATCGGGGCACTCCTATCCGCGCTCTTTGGGTTTATCGATTACGCCACCGCGCCACTCTCAGATGGCGCCAAAAAGACCGCGACGACACACATGGCGCTGAATCTCACCGTCGTCGTAATCTTCGCGATCGCCTTTTACTTGCGGCTTGGGAACGCGACGTCGGGCGTCGGCTACGTGCTCACCGTCTTGGGGGTCCTCATCCTGGGAGTTTCGGGGTACCTTGGCGGACAATTGGTGTACGAAGGAGGCGTTGGCGTCAAGGACTCCGTCGGCAGCTAGCTACGTGCTAGATCCGCGCGAAAATCGGAGCGTCGATGCAAGAACGTAACTCGCAATCCGAGCCGTCCAATTGCCGGAACGGTCGCTCGCCGCTTCTTCTTCGGATTGCTTCCGGTGCGGTCGCCGGATTCGTCGCGACCGTTTTAATGGATGCGGCAGGTACGCTGTTCTGGGAGCGCGCGATGAGTCCATCGGTCCAGAAGCGCGAACGCGAGGTAGAGCCTCGTTTCCCGCTCAACGTTCTTGGCGAGCGCATCGCGCAACAGCTTGGTTTTCAATCTGTCGAAGCCACCGGCGAGCAGATTAGCACGATATTGCATTGGGGTATTGGCCTGGGATGCGGCGCACTGCACGGTGCGATCGCGGAAAGCGTACGGATCGAGCGACAAATGCTCGGATTGCCAATTGCGGCGGGAATGTTGGCGGCGGACGAGTTTGGATTCCCTGCCGGCGGGCTGTGCCCATGGCCCGCAGCATTCCCGTGGCAGACACATGCCCGTGCGGCTTTTGCGCACGCGGTGTATGGCATAACCATGGCCTTGTTTTATGAGGGGATCCGTGCGTGGATGGCGGCTGAAACTGAAATGAGAGGCACGGCATGAGCGGGTCAAGATTCTCGATGGCCAAGTCGCATTGGCCACCGGCTGATTCAGGAATTGGACCATAGAGCTTGCCGCAAACGGTGCCTAAAGAAGCTTCCCGTCGTCGGCTTTACCCAGCAACTCTTTGCGTGTTATGGCGATAGGCGGGTCGCCATGCGCCAGGAACGCGTCGTGAAATTTCTGGAGCGTAAAGGCGGAGCCCACTTTCCGGTGATAGTCCTCGCGCAGTTTCAAGAGCTCAAGCTTGCCGAGCGTATAGTACCCGTACAGTGGGTCCTGCGTCCCGCGCAGGGCTTCGCGATGCGCCGGTTCCGGCCCGACAAAAGCGTTTTCTTCGAAGAATTTGGTCGCCTCATCTACGGTCATGCCTTGCGTATGTTCGCGCAAGCCGACCAGGTAGCGCGCTTCGCGTAAGAGCGCTCCCTGCAACTGGGCTAGACGCACTTTGGGGTTTCCGTCGCCCCAGCCCTCATCCACCATCATCTGCTCGTCATAGTGGGCCCAGCCTTCGGCGTACGACGGGCTGCTCATGAGTTTGCGAATGATCGAGAGTTTCTCGTGCTTGTTCAGCGCAAAATTGACGTAGTGTCCGGGCATCACTTCATGCGCGCTAACGATGGGCCGGTAGTAATTGTTGAAGAACGACAGATGTGACTCTTTGCGTGCCGGCGCCCAGCTGTCCTCAACGGGAGTTACGTTATAGTACGCTTGGGTCGCGACGGTTTCAAGCGGACCGGGCGAGTCCATGGACGCGAACGTCGTCTGGCGGGCAAAGACGGGTGTCGGCACAACCTTGATATCGAATTCGGGCGGCAAGGTGACGATGTGCCGCTCCTGTACGAATGCACGCAGCTTACTGAGGTCCTCTTGGGCCGTCCCCAATAGCTGCTCGGCTGCCGGATGGTCTGCCCCAATCTCGGTAGCCACTTCTTGTGGACTCTTGGCGGGATCGATTTGCTTGGCGACCGCTACGAATTGACTCTTTGTGTCGGCCAGCGCCCTCACGCCTACGGCTTCGTATTGCGCCAGTGAAATCGGGAAAAGTTCCTGCAGTTGCAGGCGCCGCGCGAAGATGCGCGGCCCAATGGCGAAGGTCCCGCGCGGGTGTGCAAATGGTCCGGCCTCCATCCTCGCGCTGTAAGCACCGATGGCCGCCAGCACGGCGTCGTTCGCGGCTTGGAGGTGCGCGTGGAGCGAGGAGTCGCTCACGCTCGCAAACGCCTGCGGCACTGTGGTCGAAAAGAACACCGCAGCGCCCTTGACATCGGCGGACTCGATCTGCGCAGTCGTCGCGTCCACGGTTGTAATGTTTTGTGCGCCTTGGCGTAGCAATTCCGGAATGGCATGCTCGCGTACAATAGCATCACGCATGCGCGCATCCAAGGGTGCGAAGTCGCGCTTGATCAACGAGAAGACGGCGTTGCTGGCCGCCCCGGTGTAAAAGCTCGGTGAGTGGCGCCAGTCCTGTTCGGTTTGCAAGCTAAGAAGCGTAGCTTCCAGGCGGCTGCGAAAAATCAGGAAATCGTACCCCGCTTCCGGGGAAAGATCGTCTTGTCGAATCGCCCTGAGCGCGTTGAGATACGTTTGGGCCGAATCGATGCGCGCGCGAAAGGCGGCCGCCGTATACGAGCCGAGCCGGTCGTCGTACATATGGAGCCCGACGTTCGTGGCCGCCACCGGGTTGTCGCGCCATGTACGATCAAAGTACGCGCGCGCGAGCGCGTAAAGTTCCGCATCGGCATTCGGCTGTGCTGGCGCCGCACGTACGGCACTCCAGTTCGTCGCGAAAAGCGCAAGGAGCAGTGCGCCGACTACAAACTGCCGCAATATCGTCCTCATGTCCTAAAGCACCTTTCCGTCGTCGTCGCTCCCCAAGAGAAGGGGCCGCAGCAACGGCATCGGTGGATCACCATGCGACAGCAGCGCATCGTGGAATTTCTCGAGGGTGAAGTTGGGTCCCAGCTTCTTCTTGTAGTCCGCGCGCAATTTCAAGATCTCAAGCTTGCCCAGCGTGTAGTAGCCGTACATCGGATCCTGCGAGCCGCGCAAGGCTTCTTCGTATCCAACTTGTCGCGGCTGTAACCCTTGCGTGACGAAGAAGTTCACCGCTTGAGGCACGGTCATTCCTTGCGTGTGCATTTTAACGCCGACAACGAAGCGCGCGGCGCGCAGAAGTGCCTCTTCCAACTGTCCGAGGCGCACGCGCGGGTCACCATTGCCCCAGCCCTCGTCCACCATCATCTGCTCGTCGTAGTGAGCCCAGCCCTCGCCGAATGCCGGGTTCCAAATCAATTGACGTGTGAGGCTCAGATTCGCATGCTTGTTGAAGATGAAATTCACGTAGTGGCCGGGATAGACTTCATGCGCTGAAATGATCGGCCGCTCGAAATCATTGAACTGGGCCAGGTACTCTTGCGTCTGCGCGGGCTTCCACTTGGGATCTACGGGTGTCACATTGTAGTACGCCTGGGTTGCCACTCTCTCCAGCGGTCCCGGCGAATCCATCGAGGCGGTGCTGGTCGCGCGCTCAAACGGCGGCGTTTCGACCACTTTGATGTCCGCATCCTGCGGTAGCGTAATGACGTGATGGGCAATGATAAAGGCACGCAAGCGGATCAGGTCCTCGCGCGCCGCCTGCAGCAACTTATTGGGGGCCGGGTGCACGAGTGCCAGCGAATTATAAACCTGTAGCGGCGTCTTTTTGGGGTCGATCACTTTGGCGGTGGCAATGAACTCGGTTCGCAAACGCGCTAGCTCGCGCTCCCCAACGGCAAGGTAATCGGACAGCGGAATCGTGAGCCCGTCTTCGTACCGCAGCCGTTTTTGATAAGCGTTCGCACCGATGGCATAGGTGCCGCTCGGATGGATGGCTGCAACCCAGTTTGCATAGGATTGCATGGCCGCCATCGCACCCAGATTGGCCGAGCGCAGCTCGGCCTGCAGCGTCTTGTCTTTGACCGCCGCAAACGCCGGCAGAACGGTATCCTTGAAGAACATCGCGGCGCCCGCGATGTCTTGGGATGCGATCTTCTTTGTGGTTCCATCCACAGTCGTGATGTTGCCACGGGCTACGCGCAGCATGGATGGAATCTGCCGTTCGCGGGCGATGACATACCGCATGCGCGTCGAGAGCGGGGCGTAGTTGCGCGAGATAATTCCGAATACCGATCCAACCGCCGCTTGACCGTACATGTCGGGATTGTGACGCCACTGTGCGAGCTGCCCGGTGAGCAAGAGGTCATCTTGAATGGTATCGATGAGGATTTGGCGGTCGATGGAAACTTCGGGACTAAGCGCCCCGGCATCAAGGGCATTCAGCTCGTCGAGGTAGCGGCGATCCGCGGCCAGTTGCCGCAAGATTGCTGCGGCCGAAAAATCACCGAGTATGGCGTCGTAGGTATGCAGACCCGCAAAGGTGGCGCCCACCGGCTGCGTCCGAAACCCTTCATCGAAATACGCCCGCGCGATCGCGAAGTACTGGGCGTCCGGTCCGGGAGATGGCGTGGGCGCGGTCGCGCCAAGCAGGCCGACAACGAGCGCCGTCGCTGCAATGCGGATTCCTTTCACAAAAGCTCCTTCTTCGGGATTACCTATTCTTGAACTTGGCCATCCGCTTTTCGTTGTAGGCCGCAATGCCTTCTTTGGCATCTTCGCTCTTGAACAGCAGCGATTGCAGCTCACGCTCCAGCGCCAGTGCATCGTTCAGGGGCATCTCCATACCGGTTTGCACGCTGCGCTTGATGTGGCCGACAGCCATGGGCGCCTTGTTCGGCGAGCAGAACTGCTTGGCATACATGAGTACTTGGGTGCGGAACGAGTCGGCATCGCCTTCCAGGATCTCATTAACGATTCCCAAATCGACGGCGGTTTCGAAACTAAAGGTGCGTCCCGTGGCCATCATTTCGATCGCGCGCGATTTCCCGACAAGTCGCGCGAGGCGCTGTGTGCCACCGGTACCGGGCAGAACGCCCAGCGCAACTTCAGGCAGTCCAATTTTGCCTGCATCTTGGCGTGCAAGGCGGATGTCCGCTGCCATTGCGATCTCCAAGCCGCCGCCCACGCAGTGGCCGTTGATGGCCGCGATCACTAATTTGGGCGTCTGTTCAAAACGGGAGAGCGTTTCGTTGGCGTGCAAGCAGAACATGTACTTAAACTCCGGCGTGACGGAGTTCAGCATGCCGATATTGGCACCCGCGGAGAAGAACTTTTCGCCCGCTCCGGTGACGACGATCACCTCGACGTCGCTGTCAAAGCGCGCATCCAGAATTGCCTCATCGAGCTGACGCATCATCTCGTGCGTATAGGTGTTGGCCGGCGGGTCGTTCATCTCTACGAGCCCGATATGTGCGTCTTTGGTGTAATTGATGACGCGCTTTCCGTCGAACTTCCGCTCTTCGCGCCCAAACGGCGTGACGGTGGCGGTGCCGTTGGTGATGTTGCTCGTGGTCATTCTTGTTGGGCCTTTCCTTTGGCTGCAATCCAGCCGGGATTCTTGAAAAATTCGCTGAGAATCTCGTCGTCCTGCGGGGTGGGCAGCACGGTCGAAGCATACGCCTCCCACTCTTCTGCGGTCAATCGGCGGCCGTCAGTGCTCCACCGTTCATCCTTATGCGCACCGATCTCGCGGTTGAAGCGAATGTCCGGAACGTACAGCTTGGTTTGGCTGGGGTTTACTTTATTGACCATCTCGACGGTCTTGCCGACTTCTTCGTAAAACTGGCCGCGCGCACGCTCGTTCAGATGTTCGCGATCGGCTGGTTCATCGGTCTTGTCTTCATCCACGCGGCCCTTGATGCCGTAGGCGTAGGCCCATTGCGCCGAGCCGGAATGATCGGTGCCGAAGAGATCGAGCGAGCCTGAGATCCATTTGTTGTAGTACTTCTGCTGCATCTCCACCGGGATGACGCCCGCCTGAGCGATACGCTTGAGGCCCGATATGCCGGTGCCCATGTGATACGACTCTTCGTGCAGCATCGGGCCCATCGATTGCGCCAGCGGCGCAAAACCCGAATGCGAGAGCATCGTTAACTGAAACTTGCCATCGCGGTCCATGAAGTTCGTATAGGCAAAGAAATCCAGCCAGTGCGTGACGTCATCGTTGAAAGCATTAAGCAGCCGATTTTTCTTGCCAAACGCCCTGCGCTCCAGCATCTTCTGAGCCTCGATCTTGCCGTCGCTGCCGAAGTGATGCACGAGCAGGTGGCACATCTGATACCCATGCCGGGTTTCTTCCACCATAATGCGCACCAAAGATGCGAGGTCATACTCTGAGGGGGCATTGTTCACCAGGAAACGCTGCTGCTCGTTGGACGCGAACTCCGTGTCACCCTGAAAGACGATCATGTTCAACGCGGCATCACGCATGCGCTGGTCCGGCATCTCCATGACCTTCCCCCACCTGCGCTCGCCGCGAAATTCGCCAAACGTAATTTCGTTCGTCGGCAACTCGCCATACTTTGCTTCGAACTGATAGCCGGGCATGTACCGGTCGATCAGCTCCCGATCGAGGCCGATGTCGTGCTGCCACTGCTTGAGCAGATCGATCCAGTCGTCAAAATTAGAAATTCGCGCCATTGCAGACCCCAATCTTTTATTGCGACAAAAATGCGCACCGTGCATCAGCGTCATGCTGAGCTTGTCGAAGCATGAGCTTGTCGACGGGCTTCATAACGAAATTTTGTGCAAACGTGAGAATAGCGTTATACTAGCCCTGGCAAAGGGAGGTGTCAACTGGAAACGTCCCGGCGGACCCGCCCGGCCTCTCTTATCTTCACGCTCTACGGCGATTTCGTTGCGCGGGGCGAACTTTGGATTGGAGCCCTGATTCGGTTGATGGCCGAGTTTAGGCTTTCCGAGGCCGCGGTGCGCCAAGCCGTCTCCCGCATGTCGGCCCAGAGTTGGCTGGCATCTCGGAAGCGCGCGAACCGGGCCGTGTATTCGCTAACCACGCGGGGCCTCGCACGCGTCGAGGCCCTCTCGCCGCGCATTTACGAGCCAGCCGCAGAGTGGGATGGGCGCTGGCGCCTTCTCATCTATGCAATCGCGGAATCCAAACGCGCCCAGCGAGACCGCTTGCGAAAAGACCTGACGGTGCTCGGCTTTGCTCCGCTGGGTCCCTCGATTTGGATTTCGCCCCATGCGGCGCCCGCAGACGTGCAAGCGCTCATCGCCGCAAAGAAGCACCGCGATGTAACGCATTACTTCCTCGGCGAGTACGCGGGGCCGCTCAGCGACAGTGAGTTGATGGCGCGCGCTTGGAATGTGGAATCGATCGCCGCGGATTATCGCAAATTCATTGATCAATACGCGCCCCGAATGCGCGCCGAACGCACTCATCAATCTCTCAGCGCCGCACGCGCCTTTGTGGAACGGCTATGGCTGGTGCAAGACTTTCGACGTTTTCTTTACGTGGATCCGGGATTGCCCAGCGCACTTCTGCCCGCGCACTGGCCCGGCAGCATCGCATCGGCGCTCTTCCGCGAGTACTACGCACTCCTTAGCAAAAAAGCAACCAACTTCTTCCGCTCTGTAGCCGAAATAGCTCCTGGTTGATCTGCCCACCAAAAACTGGTGAAGCGACACGCGCGAGAACACCGCCGTCGAGCTTTTAGTCGTCGCCGTCGTGAAGGTGCAGGTGGCAACCGTCTTCCGCATCGCTGAGCACTTCGCGCGCTTCAGCTAACACCGATTTTGAAACGGACGTCGCCGGTTCGACCGTGCCTTCTTCCGACAAGAAATCGGTTTCCGTCCAATCTTCCCAAGTTTCCAGTGGTTCGCCGTCCACCTCGGCCGGAAACCGTACGCAGAATCCTTGATCGAGGTGCAGGCCGACCAACAAAACTTTCGTGCCGCTTGGAAAGAATGTACCATCCTTCCAGAGCGTGCCGTAGGTCGTATCGTAGGTGGTACCGATGCGTAGCTGTTCGATGGTTCTCTATACTCCAAATGGGTTGATGGGTTTCTCGCCCATGTACGTTATAACGCTCTTGACCTCGGAATAGAGGCGCACGGTGTCAAATCCGAGCTCGCGGCCGTAGCCGGACTGTTTGTATCCACCGAACGGGATACCAGGGAACACGGCGTAAGGCGTGTTCACTGCCACCGTGCCGGTTCGCAATGCCTTGGCAACGCGGTTGACGCGGCCCAAGTTCTGCGACCAAATGCTCGCGGACAGACCGTACTCGCTGTCGTTGGCGAGCGCGATGGCCTGTGCCTCATCGGTAAACTTTAGGAACGTAGCCACGGGCCCGAATATTTCTTCGCGCGCAATGCGGTGGTGCGGCCGCGCTTCGAAGGCCGTGGCGTCCCAGAACATGCCGCCGGAGTGGCCGTTACCGACCTGCGCACGCGTGCCGCCGAAAAGCCGGTTTGCTCCCTCCTCTTCGCCCGACTTGCAGTAGGCCGCAATCTTCTCAAACTGCTCGGACATCGTGATGGCCCCGATCTGCGTCTGCGCATCCTCGGGGTCCCCGATGCGCAGTTTGCCCGCGCGCTCGGTGAATTTCTGCACGAACTCATCGTAGATGCCTTCGTGCACGAGCAAACGCGACCGCGCCTCGCACGTTTGCCCGGCGTTGTAATAGATTCCATACAACGCGCCCGCCACCGCCGCATCGATATCGGCGTCGTCGAAAACGATTGACGGCGATTTTCCGCCCAGCTCCAACGTGACGCGCTTGAGAGTCTGCGCTGCAGTTGCAGCGACCATCTTTCCAGTAGCCGTACTCCCGGTAAACGCAATCTTGTCGATCTCGGGATGCTCGACTACGGCCTGCCCGAGTTCACGTCCCGAACCGGTGATGATGTTGAGTACCCCTTCCGGCAGTCCGGCCTCAATTGCAATCTTTCCTAGTTCCAGCGCGGTGAGCGGCGTGGAGGGCGCGGGTTTGAGCACGATGGTGCAGCCCGCTGCCAGCGCAGGCGCAACTTTCCAACTCGCGAGTAAGAGCGGAAAATTCCACGGAACGATCGCCCCCACCACACCCACCGGCTCGTGTACCGTGTAGGCAAAATAGCCCGGCATCGGGCTCGGCAACGTGTCGCCGTAGTTCTTGGTCGCTGCGCCTGCGTAAAACTCGAACGTATCCACGATAGCAGATAGCTCGCCCTTTGCGGTTGCGATGGGCTTGCCGTTGTCGCGCACTTCCAACAACGCCAGCGCGGGCGCGCGCTCCGCCAGCAGCTGCGCGATCTTGTAAATTATCTTAGCGCGGCGAGAAGCGGCCATGGTTGACCATTTGCCGGTATCGAACGCCTTGCGAGCGGCGCGCGCCGCGGCTTCCACATCCTGCGCGGATGCGGATGCGACGTGCGCAAGCGTGGCGCCGGTGGCAGGATTTCGATTTTGGTACGACGCGCCGTCGGAAGCATCGACCCAGGCTCCGCCGATCAGTAGGTGAGTTTTGGCCGTCGCAGCTATGGTTGCCATTACAATCTTTCTACCACTGTTGTGATTCCTTGCCCTACGCCGATGCACATGGTCGCCACACCATAACGGGCACCTGTGCGCCGCATTTCGTGCAGCAGGGTCGTTAGGATTCTGGCGCCACTGGCGCCCAGCGGATGTCCCAGCGCAATTGCGCCTCCGTTGGGATTCGCTTTGGCCGGGTCGATTTCCAGGTCGTGCAGCACTGCAATGGTCTGGGAGGCGAAAGCCTCGTTGATCTCCACGACGTCGACGTCGGCGATTCGCAAGCCCGCGCGCTGCAAAGCTTTGCGTGTGGCTGGAATTGGCCCCAAGCCCATCAGGCTTGGGTCGACACCGGCGACCGCCGTCGATAGGATGCGCGCCATCGGCCGCATTCCCAAGCGCTCGGCCGCCTCGCTCTCAGCCAGCAACACAGCGGCAGCGCCGTCGTTGACTCCCGACGAATTACCGGCCGTGACCGTTCCATCTTTCGAGAAGGCGGGTCGTAGTTTGGCCAGATCGGCCAGCGTCGTCTGCGGGCGCGGATGTTCGTCGACGCGCAGGTCTCCCGCAGCCACAATCTCGCGCTCGAATCTTCCCGCCCGGATTGCCTCCCTGGCTTTGCGCTGGGATTCGAACGCAAATCGGTCTTGCTCGTCACGGGTAATTGAGTATTGCTTGGCGACGTTTTCGGCTGTTTGCCCGAGCGACACGGTGTGCTCGTGCGGCATCTTCGGATTGACCATCCGCCATCCGAGGGTTGTGTCGAAAAAATGCGCCACGCGTTCAAATGGCTTCTCCGATTTGAGCTGCACGAAGGGCGCACGCGTCATCGACTCAACACCCCCGGCAACCGCAATCTCGCCGTCACCCCATGCCAGCGCATGCGCGGCGGAGTTCACGGCTTGCAAACTGCTGCCGCACAGCCGATTGATGGTCGCGCCGGGGACTTCCACCGGTAGCCCCGCGAGCAAGACTGCCATCCGCGCAACATTGCGATTATCTTCGCCGCTTTGGTTGGCGGCACCAAGGTACACATCTTCAATGCGGGACGGTTCCACTCCGGTGCGCTCGACCAGAGCACGGACAACGATTGCAGCCAAATCGTCGGGACGCACGTGGGCGAGCGCACCCCCGTAGCGCCCAATCGGCGTGCGCACGGCATCGACGATAACGACTTCTCGCTCCCGCACTATCGCTGCTTCTCGCCTTCGCTCGAAGTGACAAGAGGACTAGCTTCTCCCATCTGGGCGACGATGTCGGGTGGTTGAGAATTGTCAACGTTTAGCACCCAAAGGGCGCGTGCGGGGCCGAACTCCATTCCACGCTCGTGGGCCAACTGCGTAAGAATGCGTGCCACGCGAGGCGCGCCGATCTCGCGTCCCCATTCGATGGGTCCCAGCGGATAGTTCATCCCCAAACGCATGGCCGCATCGACATCGTCTGCACTAGCGACATGCTCCTGCACCGCGTAGATGGCCTCATTGATGACCGAGCCGATCACTCGACCCAAGAACAGGCCGGGGCCATCGCCAACCAATTGCACCCGTTTTCCGAGAGCACCGAAAAACTCTTCGGCAAGCTCCAACGCTTCGTCGCTCGTTGCGTCGAGATCGACGATCTCAACGACGTCCTGGTGGTCGAGCGAACCGAGAATTCCGAAGCCCACAACCCGTTCTGGGTGCTTACACTTCTCGATCAACCGTGAAATGAGCGTGGCGTACGCGTCCACTAAAAGAATCACGTCTTGCGGCAGCGTTCTTTCCAATGCAATCAAGAACTCGGTACGATCGGAGGCGCCGTCTCCGGCGTCGAGCACGATCGTCGTCGCCTGCAAATCAAGATCAGCTATCTGATCGTCCAGTGCGATCTGCTGGAACTTCGCGGACGCATTCTCTAAGCGAATGGCCAGGTCGCCCGCCAGCGGGCCGTAACCGAGCAGGGCGATTGTCTCGGGTGCTGCCATCGGTCCCAGCGGTGCGGCAGGCGGCGTGGCATCATCGATGCGTTTTCCGGATGGGTCGTACTGGTAGAAGCCGTGCCCGGATTTGCGGCCGAGCTCGCCGCGCTCCACCATTTCGGCCTGCAGAGCCACGGGCGCCAAGCGCACCTCCTCCATCTGCGAAAAGACGGACTGTGAGACTGCATAATTTACATCCAGTCCGATAAGATCCATCAGCTCGAATGGCCCCATACGAAAACCGGCGCCCCGTGCGAATGCGTCGAGATCTGCCGGTTCTCCAACTTCTTCTTCCAACGCGTACAATGACTGCAGATAGTAGGGACGTGCGACGCGGTTGACGATAAACCCCGGCGTGTCGGCGGCGACCACGGCCGTCTTGCCAAGACTCTCCACAAATGCTTTGCCGATTGCGACTGCGGCATCATCGCTGCGCTCGCCGCGAACGACCTCCACCAAGCGCATGACGTTCGCCGGGTTAAAAAAGTGCAATCCGATCAGGCGTCGGGGATGTTCCATCGCATCCGCGATGGCCGAAACGCTCAATGACGAGGTGTTCGTGGCGAGGACTGCTTGCGCACCCAGGGTCTTCTCCAGCGCTAGAAAGATCTGCTCCTTGAGCTGTAGGTCTTCCGGCACGGCCTCGATTGCCAGATCGAATCCACTCAGCTCGGAGATGGTACGCGCAACAGAAATCCGCTCCGGCGCGGCGGCTGCATTCATGCGCAACGCATCTTTTGCAATTCGTTCGGACGCGCGCGCTGCGGCGGCGCCATCGGGCTCCACGACGGTCACTTCGAAGCCTGCAGCGGCAACTGCCAGTGCGATCCCGCAGCCCATCGTGCCGCCGCCGACAACGGCAACCCTATTCATCGCGGCTGGTCATTCGCCCGGGGGACGGCAATTGCTTTGTCGTAGTCGCGCGAATGCAACACCGCCCATGGAAACGCTTGGATTCCGAGATCGTCGTCGATTCAGCATACTATAGATTGCGTAAAGACCGCGTGGAAATTCCCGGCGGAGAAATTCTCGACGACTACTACGTGCGTGAAGGGCCGAGCTTTGCCGTTATTTTCGCGTTGACTGCGAACGAACGCATCATCCTGGTTCGCCAATACAAGTATGGAGCCGATCGCGTGATCCTGGAACTTCCAGCCGGCATGCTGGACGATGGCGAAGCTGCAGCGGCGGCCGCCGCGCGGGAACTCGAAGAGGAAACCGGTTACAGCGCGCGCTCGCTGCAGCCCGTCCGCGATTACTCCGTGGGCGCAACCAACTCATCGGCCATCATGCATCTCTTTTTTGCCCAAGACGCGACCGTGCGTGCGGCACAGCGACTGGATAGAGGTGAAGCGATCGAAGTCGTGCTGGTCAGCGCAAACGAGCTCTACGATTTGGTGGCGCGCGGGGAGATCGATCAGATTGCGCACGTCTGCGCCGTCTACGAGATGCTCAACCGAATCGGATATCTCAAGCATGCCGCGTCTGGCGACGATCAGGATCTATCCGGGCGCAGAAATTTGCGGTGAAACGCTGCGGCCGTGCGACGGCGCGGGGCCCGCAACATTCTACGGAGTTCGCGCAACGACCCAAACGGATAGACGCGTGCGCGGTCTGCCGCCACGACGTGGGCATCCGTGGTGCGCACGTCCCATGGTTGGAGCGCCTGCAGGAACTCATCGGAGCATACATTCAGCCCGCGCGAGTACGGCGTAAGCGCGGGCACCACGATAACTTGCGCGGCTACGACGAACGCTGGGATGCTCGCGCCCGCACCTAGATGCAAACTGGGATGAAGGTGCCCGATAATGCAGCGTACGCCGGCGCGCGGCGCGCGGTCTCCATGCTCGAGCTCCCAACCGGCGCGCTCTTCGCTCTCGGTCGTCGCGCCCAGCACGGCGGCGCCCCGCGTTGGCCCTTCGTGATTGCCCGCTATAATGTGGACGACCAAAACTTCGCGCAGAGCCAGCAATGCCGCGCCAACCTTCGCCGCCGCACCTTCGCTCATGAGCGGCCCGTGGATAACGTCGCCTAAGAGCACGAGCTCGCGCGCCTGCATCTCGCGCGCGGCACTCAATAGACTTCCTACGATCTGGGCCGTGCTCCAAAGCGGGAGGGCACCCCCGATGACGTCTTCGTAAGCGAAATGAACGTCCGCAGCGATCAGCGTGCGGGAGCCCGCCAGAAATAAGATGCCCGGCGGCAACGCGACCACGCCGTTGGACACTTCGTAAGAAGTAGCAGAACGCTGTGGCGCCCTCATTGCGCGCTTGTTTTCAGCAGCGGCTCTACGAGCACGTCCAACACTCGCTCGTGCAGCGCCTCCACCATACTGGTTCGGTCGTCAAGAACCACGGAGTCACCGAAGCTGGAGGTGACGATACCGAACGTAAAGGGCGACGCTGCCGCCGGATGCAGGACGCGCGGCTGAGATTGGAGCGATTCAAGGTACTCGAGTGCGCCCGGCGCATCGAGCAGATCTCGCGTAACCGTGCGCACTGTTTCGCGTAGAAGCGGAAATTGGGGATCCGCGGCGCTAATTCGCTCGAAGATCTTGCCGCTGTTCCAAGACACCGCTGCGCGCCGCAAGCGTCTTCCGCCGGCGCGCCGAAGCACCAGCAATCCGGTATTGGCCACATAACGAAAATGGTTGCGCAGAAGATGCGAGGTGCGTAACCCTTCCATCAGATCGCGCTCGAAATTCTGCGGGGTCAGCATGCCGGCCCATAGCGCGTCCGGCAAAGTTTTGCGATGCGGCATCGTGATGAGAAAGCCGTTATCGTCGCTCGTGAGTTGCGTGTTCGCTCGTGCAATGTCAAAGACACGTGCGGCGACGACCCGTGCGAGCGTTTCGTTGACCCGGCGGCCCGCGCAGGTGTGAAACACGGCTGTCTGCCGTTTATCCATCCGATAGATCTCGATGACTGGTCGCGCGAGGTCCGGCACTGCCGAAATCGCTTGCTGCTGCGCGATGTAACGCGCGACGTGCCGGGCTTCGACATCTTCCAATCCATAGCGCTCGCGCAACCAGCGCAGCGCCGTTGCAGTTCTGTCCAGCAGACGAGTAGCGACCCCGGTGCGCAAGAGGTTGATTTCGCGTGCGAGAGCGGCCGGCACGCCTTTCATGTGCGAGCTCCACTGCGGCACGGTGGGGCGTGCGTGAACCGGTTCGACCGTAACCGCTCCGTGCCCAATCTCTTTGACGCCGTACGCGCGTCCGTTTAAGAGGAAAACGTCGCCGGTCCTTAGTTCGTTGACGAAGCCCTGCTCGATGCGGCCGATGGGCTGAGAGTTGGCTCGCACGGTCACATGTTCTTCGTCCGGAATAGTTCCAACATTTTCGAAATACGCGGCGCAGACTTCACGCCCGAGCCCGTAAACGGCATCGCCATCATACCCGAGCCGGCGCACGTGCGCCTCATCCGGCCCAACGCCCGCACCGCTCAGATACTCAGCGCACCGGCGAACGTCTTCAATCGCCAGCCCTTTGAATGCCGACGCGCCTTGCGCCAAACGCACGATCTGCGCAAGCTCCACCCGCTTGTCGTAACACACCAGTCCAAGCATCCACTGCGCGAGCACGTCGAGGGGCGCCTGAGGGATGCTCACCGGTTCCAAGATGCCGTCAGCGATGCAGCGCTTGGTGGCCGCCGCTTCAATGATGTCGTCGCGGTCCTGGGCTATGATGATGCCGCGCGCAACCGCTCCGGGCCGATGACCGGCGCGCCCCACGCGTTGCAAGGTCGGCGTCATGCCGCGCGCTCCCCCGATGATCAGAACGCGCTCGATGAAGCCGATGTCCACCCCGAGCTCCAAACTCGAGCTGCACACCACCGTGCGCAGCTTCCCGGCGCGCAGTGCAGCCTCGACGCGGTGGCGCACGCTGCGCTCCAACGCGCTGTGATGGATGCCAATGCGTGAATCGTAGGAACGCTCGCCCTGCAACTCTTCCGCCACTTCAACGTCGTGCGGCCGCTCTTCAAGCAGCGACATTTCGTGCGCGATCCGTTCGGCTTGACTGCGAACGTTGGTAAAGACCAGCGAGGTGCGCACATCGCGGCTACGTTCGTACGCCGTCTGCGCGACTTTGGCCAAGGGCGCAACCGCGCCACCGAAAGGCGCTTCAACTTCAAGGCGGATCGAGCGCAACCCCCGCGCATCGACGATCTCACATTCCCGCTGCGTTCCGACCAAGAATTCGGCAACTCGTTCGAGCGGGCTTACGGTCGCGGATAGGCCCACGCGATTCAACGGCCGCTCCACCACCTCCGCGAGCCATTCCAGCAGTAACGAGAGCTGCGCGCCGCGCTTGTTTCCCGCAAGCGCGTGAACTTCGTCGATCACAACCGTTTCCAAATGGCGCAGCGTCCGCCGATAGGAATCCATCGCCAGCATGATGGCCAGCGACTCGGGTGTCGTGAGTAGAATGTGCGGAGGCCGGCTAAGCATCAGCCGGCGCTCCTCACGGGGTGTGTCGCCGGTGCGAACGCCGGTTCGCCCGAAGCGCTCTCGGATTCGCCCACGCCGAACGGCAGCACGTTCGGAGTTCGGCCGCTCAAGCAGACCCATGGCCCGCATCGGGCCACGCAAATTGTGTTCGACATCGTAGCCCAGCGCTCGCAGCGGCGAGATATAGAGCGCAAAGGTTCGGGGGTAGAGTTCGTCCCGGTCGCGGCGGTCGGCGAGCCGGCTCATTAAAGGAAGAAAGGCCGCCAGGGTCTTGCCCGTGCCAGTCGGGGAGCAGATTAAGAAATTCTTTCTTGCCAAGCCCGCCGGAATGGCACCGGCTTGCGGGAGCGTCGCCGTTTCCAAGCGCTCGCGGCACCAAGCCGCGATGTCGGGATGCAAGCTGTCGAAGACGGACATCGGAGCGAACGCACGTTCGACATCGAAGACGGCGGGCCTCGAAACCTCCGTCCGCCGCTGCAAGTAGACTAGAGCAACAAGTACGCTTCCAAAAGGACGACCGATGCTGAACCTGTTTATTCGCCTGACCTTGCTGTTGGCGGCAGCCATCGTGCTCTTCGTGATCCTGGGGTTTGTTCTAAAGATCGTCGTCGTGGCGGCCGTTGTTGCGGCAGTGGCTCTCGGAGGGCTCTTTCTTTACAATCTTTTGCGCCGCGCGGGCAGCAAGGCCGCGATTAGGGTGCGGTAAACTCGCGCAGGATCGCTGCGAGCACTTCAGCCTCTTCCAGCATCGGGAGATGCGCGCTGCGCTCGCAGACCGCGAGGGCGCCCGACGGCAACTGATGGGCGACGGCCCGCGCCTGGGCGACGGGCGCGAGAAGATCCCGGCCTCCCGCAACCAGAAGTACAGGAATCTTTAGCTCTTCGATTAGGTCGTCGGAAGCGACGCGTTGCGCCATGCCGCGCAGCATCTCGGCTGCGCCCTTCGGATCATTGTGCATCATGATGCTCATTGCTTTCTCACGGACCCCTGCATCGCATTCCGCGGCGAGTAGCTTGGGGAGGTACGCATCGATGACCGCTGTCATGCCCTGGTTTTCCGCGCTTTCGGCCAATTCATAGCGCTCCTGCGCGCGTGGAGTTGAATCGGATTCGAACGTGGTGCATACCAATGCCAGTTTCGATACGCGTTCGGCAAACATGCGAAAGAACGCCAGCGCTATGTAACCGCCGAGGGAATGGCCGACGATGCACGCGTTCGCCACGCCGAGCTCATCCAGAACGGCAGCAACATCTCCGGCCAGCATTTCCATCAGATACGGTCCAGGCGTAACGCTCGAATCTCCGGCGCCGCGCAGGTCGGGAGCGATGACGAAATGTCGCCGTGCGAGTGCGCCGATTTGATTCTCCCACAATTTATGCGTAAACGGAAAGCCGTGCAGCAACACGATCGCATCGCCGGATCCGGCGGTAACAATATTGAGCTGAGCGTCGTCGACAGCAATTCGCACATCCGAATCTTCCCGCCGCATATCGTGAAAACTTGCGCGCAATCGTTCTTTGCGGTATAAAGGTGTTAACAACCCCAGCCGAATTTCGGCTGGAGAAAGGATGACTCCACATAAATGGCAGTCAAACGTAGGAGAAAAAAAAGCGCCGTTGCAAAAACGATGGGCGCAGTGAAACGCACGGTGCGCAAAGCTATCGGCGGACGCAAACGCAAATCAACTCGCAAGGCCGGCGGACGTAAGAAAGCCGGCGGGCGTAAGAAAGCCGGCGGACGCAAGAAA
>QHBJ01000004.1 GCA_003243975.1 Candidatus Meridianibacter frigidus | reverse complement strand
ACCACTCCGCGGGACACGATCCCCCAATCATGTGCGGCGGCCGCCCGCGCAACCCCGCGATCTTTGCAACGAACAATGAAAACTCTGGAAATCCGTTCGCTTCGCCAAAAGTTTCCCAAGCGACTCCGATGGGCATGGCGCTGAATGTCGAGAAAAATGCGCAGCCGCCTATTTCCGATGTTCCTCGAATAAGAAACAGCCACGGCGTTCCTTTCGCCATGTTCGTCACCGACGAACCTGGCCGCCAGAAATTTAACTCCTCATGTTGCTTGTGGTCTCGCAAAAAGAGGTACCAGTCAGGGTCGGTTGCAGCAACCACGAAGCGGTAAAATGGGTCAGGCGCCATTCTTTATATCCGGAGCAGGCCCGCGCTCGCTGGGCTAAGTGTATGGCCAATCATCTGGAACGATCTTGTGGAACCGGTTAGCCAAAGTAAGCAAGCCCGCAATCAGCAAAACCAGAACCCCAACGTAGAAACTGATGACGTAGGCTCCTTGCCGGTCTGCCAAATGATTCGAGAAGACAAACAAGCCGACCGCGGCTGCAATCAGAAAAATTCCTAGCGGGAAGCAAACAATCGGTCGCATCTCGTCGCAGAACTACTTCCTTTCCGCAATGCAAAATCCTTCAAGGTGAAACGGCGAAATACACGATACTCGCCAAATCTGCTCTCCAGATGCCGAAAAAGCGCGAAAATCGGGCACATTCGATTATACGACTTGAGGCACTCGTGCGCGTCACTTATACTGAAAAACCGTGTGCATGCAAAGGTCGTATCGGAGCGCCTCGGCCATAGCACGGTTGCGATTAACGTTCTGCCTGGGCTGCAAGAGGCGGCCACGGAGAAGCTTGATGGTCTTCTAGAAGCGGCGCTGGTCGCCCAACGGATGAGCCCAGACGCCACCCCGGTATTGTGAACTTAAGCGGCGCTCAAGTTTTCTCGGGTTGCAAAATTGCAAAGTGTTTCTCAAGAGCGATCCTGGGCCAACAATAAACCGCGCCTTAGAAAAGAAAAATCCCGTGGTTACGGGCTAAATGGCGGAGAGAGTGAGATTCGAACTCACGGAACCCGTGAAGGTTCAACGGTTTTCAAGACCGCCGCATTCAACCGCTCTGCCACCTCTCCAAGGCCAAGGGTACGCCAATTGCGCGAACTTTCCGCCCGGCGTAAGATGGCCGAGTGAGCGCTCCAAGCACAATCGCGATTAAGACTCCGCTCGGCATCCCACTTCTCGTAAGCGCGAACGATGATTGCATCGTCGCATCGAGATTCTCTCATCAGCGAACGAAGCTCTCGCACTCGACATCTCTGTTGGCCGAGGTGCGCTCTCAAGTACGTGCGTATTTTGCTGGAAATCTCATGCGCTTCGATGTGCCGCTTGCCTTTGAAAGCGGCAGCGAGATAGAGCGGCGCATTTGGGCGGCCGTCGCGGAGGTACCGTTCGGCATATTCGTAGCGTACGGCGAGATTGGGCGCGCGGTCGGCCTTGCGAACGGTCATCGTCAAGTCGCGCGCGCAATGGGAAACGCCCCGCTCGATCTGTTTATCCCCGCGCATCGCGTGGTTGCCGCGGACGGCCGGCTACGCGGCTGCGATGAAAGGTCGGTGCGTGCGCGCCTGGCGAGCTTTGAGCGCGCTACTCCTTGCGCGCGTCCAAGAGCAGAATAGCGCGCTGATTGGTATGCGCGAACTCACCGAGCGAATCCAGCGCCATACCGAGGGGGCTCTGCGGCTGCAGCGCCTCGGTAACGGAGAATCCGGTTTGCTGCTTGACCTGATTGTCGATTGGCGCCTTGGCGAAGTCCGGTAAGTTTCGGTAGCGGGAAATGAGGCCCAGCACCGGTCCGAGTTTCCTGGCCGTGACGGCCGGATCCATCACGACGACCAGCAAGCCCACCGGCTTCCCGTCACGCGTCGTTTGAAATGTTGAAAAGTCCAAACCGATGCGCCCTGCGTTCGCGCGCGCGTCATCCATATTGCCGTTCGAAAGGCGTTGATACGCCGTGGGCGGCTTGGCATCCAACGAGCGAAGCCACGTGCGCAATTGCGCAAAACTGCTGGGCGCAGCCGCGATCACTTCCGAACCCTTGTACGTCCCGTTGCCTTGCATGAGCACGCCGTTATACGAAGTGCTGTTGGAATTCACCGTTTGGGTATAATCCTTGGCCGCCAGAATCTTGCTACCGCCCACGAGCGGAAAGCTGATGGGATTAGCAACGCTGGGGCCCACGGTCGGGGACGAGGAAGCGCGCTGGCCCCCGCCGCCGCTGCACGCGGCGAGAAAGGCAAAAAGCAGAACAAAGGGCGCGGTTAAACTCTTCATGCGAGTGGAGATTCTGCATCGGTCGTGAAATCCTGGGTACGCCCAAAGGAGGAAAGAGTGAACTCAAAGGCCCTTTCGCCCCGCAGCGTTGCAGCGATGCTCTGCGTGCTTACTGCTCTTTGTGTACCGGCCAATGCCGCGCTCAACAAGGTTCTGAGCGAGAATCAACACACCCTCAACGTGCGCGTCGGCGACAGCTTTGCCGTTTCACTCCATGCGAATGCCGGCACGGGCTACACATGGAAGCAGAAAAATGCGGACACGCTCAGCACTTCGTGTAATAAGTCGATCGCGGTCAATCAGACGACGCGCATGGGCGGACCAATGGTCGTTACCTTTACATGCCACGCAACGGCACCCGGCACGGCGTTACTGACCTTCTATTACCTACGCCCGTGGGAAAAGAAGCCGGCGCGCACGCGAACCTTTACCGTGAAAGTGACAAGATAGTTGACCGACCAGCGGCTCTCTTACGGCTCCTACCTGCGAACGCGGGAACTGCTTGATTTGCAGACCCGGCTGAGCGAGCCCGCACACCACGACGAACTTCTGTTCATCATCATCCATCAAGTCTATGAGCTTTGGTTCAAGCAGGTGCTGCACGAACTGGTTGCGGCGATGGATGACCTGCGCGCGGGCGACTTGCTCAAAGTTACGCGCCATCTACGGCGCATCCACGCCGTCCAGCACATTCTCGAACAGCAAGTGGATGTGCTCGAAACCATGACCCCACAAGAGTTCAACCAGTTCCGAGACAATCTCAATCCTGCCAGCGGATTTCAATCCATGCAATTCCGCGAGATCGAGTTCTTGTGCGGGTTGAAGAAAACCGATTCATTCAAACACCTGGAGATGGATGAGCAGGCGCGCGCTAAGCTCGAGCAACGCTTGAGCGAACCGACGCTTCCCGATGTTCTGTACGCCTATCTGCGTACGCGCGGCTTCGCAGTCGACACCCACGACGAACGCTTGGAGAGCGTGCGTACCATCTACGACCAGTCCGAGCAGCACTACGACCTCTACCTGTTGCTGGAAGATCTAATTGAGTTCGACGAACGATTCTTGCTGTGGCGCGGGCGGCACATTCGCATGGTCGAGCGCATGATCGGCTCGAAGATGGGTACCGGCGGTTCACCCGGAGTCGCATATCTTGCGACCACGCTCGACCGCAAATTCTTTCCCGAACTGTGGGAAGTTCGCACCCTTCTGGGCAAAGGGAGCTATGCATGACCATTCACGAGCCACTCACAACGGCCGCCAAATTTCGCGAGCGTTTTCCGATGCTTGCGGACTCAACGTACCTGGTCAGCCACTCGATGGGCGCCGCGCCGCTCGGCGCTAAAGACGCTCTGCTATCTTATTGGAATGATTGGGCCACCAACGGCCCCGAGGCCTGGGAGCGCTGGCTGCCAGCTATTGGCGAAATCGCCGATAACCTGGGAGAAATCATTGGCGCGGCGCCCGGCAGCATCTTTCTTGGTCCGAATGTTTCGGTCTTGCAGAGCGCACTCGGCAGTGCGCTACAGTTCACCTCCGAACGCAACGAAGTTGTGTACGAGGCGCTGCAGTTCCCTTCGCTTACCTATGTGTGGACCGAGTTTGCGCGTTATGGAGCACAGGTTCGCATCGTTCCCTCGGATGACGGACGCACTATCGAAACCGAACGCATTATCAACGCGATTACCGAACGCACGACAGTCGCGGTGCTCTCGCACGCGTACTATGTTTCGGGTGCCGTTTGCAATATCCGAGCTATTCAGGAGCATTGCCGCAAGACTGGCACGCTGCTCGTGGTCGACGCCTACCAAACCACCGGCGTCTTTCCGTACGACGTCGTGGACTGGGATCTCGACATCGTCACCGGTGGCAGCCACAAGTGGCTGTGCGGCGGTCCGGGCTGTGGATGGCTGTATGTGAAACCCGAATTGCTGCGGCGTTTTGAGCCAGCGGTCACAGGCTGGATGGCGCATGCGCGCCCCTTCGCGTTTGAACCGGCACCCATGACGTATGCGGACTCCATGTACCGTTGGGGCACCGGAACCCCAACCATTCCGGGATATCTCGTCGCCAAAGCGGGCCACGATTTCATCAAGGAAGCCGGCGTGGCCGCAATTCGCGAGCACAACGTGCGCTTGACCAACATAATCGTTGCACTCGCGCAGGAGCGCGGGCTGACGATCAACAGCCCGCTGGATGCGCCGCGGCGCACCGGATGGATCGGTCTTGATTTTGAGAACTCGCAACGCGTCTACGCCCGGCTGATCGAACAACGCTGCTTCGTGGACTACCGGCCGGGCTGCGGAATCCGTGTCGGCCCGCACGTTTACACGACCGACGACGACATCGAGGCTTTTTTCCGAACGTTGGACCACACTCGGCGCGAATGAACCAGCGGTCTTCAATGATCGTCGACCACACGAACGTAGGCGCCGCATTCCGGCGCCTTTCGCTTCCCGTGGCCTTCACGCTCTTGGGCGATCAAATGCTGAGCATCGTAGATACGATCGTTATTGGGGCATTAGGCACCGTCGCACTCGCCGGCGCAACGGGTGCATTCACCCTCTTCATATTGGTGCTGTACGCTCTGTTGGGTTTCGTGAGTGGCTTATCGATCATCTGCGCCCAGCGCATCGGCGCTGGCGACTTGGACGGCTTCGCACGTACCGTGCGCGCCGGAACGATCGTGCCGCTTGCCGCTGCCATCGTACTCACGTTGGCCAGCCTTTTTGCAGCCGAGCCGGTATTGCGCTTCATGCTCGGCCCGCTGGCATCCGTACATCAAAGCGCGATCTACCTGCAGCTACGCATTGCGTCCATGATTTTCTCGATGGTATCGATCGCGGTGCTAAGCGGCTTGGGCGCCGCCGGAAATCGCAGCCCGTCGGTCGTGGCCTTGGTCGTCATCAATGCGGTGCACATCCCGCTGGTAATGATCTTGACGCTCGGCGTCTTCACTCACCATCCGCTCGGAATGCCCGGCGCCGGCATTTCGTCGCTCGTTTCCGAGATTGCGGCTACAATCTATGTGGTCGTCTACCTCTTGCGTCACCCCGAGTATGCGATCTTGCGTTCGCTCAGAATCGATTGGCGCTTGGTGAAAGAAACTGCGCGCCTATCGTTGCCGGAGGTGGTGTTCCTGGGCGCCATCCTTTTCCCGGATACGATTATCGTCGCAATGCTGGCTCCCATGGGGCCGGTTGTGATCTCGGCGTTCCGCGCGCTCAACATTGTCTCCGACTTTACGTTCATTGTTCCGATTCCGCTGCAGGAGGCGGCGCAAACCGTGATCGGACAGCGTCTGGGAGCACTCGACATTGCCGGCGCCAAAGACTTTTTCGTGCGGGCGCGGCGCTTTGCAACGATGACCGCTTTGCTCTTCGGTGCCGCCGTGGCCGCTCTCGCGTGGCCCATCTCATACGTCTTTACCTTGAATGCCGCAGTGGCGAGCTTAGCGGCACTTCCACTCGCGCTGCACATGATAACACTCCCGCTCAAGGGCTACTCCATGCTGGAGATCGCTCCGCTGCGCGCGTCAGGCGACACCCGGTTTTCGATGTTTGTCGGACTGCTCTGTAGCGTCTTGGTCTTGCCGGTGACGTGGATCGGCATCAAGCTGTTGCACATCGGGCTCTTCGCCGTGCCACTGGGATGGATCGTGGCCTGGAGCGCGCGCACCGTGCTTACGAGTCTGCGCGTCCGCACCGATGATTGGACACGTCGCCCGCTTACGGCATAGACGCCAGCACCGCTTGCATCGGCGCGTGAATCAATCCGTTGCTGGCAAGAATGGATTTTCCGCTAACTTCAAACGGAGCGCCGTCGGCGGCGCTGACCCTTCCGCCCGCCTCGCGCACGATCAGAGCGCCGGCGGCAACATCCCACGCGTGCAGATCAAACTCCCAAAACCCATCGAAGCGCCCGGCCGCAACCGCGGCTAGATCCAGCGCGGCCGAACCATCGCGCCGCACGGCTTGGGCGTGGCTGGACATGATCCGAAAGTAGCGGCCGTTGCGTTCGAAGTCGGCGGGGTGAAAACCGGTGCAGGTTAGCCCTTCGCCGAGTTTCTCGACCATCGAGACGCGCAGCGGTTTGCCGTTGAGTGTCGCCCCTTGGCCTTTCGTTGCGCAAAAGAGCTCGTCGTAGAAAGGAGCATAGATCACGCCGGCTTCCAGTTCGCCGCGCCGTTCGTACGCGATCGAAACGCAGAACATCGGATAGCCGTGGGTAAAGTTGGTGGTTCCATCGAGCGGATCCACGTACCAACATTCTTCGGGGTCCCCGCAGTGCGTGCCGCTCTCTTCGCCAATGATGGTGCTCTGCGGAAACGCCGCGCGCAGCCGGTCGATGATGAGCTTCTCGCTGGCCCGGTCGGCGTCGGTCACTAGATCTGCTCTCCGCGACTTCTGCGCGGTATGCAGAGGGCGCGACAGGTAATCCATCAGCAGCGCCCCCGCTTCTTTGGCAACTCGGATTGCCACCTCGAGTGGGTCAAGCCCGGTATCCTGCGAATGAGTCACGCGATGTCTATCGCAGTCCGAATTGCCGCTGTTGTCTCGATCATCGCGCTGGCCTTATGGGTTGGCTCGATGGCAGGGTTCGCCTTCCTCTTTGCGCCCATGGCTTTCTCTCACCTGGGGCCGACGGCGCAGTTCGCAACACTCATCGGCGATAGCATTATACGCCTCGATGCGTTCGGGAACGTATGCGCGCTTATTTCGGCGGCGTCGCTATGCATTTTAATCTTTTACAACCGCCGGTCGGCATTGAGCATCCTCGGTTGCATCGCGCTGATGTATGTTCTAAGCGCGTACGAGGTTGACAGCATCCTCCCCGGAATGCGCGCGCTGCAAACTCAGACGCCGGCTTACGAGGCATTGCATCGTCGCTCGCAAGAAGTGTACGGGAGCGTGCTCCTTTTAGGTATTGCGGCACTGGCGATCTTGGCGGCTCGAAGAACCTCGTGAACCCCTTTCTGGCCGCATGCCGGCGCGAAGCGACGCCGTTCACGCCGGTGTGGCTCATGCGACAGGCCGGCCGGTACTTGCCGGAATACCGCCGCATTCGCGAGCAGTTCTCGTTTCTCGAACTATGCCGGCGCTCAGATGTGGCCGCGGAGGTGACCGTTAGCACGGTGCAACGCCTGGGCGTGGATGCGGCCATCATCTTTGCCGACATCCTGCTGCCGCTGATCCCCATGGGGCTGGAACTGTCGTACGAAAAGGGTGGTGGTCCGCGCATCGCGCGCACCGTCCGGTCGCGGGAGGATGTCGCGCGTCTGAACATCGTGGATGTGCGCGATTCATTGGGATACGTCGCGCAAACGGTCGAGGCCGTGCACGCCGCGCTCGCCGGCCGTGTGCCGGTCATCGGGTTCGCCGGCGCACCGTTCACGGTGGCATCGTATGCGATTGAAGGCGGCGGGTCGCGCAACTATGTGGCAACCAAAACGCTGATGCGCGAGCAACCAAGAACCTGGGATGCTTTCATGAGCGCGCTCGTCAGCGTTACCGCCGAGTATTTGAACATGCAGATCGATTCGGGCGCCGATGTGGTCCAGCTCTTCGACAGCTGGGTGGGTTGTTTGAGTCCCGAAGATTATCGACGCTTCGTGCAGCCCTATATGCGCAGACTCATCGCGGACCTTCGGACCGGCACACCGGTGATCCATTTCGGGACGATGACTGGAACATTGTTGGAGGCGATGCGCGATGCCGGGGGCGATGTCATCGGCTTGGATTGGCGCGTGGAACTGGATGATGCGTGGGCGCGTCTCGGTGACGAAGTAGGCGTGCAAGGTAATCTGGACCCGGTGTTGCTCTTTAGCAGCATCGGCGAAATCAAGGCTGCGGTTCGCGACGTTCTGAAGCGTGCCGGCGGTCGTCCCGGGCACATCTTCAATCTCGGTCACGGAGTACTGCCGCATACGCCGGTGGACAACGTCCTGGCCCTGATCGAGATGGTTCACGAGTTTAGCGCGGCGTGAACTGCGAGGCAGTCCTGCTGCTGGGATTCGGTGGACCAGCCAACCCGCAGGAAATTCGCCCCTTTCTCGATCGCGTGTTGCAAGCGCGGCCGATTCCACCGGGGCGCTACGAGGAAGTGGTCAACCACTACATGCGCGTGGGAGGCAAGTCACCCTATAACGAGTTGACGCAGCGTCTTGCGGCGGCGCTGGAACTTGCGCTCGCCAAAGATAGCCTAGACCTTCCAGTACGCGTTGCCTATCGAAATGCAGCGCCTTTTATTGAAGAGGTTTTGCGCAATTTGGCGGACTCGGGCGCGAAACGGGTCGCGGGTGTGGTGCTGGCGCCGCAGCAAAGCGCGCCCGTCGACCCGTACGTGCATGTGGTGGATCGAGCCCGCGCGAGTTTGAACGCAAGTGCGCCTGATGTTGCTTATACTCGGCCTTACTTCGACCATCCGCTCTTCATCGCAGCGCATGTGGCGCGCGCGCGCGATGCCTTGAAACGATTGAGCCGTTCATCCTTGGAAGAAACGGCTTTGATTTTCTCTGCGCACAGCATTCCGTGCGCGGTTGCGGCACGCGCCCCATATGTTAGCCAGTTGGAGCGCTCGGCATCCATGATTGCTCGCGAACTCGGCGCAGACTCGTGGACGCTTGCATATCAGAGCCGAAGCGGCTCTCCGAAAGATGCGTGGCTGGAGCCCGATGTCCGCGATGTGTTGCGGGGCTTGCCGAACGCAGGGATGAGGGAGGCGCTCGTTATTCCGCTCGGTTTTCTGTGCGATCACGTCGAGGTGCTCTACGATTTGGATATTGATGCGGCCGGCGTTGCGGCCCATGCTGGTCTGAAGATGGAGCGAGCCACCGCGCTTAACGACCATCCCGATTTCGTGAAAATGCTCGCCGAGTTGGTACGCTCCGTCGGCTAATCCGTTGCGCATTGTCGTGCTCGGCGCGGGCATCAGCGGCCTCGCTAGCGCCTTTTACCTGCGCGAGTTCTCCGCGGAAAAACAGGTCCCGCTCGAACTCATTATGCTCGAAGGATCCGAAAGAACGGGCGGCTGCATTGAAACCCGCTCCGAAAACGGCTTTACGATGGAAATGGGCGCCGACACGATGCTCACCGACAAACCCTGGGGCGTTGCACTAATCGACCGTCTGGGGCTGCGCGAGCATGTACAGGCGATGCGACCGGAGTTTAAGGGCGCGGGCGTTGCGCGCGATGGCAAGCTTGTGAGTATTCCCGATGATTTTCGGCTCTTTACGCCGACATCGATGCGTGCGCTCTTGAGCGCCGGGCTTTTCAGCGTGCCCGGGCGAGTTCGCATGGCGCTGGAGTCGTTCATTCCACCGCAGCTTGGCGACGAAGATGAGAGTTTGGCCTCCTTTGTTACGCGACGCTTGGGACGCGAAGTGCTTGACCGCCTAGCACAACCGCTGATTGGCGGCATCTACTCTGGTGATCCCCACCGGCTGAGCATGCAAGCAACGCTGCCACAGTTCGTAGAGATGGAACGACGCTACGGAAGTCTTGCGAGAGCAATGGTGGCTGCGCGCAAGTCCACGCAAGCCAAAGCACCGAATGCGACCCTGCCGAGAATGGCGGGCTTGCGGGGCGGTTTCGGCACACTGATCGCTGCGTTGGAACATCGCCTTGCCGACGCGATTCGCCATTCACAACACGTCACGGCTCTGAGCGCGGAGGGTCGAGGTGGCCCTAACGCTCGCTGGATCATCGAGACGAGCCAGGAAAAGCTGCACGCCGACGCTCTTATTTCTGCCCTCCCGGCATATGCGACGGCTGGCCTTCTGCGATCAACGAACGCAAGGTTGGCGGAATTGCTCGAGAACATCAGATATCACTCGGTGGCAACCGTAACGTTTGCGTTCGAGACAAGTGCAGCACAATCGCTGCCACCTACTTACGGATTCGTCGTGCCCGCAATCGAAGGGCGAAAGATCACGGCGGCAACGATCACAAGCCAGAAGTACGCAGCCCGCGCACCCGCGAACAAGCTCCTGCTGCGCGCTTTCGTCGGCGGTGCACTTCAAGGCCAGCTGTTGCAGAAATCGGATGAAGACTTGACGACGATGGCGCTTTCCGAACTACGTGATCTGCTGGGCATCAACGGCAAACCGCTGTTTTCTATCGTGAAACGCCATCCACGGTCAATGCCGGAATATGCCCTGGGCCACCGGCCACTCGTCTGCGAAATCGAAAGGGAAGCGTCGAGCATTTCGGGCCTCGCCCTAGCCGGTTCAGCGTACTATGGGGCCGGTATCCCGGATTGTGTCCACAGCGCCAAACGCGCAGCGGAAAAGATCTTAGCTGCGCGTCTTCCTTAGGGCATCTACGCACGGCTCAAAGGAAGCGATGTAGTCAGCTACAATTTAATTCAA
>QHBJ01000006.1 GCA_003243975.1 Candidatus Meridianibacter frigidus | reverse complement strand
CACCACGGCCTGGGACGCGATCATTGTTCCCGATCCCCTTACGTTTTATCCCGTATCGTATACCCCATACGACATCGTCAAAGGGCCGGATGGGAATCTTTGGTTCACCGAATGCGCAACGCTGTGTAAGGTTGGGAAGATTTCGCCATCTGGGGTGGTTACGGAAACGGTCGATCTCGCCAACGCTCATGATATTTCTCCGGGGCCCGACGGCAACATGTGGTTTTCCGAGTTGAGGCGAGGCTATGTTGGGAAGGTCACGCCGGCCATGAATGTTACCGAATTTCAAGTTAAATCACTCGGCCCGATGGAAGGATTCGATGAAACAGGCCTGACCATTGGGTCGGACGGCAACCTGTGGATCTTCGCCACCTTGCATATGGTCGAAATAGATCGCGCCGGCGCGATAGCGCTGCACAGCGCTACCGGCGACGGCAACCCCCAATACATGTTGTTGGGACCGGACCATAATCTTTGGACTTACGCTAACAACGGCTTTCAAAAGTACGCTAACGGCACTTTCACAGTCTATTTCGCGCCCGGCCCATTCTATTTCATTCAAAGTAACATGGTCTTTGGGGCAGACGGAAACGGGCATTTTGCATTAAATAACGGCCTAGGTGCCTTTTCCGTGAATGGTAGCTTCAGCTCCACCCCGCTTCCGAGTGCGCCGTTTGGACCATGTTTCACGATCGGCCCTGATGGTAAAGCGTGGGATACGACGGCGGACACAAGCACCGTACCAAACCTTCCGGGTGTCGCCAGCGCTTCGCTCGATGGAAAGACCGTCACGTTTTATCAGACTTCCTTGAAGGTGCCCCTCGCATTCCCTTACGATGGACGTTGCGCCGCTTGGGGATCCGACAACAATCTGTGGTTTACGAGTTGGAGCAATTCCGGACAGGCCACCCCCGGAATCTTTCGTTTTCGCTACAATCCCTAGAGAATGTATCTCTGACAGGCTAAGCGAGTTGCCGCTGCGCCAGCGTTCGGAACGGCCCGGCCACGCCGATGAGTTCGTCAAACGTACCGCTTTGCGCGATGCGGCCGCCATCCAAGACGATGATTCGGTCGGCCTCGACGATGGTCGAAAGGCGGTGTGCGATAACGATGCGCGTTACCGCCAGTTCTCGCAAACTGTCCTTCACTTGAGCTTGGGCCGCATTGTCCAAGGCGCTTGTCGCTTCGTCGAACATTAGGATCTTCGGACGGTTCACGATGGCGCGCGCTATGAGAATGCGCTGGATCTGGCCGCCTGAAAACGACCCCCCGCCTTCCATAATATAGGTCTGCATGCCCATGGGCATGAGCAAGATCTCTTGGTCCAAACCAACTTTCTTGGCTGCATCCCACGCATCGTCAAGCGTGCGTAGGCCGGTGCCCACGATGTTCTCCAGGATCGACCCGGGCATGATCGAGGCATTCTGCAGAACGATCCCAATCTGCGAGCGAACCGCCTGCACGTCGAGCGTTGAGAGATCCTGCCCATCGTAGTAAACAGTGCCGCTCTCCGGTTGGTCGAATCCGAGCAGAAGCCGCAGCAACGAGGATTTTCCGGCTCCCGAGGGACCAACCACCGCCACGAATTGGCCGGACTCGACGTGAAAGCTCACGTCGTGGATGACTGGTGCGGCCGCGCCGGGATAGCGGAAGGTCACGTGACTCATATCGAGGGCTCCCGTCATGGTGCCCGGGTCGCCGCTGGCGTGCGTCACCTCGGGCGGGGTCTCCAAGATCGGACGGACACGCTCGAAAATCGGAATGGCTTGCAAGAACGAGCTGACGGTTTCGAGCGTCGCGAACGAAGCGCCGAAAAATTGCACGAGGGCGGCGTTGAACGCTAGAAATGTGGCGGCCGAAATCTTGTGTGGCATGGCCATTACGACCGCGAACATCACGAGCGTCGTAACGGTTGGCCACACGGTATAAAAAACGTTCAGGCGGTTTTCGATGGTATCGACGCTGAACGCCAATCGCTGCTCCTGTGCAAACCGCTCGCTCCACACCGCGAACGCCCGAAGCTCCGCCCCGGCCACGCGCAACTTCGAAACCGCTGTCAAAAACTGCAGCATCAAGCCCGCGAGCGCCCCGCGAATCTTCAGCAGTCCGCGGTTGAAATGCAGCTGGCTTCCGCTGGTCAGCGCGGTTAAGGCGAACGCAACGGCCAGAAGCCCACACGCAGCCAGCGCGAGCGGAATGCTGAAATAGAAGAGCAGAGCAAAGCTGAAGAGCGAGAAGAGGCTGCCCAAAATTGCCGAGAGCGTAACGCCGGTCACGATCTCGCGCACCGTGTCGACTGCCATGGCACGCATCGAAAGATCGCCCGCTGAAAATTCACGAAAGAAAGCCGGCGGTAAACTGAGCAAGCGGTCCCACACGGCATTCTGGGTGCGGGCAGCCGACCGCGTTTGGATGCGCAGCGTCATGAGACGCACGAGCAGTGCGAAGACCGTGGAGCAGAGTGCGGCGATTACGAGCGCGAGCGTCAACAAGAGTAGTTGCCCGCGTTCGGCCGACGGTAGGATCGTCCCGAACGCAAACCGGGTTGCCAAAGGCGTGGCTGCCGCCAGCAGTCCGGCAGCAATCCCAAAGAGCAAAAGCCGCAGAAAGTCCCGGCTCATTCCGCGAAACGCGAAGCTTACCACGTCCCAAGCCGTGAGTGCGCGCTCGGCGAAGCCCGGATAGAAAACAAATCCGGCGTTGGAGAGTGTGGAAGCGACTGCTTTATTGACGCGCCGGCGCGTGTTGCTTATGGGATCGAGCAGGTCGTATCCACTGCCCGCAGGCAGGAGCGCCACGGGGGCGCGCGTCTTTGCTAAGAATCCCAGCAAGGGCCCCGATTCCCGCTGCCACCATCCTTCGCGCAGTGTGATCTTGCGATAGCGCACCCGTGAAACGCGCGCGATGGCTCGTAGCGGATCGCCCTCGTTCTGCGAGCGGCTGCGCGGGTCCACAATCGTGATTCCCAGCGCGTCACCCACCATGCTGCAGGCATCGAAGAGCGCGTCCTGGGTGCGGCGCCGGACGTGATCGCGCCCTCGCGAGTCGAGGACCGCGCTGAGTTCTTCAACCTGAAGTTCCAGCAAGGCTTTGTCGCGCTCTGCCTCTTGGCTCACCCGCTCGTTCTCCGCAGCTAGGTGCGCATCGAGTTGCTTTTGCCACGCCGTCGAAAGGCGTGCGTGAAAGTCTGCGATCTCTTTGGAGCCGGCATGCGCGGTTAAATCCTGCAGATCGAAGATCGCTTCACCGGCCGCGCCGGCGAGCATCGAGAGCCAGCGATGCGCCAGCATGCGCAAGCGGATCGCCTCATCGCGATCGAGCGAAGCGCTGGGCGGCGGCAGCGGCTCCAGTTCGGTTAGGCCCACGCCGACTGCGATAATTGCGAGCAAAGACTGTGGATCTAATGCAACGCCGAAAAACGCTTCGCCGGGGGGCACGGTACCCAGGAAGTGCCGCGGTCCGTTCGGCGCGCCGTCTTTGAGCGTCGTCAGAAAAAAGAGCGCCTCGCCGGTGCGAACCATCCAGCCGGAATCCGGGTCGTTACACACCAGCGGAACGTGGACGTCGAGCGAACGGATACTGGAAAGCATCTAGTCTTCCGTGCCGGAAACGAGCTCGGCGTACAGCCCAGGTTGCGCTACGAGCTCTTCGTGCGTGCCGCGCTGCACGACCGCTCCCTTGTCCAGAACTACGATCTGGTCGCAGTCGCGAATGGTGCTCAGCCGGTGGGCGATAATCAGGCACGTGCATCCACGGCGGCGTAGATTCTCACTCAAATGTAACTCGGTCAATGGGTCGAGCGCGCTGGTGGCTTCATCGAGGATAAGAATGGACGGATCGCGCGCGAGCGCTCGCGCAATTTCGATACGCTGGGCTTGCCCGCCGCTAAAATTGCGACCCCCTTCGGAAACCTCGGCGTCGTAGCCGTCAGGGCGGCCGGTGATCGTGTCGTGAACGCACGCGTCTTTCGCCCCTTGGACTACTTGCGCATCGGAGATAGTGCGATTCCAGAGCGTAAGGTTGTCGCGAATCGTGCCTTCGAAGAGGTAAACGTCTTGTTCGACCAGACCCAGCGAGTTTGAGATGGTCGGGCGATCCAGCTCGTCGCGCGAGGTGCCGTCCAGGAGAATCTGACCGCTCCAGGGTGCGAAAAGCCCGCTCACCAAGCGCGCCACCGTCGATTTTCCACTCCCGCTGCGGCCGACCACGGCGACCCGCTCTCCCGGTAGAAGTTTCAAGTCGAAGTTCTTTATCAAGGGCTCGGCCGTGGCGCTATATCCAAACGTGACGTCGCGCAACTCCAGCGCCCCTTCGAGCTTCACGGCTGCACCGTTGCCCGCGCCGCGCTCGAGCGTTTCGTCGACGCGGTTTTCCAGAACGTCGTCGAGCCGTTTCAAGTTGGCTTGCATCTGCTGGATGTCGCCCGCCAAATTGACCAGGTTGTTGATCGGGAACATGAAGCTGAGCGTAAGACTCTGAAATGCCACCAGCGTGCCGATGGAAAGCGAGCCGTCCATGACGCGCAGGCCGCCCACGGCCAGGATAATGGCCGCATTGAGCAGGGTAATGAGCGCCGGCATGTTCGAGAGGACCATCGTCGGCAGCGCGAGGTCCTGGCGCGAATTGGTTACACGCGTCGCATATCCGGCCCAGCGGCTGAAGAACTCACTCTCGGACCCGGTTGCCTTGAGCGTTTCGATCATCTGCAGCCCGTTCATGGCCGTGCCGAGCATCTTGCCTTGTTGCTGCACCAGCCGGTTGCTGGCATCGTTGCGTGCGCGCGCCACCAAGCGCAGCATCAATACGTTAAAGCCGGCCATGAAAACGACGATAATTGTGAGCGAGACCGAGTAGAAGAGCATCATGGCCAGATAGAAAATCAGCGTAAAACTCGAGATAAGGTTGGTGGCCAGCTGTGCGGAGAGCAGTTCGGCAACTTGATCGTTCAACGATATCCGGAAATTGATGTCGCCGCTAAAGCGTTGCGCGAAGAATGTCATCGGCAGCCGCAAGACGTGCCACACAAAGTTCGCCGACATCGAGATTGCGAGTTTCATTTTCAAGCGCAGCAGATAGTGCTGCTGCAGCAGCGAAAGCGCCATCTGTAAAATGGCGCTCAGGCCGACTGCAATCAAGAGTGGCACCGCCCAGTTTGCATATCCGCGCGTGAGATAGTCGTCCACGAAGATCTTCAGAAAAACCGAAACGGCTAAACTTGGCACGACCAGTCCGATGCCAGCGAAGACGCAGTACAGCAACCCCGACTCACTTCCGGCGAGCCGGCGTGCGAGCGAGCCGATAGCGCCCTCCCGGTGGCCGCCGCGCCGGAAGTCCGGTCCGCGCTCGAAAGTGAGCACGACGCCGGTAAAAGCTTCGTCGAATTCCTGCGGACTGACCGTACGTGGCCCCACCGCCGGGTCGTTTAGATAGAAGCGCTCGCGATCGAAGCCTTCGACCACCAGAAAGTGATTGAAATTCCAGAAGACGATGAAGGGCAACTTCAGTGCGCCGAGGTCTTCGATTTCGGCGCGCTTCCCATGCGCGATCAGTCCGAAGGAGCGCGCCGCGCGCAGCACGCTGGCCGCGCTCGAACCATCGCGCGAAACGTTGCATGCCGCCCGCAACGTCTCCAGACTCTCGGTGCGGCCAAGGTAACCAAGGACGATTCCAAGCGACGCGGCGCCGCATTCGACCGCTTCGAGCTGCAGCAACGTCGGCGTATGGACGCGATGCTTCATTATTCTTGCGGGTAGAGCAAGTCGATCGGGTGCATGCGCTTGACGATCATACGCGCCGTGCACAGAATGCCGGCCGTCAGAGCGTGTCCGGCCGGCCCGCTTCGGACCGACCAGCGAACGCCGCTGGGCGTCGGCGCTTTCGCCAGTTCGATGTCCACTTCGTGCACGGGCAAGCCTCGCGTGAGATCATTTTGAAGGGCGTCGTTGTGAAAGAGAAACTGCAAGCGTTCCGGCGAGGATGGGAAGCGCGAGACCGACCGCACGCGGCCGTAGATGAAGCCATGACTGCCCGCACCTTGCGGCCAGATCTCCGCGGGCATTCCCGCGGCCAGACTGCGCGCATCCTCCGTGCTCACGAAGATCAGCGCCTCCAGGGGTTGTCCGATTTCGTCCAAGCGCCCCAGCGAATCGCCGGCGCGAACGTAACCGCCGCTTCCGGAAGAAACTTCTTCCAGCGTCCCAGCGGTATTCGCGCGAAGCGTAAGGATTGCTCCGGTAGGCAGCCGTTCGGTGGCGATGGGCTGCCCGGCTTTGATGTTCTGCCCGCTGCGCAAAAACAGGTGCACGAGCGTTCCGTTTTCCGGGACGGTCAATTGCTGCAAACCAAGAGGCCGCATAAGCATGCCGTCGCCCCGCGCGCTAATGGTCAAATTCCCAAAGATGGCCCAAATAACGGCGAAGGTGATGACGACGCCGCACGCGAGCAATGCAAGCCACGCGCGCGATGACGTGACGTGCATGAGTTCATCCAACCCTTCGGGCGAACTGGCGTGGCGTAGCGCCTGAGAGCGATAGAGTCCGGGTTGCACTTCCACTGCCTTCGGCGCACGCTGCGGCATCACTTCCGGCGCACGCTGCAAGGCCGCGGCGAAACGTTCACCGTAAGGTCGCCGCATGAATCTTGGAATAGCAGGCAAGGTCGCGCTGGTCACGGGCGCCAGTTCGGGACTCGGTAGAGCGTGCGCCCTGGCACTGGCAGCAGAAGGCGCGAAGCTCGCGGTGGCCGCGCGCCGGGAGAACAAACTTGAAGAGGTAGCCCAGATGGCCCGCAATCTTGCGTCCCCCGACGCCCGCATCTTTGCTGCAGATCTCGATCAAGAAAAATCCGTTACGAAGTTGGTTTCGGACGTCCAAGCCCGCATGGGGCCCATCGAGATCCTGATCGCAAACTCGGGAGGGCCGAAAGCCGGAACGGTTTCGTCGCTATCGATGGACGATTGGGATCAGGGCTATCAGGCGCTCTTTCGCAATATGCTGCTGCTCGCCGACTTGGTAGCACCGGGCATGCGCGAGCGAAAGTGGGGTCGCATCGTGGCGCTCGCTTCCAGTTCCGTAAAGGTCCCAATCAAGACGCTGGCGCTCTCGAACGTGTTTCGCACTGCGCTGGTTTCGGCGATGAAGACCTTGGCGGGCGAGGTCGCGGGCGACGGCGTAACGGTCAACTGCATCGCGACCGGACGCATTGCGACCGACCGTTTGCGCGAGCTGTTCAGCACTGCGGAAGAATGGAAAGCGGCCCGCGCCGAGATTCCAGCGGGCCGCATTGCCGAGCCCGAAGAGTTTGCGCCGCTGGTGGCATTCTTGTGCTCCGCGCCGGCAAGTTACGTCACCGGTCAAATCATTGCGATCGACGGGGGCCTCACGCCGACGCTCTTTTGAGAACAGGTCTTCTAACGCATCATTCCGTGGACGTGGCCCCGGTAACGTCGCCCGATGACTTTGCCACTAAGGCGTCGCGCAGACGTGCCCGCAGTTCGCGCAACGCTGGGTCCAAGTGCGTTTCGCGCTGCGCCAGCATCTCCATCGCCGTCAAAGCGCGTGTGGCGAGCGCGCGGTCGAGCGTAAGGGAGAGATCGTTGCCATCGCGTAACATGCTGACTCCTTGCGTGAAGAACTAGAGCAGAACCAATTCGTTCCCGTAGCGCGTGTCTCCGACGTACCCGAGGGACAAGGCCGCGCATTCAACGTGGGCCGGTACGAGGTTGCAGTCTTTCGCATCGCCGGCGCATTCCATGCGCTTGAGAATGCGTGCCCACATCAGGGTGGTCCGCTGGCGGAAGGGGCAGTGGAGGGAATGCTCGTTACCTGTCCGTGGCACGCGTGGTGTTTCGACGTGCGCTCCGGAAAAATGACGCTCGGCGACTTTGCAAGCGTTCCGCGCTTTGAGGTGCGCGTGCGCGATGACCTGCTGCTGCTCGCCTGCAACCCCGCTCCATGACCCAGCCGGCATGGGACGGGTCGCTCGGTATTGCCGGGGGGACGGACTTCGGGGGGGCCATCGCGCGGATGGCCCAAGAAGCGGGGTTTGAAGATGCAGAAGCGCTGGCGCGCGCGTGCGGCCTGCCGCCGGAGGTGCTTGCGGCGCTATTCGATGGGCACGGCCGGCTGGCCGTCGCTGCACTGGCGCGTATCGTCGAGGCGTTACGAACCAAGCCAATCGAGTTCATGCAGCGAAGCGGGCTGCTCTCATTGGAAGTGTACGCATTCGGGTTGGATCCCCTGTACTTTTTGCCCGAAGGTCCCATCCGGTATGACGCGCGCATCTACATGCGCGAAATCAATCCGCGCCACGCCGTTCCCGAAGCCGACATGACGAAGCGCAATCCGGCATTGCGGGCCATCGCGGAGGACTCGCTGCTCGATCCGCTGGGAAAGATCGAGATGGAACTTACGTATCTGCTGCGCGTCGCCGCGCAGCAGACGGGTGGGAGCTTGTAGATGAAAAGAGAATGGTGGACGCATGCAAGCAGTTGAAGGAAAACGCATCGCCGCGCTGGTCGGCGATGGTTTTGAAGAATCGGAACTCATCGAACCGCGCCGAGCACTCGAGGAAGCCGGCTCGATTGTGACCATCGTCGGAGTGGACGAAAAGTCCCGGCAGAAGATTCGCGGTAAGCGCGGGCTTGACGAAGGAAGCAGCGTTCGCGCCGAGGAGCTGGTCGCGGACTGCACCGCCGACGATTTCGATGCGTTGCTCATTCCGGGCGGTACATCCCCCGATCATATTCGAACCGACAAGGAAGTACAGCGTCTGGTGCGCGAGTTCGACGCGGCGAAGAAACCCATGTTCGTCATCTGCCATGGTCCGCTAGTCCTTATCTCAGCGCAGGTCGTGCGCGGACGGCAACTCACGGGTTACGCGTCGATTGCCGACGACATTCGCAATGCGGGCGGCCTCTTTCGCGATCTGCCGGTGGTGCAGGATGCAAACTGGGTAACCTCGCGCAATCCCGATGACATTCCCCAGTTCAACCGGGCAATCGTGGAGAAGCTGGCGCAGGCGCAGGCGCAGCCCGTCGCACCGGCCTAGACTTCTACTCGTTCGCCGGCGGTAAGGGGTCGTATCGCGCGAGTGCTTCACCGTACTGCCGCAGTGCAATAAACCCGATCAGCGCTGCAAAGCTTGCTTCCGCTACTCCGCCCCATAAGTCGTTGAAATTGGGATAGTATGCCAGTCCCGCTTTGGCGGCAGCGACTCCGTTGGTGAAGCCGATGACGGCCAACGCAACGACGGTGCAGATGAGGGTGCTGCCGCAGGCCAGTAAGGCGTATAGTATGCGAGCGGCCCCGTCGCGCAACGGGATCGAGAGCGCGACCAGCATGGCGGCAATTGCGGCAATCGCATTAAAGAGAAAGAACGTGGGCGGCGTTGCGTAGTGCGGACTCAAACGGGCCCCGGCATACTGTGCGGCCGCGGCTGCTAAGGCAATCGTTACGGGAATGATAGCATTGGCGCGCGCGCGTTCGCGTCCGAAGAGCGGTGCCGCATCCTCCACCAGTGCGAATGGGTCTCGGTTGGCGTGCGAAGTGCACGCGAAGGCCACTGCCACAGCGATCGCCGTTGTGAAGAGCGTCGGTAGGAGCAGCCACGCATCGGGCGCGCCCAGATTGACCTCGCCGCCCGCCTGCCGTCCGGCGATGGCATTCTGGTAGAGCCACCCGAAAAACAACGCTGCTGCCACCGACACGAGCAAGACGGGCCATAGCTTTCGGATGCGCGCCACCACGATAGCGCGGGTGGCTGCGGGAACGTTCATCGCGTTGCAAAGAGCGCGGCGGCGCCGCGCAGATTAGCGAGTTCATCGAATAACTCCGCTTCAAGGTTCTCGGCGACTAACAGTTTGGGTTCGTGCAAAAGTGCGCCGGAGACCGCCAGCGCTAGGTTGGGCGGCTGCGCGTGCAACGCGAGAAAGATTCTCATTCCGCGCTCCACCGCCGAGGCGCATTGCAGATTCCACAGATCGGACCGGTAGGCGAAGTACGCCTGCGGGCTATCGAAGGGATTGCTGGGGGGCGGATGGGGGATGAATCCGACCAGCCGTTTCACTTGGACGGGCTGAATCTTGGGGTCGTAATCGCCGATGAAGACCGACCCCGCCGTGCATTTCACGATTCCGGCGGCCATGCGCGCCAGAACGCGCCCCGCCTGGGCGAGTTCGCAACGCCAATGTAAAGTGCCGCCCTCTTCCAGTTGCAGCGAAATCGGTGCAACGATGTTGGTTCGCCCGCGTGCGAAGCTCGCTCTGCGCATCTCCAGGATCGCCATGCGGTCGACGCCTCCAGACGGACGCACTGGTGTAAGGAGAGAACCTTATCATTCTGCTCGCAAGCATCCTTGCACCGGAGGTATGGCGTGCTCGGCAACTCCGAGATCGCAGAGAAGCTCAATCAGATACGCACCCTCATGGAATTGGCAGGCGAGCCGTTCTACAAGTTCATGGCCTACGAGCGAGCGGCGGCGGCCCTTGAGAACGCGGGCCCCGTCAGCGAACTTATCGCCGATGGAACCTTACTGGAGTTGCCCGGAGTGGGCAAGTCCATTGCCGCAACCATCACCGAACTCTGCGAGCGCGGCGACTGCGAGTTATATGCCGAATTCAGTAGCCGCTTTCCGCCGACAATCTTCGAAGTTCTGAGCGTTTCGGGTATCGGTATCAAGACCGCAGCGGTACTCTTCACGCAATTTGGCATCGCTTCGCTCGCGGATCTGGAAGCGGCAATCCAAAGTGGCACGCTCAATGGCGTGCCGCGCATGGGTCCCAAGTCGATCCAAAACATCAAGCGCGGCATTCTGGCCTACAAAGGACGCCGCCACCGCACGCCGCTGCCGAAGGCATTGCGTATCGCGCGCGAGGTGCTCGCATACGTGAAAGCCGGGCCGCCCAGCGAGCGATTGAGCTTTGCCGGGAGCTTGCGGCGAGCCGAAGTTACGGTTGGTGACATCGATATCGTCTGCACGTCATCCCTGGCTGGTGCCGTCATCAATCATTTCGTGAATTGGCGCCGCGCGGAATCCGTGCTGGCCGAAGGGCCCACCAAGGCCAGCATCTGGTTGGCGGGCGGACTGCAAATCGATCTGCGCGTTCTGCCCGACCACCTCTATGGAAACCTACTCCAGCATTTCACCGGTTCGCGCGAACACAACATTCAGCTGCGCGAGCATGCGGTGCGCAAAAACCTGCGCGTCAGCGAAAACGGTATCCTCAACGTGGAGAGCGGCGCGGCGGTCACATGCCGTAGCGAGGATGAAGTGTACGCTGCGTTGGACATGCAGTACGTTCCGCCGGAGCTGCGCAGCGGCATTGGAGAGATCGAAGCGGCTCGCGCGCGAAGACTCCCCGACTTGGTCGAGCTTGCCGACATACGCGGCGACTTTCACATGCACTCCACGTGGAGCGATGGCGACGACACGCTCGAGGTAATGGTTGCCGCGGCTGCATCTCGAGGACATGAGTACCAAAGCATCAGCGACCATTCACGCGGCCGCGGCCGCTGGGGCTTGGATTTTGAACGATTGAGGGCCCAGCGCGAGGTCGTAAGCCGGCTGCAGAACGGCGGGAGCACGCAGGTCTTGTGGAGCAGCGAGGTCGACATTCTGCCCGACGGCGCCTTAGACTACCCCAGCGACGTCTTGGCGAAGTTCGACATCGTGGTTGCGAGCGTGCATACGGCCACGAATCAATCGCGAGAAGAGATGACCGCGCGGATCGTTCGCGCTTGCGAGAATCCTTACGTGAACATCATCGGTCACCCGACCGGTCGGATGCTCGAGGGCTTTGCGGGTTACGAATTCGATTACGACGAGGTTTTTCGGGCCGCGGCGCGCACCGGAACCGCGCTGGAGATCGACGGCCAGGCCAATCGCCTCGATTTGCCCGCGCCGCTTGCGCGCCGCGCGAAAGAGCTTGGCGCAATCTTTACCACCGACAGCGACGCGCATCGCCAATCGGACCTTTCGAACATCGAGCTGGCGGTCGGCCAAGCGCGCCGTGCCGGCCTCACCAAAAGGGACGTCCTCAACACGTGGCCGCTGGCAGAAGTGCGCGCGTTCGTGAAGCGCAAGCGCGTACCTGCATGATCGCCGCAGTAAAGACGCGCGCGAGCGACGGATTGGAAGTCGGCGCACTGCAATCCGGCGCGCGCGGCAAAACGCTAATCTACGTTCACGGCGTCGGCTCCAGTGCGGCCATTTGGAATGATCAGCTGGAGGCCTTCGCCGGTCGCACGCGGGGCCTCGCGGTCCAACTGCGCGGCAACGGCGCACTTCCCGATCCCAATCCGGCGTTGGTCACGCGCGCCGGATTCATGCGGGATGTGCTCGCGGTCGCCGACGCGGCCGGAGCGCAGCGGTTCCATCTGGTTGGCTGCAGCTTAGGCGGAGTGGTCGGTTTCGAACTGTGGAAACACGTGCCCGAGCGGCTTGCATCGATGGTCTTGGTCGGAAGCTTTGCGGCGTATCCGAATGCGCAGCAAACCGTCGAGAATATTACCGCTGCGGTCCGCTCTGCGGATTCCATGCACGCCTTTGCGGTGGATCGCACGCCGCGTATCTTACCACCGGACGCTCCCGCGGAGCGCGTCCAAGCGACCATCGAGCAGATGGCCGCAAAATCGAGGGAATGTTACATCGCCGCCACGCGCGCGACCTGGACGGGCGACTACCGCTCCCTCTTGGGCGGCATTACCATTCCCGTCCTCGTGATTTGCGGCGACCTGGATCCCATCGCGCCGGTCGCACTGTCGCAGGAAATCGCGGCGGGCGTTCCAGGCGCGCGCCTGCAGATCATACACGGGGCATCTCACATTACCAACGCCGATGCGCCGGATTATTTCAACGCGCTACTGGAAGAGTTCCTCAAGTACGCGGAAGTTTGAACGGACGAGTGCTTTTCGCAAATCCTCGGGATCGTCGTAAACTGCTTCCGCGTCACCGATGTCAGGTTCGCGCCAACCGCCGCAGCGCAGAGCGATGATCTTTATGCCCGCGCTGTGAGCGCTCAAGATATCGTACGGTGTGTCCCCTAGCATAAGGGTGTGCGAACGGTCAACCCGCGCTTTTTCCAGCGCAGCTTCGACGATGTCCGGATCGGGTTTAGAGTTGCTGGCGTCGTCGGACGTCGCTGCGTCGTGGATGAGGTCGTCGATACCGGCCGCGCGCAAGAGCGTTTGCAGTTCGTCCGTTTTGGCCGACGTGGCCACGATCAAGCGATAGCACCGTTCCAAGCAGGCCTGCAGGAGCGGGCGGTTGCCCGGCTGCGGTTGTAGTCCGGGTGCAAACTGCTTCAGGAAGATCGCCTTACGCCGATCTGAAATCTCTTTGCCCAACCCCTGCTCCGGATTTAGTCCCGGCGTTAGTGTGGCCAGAATTTTGTCGCCACCCATGCCGATGAGAGGCCTGATCCGATCGCGCGAGAGGTCGTACCCGAACTCCGCGAAGGTCTCGCACCACGACTGCGCATGCGCACCATTGCTCTGTACCAACGTGCCGTCGATATCGAGCAGCAATGCACGGGTATTCAAAGGACGCGGCCCGGATGAGTATACACGTTGAACCGTCCATCGCGTAAGAATCCAACCAGCGTGATGCCGAAGCGCTTCGCGGTCTCTATCGCCAGGCTGCTGGGTGCGGAGACCGATGCTACCATGCAGATTCCAGCGACGGCCGCCTTCTGTACGATTTCGAAACTCGATCTCCCGCTTACCAGCAGCACCGATTGGGTCGCCGGAAGGCGGCCGTTCATCAAGGCCCAGCCGATGACTTTATCGGTGGCGTTGTGGCGGCCGACGTCCTCACGCAGAACCTCCATTTCGCCGGCGGCTGTAAACAGGGCGGATGCGTGCAGTCCCCCGGTCTTCGAGAACACGCGTTGATGCGCACGCAACGCGTCGGGCAAGGCGCGCAGCGTCTGCTCCTGCACCACAAGGTCGCTTTGCACCGGCTGCACGCCGCGCATTTCGAGTGCTTCCAGGTGCGCCTTCCCACAGACGCCGCAGGAGCTGGCGACGGTAAAGTGCCGCTCCAGTTCGCGCGTGGGCGCGCGAGCGTGCTCCAGCACGACGTTGACGATGTTGAAACGCTGCTCGAGATCGACGTGCGGGTCGATGCAGTAGGTTAATGAATGCAGATCGGACCGCTGCGCGATGAGCCCTTCGCTCAACACGAATCCTGCGCTCAGTTCGAAATCGTTGCCGGGCGTGCGCATGGTTATCGCCAGATCGCGGAGCGCGCCATCCCCACTTCCGTAGCGAATCTGCAGCGGCTCTTCGGTCGCCACGTCGTCACTGCCGCGTTCGCGCGTCGCACGCTCGATGCGAAGCACGTCCACCGATGACGTGCTCATCGAACTTGCCGTAGTGCCGGTGCGCGTTGCGCGGCGGACTCTTTCCCCGCTTGCACCAGCGTTTCGCGCAAGACGTAACCGCCACAGAGTGAGAGAAGCGACGGTAACGCGCGTAACGGCGTAGCCCCCCGGGATCGATAGGAAAACAAGAGCGCGGCGTGCATGGCGATGGGGGCGAGAAGACCCAGACGCATCGTCACCATCTGAAAGCGGCGGCCGCGCGCGCCCTGCCACATCGGTGCGCCGAGTTGCGTGCTAAAGCGTTCGAAGGAGAGCAGCAATAGAAGCTCTGCCGATGAGGCGGCAATCTCGAGGCGCTCCAAACGCTCGCGTGCGGCGCCATTGTCGCCGCGCAAGAGCAGAAGGTTTTGCAGCGCGCACGCGCCGGAAACGGCCGAACACAAGCTGATCGCCGGGATGTGATACTTCCCCTTCGCCCAAAGCGGAACGGCGGTCGCGCTCAGCAGCACGCCGGTGTATCCCGCGACGAATGCGCCGATCGCAGCGGCCAGCATGCCAAGGGGCCTGGAGCGGGTCACGAGATTCAATCCCGACACGGCCGAGAACGCCACCAATGCCCAAGCGCCCAGCGACATCGGCGATTTGAACTTCACCACGCGCAACATGTTCAGGAAACGTTCAGGGCGCCCCAGGTGGGAAATTAAGACCGCCGGGCACGCGCCCGCGAGCAAGAAGGCCGAGAGCGCGGCATTGCGCTGCAAACGGGCTTCGGCCTTTGAGTGGTTGCTTTGAGCGAGCGCAGCAAGAATGGCGCTGCCTCCCATCAGGCCGCCCAAAAATAGATAGCCGATCACGCTCGTGCCCCAATCCGGGGCTTTCAGAATGGGCTTCTCCTGCATTAGCTGCGCGTGAAGATGAGCGACCCGATAAGAAAAAGAGCGGTGGCGGCCACCGCTGCGCTTGCGTACGCAGCGGGCTGATGGGTTGAAGGCAGCACGGGGCGCTCGGGCAGGTCATATTCGGCGGGCGCATCGGTTAACAGAAAGAATGCGCCCAGCGTACCGACCGACCAGTTTTCATCCACCCCATACAGGCGTGCTTGAACCTGGCGGCCTTGCAATTGCTCGACGCGCTTTCGGGCGCGCTCGCGAAGTTCGTCAAGGTCGCCGAATTGAATCGATTCGGTGGGGCACGCTTTTGAGCACGCCGGTTCCAAATCGGAGCGCTGGCGGTCGTAACAGAGCGTGCACTTTCCGGCTATCCCGCCGATGGCTTGCACGGCAGTATGCTCCATGCGATCTGCACGCAAGACGTTCGTGTTGTACTTGGGATCGCCGTCCTTACCGCCAACCATCTGCATGAGGTCCACGACGCCGAAGGGACACGCGGGCACGCAGTAGCCGCAACCGTTACAAACGTCCGGTTGAATGTACACATTGCCGAACTCATTGCGGATGATCGCGCCCGTGGGGCAGGCTTCGAGGCAGCCGGCATGCGTGCAATGCTTGCACACATCGCTGGACATGAGCCAACGCGTTTGCGGATATGGAAGTTCGGGCTTGCGCTCCACTTTCTCAGAGAAGGAAACGTGTCGCCAGGTGGTTGCCGATAGCTCGGTCGTATTGTCGTACGACTCCCCGGTAAACTCGAAGCCGTCCGAGGGCAGCTCGTTCCACTGCTTGCAGGCAACTTCGCAGGCCTTGCATCCGATGCACAGCGTCGTGTCGGTGAAGAACCCCGTGCTCATCGCTGCGGACCGGGAAAATCGCGGCCGTGAGCGGTGGGCGCGCCCTCTTGGGAGCGTTGCGCAGCCGGAACATCCTCATCCACGTGCGAGCGTTTCCGTTTATTTCGACGGCCTGCGCGAATGTTGCACGTAAGCGTCTTTGCCTCATGGATGGAAACGTTGGGATCCATTACCAACGGCACCAAATCGCCGGACGAGTCGCCGTGCGCGAGCCCGAGCGGCGCGTAGTTGTAGGGCAGGCCGATTTGATGCACCCACCTGCCTTTTGCCAAGCGCAATGGCTGAATGCGTCCGCTGACTAGCGCGCGGGCTTCGATCTCGCCGACGGCCGTGCGAATGGTCACCCAATCGCCGTTCTTGAGGTTGCGAGCCACGGCCAGCTCCGGATCGATCTCCGCGAAGAGTGCCGGCTGGAGTTCGGCGAGCCACGGAACGTACTTCGTCATGATGCCCGAGTGCTCGGTTAAACGGTAGGTCGTAAGAATGTACGGATAATCTTCGTTGGCCACACCGTTGTACGGATTGTCGCGGCGCTTCCACTCACACATTACCGGATTATGCTGCTGTTTATAGAGCGCGTTGGGCACGAGCGAATTCAGCGGCTCGTAGTGCGTGGGGAGCGGCCCGTCTTTCAGCGTGCTGGACACGAAGATCGCGCCGCGTCCATCGAGCTGCATGATGAATGGATCGCTGCCAGAGTGTGCGTCCATGCCGGTTGCTCCCGGTTTGGCCGGGGTGTCCGGAGCTTTGGTTAGCGGAAAGTCGGGCACGTCGTACCCGGTCCACTCTTGCCCGCGCTCATCCCACCAGACGTACTTCTTGGCCTCACTCCAGGGTTTGCCGGCCGGATCGGCGGACGCGCGGTTGTAGAGCATGCGCCGGTTTGCCGGCCATGAAAAGCCCCAGTCCGGCGAAGTATAATCGTCGGCTTCGCGATTGCGCGCTCGGTGCGTCTGCTTGTCGGGGCAGACGCCGCTGTAAATCCAGCCGCCGCACGCGGTGCTTCCATCCTCCTGAAGCTCCGTAAAGCCGCTAACCTGTTCACCGCTGCTCACGCGGTAGCCGTTGATCTCCTGCATGACCGCCAGCGCCGAGGGTTCGCCGCGACTGCGCTCGCGCTCGTCTTCGTGCGCGTATGCCCACGTCATATCCAGGATCGGCCGGTCCTTTGGATCGGTCGAAGTCTTGTAGCATTCTTTCAGTCGCAAACCGAGCTGGTAGATAAACGACAGGTCGCTGCGGCTCGCTCCCGCCGGCTCGACCGCTTTCTCGTGAAACTGCAGCAGACGATTGGTATTGGTGAGCGTGCCGTCCTTCTCGAGTACGGTGGCGGCCGGAATGAAGAAGCATTCGGTCGGGATTTTTGCGGGGTCCGCGCCCTCGCGCCGCCAGAACGACGCGGTGTCCGTTTCATACGAGTCGAGGTTCACCATCCACTCCAAGCGTTCCATCGCAGCGCGGCCCAACTCTGCGTTCAATCCGGAGGCGGCCGGATTTTGACCGATGACGAAGTAGCCTTTGACCTCGCCATCCTTCATCGCAACCTGGGTTGGGATCATGGAGTGATCGCCTGTAAGTTGCGGCAAGTAATCGAAGCAGTAGCCGTTTTCTTTGGTGGCCGCATCGCCGTAAAAAGCCTTGAGCAGCGAAACCATGTATTTCGGCAGATTCGCCCACCAACCGGTCGGCTTCGCGTTGGATTTCAAATAGGAAGCCAAGTCTTGCTCGTCGCGCTGGATGGCGGGCATGGGCAGATATCCCGGTAAGAGGTCGTAGAGTGTGGGGATATCGGTTGCGCCTTGAATGTTTGCGTGTCCGCGCAATGCCATGATACCGCCGCCGGGACGGCCGACGTTTCCGAGCAGTAGTTGCAGGATGGCTGCCGTTCGGATGTATTGCACGCCGACGGTGTGCTGCGTCCAGCCCACCGCATAGGCAATCGCCGCGGTGCGTTCGCGTCCGCTGTTGCTCGCCAGGGCTTCGCAGACTTCTTCGAAGAGCGCGCGCGGCGTTCCGCAAACGTCCTGCACCATTTGCGCATCGTAGCGCGCGAAGTGGCGGCGCAGCACTTGGAACACGCAGCGCTCGTGTTGCAAACTGGGATCGCGACGTACGACGCTCGCGGTGCCTGTGCCGTCGAAGCGCGGCACTTCTTCCTCTTCGAATTGCCAGCTCTGCGTATCGTAGCCGCCTCCCGGCGCGGCCTCGCCACGGCTTTGCGATGCGCCTTCGTGCGATTGGGCGGACCCGCCGCCGCCGGACCGCGCGGATTCGTTGAAGCCGGAGAAGAGACCCTCCAGGTCTTCCGTGTCCCGGAATTCTTCGGTGAGAATGCTCGAAGCGTTGGTGTAATGCTGCACGTACTCTTTGAAGTAACGTTCGTTGCGCAGAACCCAATTGATAATGGCGCCCAAGAAAACGATGTCGGTGCCGCTGCGGATGGGCACGTAGGTGTCGGCCAGCGCGGAGGTGCGCGTGAAGCGCGGGTCCACGTGAATGATCTTGGCGCCGCGCTCTTTGGCTTGCATGACGAAGCGAAACGCCACTGGATGGCACTCGGCAAAATTCGAACCTTCGATCAGGATGCAATCGGAGTTCTTCAGATCTTGAACAAACGTGGTTGCGCCGCCGCGACCGAACGAGGTGCCTAGACCAGGCACCGTCGAGCTATGTCATATTCGTGCTTGATTTTCGATTGACACGACGCCCAGAGAGCGCATCAGCTTGCCGAGCAGGTAGTTCTCTTCGATTCCGAACGTCGCGCCCCCCAACGATGCAATGCCGAGCGTATGATTGACGCGCTTGCCGTCGCGTTCTTTAACGAAGGTTCGCTCGCGCGTTTCCTTTACCAAGCCGGCAATGCGATCCATGGCCCACTCGAGCGGGCGCTCTTCCCACCGCTCGGCATAGGGCGCGCGATACTTTACCGTGGTCCAGCGCGCGGTGTTGACGGTCAAGCCAAAGAGTGCGGCCCCTTTGGGGCATAGGTGTCCGCCGGAGATGGGACTCTCGGGGTCGCCCTCTACGTTCAGCAGCTTTCCGCCGTCGTCGACGTGCGCGAGCGTCGCGCAGCCGACCGCGCAGTAACAACAGATGCTCGGCACGGCTTTGGCGCCGCGCGTCCGCGCGCGCAGGTTATCAGTTCTTTGTGAGGTGACGTTCGGCAATGCTCCGATGCGCATGAAACCCTCCTTGTAACCTAGCGCTGGCGCTCGAAAGCGCCCGCGCAGAGCGTTGCGATCAAGGCGACGAGAAAAACACCTGCGCCGTAGCGGTGCAAGGGGCCCGTGCGGCTGAAGAATGCGGCGAGCCCCGCAAGGATCACGCCCAGCGGAAGAATCCGAGAGCGATCGGCAATGAATTCGTAGACGGCATCCATCACGGTGCAGGCGCCGTGCGCTTGAGCATTCGCACCAGCTCAAGCGCGGTGAGCACGTACAGCAGAATGATTGCCAACAGCGTCGTGTCGCCGAATACCCAGTTGACGCCCAAGCCCTCACCGCTCCAGAACGTCCCCAGGGAAACGAGCATAATCCCGACGACGAATTTCATGAGATTCTCCGGCACGCGAGAGAAGGGTTTACGCAAGATTACCCCGGCGGCAATTACCACAACGGCGGCGGCCACCGCGCCGCTAGCTGCGGCAATGAGCCCGGCCGAACTTGCCGCCCCGAAGGTTATCACGATGACGGCGATCTCCAGTCCCTCCAGCAGCACCGCATTGAACGCCGTCGCCATCGCGACGCGGCTGGAGCGAACTTCGCGCAGGTGTGCGACTTCCTTTTCGAAGATCGCCTCCTCGTCGTGCAACGCTTTGCGCCCGGCGTACCGCCAGATCGCCTTGCGCAGCCACGTGTATCCGAAGAGCACCAAGAATAATCCGATCACGGTTTGCAGCGTCGCCAGCGGAACATAGCGCAGCAGTGCCGATCCGAGGATGCCGACGATCCCAAGCAGCGCAACCAGCGCCCACAAAGCTCCCGTCAGGGCGGCCTTCCATCCTTGGGTGAATCCTACGGCCAGAACGATCGTGACTGCCTCGACGGCTTCTACCGAAGAGGCCAGCGCAGAGGTTCCAGCCAGCAGAAATAGGTTCACGATAGAAGGTCCAATTCGGCTAGGTGGTGCAACGCTCCGGCCCGGGAAAAACTTGCCGGCCCAGGAGTGTACTTGTGAATCTTTCGCGGACCGTGGTTTACGCCGGCGGCGTCTTCACCGCTTACGAAGATGCGAAAGTCGGCCTGCTCACCCACGGCTTGCAGTATGGAACCGGGTGCTTCGAGGGTATCCGCGGATATTGGGACGCAGCCGAACGCGAACTGTGGCTGCTGCAACTGCTCGAGCACTACGAGCGCCTTGCGCTCTCGGCAAAAATCCTTACGATGAAGCTGCCGCACACGCCGTCCGAGATGGCGGAGCTTACGCGCGAACTGGTCGCCCGCAACGAGTTTGAAACCGACATCTACATCCGCCCCTGTATCTTCAAGGCGGCTGAGGACATCGGAGTGCGCCTGCATGGAGTTCCGGATGCCTTTGCGATCATCCCGATTCCTTTCAAGAAGTATTTGGACGTGACGGGCGGCCTGCGAACGTGCACCAGTTCGTGGCGGCGCGTCGACGACTCGTGCGCACCGCCTCGCGCGAAGATTACGGGCCTCTACGTAAACTCTGCGCTCGCCAAGAGCGAAGCGCAAGAGAACGGCTTCGACGAAGCGATTATGCTCTCGCACGACGGACACGTGGCCGAGGGATCGGCGGAGAACATCTTCCTGGTCCGGCGCGGCGTGCTTTATACTCCGGATCCCTCGCAGAACGTGTTAGAGGGGTGCACGCGGCGCTCGATTATGGAAATTGCGCGCAATGAATTCTCGATTCCGATCGTCGAGCGGTCAATTGACCGCGGTGAACTCTACTGCGCCGACGAGATATTCTTTACCGGTACGGCCATCGGCGTACTGCACGTGGCATCGGTCGACCGGCGCGAAGTCGGCGATGGGGCGATGGGCCCCATCACGCGCAAACTCTCCGAGTTTTACGATCGCGCCGTGCGTGCACGCGAACCGCGCTACCGCGATTGGGTCACGCCGACCTATGCGGAGCGGCGCGCTCCGGTCTAGCGGCGGAGGTCTAGGGCTAGGGCGTTGCGGTTGGCGCTGGCTGCGCTGCGGGTTGTGCCGCGGGAGCGCTAGTGTCCCACATGGGAGTATCGCTTCCGGTATCGTCGCTCGGTGCGGGAGCTTTAACCGGGGCTTCGCCTGCGAGCTGCTCGATCTGATCGTATGCCAATCGCGAAACGCCGCGAATGAAACGGCGGCCCGCAGAGAGCGACGGCAAGTTGGTCGTCATGACCGCGATTACATAGGGTTGCGGATCGGCGAACACGATGCCGACATCATTTAAGGTATCGTGCAGCGTGCCGGTCTTGTGTGCAATGGGCAGTCCCATCGGCAGCGGTTCGGGCAGCAGCCCATTGTGCCGCTGCCCTTCCAGGATTGAAATCATCTCGCGCGACGACCACCGGTCGATCAGTTCATTGCCGGCCATCTGTTCGAGCAGCATTACCATATCTGCCGGCGAGCTGCGCAGCGCGTAGCGAATGTCGTCGCCTTGCGAACGGATGTAATCGGAAAGGCGTGTGTGCTGCAACCCGATAGAAAGCATATCGTCGTTGATGTTTTGTCGGCCGACCAAGCGGATAAGCATGTTGGTGGCAGTGTTGTCGCTTACCGTAATCATCGCTTTTAGCAAGCGCAACACCGAATATCTCGTCCCAGCGCGCGCATTGCATAATGAGCCCGAGCCCCAATCCTTGTCGCTGCGGCGAAGCCCGACCGTCGTATTGAAATCGAAGCGGCCGTTTGAGAGCTGGCGGAAGACCTCCACCATGACCGGAATCTTGATCGTTGATGCAGCCGGCATGCTGGCGCGCGCGTTGACCGAAGAGATCGCGCCGCTGCCCAAATCCTTGATCTCCATGGCGACGTGTCCGGGGGCATGCAAAGAGATCGATGCAAGTTGCAATTGAAGTTCGGCCACCGGGCCGGCAATCTGCGCGCTTGCGCACAGCGGCAATAGTGCCGGCAGCAAAGCGCAAAGGGTAACGACCAGACCTCGCATCTTCATGGTGCGGCAACCTCTTCGGTTAGGTTCTCCAAGATTACGCACTGGCACCGTGCAATGCCTGCGCAGGCGCCGGGAGCTGCCCATTTCAAGTTGCTCGGCGTGCCTTGCTGCGCGAGAGCTTGATCTAGTTTAACCGGGAGCTAGTTGCACGACAAGAGCGCCGGGCGACAATGGTGGCTGGAGACGCTACTCTCTTCACGAAGATCGCCGTGTGAAAGCGCCCGATTTGAGCAAAACGCCGCCTCGCCGCTGGAACGCCGATCTGGACGGGATCAAATGGTTGCCGCGCCTGATCGATAAGGCCCGCGCCGCGCTCGCCGGGACCCTGGGGACGTACTTGTACGGTCAGAGTCCATTCGACCGCGCCCTGTTGCGCGCGCTGGGTTTGGGATATCGAGATTTTTCGCGCATCGTGGCCAATGCGGCCACCGACGACGATGTCTTTCGAGAACTTTACGCCCGCAGTCCCCAGGGGATCGAGCGCGCACGTGTATGGGGCGAACAACTCGGCCGGCGGAGTGCTCTCATGATGTGGATTTTTGATGTCGATGACGGCTACGCCGCATCGCCGGCTCTGGCCGGATTGCGCCCTCCCGCCAATATGATCAGCAACCTGCTCACCGCCATGGTGAAGCGCTTGTGGCCCTCGCGGGCTACCGAGATCGACTAGGCCGCCGGCGGTACGGGATGCGGCCGCGGCGGGATCGTCGGCTGATCGGGTTGCGGGTCTTCGGGCGGCTCGCCCGGGTGCGGTGTTTCCGCGAGCATTAGTCGGCCCTCCTATTGGAGAATGATTCCCGGATGGAGGCACGTCCAAAAGTCTACGATTGGTTTACCGAAGCGCGTGTCACGTATTGGGCGAAGGTGCTGCTTCTGCTCGTCTTGGCAGCGTACGTTTTGGGCGGCGTTCTCACGTTTCTGGAGCGCATTGGGTCGATCTCGATCATCCTGATCGCCTCGATCTTTTTTGCTTACCTTCTCTATCCGGCTGTGCGCAAACTAAACGAACGGTTGCCCTTGGTCGCATGCGTCCTGATCGTGTACGCATTCATCGCCGTCCTCATCGTTGCGTCGCTGACCTTTATCGTGCCGGCGGTAAGCTACGACATCGTGCAGATCGCCAACCACTATCCGAGTACCGTGGCACACCTGCAAACAGATATCCGCGATCCCTCAAATCGGTTGTTCGGGCGGCTGCCGATGTGGATGCGAAACGAAATGGTGAACGCGCCGGGCACACTGGCGCGGTGGGTGCGCACGCATGGCTACGATGCGACGCTTGGAGCGCTCGGATTCCTTGTGGCATCCGCAACCGCTCTGGCGGCGATCGTCATCGTGCCCGTTCTCTCTGCCTATCTCTTGCTCGATTCGGAGAACATCAAGCGCTACTTCATCGCCTTGATTCCCCAGAAGCGGCGCGAGCGTTCGCTCGACGTGCTCATGGAACTCGAGCAGGTGATTGGCGGGTTTATCCGTGGCCAGCTCTTGGTGGGGATTTCGGTCGGCATATTGATCACCCTCATGCTGATGATCATGCACGTTCCTTACGCGGCGCTTATCGGCCTCAGCGCGGCGATCGTGGACATAATTCCATACGTGGGAGCCGTCGTGACCTTCGTGCCCGCCGTACTCCTCGCGTATTTCAACCATGGCGCAGGCAACGCCATCGTCGTAGCCGTCCTCTTTATCGCCATCTTCGAGATGGAGGGGCACCTCATTGCTCCCAATATCGTCAGCAAAACGGTTTCGCTCAGTCCGCTTACCGTGATCTTGGCGATCTTAATCGGCGGCGAATTGATGGGGCTGGTCGGGATGTTCATCGCCGTTCCGGCGGCGGGCATGCTGCGCGTCATCGCGTACCACATCATGCCCGCTAAAGCGACGTTGGAAGAAGCTCAGCCCGCTGACGGAAGAAGCGCGCATCGATACGCCCTTGGAAATCGAGCCGGAGCCCGGAGTGTAGGGAGGGACGCAGGCGGCGCGAACGCCATTCGGCGTGACGGCCACGGAACTGCCTCGGGTGCCCGCGCGCGTTGACATCGTCGGCGTACCGATGGATTTGGGCGCAAGCCGACGCGGTGTCGATATGGGGCCGTCCGCGGTGCGCTATGCCAAGTTGCGCGAAAGGCTGCATCGTTTCGGCATCGCGCGCATCGAAGATCACGGCAATTTACGCGTGCCCGACCGCGAGTCCGTCCGTGAAGACCGCGACGATGCGAAGTACTTGGAGGTCATCGACCAAGTCTGCAAAGAGCTGGCCGACCTTATCGAGCGCATTGCACGCGAGGACGGATTTCCCATCATCTTGGGCGGCGATCACTCCATCGCAATGGGTACTCTCGAAGGATTGCGCCGCGCGTACGGCGCGCCGGCGGGCTTAGTGTGGATCGATGCGCACAGCGACATCAACAGTCCACAGTCTTCGTCCACGGGAAATGTGCACGGCATGCCGCTTTGGTTTGCCTTGCGCAGCGGCGTTGCCGACCCCGCGCATACGGTTCAGATCGGCCTGCGAGACGTCGATGGTACGGAGAAGCGCATCCTGCGCGATTCCGGAGTGAAGGCGTTTTCCATGAGCGCCGTCGACCGATTGGGGATGACGCACGTCATGGAGCAGGCCATCCAGATTACGGGCGGGAGCGACCGAAAGATACACGTATCGTTTGACATGGATGGAATCGACCCCAGCGAAGCGCCCGGTACGGGCACGCCCGTGAAGGGCGGACTGAGCTACCGCGAAGCGCATCTAGCCATGGAGATGCTCGCGGAGTCGGGCAGACTGGGATCCATCGAGATGGTGGAGATCAATCCAATTTTGGATCAGCGCAATCAAACTGCCGCGCTGGCCGTCGGTTTGATCCTGTCGGGACTTGGAAAATCGATTCTATAAATGCGTGCTACGCACGCGTTTCGGGTTTGTGGAGAGCGGGCGCCATGCGTTCGCTCGCTGCGTTCTTAGACGAGCGCAACCCCGACATCTTTGGATTGAGCGAGATTGAATCGGGCGATGCGCTGGCCATCGCAACGCGTTTTGCGCGCCAGTGGGCGTATCGTGGCGGCGAAGCGATCTTTTGGCGGCGCATGCTGGATGGACCGCGGGTGCAAGAAGAATACCTGCCGGCGCCGCTCGGCCGTCCTTTCGAGCGTCGCGGATATCTGGCCGTGCGCGCCCGCATCGCGGATACGCCGCTGCAGATCGCGGCCACGAGCATCGTCGAGGATGAACGCGATGCGCGCATCCGCCGAATGCGTTTCTTGCGCAATCGCTTGCGGGGTGCGCCGCCGGCTTGCGTGCTGTTCGCGCGGCTTCCGCGCGGCCGCGTCGGTTTGCAGGATCTCGGATTCTTTTCGGCAGCGGTGGCGCCCGACGGCACCTACGGCATTTTCATCCGACGGTTCATTACGAATGAAGACGTGAGTCAAAAAAGAAGCTACGAAGCGATCGGCACGCCGCTGTGCGCACGTTTGCAGCTCACGGCCGCAGGGTGATTTTCGTTTCGCCTTCGCAGGTAATGCCGCCGCCGCAGACCGCCGCGTCCCAATTCGCGCTAGCCAGATAATCACGAATCTGCTTTTCGGTTTCGGGTGCTTGCGGCGGGTCAAATGAAACGGCCTTGGTCTTTCCATCGTCGCCGACCAGCACGTGCAGCGTGACATTCAGGCGAAAGCGCTTCTGCAATTCTTCCCGTGCATGGGGGTCGAGCACCGGTTCTTGGTAGGTCGATCCAAAGATCGCAATGCCACCACGATTGCCGGTGATCTGCGAGGTGGCATTTGCGTGCTGTCCGGCGGGCGCCGCGCTGGCAGCCGGCGCCGCCGTAGCGACGGGAACTTGGGTTGGTGCGGCTGCCCGCACCGGAAGCGGCCTGGGATTCGCGGCGGGCTGCGCGGTGAGCTGCGGTGTGGCTGCGACCTCCGGAACCTCTGCCACGACCGGCAGATTCGGCGGCGCCGGCGAGGCTTGCCCGCGCTTTGCCTCATGTGTAGGACGGGAATGCTTGCGGCGGGATGGCTTTACGGGCGGCTTCTGCGGAGTGGGTCTGAGGGCGACGTGTTTGACCACCACCGATGCTGGCGTGATTCGGGCGACTGCCCGGGCACTCGGACGGCGTTCGGCGCGCAGAGCATTAACGTGAACGAACACGAGGGGATTGCTGGGAGCCGGCTCCCCGCGGTGTGGCAGCCGGACGATGGCGACGAAAATCAGTGCATGAAAGAGTAGCGAGGCGGCGTACGCCTTGCGCATGCGCTGGGAATCCTCGCGCGAGCGTCCCATCATTTTCGCGTATTCGTCGCTTCGAGCCGGGAAGGATGCATGATTGCGTGCGGTCCTGGGAAGGTCACGACTAGGATGGGGAACCGCGTGAAAGGAGCGTCTGCTTGACCGGCACCGATATCGTCCTCTATCAGGCCGAGTGGTGCGCGTACTGCGCGCGCGTGCGAGCCAAGATGACCGAGCTCTTACTCGACTATAAAATCGTCAACGTGCCGCGCGATCACGCGCAGCGCAAACTGGTCAAAGAGATCTCCGGCCAGACCGGGATCCCCGTAATGGTCGACGGCGACGCGGTCTTTGACGACGACGACGTGATCATCGCCTACCTTCAAAAGAAGTTCGGGAAGTAAAACAAGAGTGCCCCGGCGGTGAGCGCGCCGCCGAGCGTTGCCAGGAAGTTCACGCCGTCATTCGTGAGCCACGGCAGGCCGCGAACCAAACGCGTGTCTGCCCCGCACCGGTGCCGCTCGCTCTCGCAGAACAGGTTGCATCCGCCGCAATAACGCAGCGCTTGCGCGCTTGCGCCCAGAAGCGAGTCGATGCATGCACCCGCGACTCCTCCGATGGCAACGGCAAAGAACGCTGGTGAAACGTGTGCAATGCGCGCGACACCGGCAACCAAGAACGCGCCCGCAATCTCTGCCAACGTGCCCAGGAGCGTAATGCCGCCCGAGAGTCCGGTGCCAACCGTTTTGCCCGTCAGAATAGAATGAGGCGGCGAAGGCGACAGCGTGCCGATTTCGGTGCCGAAGGTGTCGGCCGCGGCCGTTGCTAGCGCCGCCGCAAAAGCGGCCAACCAAAATTGACTTCCCGCGATTGCCAGGAGGGCACACAGGGCTGCGACGCCCCCGTTTGCGAGCACCTGGGCGCCGTCGCGCACGCCCTCTTTTCCGAGTGTTTGCAGCGCGCGCTTGTGTGCCAAACCGATGCGCGAGAGCAGTACCGCCGGTACGAAGAACGCAAATAAGGTCAGCACAAACGGCCAGCCACCAGCACCGAAGATAATCGAGCCCACAAAAAACGCCGCGATGGCTCCCGTTGGCGAGAGAACCCTCGTGCGCCATGCGGTCACGCAGATGATGACCGCAAAGAATGCGCCGAGATCGAAATTGGTTAGCGGGCTGAGACTGAGCCGGTCGATTGCAGCCTGTCCAGCAGTGCAGCGAGCAATCCGTCCACCGTGTATTCGCGCGCAACCACCGTAACGTTCATACCCGCCGCCCGTGCCGCTTGCGCCGTCACCGGTCCGATGCAAGCCACGACCTTCGTGCCCACCTCGCCGAGCGCGCCATTCTCTGCGAAGCCCTTCACGGTACTGGGCGAGGTAAACGTCAAGATGTCGCATGCGCGAACTTTTTTCGCCAAGTTGTCGTCTCGTCGGATCCGCGTGCGATAAACCGCCACGTCACTCACGCTGTGTCCGGCCGCGCGCAGCCGCTCCGGCAACACGTCTCGCGCTTCCGCAGCACGCAGGAGCAAGATCCGCGCGCTTTTGGGCAAGACGGCCAGCAGCTTGTCCGCGAGCGCTTCCGCGACGTACTCCTCCGGCACGAGAGCGGCCCGTACACCGTGCAGCGCCAGTGCATGCGCCGTCCGCGGACCAATGGCCGCAAGCTTTAGCTTGAGGTCACGCACACCCGGGCTGAACGAGTCCAAGGCTCCGAAGAATGCGCTGACGCCGTTAACGGAAGTAAGGACAAGCCAATCGTAGGAATTGAGGTCGCGCACCGCGGCGCGGACGCTGTCGGGATCGTCCGGCGGGACGATTTCCACCACCGGCGCCACGATCGGAGAAGCGCCCACCTCCGATAACGACCGTGCAAATGCGCCGCTTTGATGTTCCGGCCGCGTGATAAGGACGCGCTTGCCGGCCAGCGGGTTACGGCGCGTCATCGATGCGCAGATCGAAGAGTTCGTCGAGCATGCGCGCATGCATCTGGGCTTCGTCGTAATTCGTGACGGCCTTGTCGCGGATCCTCGTCACGACGTTGTGGAGCAGCCTGGAGATGATCTTCAACGACATGCCGGTCACCAGCATCCGGTTGCGTTCGCTCAAATCCGGGCAACGCGCAAAAAGGCGTTCCATTTCCGCCTGCCGGATGGCTTCGGCCTTTCGAGTCAAGGAGGCGATGACGGGCACGGCCGTGCGGCCTTGATACCACTGGTTGAACCGCTCGATGTACTCGTCGATAATTTCTTCGACCATTGGAATGGCAGCGCGGCGGCTCTGCAGAGTCGAGTCCACGGAATTGCGCAAACCGTCAACATCGACCAAGCTTACGTTTTCAAGTTCGGCGATCTGCGGGTCGGCATCGCGCGGTACCGCGATATCGATAATGAGGATCGGTTGATGTGGCCGTCGCGCCATGGCGGCGGCGACATTTTCTTTGGTAAGGACGAAGTCGGGTGCGCCGGTCGAGGTTACGACGAGGTCGCAGGCCGCAACCGCATCTCCGAGGCCCGGCAGATCGATAGCGTCGCCATATCCAATTTGTGCGACCAGGTCTTGCGCGCGCGCAATCGTGCGATTCGTGACGTACAGCTGTGTGGCTCCGGCTTCGCGCAAGCGCCGCGCCGCAATCTTCGCCATCTTGCCCGCGCCGATGACCACCACGGACCTCTGCGCCAGATCGCCTATGTGAGAACGTGCCAGCTCGATCGCCGCCGTCGCGATGCTGACCGACTCGTTCCCGATGTGAGTTTGGGATCGCGCAAGCTTACCGGCGTTCAGCGCCTCGCGAAAAAGCTTGTGCAGAGTCGTGCCGAGCGATTGCGCGGCCTGCGCTTGCACGTAGGCATCTTTGACTTGACCCAATATTTCGGCCTCACCGATGAGCATCGAATCTAATCCGGTGCTAACGCGAAAGAGATGCTCCACGGCTTGGCGTCCCAACAGCGTATAGAGATAGTTTTCCAAATCGTCCACATCGCCGTGCCGAAAATTCTCGAGGAACGCCTTGAGTTGCGTAACGCCGCTTTCGTAGTCGTCGAGCTCCGCGTAGATCTCCAATCGCCCGCAAGTCGAGAGCATGGCCGCTTCCTTAACCGCTTCATAGTCACGAAGCGCGATCAGTGCCTCGGCCATGCGCGAAGCCGGAAACGTGTGGCGCTCGCGAACTTCAAGCGGGGCCGTATGGTGCGAGAGGCCCAAGCAGACCAGCGGCATCAGTGACCTTTCATCGAGCAGGTATGAGCAGCGATTCGACCGCTTCCTCCGCAGCGGCGATCGTGCGCTCGATATCGCGCTGCGTATGCGCGGCGCTGAGAAATGCGGTTTCGAATTGCGAAGGTGGGAGATAGACTCCCCGGGCAAGCATCGCTTGAAAGTACTTCGCATAAAGGTTCGTGTCTGCCGCGCCCGCGGTTTCCAGATCGTGGACCGGCCGGTCGGCGAAGAACGTGCAGAACATGGAGGCGGTACGATATGTCTGGTTTGCAATGCCGTGGCGGTCGAAGACCGCCGTCAATCCATCGCAGAGTTGCGCGGAGAGATCTTCCAACCGCGCGTAGAGCTGCTGGTCCTCCAGCGCGCGCAGCGTGGCGACGCCCGCTGCCATGGCGAGCGGATTTCCCGACAGCGTCCCGGCCTGATACACGGGACCCTCCGGAGAGAGTTCTTGCATGATGTCGGCCCGGCCGCCGAACGCGCCCGCCGGCAGGCCGCCGCCCAGTATCTTGCCCAGCGTTGTCAGATCCGGCACGATTCCCTCGACTTCTTGCGCGCCCCCGGGCGCGACGCGAAACCCCGTAATCATCTCATCGAAAATCAGCAGCGAGCCCGCCTGCTGCGTCACCTCACGCAAGAAGCGCAGATAGCCGCCCCGCGGCAACACCAGTCCCATGTTGCCGGCGTATGGCTCAACGATGACGGCGGCGATGCGCCGAGCGTGCCGCTCGAATGCTTCGCGCACCGCCTCCATGTCGTTGAATGGAAGCACGAGAGTATCCGCGGCGACGCCCGCGGGGACGCCGGGTGAATCGGGGACTCCGTGTGTCAGCGCGCCGCTGCCGGCCGCAATGAGAAAGGCGTCGGCGTGCCCATGATAGCAGCCCGCAAACTTTACGATCAGATCGCGTTTGGTGAATCCGCGCGCCAGACGCACCGTGCTCATGGTGGCTTCGGTGCCGCTAGAAGTGAAACGCAGACGCTGCATCGATGGAAAGCGCGCGCTCACCAGTTCGGCCAACTCGCTCTCCGCTTCGGTGGGCGTTCCGAACGACGTGCCGCGCAGTGCGGCCGACTGTATGGCCTTGACGACCGCGGGATGCGCGTGCCCCAGAATCAGCGGACCCCATGAGAGCACGTAATCGATGAATTCGTGGCCGTCCAGGTCGAATAGCGTGGCCTCGCGGCCCTCCTTCATGAAGACGGGCGTCCCGCCGACCGCTCGAAAAGCCCGCACGGGCGAGTTTACGCCGCCGGCAATGGTGCGTCGCGCCCGTGAGAACGCGGAGATCGAGCGTTCGAATTTCAAATCCGAACCTCGCGTGCCAAAAGCATTTCGAAGTCCTGCGGCGTGTTCACGGAAGCGGCCTCCTGGGCCGGAACGTCAATGGAGAGAACCTTCAACTTTGCAACCACGTCGGTGACCGCGCGGCTTCCGCGCAGAACGGAGCGCGCGGCATGCAGGAATGCGCGCCGCTCGTACAAGGCATACAGCGGTTCCCAACCGGCTGGCGTGCGCGCGACGACAGCTTGAAGTTCGTCGCTCCATGCGGCGCAAAACTGCTCGACCCGGCGCGGGTCGGCATGGGGCATATCCGCCGCAACCACAAAGATTCGTTCGTGCTCGCATCGCTCGAACACCGAAACGATGCCACCAAGCGGCCCTGCGTCTGGAACTGAGTCACTTGCGGCCGTTGATAGGGCCACCTTGTAGTGCGCAGCAAACCGCGCGTGCACGCGCGCGAGCAATGTTTGGCCGTGGATGCGGCGCTGCAATTTTCTGGGCAGGCGAGTAGCGCGGCCGCCGGCGAGCAGGCACACCACCGGGGGCTCACCCTGCACGCCGTGCGTACTCCTTTGCAAAGTAGGTGATGATGATGTCGGCGCCCGCGCGCGCGAACGAAACTAGCAGTTCGTCGATTGCCGTTTCCCGTTCGATCCATCCCTTCTCCGCGGCTGCGTGTAGCATGGCGTATTCACCGCTCACATTATAGACCGCCAGTGGAACGTCGAAACGCCGACGCGCTTGCGCAACGATGTCCAGATAGGCGAGCCCGGGTTTGATTAAGATGATATCCGCGCCCTCTTGGATGTCCAGTTCGATTTCGCGCATCGCCTCGCGACCGTTGGCCGGGTTCATTTGATAGGTGCGCCGGTCTCCAAACTGCGGCGCACAATTGGCGGCTTCGCGAAATGGGCCGTAAAATGCCGAGGCGTACTTGGCGGCGTACGACATGATGGCGGTGTGCGTAAATCCGTCGTCGTCCAGCGCCGCTCGTATGGCGCGTACGCGGCCGTCCATCATGTCCGAGGGAGCCACCACGTCCACGCCCGCGCGTGCATACGAGAGGGCGGTCCGCGCGAGCAGATCGAGCGTTGCATCGTTGTCGATATCGCCGCGCGCGTTCAACACCCCGCAGTGTCCGTGATCGGTATACTCGCAGTTGCAGAGATCCGCGATAACAACGAAGTCCGGCAGCGCATCTTTGACTGCGCGCACAGTTTGCTGCACGATGCCGTCCGGATCCGCGTTCGAGCTGGCCGCCGCGTCTTTCACTTTTGGAAGCCCGAAGAGCAGCATGCCTCCCATTCCGGCATCGTGCAGCGCACGGCATTCCTCAAGCGCCTGCCCCTTCGTCATGCGAAGGATGCCCGGCATGCTGGAAATCGGACCGGCCGCGGACTCGTCCTCCACCACGAACAGCGGCTGTATGAGTTTGTGCGGCCGCACGTCCGCTTCGCGCACGAGCTGGCGCATCGCATGTGTCGTGCGCAGGCGGCGCATCCGGACTTCCATTCCGCGCGCCTTCGCCGCAAGCTCCGGCGCCTGCTTCATGCTGCGAGCAACTCGGCCGCGCCCGAAGCTAACAGCTGCCCGGCGACCTCACGCCCCATCCGGATGGCGGCCTCCTTATCCGGATGAAGACGCCAGCGCGCCGCGCGGATCGTTTTCGCGCCATCGATTGACGCCACACGTGCGGTAACACGCATCGCAGCACCGGTATAGGTCGCGTAGATGCCGATTGGCGCTTGGCACCCGCCCCGCAATTCCGCCAACGCGCTACGCTCGGCCAACACCGCAAGTTCTACCGCTTCGACGTTCAGTGTCTCACGAAGCCCGAACTCCTCGCTTGCGCGGGAACGCGCCATCTCTACTGCCAGCGCTCCTTGACCCGCGGCCGGCACGATGAGCTCGGGACTGAATGGCACAGTATACTTTGCGGCCGACTGCAAACGCTGCAAGCCGGCCATGGCCAGGACCAGGGCGTCGTATTGCCCTTCGCGGAGCTTGCGCAGGCGCGTGTCCACGTTGCCGCGCACGTCTATGTACGCAAGGTCTGGCCGCAAGGCGGCCAGTTGGGCGCGGCGGCGCAGACTTGACGTGCCCACGCGCGCGCCGCTCGACAGTGCGTCGAAGTCCGCGAAGCGTTCGCTGCAGAATGCGTCGCGCGGATCCTCGCGGGAGGAGACCGCGACGATCTCCATGTCATCCGGAAGTACGCTCGGCAAATCTTTGCATGAGTGAACCGCGTAGTCGGCGCGGCCATCGCGCAGTGCGGTCTCGAGCTCTTTGACAAAGAGACTTTGCACGCCGATGGATGCAATCGAACGGTCCTGCACTCGATCACCCGTGGTTGTCACTTCCAGAATCTCACTGTGGCGGCCGGCGGCTTCCAACGCGGCTACCACGGTTTGCGCTTGGATAAGAGCGAGGCGGCTCGCGCGCGTGGCGCACGTCAACGTTTTCACCTGGAGCATTCTTTCCTAGGGTCTCCGTTCGAACTTTGAGAAGGTGTCGGCTTTATGCAACGACCGTGGCGTATCGCGCTGCTGGGGGCGCTCATTGCCGCGGTGCTCACGCTGCCCGGTCTTGGTACCGGCACGCTGTGGGACAACAGCGAAACGGCCTACGGCGAGGTCGCACGCGAAATCCTCCTCTTCCACGATGGCGTGGTGATGCATCTCAACGGCGCGCCCTGGTTCGTGCAGCCTCCGCTCTATTTTTGGGTCGCGGCCCTCTTTGGAAAGGTCTTTGGCGTCGGGTCGCTGGCATTTCGGCTCCCGTCGGCGCTGGCGACCATCGCGATGAGCGCCATGACGGGGTATGCGGTGACGCGCGCCGCGGGCGCGCGCGCCGGAGCGTTTGCCGCCATCATCTTGTCGACGAGTTTGATGCAAGCCATTGTGGGGCGCCTCGCGATCATGGATGCATTGCTCGATCTCACGATCGCGCTGACGATTTTCTGGTGGTACCGTGGCCTGCAAACCGGCGCGGACAAATACTTTATCTGGGGTTGGATTGCCGCGGCGTTCGGTTGCTTGGCCAAGGGACCCGTCGCGCTGGCCGCGGCGCTGCTGGTCATCGTGCCGTTCTATGTGTGGAATCGGCGAGCGGCCGCGACGTTCGCACCCAGCCTACGCGCCACGGCGCTCGGACTCGGCGCATTCGCGCTCATCGTAGCACCATGGTTCAGCGCGCTGGCGGCCCGGGCAGGTGGTGCTGCGCTCGCCCAGATGATTGGACACTATACGTTCGGACGCTACACCGGCACGATCGAAAATCAGGGCGGTGCGCTTTGGTACTACGTTCCGGTGCTGGTCATCGCGCTCTTTCCCTGGGTTGCGTTTCTTCCCGCGGCGCTTCTCTATGCGGCCAATCAATTGCGGGCGCAACCCCCGGACGACGACGTCCGTCCGCTCCTGCGGCTGGCCGTTGTGTGGGTGGTGCTGCCCCTGGCGTTCTTCAGTCTGGCGAAAACCAAGCTCCCTAACTATATCGCGCTCGAGCTCCCCGGCTTGGCGCTTCTGATTGCCCTCTACTTCGATTCGGTCGTAAAACGATATCGGCGCCGTTCGCTCCTAATCTCCGCGGCGGCCATTCCCATCACAATCGGGTTGATCGCGGCGGCGATCGTTATCTTTTCGCACGAAAACCGCCTGGGCGCGGGCGCGCATCAACTCGCCGGTGATCTCCTGGCCGTAGGCGCGATGATCTTTGCGGGCTCGGTGCTGGCTACCGTGATGTTCATGTCGGCACGCACCGTTGTGGCGGGGCCCGTTGCGCTCGGAGCGGGAGCGACGCTGTCAATCTTCATCTTGGCTGTTTTTGCCTTACCGGTCGCGGAGCGGTTCAAGCCGGTTCCCCGGTTGGCGTCAATTATTCAAGCGCAACGCCGCGCCGGCGACGCAGTTGCCATCCAAGGCGTGCCCGGGGGCAATGCTCTGGTCTTTTACACGCAACCCGGCGTGCAAACGCTGGCGGCAGCCGACGTCCCACATCCCGTGGAATTGCAGAACCCCCGCACGGTCATCTGCCGCGCGGCGCGTACCTTCGTGGTAACCTCCAAGCGCCGGCCGCGGTTCGACCCGACCTTCGGACGCGAGCGAACCCTGGTGGCAAGCGATAACAACGATATCCTCTTGCGTTACGACGGACCGCCGTGCAAGTAGACGCAGGCTGCTACCGGGCGCGTGATTCCGCCGCACTTTTTGGGTATGACCCTTTCCCAACGAGAGGAGCGTTTCACCATGGATGATGCCACGAATAAATTCGCCGATGGAGTCAAGGATACCGTAGACAACGTGCGCGACACGTTCAACGAAGCCGGTCATCGGGGCGCGGCCGAAGGCGAGCACGCGAAACGCGACGTGGCCGGAGATGAGATGACGGCCGAAGAGAAGGCAGGGTCGGTGTTGAACGAAGGCAAGGAAAACCTTCAGGCGGAGTACGACAAAACCAAGCGCGACATCCGCAACGACACCTAGACCTTTACTTGGCGGCTTTGGCGACGTCGGTCTCGGAGACCGGTGTCGCTTTATTTCCCCACGAATTGCGGACGAACGTGATCACGTCGGCGATGTCTTTATTGCTGAGTTGTCCCTTCCACGGCGGCATCTGTCCGCTGTAGGTAGCTCCGTTGATTTGAACCGAGCCGGAGAGGCCCTTTAAGACCACCGTTTCGACCTTTTTCGGATCACCCATGACAAACGGATTGTTTGCCAGCGGTGGAAACGCGCCGGGCGCGCCCTGGCCGGTGGCTCCATGGCAGCTCGAGCAGTTTTGGGTGAATACTTTGGCACCGGCCGCGTTTTGCGGTGACGAAGCAGCGCTGGGCGCAGCGGGTGCCGCAGCCACGGGTTTCGATCCACCGGCTGCCGGTCCGGCCGGCGCCGCCACGGCCTGTTTACCGGCGATGGAAAGCTGGCTAAATATCGAGAGCCCCACCACCGCGGCGATGGCCAGCGTCGCTCCCCAGAGAATTGGCACGCGCGACCCGAACGTGCGCACCGTGCTGCGGTCAAGCCACGGCAGCAGAAACAGCAACAGGATCGCAACTGTCGGAATGATGATTGCGCCCAGCAGTTCGCCGAACGTGTTCGGCGGCATGATGTTGAGCAAGCCAAACAGCGATAAGAAATACCATGCCGGATACGGGATGAAAGTTACGTTTGACGGGTCGGCTTTCGCGTCTAAGAACGGCGGAAAAACCAGCGCCAGGAACATGATGATGACGAAGACGATGAACGAGGCCATCGCGTCCATGAACATTTGATCGGGCCAAAACCGGCCGGAGCGCAATGGGCGCGGATCTTCAACCGGCGGTCCGGCCGCGCCATTATGCCGGAAGATGGCCAAATGCGCGCCGACCAACCCTAACAGCGCGATGGGCATCAGCCAGACGTGAATCCCGAAGAAACGGTTAATGGTCAGCGTGCCCATCACGGCGCCGCCTTGCAAGAACTTTTGAATGGCCGGCCCCAGCACCGGAGCGATGCCCGAGATATTGATTGCCACCTGCGAGGCAAAGTACGCATTCATGTCCCACGGTAAGAGATATCCGGTTAAGCCGAGGACAAGCGTAACAATCAAGAGCAGAACTCCGACGATCCATTGCAACTCGCGCGGCGCCTTGTAGGCGCCCCAAATGACCACTTGCAGGAGGTGCAAGAAGACCAGGGCGATCATCGCCGAGGCGCCCCACGAATGAATGCTCAACACCAGATGCTGGAAGCCGTTGTGGTACATCGCGTCGGTCGATTCCCACGCCGTAGTGGCCGATGGCGCGTAGTAGAACGTCAGGAAGATGCCGGTTGCGATCTGCACGATCATCGCAAAGAGCGTGGCGCTTCCAAAAACGTACCAGTAGCTGGCGCCGCCCGGCACATCTTCGGTCAAGAAGTCCTTCGTCATCGAAACGAAGCCCGTCCGTTTGTCCAGCCAGTTTAGCATGTATGCCGTATCCTCGCGCTAGCTCGCGTACGAAATGACGACGCGGTCGGGGGTGGCCTTGTCGTATCGAATCCACGTGACTTCGGCTTTGCCGCTGCGCTCGCGTAAGGGCAGCGGATCCAGGCCGCGCGGCGCAGGCCCCGCCTCGTGAACGCCTTCGAAATTGTACGTCGATCCGTGGCACGGGCATGCAAACTTATTCATATCGGAGTTCCAGCTATAGCGGCACCCCAGATGCGGGCAGATAGGGCTGAATACGGTAAATCCCATGACCACCGCTGGATACGGAACGCCGGCTCGGGTTTGTGAGAAAAGCTCCGGACGCGCCTTGCGCATTTTCACCTCCGAGGTTTTGATGCCCCAGACAAATTCATCGAGCGTTCCTTCGGGAAGATACGCATCCTTATACTTTACCGAGAAGTTGAGACGCACGGGTTTGTCGGTTGCGGTCTGCAACTGGCTCCATTCCTTCGGATCCAGCGCTGCCCATGTGCCCTCACCCGCCCCGCCGGTGGGAACCAGCGAACCAATGATCGGGATGGCCAGCACCAGTCCGACGATACCGCCGATCGCCAACGTGGCGTTGGCCATGAAAGTCCGGCGATCAATCTCCTGCCCGGTGCCGGGTTCGTCGTACGCACTTGCGATGTGGCGCCGGTGGGCGGCATCGCTCGGTGGATTGTACACGCTGTTTCTCCGCTAGGATGGAACTTGTGGCGACTCTTTTTCCTCGATGATACGGCCGCCCTTTACGCTTCGGCGCCGACTAAGCTCGCATGAATGACTTTAGCCGGGGAGCTGCACGAAGAGCGCCACCAAATAGTAGAAGATGAGAGCCGCGAGCACGATTACAAGCGCGGCGTGCGCGCGCCGGTTTTCGGTGAACAGCGCCGTGCCCAATAAGAAGAACGCAATGAGTTGCAGGCCGTTGTTGAGGTTCCACGCAAAGGATCCGTTCACGGCGTCTTTAGCGAAGCTGATGAGCGGTAGGGTCATCCAGATGGAGAAGAACCAAACGCGGTTCCGGTAGTACCATGCCTCGATGTCCTCGTTCCCGTCAATGGTTTGCGGCAACACGATTGAACTCAGCAAGAAGAGCCCGACGGGCGTAAGCAGGACCAGAAGAAACAAACCGAACGTCCAGTGCGCCACGCTCTGCAACGCGTACTCCGACCACCAGTGCTGGATCTGGATTAAGAAGAGCAGTATCGCCCAGAGCACGCTCACCCAGTACAGCTTGATTCGCTCGCGGTTGTCGATCAGCCGCGCAAAGTTTCCTAGGAGGGTTGCAATCGCCAGCCCCAAGATGATTGAGAGCAGGATGATGAGGTAGTCGAAGGCGTTCGCCGACGGATGCATCCCCCTTACATCTTATAGCTGTGCAAACTGATGCCGGGGCCGCCGATGACGATGTTAACGATGAGAAAGACGAAGAGCATCAGCGGAAAGCCCAGCAATCCCAGCCATGCGCTGAACGTTCCGCGAAAGGCGTTGCGCGTGTGCAGATGCATGTAGGCCGCATAGAATATCCAGAGCGATAGCGCGGCGGTTTCCTTCGGATCCCACTGCCAGTACGCGCCCCACGCCTCTTTGGCCCACCACGCGCCCGTGATAATGCCAACCGTCAGAAGCGGCAGGCCGACCGCGACGATGCGATAGGTTAGCACGTCTAGTTGCGCGAGCGACGGAATGGTGTTCAACCACAATTGCCCGCGGCCGGGCCGCGCTCCCAAATAGTTCTTGATCAGATAGATTCCGGAGATCACGGATGCAACCATGAACGCTGCATAGGACGAGACGACGATAGGCACGTGAATTTTGGCCCAGTAGGATTGCAGCGAGGGGACAGGCGGCAGCGATCCTTCGTTCCACGTCAGACCATACGCCAGGAAGATGGCAGCGAGCGCCACCACAAAACCACCGGCGAACCACAGCCGGTAGCGAAATGCAAAGAAGATGAAAATGGCGACCGACATCGCGCTGAAAAGCGAAAGCGAACCGTACAAGTTGAGCAGCGGCCAGATGTGCGTGAGCTCGTAGCGCGCGATCAACTGCGCAAATTGGCAGGCGCAGCCCACAATCACCAGAGGGACCGCGAGATTCTTTAACCAGGAATCTCGCGAGAAGAAGTACGCGACGAGCGCGAGCGCAGAGACTGCATACGTCGAGAGCGAAATTACAAGAAAAACTTGATCCAACGACATGTTCTGATTCAAGCGCGCGACTCTTTAAGCGCTGCGGTCAGGGCCGCAAACTCGCCGGCAAAAATATCGGAACCCTTCACCGTAGTGGCTGCCATGCCGACCCGCGAGCCATCCGGCGCGATCTCCACGCGCACGTAGAAGCGCGCGGGCAGTAAGTAAAACGATATGCACAAACCCGCCAGCAACACGAACGCGCCGATGCCGACTAGCGGAATGCCGGGGTCGTAGCGGTATTGCAGCCCGCTGTAGAGGACGTAACGCTGCGGCACGATTGAAAACCCACCGCCCAAATCGACCGGCTTGCCCAGCCGAGCGAGGGTCGCACCCACGGGCTGCCCGTCGTCGAAGACGTTCAGTACCACGCCGGGATTGCTGATTCGCGGATCGGCCGTCGCCGCGCCGGTGGCCTTGTCGATGGTGGGAACGAACTGCGCGTATTGAATTTGGCGCGTCGTTTGCGGCAGCGTTAGCGCGTCGCCCTCCTTGAGCGTTTGCGGTGGGAGGCCGCCGACCGGTTTACCATACTGCCGTACTGCAAACTGCATCCCGAAGCCATAGGACGACTGGTAAATCAGAGTTCCGTTCACGTCGATGGGATGATTGACGCGAATGACTGCGTCGTGTGGTGGATCGCTGCTGCCGGACACGCGAACGCGGGAAACGTAGTCGACGGGCTGATAGACCATGCCGCTCTTGGTCTGAATCGGCTGGATGCGGTACTGGAAATCACGCAGGGTTAGCGCCGCGCCGGTGCGCGGGATGCTCGCCGTCTGGCCGGTAAGAATGGCCTTATCGCCGGAGAAGCCGCGCGCCCAATAGATGGCCGTGCCGGCGGCGATGATCACGAATCCGACGTGCGCCACCAGCACGCCGCGCCGCGCCCAGTTGTGTCGATCAGCAAACGTCCACTCGTCACCGTTGAATTCGCGCTTTCGAACCAGAAAGCCGCGCCGCGCGAAAAATGCCGCGACGCTTGCTTTGACGGTTTGGGGATCGTCAGGAACCTCGAAGCTATCGTGGAGCGTCAGATGCTCGACTTTGACGGGGCGCAGCGCGGGCAAGCGGGCCGGAATGACGCGTTTGAACGTGCAGACCGCCAAGGAAAGTAGAATCAATCCGATGATGCCGACGTAGGCGGTGCTGTGGTACACGTTGTCGAGGCCCAAACGAACGATCAGGCGCGCCAATGGTGCTGCGTATAAATCGAAGTAAGTGCTCCCATCTTTGCCTTGCGCGATGACGACGCCGAGCAGCGTGAGAATGCCCCACACGACAAACAGACATACGGCAAAGAGCACGTTAGAGAACGTGCGCAAGAAGTCATCGTACCCCTGGCGCACCCTCGCCGATACGTTAAACCCTATGCCGGTAGGTTCTGCGGTCGCCATGATCTCTCAAGCAGTGCGATGATAGCGATGCTGATTTCGAAGAGGACGTACATCGGAGCGGCCAGCAGCGCCATGGTGAGCGGGTTGCCGTCGGGTGCGACGATTCCTCCGAAGACAAAAAACGCAAAGAACGCGTGCCGCCGGTAGCGGCGGAGAAACGCTGCCGAAACGATGCCGATGCGCGCCAGGATCAGCAAGACGACCGGCGTTTGAAAGATGAGTGCAAAGAGCACCAGGAGTATCATCAGGAAAGTGAGCGTCTGCTCGATGCCGAAGGTGGGCGTGGCCAGTTGCGTCGTCTGCGAGATCAGGGCGTGCACGACGCGCGGCAACACCAAGAAGTGCGCAAAGCCGATTCCAAGCGCCGCTAGAATAAACGAGGGCGCGACGTATGCGTAGACCAGCCGACGCGTTTTGGGATGAAAGGCGGGCACGACGAACATCCAGACCTGATAGAGAATGACTGGCAGTCCGATAATGATCGCCGCATAGACCGAGAACTTCAGTTCCAAAATGATGACGTCGGCCGGTCCGAACGCGTGCAATGTGATGCCGCCGAAGTATTGGTGGATGAGCCACGGGATGATGAAGCGCGAGGGATAGAAGAGCAGAGCTGCCAGGCCGAAGATGGTTCCCAGTGCGATGATGAGACGTTTACGGAGCTCCCGAAGGTGCTCCGTAAACGTCATCTCTTTTTGATCCCACCCGCCTTCGTCCAACTAGCCGCTCTGCGTTCCACTGCCGGGGTTGGGTGGCGGCACTTGCTGGCCTAGCCCGGAATTTTCGGCCACGTTGTCCATCGGATCGCGGCGCGCGTTCTCGGCCCGCAGGCGCGCTTCTTCGCGCGCCTTTTCGGCGGCGACGTCGGCCTCGGCTTGGCCGATCATGAACTCTTTCTTGGCAGCCCCCGCGCTGCGCGCGAGCTTGGGCAGCTTCTCCGCTCCGAAGAGGATGAGTCCGCCGATGATGATGATCCCGATGATCTCCGGACTGGCCCAGCCTAGGACGGGTACGATGTGCATAGCTTCTCCCTCTTAGTCGAGCAGGCAGTCCGCCAACTCGGTCAACCCGTCGCGCGCGGCCGAGTTTTCAAGCGAACGCAGACATACCTTTGCGCGATTTACGTAGCGTGCGGTCTGCTCCCGGGTGGCCGACAAACCGCCGCAGCGTGCAATTCCCGCGATAACTGGTTGCGCGGCGTCTCCGGCTGGTCCGGAGTAAAAACGTTCGACTTCGGTTCGAAATTCACTATCGCCGGCTTTCAGCGCAAGGATTAATGGAATGCTCACCTTGCGCTCCGCCAAATCGTGGCCTGCCGGTTTGCCCAGGACGCGGGAATCCTCGGTCATGTCGAGCAGATCGTCGTGCATTTGAAACGCGATGCCGAAATACAGCCCGAAGTCGCGCAGCGCTTCCACGTCTTGGGCCCTCGCTCCGCCCATGATCGCTCCGCACTGGGCCGAAGCAGCGAAGAGCGAAGCGGTTTTCTTCTGCACGATCTCGAGGTATTCGGAAAGCTCCAACCCAATGTTCCCATGCGCGCGCAACTGCTGCACCTCGCCGTCGCAGATTTCGGCTAGCGTTCCGGAGAGAATGTGAGGAACCGGCGGCGGATACTCCCAGGTAACGTGCTTGAATATCCACGCAAACAGATAGTCGCCGGCCAGCACGCTGACGCGGTTGCCGAAGTCCACGGCGGTCGCATTTACGCCGCGCCGCGTTTGCGCGCTGTCGACGACGTCGTCATGAATCAGGGTCGCCACATGAATGAGTTCCATATACGCCGCGAGCTGCAAGTGCTCTCTGGGGTTCGCGCCCGAACTCTGTGCGCTGAGCAGCGTGATGCGCGGGCGCAGCCGCTTTCCGCCTGCGGCCAGCATGCGGCGCACCGCCTCGGTTATGAGCGGGTTATCCGTCGCGAATGAGGTTGCAAAGAACTCTTCGACCAGAGCGTGCAAATCCAACTCGGCGCGCGTTTGCTGGATCATAGGCGTTCGGCCACCGTGCCGTAGTGAATTGCGATGGCGCCGCCCATCAGGGGCTTGTATCCGCAATTCGCAAAGCCAGCCCGCTCGAATCGCGTTTGCAGGTCCCGAGCATTAGGATGATTGGTCAGCGAGTGCGGCAGGTACGTGTACGCCGCGCGCGAGCCACCGATAAGGCCGCCGAGCAGCGGCACCAGGTGGTAGAAATAGAGATCGAAGAGGCGCTTGAAAAGCAGATTGGGCGCCTTTGAAACGTCGAGGTTCACAAAGCGAGAGCCCGGTCTGAGCACGCGTCGTATTTCCCGCAGGGTTGCATCGATATCGACCACATTGCGCAGGGAGAATCCCATCGTTGCGCCGTCAAACGAAGCGTCGGGAAATGCTAAGGCCATAACGTCCCCTTCAATGAACGTGACGCCTCGACCGCGTGCCTCACGTTGCGCGCGCGTTCGCGCGCCGGCCAGCATCGGCTCGCAGAAGTCCACGCCGGTGACGTGGAGAGTGGGATCTTTTCGAACCAAATGAAAGCTTAGGTCACCGGTTCCGCAACAAAGATCGATAACGCTGCCGCCGCGCGGCGGAGCCAGCAAGGCAATCGCGCGCCGCCGCCAGCCCTCGTCAAGGCCAGCGGTCATGACGCGATTGGCGGCGTCGTAACGCGGGGCGATTTCGGCAAACATCTCGCGCACGAAGGCGCCCTTGCCGGTTTGCGACGGCGGAGAACTCAGTGACATCGGGGCATTGGCTTTCCGGCCTTTGCAGCGCTGACCTTCGTCGGTAAGGTTCTCGGTGCTCTCGGTCGTTTCGAGTGGCGAGGTTGTGTCGGCCATCGCCGCGGCCCATCGCCGCGGCCCATCGCGTAACCCTATGTGCGTACGTCCTTCGCCAGGCCGCGTCTTTGATTCACTCGCACTTGCGGCCAAGGGTGGTGCGCAGATTTGGTACGGCTGGAGGCGCATCCGTACGGCGGCGTGGATGGGAAACTCGCGAAGCAGAATGCCGCCGTGGTGCAGACGCTGCGTCGTTTGGGGCCGATGCTCCATTGCATGAATCGAAAGAGCCAGGTAACTCACCGCTGCACATGAAAGCCGCAGTGGTCGACGGGGCGCTATACTTGGATGAGCGCAACTGGCCCGATGATGGTGCCGACACGATCGTCAAGGATTCGCAACCCCGCGACGTTGCCGCAGCTTTGGGCGTTGTAGCCAACGGTGCGCATGAGCCCGCAGCGCTCGCAACCCAAAAGCGGACGGCGCTGCGCGCGGAAACGGAGTTGCTCTACGAAGCGCTCGCTGCCCACGCGCCGGTGTCAATTCCGAGCCAGTCGTTCTACTTTGGGCCCGTCTATGCAGCGATCACCAAGTTGCGCGCTGCCAACGTTTCGGTTCGGATTCTGGTCGCCACGCGCGACGCAACCGCGCGCGAATTGCCGGCGCTGAAGCGCCTACGCGACCGCGGTGTCGACATGCGCGTGACGCAAAGCGATGAGAAGATGGTCTTCTCCGGGCACGCTTCCTGGATCAGTTCGGCCAACGCGACCGCAGGGCTGGAAGATACAATCGACTGGGGCCTGCGCAGCCGCGACGCGCGGTTTACGCAGACCCTGAGGCAGTGTTTCGAGGAAAACTGGACGCGCGCGCGTCCATTCGGCGGTTAAGCCCGAAGAGCGCGGCCGCATTGCGCGACGTCACCGACACCACTTCCTCCCGCGACAGTGCGCAGAGCTGCGCGAAGTACGCGGCGGTGTGCGCCACGAATGCGGGCTCGTTTCGGGTTCCGCGGTGCGGAACGGGCGCCAGATAGGGCGCGTCGGTTTCCAGGATGCAATGAGTTGCGCCGACCGTGCGCACGGCATCTCGCAGCGGTTGCGCATTCTTGAACGTCAGCACGCCCCCGATACCGAGCAAGAGACCAAATTCTTCGATAAGGACGCGCGCTTGGTGCGTGTCTCCCGTGAAGCAATGCACCACGCCGCGCGCGCCGCCCAGTTCCTCGCGCAAGATGGCGGTGAAGTCTTCGAAGGCATCGCGCTGGTGAAAGATAAGCGGCAGCGTGCGCGCTTTGGCGAGCGCGATGTGCTCGCGCAGAACTCGCTGCTGTACTTCGCGGGGGCTATGATCGTAGTAGTAATCCAGCCCGCACTCGCCGACCGCGACGGTGTGCGCATCATCGAGCAGAGGCGCAAGTGCCGCTTCCAGCATCGGGGGCGCCGTCTTGGCTTCGTGCGGGTGAATGCCGGCGCTGGCAAACAGATGGTACCGCAGCGCGCATTCCAAGGCGCGCACACTGTCGCTGAGATCGCAACCTACGCTGATTATCTGCGTGATGCCGTGTGATCGAGCGCGCTCGAGCATGGCTTCACGGTCGTCGTCGAACGCTTTGTCGTGAACGTGAGCGTGCGTGTCGATCATCAAGCGTCGATGCGCGGAAAGAGCGGCTGCGCCGGCGCCGTTTGCGTGCCCGCGGCCAACGTGCCCCATTGCAGACTCTGTTGCCAGTCGTCGCCGATGCCGTCCTCGAGGCCGAGCTGATGCCACATTTGGACCGACTTGCCGGGCATAAAGGGCGCAAGCATAACGGCCAGCCATCGCAGCCCCTCGCAGAGATCGTACAATAGTGCATCCAACTCACTCGAGCGCCCTTCCCGGTACAGCGTCCAGGGTTTGCGTTCGTCGATCTCGCGATTCAGCGCCGCTACCAGTTCCCAAATCGCCTCCAGCGCATCGCGAAACTGCAGATTAAAGGTTAACATCTGAACGCGCGCCGGCAAGTCCGCGAAGCGTTCCCCCATGGCCGAGGATCCGGGCTGCGGCACCAAGCCGTCGCGATACTTTTCAAGCATCGCCAGCACGCGCCGCAACAGGTTGCCGAGGTCGTTGCCCAGTTCATCGTTGTAGCGCTGCGTAATCTTCGCTTCGGAGTAGGTAAAGTCGCTGCCGAAATGGCCTTCGCGCAAGAGAAAGTACCGCACGGCATCGGAACCGAAGCGTTCCACCAACTCGAAGGCATCGGCCGCATTGCCCAAACTCTTTCCAATCTTCTGGCCGTCCAGTGTGATCCAGCCGTGCGCGTAGACGAGCTCCGGTGGCTGTTCGCCCAGCGCCCAGAGCACCGCCGGCCAGATGATGGTGTGAAAACGCGCAATTTCTTTTCCGATGAGCTGCACGCTCGCGGGCCAGTAACGTGCGAAACGCTCGTCGTCCTCGGACCAGCCTAGGGCGGTAATGTAGTTGAGGAGCGCGTCGAACCAGACGTAGATAACGCCCGCGCCGTCGGGGACCGGAATGCCCCAGGCAAAGTTGCTGCGCGAGATGCTGAAGTCTTCCAGTCCCTCTTGCAGCATGGACATCATTTCGTTGTACGCCGAGCGCGGCCGCACCCACTCGGGGTGCGTGCGGAAATGTTCCAGTAGCCGGCCGTTGTACTTCGAAAGCCGGAAGAACCAGTCGTCTTCGCTGAGCCACTGTACTTCTCGCCGGCACTCTGGATTGGGGCAACGTCCGTCGATTAGTTTTGATTGCAACCAGAACGTCTCGTCGTTGGCGCAGTACCATCCCTCGTACTTGCCCAGGTAGACGTCGCCGCTCCGGCGCAACCGTTCGAACACGCGCTGCACTTTCTCCGTGTGGCGCGGCTGCGTGGTACGGATCCAATCGTCATACGATACGTCGAAGCGCCCAAACAAATTCTGCCATTTTGGAACCAGACGGTCGCACCACTCTTGCGGCGAGACGCCGGCGGCGGCGGCTGCGTCGGCTACCTTCTGTCCGTGCTCGTCGGTGCCGGTAAGAAAGAACGTGTCGCCGCGCGTTCGGCCGGCGCGCGCGAGAACATCGGCTACGATGGTCGTGTAGGCATGGCCGATGTGAGGATTGCCGTTAATATAGTAGATCGGCGTTGTGACGTAAAAGCCGCGCGTCATGAGTCCGCCGTTTTTCGCGCTTGGGCAGAGCCCTGCCACTGCGTTTTGCGGTGCACCGCTTGCGCATAGAGATGCCGGCGTTGGCCACACCCCTCGTCGGCCAGCGCCTTCGCGATGGCCGAAACGCTGCGCCCTTCATTCAGCATTCTGTCCATCCGTGCGCCGATCTCGGCCTCGCTGGGAGGTGAAAACGTAACCGGCGCTCCCTCGACGACCAACGTAAGCTCACCACGCACCGGTTGCTCAAGCGCGCTGCAAACCTCTTGGGCCGTCCCGCACACCTGCTGTTCGTACACCTTTGTGTATTCGCGCAGCAAGAAGATGCGGCGGCTCGGATCGAGCGCGGCGATATCCGCCAGCGCGGAAACGATGCGCTGGGGCGATTCATAGTAGATGAGCGGAACGCCCGAAGCAAAGTCGCCGCTCAGCATTTTTCGGCGCGCGACCGCCGCGCGCGGGAGGAACCCGGCGAACACAAACCGCCGCATCGAAAAGCCGCTTAACACTGCCGCTCCGATTGCGGCGCTGGGGCCGGGCAAGACTTCCACCGCAATCCCTGCCGCGCGCGCGTTTGCGACCAGCAGCGCGCCGGGATCCGATATGCCCGGCGTACCGGCGTCCGTAACCACCGCGACCGTGCGATCTTGCGCGCGCTGCAGAATGACCGGCGTTGCGGCCGCGGCATTGTGGTCGTGATACGTCCAGATCTCTTTGCCGGGCAGCTGCAAAGCAGCCAACAGTCGCTGGGCAACCCGCGAATCCTCGGCCACTAGTAGATCGCAATCGCGCAGCACGTCAAGCGCGCGCAGGGTGATGTCGCGCAAATTGCCTAGCGGCGTGGGTACGAAGATTAACGGCACGGTGCTCCCGAAGGGTTACGTTCGCAACGTTGCCCAGATTTGTTTGAGTTTCGGTGGGCGCCCGTAGAGCATCATCCCGACGCGATAGATCTTGCCCGCCGCCAATGCGATCAGCCACACGGCGGCGGTATTGATGAGCAGCGACAGGATGAATTGCCAGAGCGGCACGTTGCTGACCGCAACGCGCGCGAACATTACGAACGGCGCAAGGATCGGAATAAAGCTCGTGACCGTTACCAGCATGGAGCCCGGTGAATTAAGCGCGTAGATCGCCAAGAAGAAGGCGCCCACGACCGGGAAGACCAGCGGTCCCGAAAGACTTCCGATGTCTTCGGTGCGGTTGATGAGCGATGCCAATCCGGCAAAGAGGGTCGAGAGCTGGAGATACCCCAAGATAAAGAACGCGATGAACGCGAAGATATCGAGCGGCGTGATCGCCGTGGAGGCTCCCGACAGGCCCATGACGCTCTGCGAAGCCGCGGAAGTCCCCGCATGCGGCGAGAGCAGAAAGCCGACGACAAGCCACGAAGCCATTTGAATGATCGCCATCACCGCGGCCGCCGCAATCTTTCCGGCGAGCAACGCTGAAGGGTTGACGGAGGCGATCAAGAGCTCCGCAATCCGGCTGGTCTTCTCTTCGGCCACGGAAGTCATGATCAGCTGGCTGTTCAGCAAGATGCTAATGTATAGAAAAAATAGCAGGGTAAACGCGATGCCTTCGGCGGCTTTGGAAGCGGCTTCATTGCCGAACTTGCTGTTGACCCCGACTACGGTTATGGGAACATTCATCGACTTGTCGATGACGGCTTGCGATGAGGCGGTCGCCAAGGCGAGGTTGAGCGGCGCAAGGTCTTCTTCGAGCGTGCTCTTTGGGAAGCTCGAGAGATCGCGCGTATGAACGGTAACGTGCAGTTGCTTGCCGGTTGCCTGGAGCCGCACGAGCGCACCGGCGTTGTGATGGTGCTGGAGATAAGACAGAGTGGGAGTTTGGGGCGCTGCGGGCTGAAGCTCGACGTTGAAGTCTTTCTCCAAGAGTAACTTGGCTCGCGCCAGCATCTGCGGCGATCCCGTTAGGACGATCTGCTTGAGTTCTTGACTGAAAGCTGCGCCCAAGAGTGCCGGCGCGCGTATCATGCCCGCGATGACGAGTAGGCCAATCACCAAGCCGATAAGAAAGGGCCGTGACTTCACGCGGCGGGTCACTTCGGCCGAGAACACCGTGACGAACTCGTTCATGCAGCCGCCCCGATCGCGCGCAGGTAGACGTCTTGCAGCGACGGTTCGATGGACTCAAAGCGCGTGACCGCCTCCGCCGAAACGAGCGCTCGCAGGGTGCCGGGGAAATCGGCGTTGGCGGGCACCTGGTAATCCAACCTACCCTCTTGCGATCCCAGCCGGTGCGCCCCGGGAACTGTTTGCAACACGGCTTCGACCGCGCTGCTGCCGGGCTCGACCCGCAACACGCGCGTCGGCCATGCTGCGCGCAGTTCCGCGAGCGTTCCCGCCGCACGGTTCTCACCGTCGCTAATGATGCAGAAACGCGTGCAAAGTTCTTCGAGCTGCCACATTTGGTGGCTGGAGAGCACCAGGGTCGTGCCGCGCGATTGCAATTCCTTGAGCGTGGACATCAACGTTTCTGCGTTTACCGGATCGAGCCCCGAGAACGGCTCGTCCAATACCAGCAGTTCCGGCTCGTGCACCGCGCAACAGGCGACCTGCACTTTCTGCTGATTACCTTTTGAAAGTTCACCTGCGGGGCGTTTCGCGTACTCTTGCAGTCTCAGATGCGCGATCCAATAGTCGGTGCGCTCCGTGATCGCCGGCTCCGTCATGCCGTGCAGCCGGCCGAAGAAAGCGATCTGCTCGCGAACTTTCATTTTGGCATAGAGTCCGCGCTCTTCGGGCAAGTATCCGAAGCGGCGGCGCATGCGGCCGTCGATGCGCGTGCCGTTCCACGTTATGCTGCCTTCGTCGGCAGTCAAGATGCCCAAAATCATGCGCATCGTCGTCGTCTTGCCGGCCCCGTTGGGGCCTAAAAGCCCGAACGTCGCGCCGCGTTCGATCTCAAAGGAAACGTCGCGCACGGCCGGCACGGGGCCGAAACTCTTCTTGACGTGCAGCACCGAGAGCATGGCAGCAGCAGTTTGGCCGCGTGCGCATGCGCCCCTGTGTTAGATCGCGATCTCCATGGAGAGATCCAGCGCCGGCGCGCTGTGCGTGAGCCAGCCAACCGAGATGACGTTCACGCCTGTGCGTGCCACCGCCGCCACGTTGGCGATCGAAATATTGCCCGATGCCTCGGTGACGAGGCGGCCTCCGGCGAGTTGCACCGCTTCCTTTAATAGTGGAACCGGCATGTTATCCAGCAGGACGGCATCGACGCCCGGCTCGGCCAGCACGTCGCGCAGCTGGTCAAGGGTGTCGACTTCCACTTCTAGTTTGACCGTGTGACCGGTTGCCACACGAGCGGCCGCGATCGCCGGCCTAATCCCGCCGGCCAGGACGATGTGGTTGTCTTTGATGAGCACGGCATCGTAGAGCCCGAAGCGGTGATTCCCGCCGCCGCCCGCGCGCACCGCGGCCTTCTCCAGCATCCGTAACCCCGGGGTGGTCTTGCGAGTATCGGCGATGCGGGCCCCCGTGCCGGCAACCGCATCGACGAGTGCGCGTGTCGCGGTGGCGATCCCGCACAAGTGTCCCAAGAAGTTCAGTGCGGTGCGTTCGCCGGTCAGCAACGTGCGTGCGCGGCCGCGCAGGGTTGCGATCTGCGCGCCGGCTTCGACCGGCTGTCCGTCGGCCACGGCGATGCGGTAGACGATCTGCTCATCGAGGAGTTTGAAAGTTAAGGCGGCCGCCTCATGGCCGAAGATCGTGCCGGCCCGGCGGGCCACGATGGTTGCACTTGCAGTGCGCTCCGCGTCGACCAGTGCATCGGTCGTCAGATCGCCGCTGCGGCCCATATCTTCCGCGAGGGCGGCACGTACGAGCGGTTCGATGGCAAAATTACGCATCGGCGTTACGCGACATCGCCGAGTGTTGAAAACGAACGTTTCGCGAACTGTTCGTCGTTGCGATCCGGGTAATCGCTGCGGTAGTGGCTTCCGCGGCTCTCGTTGCGCCGCAGAGCCGCTCGTGCGATGAGCCCGCTCACCGTCAACATGTTTTCGAACTTCGTGCCCCGCTGCGGATGTGCGGCGGACAATCGGTCGAGCACCTCCAGCGCTTGCTCCAAGCCCACAGCGCTGCGCACGATTCCGACCTTATCGTACATGACGGCGCGCAATTCCGCGATCGGCCCCCGTTCGTCGCTTGCAGCCCTTCGTGCAGAGTACTTGGAGTCGCGGCCCGCTTTGGCTCGCGCTAGGTTGAGGATGTCGGTTGCTACGCGCGTGCCGTACACCAGCGCTTCCAGCAGCGAATTGCTGCCCAAACGGTTGGCGCCATGAACGCCGGTTGCGCTTACTTCACCACACGCCCACATTCCATGTAGACTGCTGCGGCCCCATTGATCGACGGCGATGCCGCCCATGTGATAGTGGGCAGCCGGCGCAACGGGAATCGGCCGCGTGCGCGGGTCGATGCCCTGCTGCATGCAGGCCGTAAATGTGGTGGGAAACTCCATGGGAAATCGCGAGCCGATGCCGCGCGCATCCAGAAGCGTTGGCTCGTTGCCTTGCAAACGCGAGTACAGCGCGCGCGCAACGACGTCGCGCGGCGCAAGTTCGTCGATAAAGCGGTTTCCGCGTTCGTCGATGAGGGTTGCCCCTTCACCTCGCAGCGCTTCAGTCGCCAGTGGCATCGGATCGGCACCGACGTCGATTGCGGTGGGATGAAACTGCACGAACTCCAAGTCCCCCAGCAGCGCCCGCGCGCGCGCTGCCATCGCCAGCCCGTCGCCGCACGCCTGCACCGGATTAGTTGTACGCGCAAAGATGTGTCCCACTCCGCCCGTTGCTAAAATTGTGGAAGCGGCTTCGACGTGCAGTAACCGCCCGTCCACCGCAAAGAAAAGCCCGCCCACCCGGTCGCCTTCGACCGTTAAATCCTGCGCGTGCGCGTCTTCGATAATGCGGATGTGCTCTTGGTTGCGGGCAGCGCCGATAAGCGTTTCAAGAATTTCGCGGCCGGTAGCGTCTCCACCGGCGTGCACGATGCGCCGACGCCGGTGCGCGCCTTCCTGGCCCAGATCCAGTTCGCCGCGAGCGGTGCGGTCGAACCGAGCTCCCAAGGCGAGCAAATCTTCGATGCGCGCGGGCGCATCCTGCGCGAGGATCTCGACGATCTTCCGATCGGAAAGCCCCGCCCCGGAGGCTTGGGTGTCCGCCGAATGCAACGCCGGGGAGTCATCGCTTCCGAGTGCGGCGGCAATGCCGCCTTGAGCCCACTGCGTCGCCGCTCCGGTTCCCAGGGCCGTCTTCGTGAGCACTAGGACCTGAAGCGGTGCCAGCTTTAACGCCGCAGTCAGGCCGGCGATGCCGGCGCCAACGATCGCCACATCGGCGCGCAGCCGCTCCATCAATCGCCCTGGCGGCTGAATTCCAGCATGCGCTCCACGGCTTCGCGCGCGCGTTGGGCAATCGCAGGGTCGATCGTTACTTCGTACTGCATGGTTTGCAACGACCGCAAGACTTTGGGAAGCGTGTTGCGCTTCATATGCGGGCAGAGGTTGCAGGGGCGCACGAACTCTACCCCAGGATGCGCCGCCGCTACGTTGTCGGCCATCGAGCATTCCGTAACCATGACGACCCGCGGATGCGCTTCTCGCGCTTCGAGGGTCCCGACGTACCGCGCCATGGCCGAGGTCGAACCGACGTAGTCGGCCTCCGCCAGCACGTCCGGCGGACATTCCGGGTGTGCGAGAATGCGCAATCCGGGATCATCTTCGCGATAGCGCCGAAGGTCCGCGCCGCGAAAGCGCTCGTGTACTTCGCAGTGGCCTTTCCATGCCATGACTTCAATCTCCGGAAGCTGCGACGCAACATACTTTGCCAGGTACTCATCGGGCAGAAAGATCACGCGCGGCACGCCGAGCGCGCGCACGATTTGAACCGCATTTCCCGAAGTGCAGCAGATGTCGGACTCCGCCTTTACCGCGGCGGAGGTGTTGACGTAGGTGACGACCGGCGCGCCGGGATAGCGTTCGCGCATCAATCGCACGTCGTCGGCAGTGATCGACTCTGCCAGCGAGCAGCCGGCCTGCAGATCCGGAACCAGCACGGTTTTGGTGGGGTTGACGAGCTTGGCGGTTTCGGCCATGAAGTGCACGCCGCACAGGACGATAACGTCGGCCTGTGTTTTGGCCGCATCCATGGCGAGTCCCAGAGAGTCCCCGACGATATCGGCGATCCCGTAGAAGATCTCCGGGACCTGATAGTTATGCGCCAAAATGACCGCGTTGCGTTCGCGCTTGAGCGCATTGATCTCGCGCACGAGCGGTTCGTAAACTGGCCATTCCACCGCGGGGATGCCGGGCGGCGCGCTAAGGGTTGCTGTCATACCTGGCTTTATCTATAACGCCTTCGAGGCGCGCGAGGGTTACTCTTATATCCCCTTTAGAAAATCGTCGACGATTCCGTAGAGTGCGTTGGGCTGATCGAACATCACGAAGTGCCGCGAATCATTGACGACCGCCGTTTTGGCAGTCGGATCGCCGGCCAGCAGCGATTTGTAGTACGCGTCCTTCTCCGCAGTGGTTTTAATCGCTCCGAAAGGCCGAACTGGGTCGAGCGTCGCGTCGAAGGGCACCACTTCCAGCAACGGAACTTTCACGTTGCCGAGTTGCGGCCGCAAATCGGCACCCATCATTTCGTTCATGTATCTGGCGGTGGCTGCCGGATCCGCGCCCCCGCTCAGCGCGACAACGGCATTGAGGTTTTCGGGCTTGGTCATGTAGGCCATCGCTGCGCGCTCGCCTTGCAGAAACTGCTGTGGAGTCGCCGTTGCGATGGGCGCGCTGTATTGACTGGCGAATTCCGCGCGCTGATCGGCCGTGTACTTGTCCATTCCGGGGAAGACCGGCAATCCGTCAATCGCGACAACGCCACGGAGTAGCTCGCTGTGCTCTTCGGCTAAGCGTATCGCCAAGAAACCGCCCAAGCTGTGACCGATCAGCACCGGCTTATCCGCCTTGGGAAGAAAGGCGCCGATGTCGTGGGCGACCGTCTCGAGCATTGGCGAACGGATCGGTGCACGAGCACCGAACCCGGGGAGGGTGAGGGCGTAGATCCGGCGCTTCGGAGCATATCGAGCGATGAGATCATTCCAAACGGATGCGCCGTCGGTCAAACCGGGGATTAGCACGAGGGCAGGCGTGCCGTCGCCAAATTGGTCCACGTGGACGGTGCCGGCTTCAAAGGAGGCGCTGGGCGATGGCGGCGTTGCCGCGAGGGCCGGGGTTGCAAAAATTGCCAGGCATAAAACCGTGGCGAGGGAGAGGCACTTCATTCGGGGGCTCCTATTCACGAGTTCCGGGATCGGAAACTAGCTATTTCCACACTTTGAGGTCGTTTACAGCCTTCAAGAGCCCGGCCGCCGCAACCGGGGGCCGGGAGCGCGGGTCTGTAACCTGTTACACCTCAGCCCTCAAAAGAAAGTGAAGAACGATACATGTTGGCACAGGTGGGGAAGCCCGCACCCGATTTCAATCTCGAAAGCACTAAAGACGCCTCGAGCGCCAAGGATCTGGGCAAACGCATCCGGCTCTCGGAATACAAAGGCAAGTGGCTGATCTTTTTCTTCTACCCGCTTGACTTCACGTTCGTTTGCCCGACCGAGATCACGGCGCTCTCCGACCGCTTGGATGAGTTCAAAGAGTACGACGCCGAGATCTTAGGTGCGTCGTGCGATTCGGTCCATAGCCATTGGGCCTGGATCAAGACGCCCCGCGAGCAGAATGGCATCGCGGGTTTGCGCTACCCGCTGGTCGCCGATTACACGAAAGAAACGGCCCGTGCTTACGGAGTACTGGATGAAAATAGCGGCACGGCACAACGCGGGCTCTTCATCATCGATCCGCACGGCGTTCTGAAGTATGCGGTCGTAACGGACGACAATGTCGGCCGCAGCGTTGAAGAAACGATGCGCGTCTTGCAGGCGCTGCAGACGGGCGGACTCTGCCCCGCGGAGTGGAAGCCGGGCGCGGCGCTGTTGCAAAAGGCCTAAGTGCCGCTGCGGATGCGCAGCCCCTTGCCGTCGCTGGAAGGGGCTGCCGCATGGCTAAACGGAGAGCCTAAAATCGAAGAGTTGCGTGGTTTTCCGCTGCTCGTGCACTTTTGGTCGATCAGTTGCTACATCTGCCACAGCGTGGTGGAACAAGTGAACAGCTGGCGCGATAAGTTTGGGGAGCACGGCCTGGTGATGCTGAGCATACACCAGCCTCGGTCGGCGGAAGAACTCGACGTTAAAAAGGTCACCGTCGATGCGCTCTCAGAGATGAAGATGACGCAACCGTGCGCCATCGACAACGAGCACGCCATCGTTAACCGCTTCGAGAATCAATTCGTGCCCGGCTACTACGTGTTTAACCGCCGGCACGAACTGCGGCATTTCCAGGCCGGCGACAAAGGATACGATCGCATCGAAGCAGCGCTTGCAAGGGTGCTCGAAAGCTGAGTGCAGGCGGCGCAGCGCCGCCCTTCGACTGCGCTCACTTCGTTCGCTTCGCTCAGGATGACATAATAAGGAGCGCTCGAAGGCGGGCCCATCCGGCTCGCCGTGTTATCCTGAGCGCAGGCGTGCGCCGCACCGTGCCATCCTGAGCATAGGCGCACGGCACCGCACGGTGTCATCCTGACCGTAGGCACGCCGCGGTAACTGTGTCATCCTGAGCCTGTCGAAGGACGAAGGGCGCTCGATTCCCTCAGGGCAATTCAAACCCGACAATTTCGTCGGCCGCACGATGGTTGCTCCAGAGATGCCGCCCCTCGAAGGCGACGGAACGGCCGGGGAAGCCGAGGCGGGCAACATCTTCGATTTGCGGCGCATCGTCCCCGAAGTCCAAGCGGCTGACGAAGTATTCATCCGTGTCTTCGTCGTCGGTGCCTAAGAGATAGAAACCGCCGTCCACCCAGCAGATGCCGCAGAGTTCGTGCGGCGTTTCGATGGAGCGTATGGCTTTCGCGCAATCGTCCAGCTCGATGACACGCTTCTTGTACCATTGGGTGAGGAGGTACAGTTGCGACGCGTCGTCGTACGCAACGTACGCTCCGGTAAGGTCTGGGAGCGCGTGATGGTCGGCGCGGAATCCGCCTTCGAAATCGTAGTGGTACAAATACCGGTCATCGTCGGCGCCCACGCCGCAAACAGCGGCGAGTCCTTGCGGCCCTGGCGCGAGGCCCCAAATCGCTCCGGGAGCACTCTCGGTATGCTCGACCGTCCAGTTCTGTGGATCGACTCGATACAGGGTGGGTACGCCGCGCGAACTCATCCAGAAGAATCCGTCGGCGATAGCGAGCGCCTGCGGCTCCGGTACCGGGCTGGCAATGCGCCGGACTTCCCTCACCCTGCCCTTGATGGTTTGCATGCGACCCCCTCGGCAACTTTCAGACAATTTTCAGCGTTAGCCGGAATACTATGCGAATCAAGAGGCAATTCACCCTTTCGTTTGCCTTGGCAACGCTGACGCTGTTCGGCATCGCAAGCGCAGCCGAAACGCAGACCTTTAATGCCGACCTCGTGCATTCGTTTGCCAGTTTTGCGGTGCGCCATTTCGGCATATCGCGAGTCAGCGGTACCATCCCGGTGAAGAGCGCGGTAATCAAACTGCGTTCCGGCAGCAACGTCCCGGTCGCCGTCAGCGCGGAGCTCGATCCGGCGGGCGTTGATACGCACAATGGGATGCGCGACGGCGACCTGCGTTCCCCGCACTTCTTGGACGTTACGATTTATCCGCACATGAGTTTTGCCAGCACCGCGATTTCCGGCGATGAAAAGCATCTGGTGATCGTGGGGAACCTCACCCTGCACGGGCAGACGCATCCGGTAACGTTGAACGGCGAGTTTCTTGGACGGGCGGCGGGACCGCGCGGCGATACGCACGTGGGGTTCACCGCGACAACTTCGCTGGACCGCACGCAATGGGGGATGACCTACGGCGGTCCGATCGTCGGCAACAACGTCGACATCACCGTGGACGTGGACGCGATTAGCCGCTAGACGCCTTGTCTCCAACGGCGTTGCATTGTATCGTGCGCCGCAACCCTGTGGATAAATCTTTTGCGAAATACACAAGGCGGGACTGCCCGATTTGCTTAAATCGTTCAGCTGCCGGCTGTTGCAAAGGAGCTGCCCGATGACCATAGGTGCCGACCGCTTCGCACCGGCTAATGAGCTGCGTGATTTTCTCATGCTTCCCTACGCCGAACTCGAGGAGTTAAATCTGCGCGCCAAGCAGCAGCGCAAAGACCGCGCGACTGCCAATCAGATGCAAGACGAACGCCTGCGTTATCTGACTGACGAAAAGCGCATTAAAGCCGTAACGGTGCTCTTCAGCGACCTCGAAGGCCGGCTGCACATGCTCGACTACGACAAGAAGTTTCTGCTCAAGAACAGCGACAACCTGACCTTTGACGGCTCTTCGATTCGCGGCTTCACGCCTCAGCGTGAGAGCGATCTGCGGTTGATCTTGGACTGGAGCGCATTCTACTGGGCGCCTTCGGATATGTTCGGACCCGGGAAAGTACTCGTGTTCGCCAACGTCATCGATCGCGATGGTTCGCCTTTTGCGGGCGACATTCGCGGCATGCTCAAGGCGCTCTCGACCGATCACTACCAGAAAAACGGCTACACGCTGAACGCCGCCAACGAAATTGAGGGCTTTCTCTTCCAGGGGCTGGATGCCGAGCGCTGTTACCATGGCACCGGGAAATTCGAATACGTGAATACCGGCGGTTACTATCATTCGCTGCCGGGTGACCCGCTGCGCACGTTCATCGACACCGTGGCCGAGGTCCAGCGCGCCATGGGCTTTGAAAACGAGAAGGACCACCCCGAAGTGGCGCCTTCGCAGTTCGAAATAAACTACAGCTACGGCGAGGTCGTTGCCGCCGCCGACCAAATCCAGCTCTACAAGCTGATCTGCCGCCAAGTGGCCACGCGCCTGGGAATGACCGCCAGCTTCCTGCCCAAGCCGGTGGTAGGCGTCAACGGCAGCGGCATGCACACGAACGTTTCGGTCAGCAAGAACGGCAAGAACCTTTTCTGGGATCCGAAGGGCGCCGAGAAGCTCAGTCCGTTTGCATGGCAGTTCGTGGATCGCATTCTCACCGCCGGCAACGACGTCTGCTTGATGCTCAACTCCAGCGTGAACGCCTACCGGCGTTTGGACCCGCACTTCGAGGCGCCCAATCAGATCAAAGCTTCGGCAGTTGACCGCGGAGCAATGATTCGCATCCCCATCGGCAACGAAGGCAGTGCGCGCGTCGAGGTTCGGTCGGTAGCGCCGGACGCCAATCCTTACATGGTGTTACTTGCTGTATTCAAGACAGGTCTGGAAGGCACTATCGGCAAGCACAAAAATTTGCGCCAAGCCGAGCGCTACCTGCCCGACAACATCTACGATTCGCTGCGCGCCTTCCGCGAGTCCGAGTGGACGACCAAGCTCTTAAGCGCGGATGTCAAGACGCGCTATGCGGATCTGAAACAAGCCAGCGCCGACCGGTGCCCGCGTTTGCTCGGCACGGTCGTGAAAGCGCAAGAAGTGCAGTATCATCACGAAGTCTACAACCAGTACCTTTGGAATCTATTTTAGAGGCACAAGCAAACAAAGCGCGGCTCTTTCGCAAGCTGCACGAAGCAAAAGAGCCCCTCGTTCTCTTTAACGCGTGGGACGTCGAGTCGGCCCGCATCGTTGAATCTTTGGGTTTTGGCGCGGTAGCCACCAGCAGCGCGGGCATCGCCTCCTCATTCGGCTTTTCCGATGGTGAACAGATCGGCCGCGAGCTGATGTTGCAATCCGTTTCGCGCATTGCGTGCGCGGTTGAGGTGCCGGTGACTGCCGATCTGGAAGGCGGTTATGGCCAAAGCGCGGAGGCGGTTTCCGATACCGCCGAAGGCGCAATTTCAGCCGGGACGGTGGGAATGAATATCGAAGATGGAGTGCGCGATGGCGCATCGCTGCGCCCGATCGAAGAACAGTGCCTTCGCATTGCAGCGGTGCGCAAAACCGCGCAGACGCGGGGTCTTGATTTCGTGATCAATGCGCGCATCGACACATATCTTCACGGTGGACGCAGCGCGGATCAACTTGAAAAGGAAACGCTGGACCGGGCGCGCGCGTATCTCGCCGCGGGTGCGGACTGCATCTATCCAATCACGCTCAGGGACTTGGATTGCATCGCGCGGCTGGTTCGTGCCATCGACGCTCCGCTCAATGTACTTGTCTCCCCGGACGGCCCGCCGCTCGACCGGTTTACGAATGCCGGCGTGAAGCGCGTTAGCTTCGGAGCGTGGACGCGCCGGCATACCATGGCGGCATTCCGTGCGGCGGCTGAAGACTTTACTCCTCGCCGTCGAAATAGTCCAGTGGCTCCGAGCGAATAAGCCGCCGTTCCGGGGAGCGCACAACCCACTTTCCGCTGTCCGGATAATGACACGACTCCCCGATCGGATTGTCCGCCACCACGTAGACCACCAGATCTTCCGAGCCGTCATTGATGAGGTGGTGTGGAAGGTCGGGCTCGAAGATGAACGCGTCGCCGCTCTCGATTGGCGTCGTCCCATCTTGATGACGCACCGTTCCGCTTCCCGAGATCACGTGGTAGAACTCCCACTGCGCGCTGTGCGAGTGGTACGGAAAGGGCGTCTTCCCAGGCGGAATTCGCAAGATCTCGACATCGAACGGATGCCGTTCTTTTAAATCGGTCGATGCCGGTTTTCGTCCGAGTGCCTCGGATATTTGCTTGCCCGATCCGGCGAACTTGCCCTTCGGCGAAATCCATGTCAGGTCGGGAACGTCCCGGGTATTCACTTTGCGCAATGATATATCTCCTATGAAGTGGTAGGCAGCGCGCGAGGTATCTGGTTTGGCCGACATTTCCAAGATCGAGGCGCGCCGCATGGCGCTCCATGCTCAAGGCTTCTACGACGAAGTGCCGGCGCAAGCCGACCGAGCTTCCCTTCAACGCGTGCTGCGTCGCGTCCATCTTTTCCAAATGGATAGCGTCAACGTCTTAGTGCGCTCGCATTATCTCCCGCTGTTTTCGCGGGGTGGTCCGTACTCTTTCCCGCTCTTGCAAGATGCCGCGTGGGGTCCCCGCTCGAAGCGAATGCTTTTCGAATACTGGGGGCACGAGGCATCGTTGATACCGCTCGCGTTGCGCCCGCTCTTCGGTTGGCGGATGGAACGCGCGCGCCGCGGCCATGGAATGTGGGGCCGCATGACCGCCATCCGTTCAAAACGCAAGTTCGTGGCCTCGATATTACGCCGGATCGAATTGGAGGGACCGGCGTCTGCATCGTCTTTTCGACAGGCGCGCGGAAGTGGGGCCTGGTGGGGCTGGAGCGACGTAAAGGTGGTTTTGGAGTACCTATTTTGGGCGGGCTACGTAACGGCTTCGAGCCGTACGAACGGATTCGAGCGCGTCTACGATCTGCCGGAGCGCGTTTTCAGCGAAAGCGTCCTTCGCTCGATAGTGCCCGATGAGCGAGCATCCCATCGGCAGCTGCTTACGCTGGCCTTACGCGCCATGGGAGTCGCAACCGAATCCGACCTGCGCGACTATTTCCGCTTGGATCTCCTTGACGCGAGGCGCGGTTTGCGCGATCTTGTGGAGGCCAGCGAGGTGCGCTCCGTTGCGGTGGAGGGTTGGAAGAAGACGGCATACGTTCTGCCCGGCGCTCGCATCCCTAGGACTGAGTGTAGGCGTGACGCGCTGCTCTCTCCGTTTGATTCGCTCATCTGGAACCGCGAACGCGCGCACCGTTTGTTCGACTTTCACTACCGCATCGAAATCTACACGCCCGCCCACAAGCGCATTCACGGCTACTATGTGCTCCCGCTTCTTCACGCGGGCCACCTGATCGGACGCGTCGACCTCAAAGCGGACCGTGGCAACGTCCGGCTGCTGGTGAAAGGCAAGCATTTCGAGCCCGGTGTTCAGCAGCGGGAAGCACGCGCCGCTATGGACGGGCAACTCGACAGCCTTGCGCGATGGCTCGCGCTTCCGAAGGTTGAAATCGCCCGTTAAGTTAGGCAACTGGTTCCGCAAGGGCGACCCTCCCGAGCCGAGAACGCGGCAGCATGAAAATTGCTGCTCTGATCGCGCGGATTCTGCTCGGCCTTATATTCTTCGTCTTCGGGCTCAACGGATTTCTGTTCTTTATTCCGGCGCCCCCCATGACGGGGTTTCCGCAACAATTCCTCGCGGTCATCATGGCATCGCACTTCATACTTTTCGTCTCTGGCGTCGAGGTTATTGCAGGTGCGATGCTCCTGACCAATCAGTACGTGCCGCTGGCCATCGTCGTGCTAGCCGCGGTGCTCTCGAACATTTTGGTTTATCATATCACGATGCAGCTCAGCGGTATTCCGCTAGCGTTGGTTGCGACGGTGCTCTGGTTCGTGGTCGCGTGGCCGTTGCGCGCGCACTTCGCGCCGCTCTTTGCGCGGAAGGCAGAACAGGAAGCATAAGCAACTCGATCGTTACTTTTTAGCAAGTATTCTTGCATCGACTTGCAACGCGTGTTCTTTTAAGGTCCGCATCTGCTTAAGAGATGGGTGATGCGGATTGATCAAGACATTGCGCTCGGCGACGGACTGGTAGCAAAATGGATGGGATCAAGACCTCGAGCGCGCTCGTGCCGGCAAGCCAAGCAGTTCCCTTCGGATCGTTCCGCAAAAAGGCACGCCGTCGCACTTTGTCACATGTCCTCGGGGCGTTCGGTTATCGTTTTCATGTCGAAAGTTGAGCGTAAGAACGGGGCAAGGTGAGCCGATGAAATACTCTTTGGGGCGGTACGTCTATGGCTTGGCGGCGATCGCGTTTGGTCTATGTGCCTTTGCGTGGCATGACATCACCAATTTGCACCAGATCAAGGCGCTTGGAAGCGACCCTACCCGCGAAATTCTCGCCTACATCCTGGGCACGATCCAGATCGTTGGCGGCCTAGCCATTCAATGGCCGGCAACAGCACGAGCCGGCGCCATTGCGCTGGGTACGATCTACTTCGCGTTCGCCTTGCTGGGGACGCCTCTGATAATCATGCATCCGCTGGTCTACAATGGGTTTGGCAACTTCTTCGAACAGTTCTCATTGGGGTCGGCGGCCGTGATCGTCTATGCGGGTTCTAGCCCCATCGCCTCGCCTCGGGCAGCAAGACTAGCTCAGATCGGCTACTACGCGTTTGGTATTTCTGTGGTCTCGTTCGCACTTGAGCAGGCTTTCTATCTTTCTGCAACGGCAAATCTTGTTCCGAAATGGATTCCACCGAGCTCAATGTTCTGGGCGATCGCAACTACCATCGCATTTGCTCTTGCCGCTATCGCTCTCCTCACAGGGCCCATGGCGCGGCCCGCGTCTCGATTATTGACGGCCATGATTCTGGGCTTTGGGTTGCTGGTGTGGCTACCGGCGCTGTTTGCCGATCCGCATGGTTTTGAGAACTGGTCCGAAAGCGTCGAGACGTTCGCGATCGCCGCGGCGGCGTGGATTGTCGCTGACTTTCTCGACCAGCGGCGCCGCGAGACTCCGAGCAGGTCATAGGGTCAGAAACGAGAGATCTATTGGACGCCGCGAAAAAGCTTTACGCAGTCGATGAGGGGGAGCCTTGGGTACTGACCCCCTTGCTCCGCCGTTAAGCGTCGCGATTTCTGGAAATAGGGCAACTATCGTGGTTGCGAAGAAAATGTATGCGGCCGACCTGCAGCACGCGCAGGCGTGGCAAACAGTCTATCAGGTCTGGCACGGTGACAACCCATGCGTTCACCTCTTTGTAATGTGGAACTACGGTGGAGTAATGCAAGATTTTCCTCCAGGGTTATAGTGCAAGCCTTGCGCGCGTTGGACGCGGGTTATCTGCCAAATTAACATGCAACGGGATCTCCAATGCTGCTTCCACTGCTATTTACTGCAGCTAGCACGAACCCAAGTCCGAGCCCGGTTCCACCCGAGATCGGCCACGTACATTCGACACCCTTCTGCACGGGTTGGCCCCGGCAATTCTCGCCACGCAGATCAAAGATGAAATCGTTCGATACTTCAAGCGGAAGATCGACGGGTTGCAACTGTCAGGCTTCGCTGTGACCAGCGGTTCAGATGTGCGCCTTACCGTCAACCGCCTTGCACTAGCCGGCGGCGACCTCCAGAAGAATATCGAAACTACGCAAGCGATACTCCAAGGATTTAAGACGGAAACCGCACGCAATGGAGATCAAGCCCAAACCCAGAGTGCGCTTGAAGTGCGTGATAAATATCAAGCATTGTTGGAAGGCCAGAAGGCAATGCATAATCAGATGTCGTGTTTCATTGAAACGTTTCGCATGGAGAATGAAATCGGGAACGATGAAACGATTGACAAAATCGCGGGCATACCGCACCCGAAGGAATCTATGGCCCTTCCCGCCGGTACGATGCGGCAGCTTTCTTCGCTCGGCGACACCGTTGACATCGATCTAGGTAAGATCATGCAGAAAGAGGGGGAACACGAGCGGGTGCTCTCAGATACGCTGATTCGTTTGGCCACGCCTTGCAATGTAGGTCCATAGCGAAGCGCACCCGCGGGCCGAGCTTCCTCAAAGCATCGTCCCGAACGTTCAAGTGATCTCTACTCCGTCGGCTTCTGCGGTCGGCCGAAGAACAAGACGTAGCCGTCAGGGTCACAGATTTCGAATCCGCGGAGACCATCGTGGGTATCGTTAATAGGTAAGCTGAATGCTGCGCCACGATTGGCAAATTCGACGGCGAGCGCATCGGGGTCCGGTGCATAGACGTATGCATCCCACCTCATGGACGGATTACGCTTGGCGTTCGGAAGTGGCGGTGTGTCTTTATCTGACTTAGCGAGGATCTGTACTCCCTCGCGCCTGACGATGGCGAAGAAAGGGTCTCGATCCGGTTGCTGAAATGTCGTCTCAAAGCCAAGTTTCTCGCGACAAAATGCGATGGTTTGATTGACGTTGCTGACGATGAAAAACGGTGAAATCGCCTGTGTAGTTGGTGTCATAAGCGTGCACACATCTGCATTGCATCAACTGGATCCTCCATATTAAACACGCGGATTCGGCGAGCCGTGCCTTGCAACGCTAGGGCCCTAGCATGGTCCGGACGTTCAGGGCGGACCCATCGGTGGAAAGCATGATCGCGCTTTTTTTATCCGTGCGATAGATCTGCGCGCCCGCTGCGCGCAGCGTTTCGATCGTCAGCGGAGCGGGATGGCCGAAGAGATTGTGGCGTCCAACCGAGATGAGCGCGACCTTCGGATGCACGGCCTCGATGAACTCTGGCATATTGAATGAATTACTCGCGACCCCAATCTGGAACCGAAGTGAAGGATCTGGCTGAAATCCTGTTCGAGAGAAATACCAAATACCTATAGTCGTTAATTGCCCCGCGCCGCCTGAGCTTGTTAACGCGGTGATGGCGTCTTCATCGGCTTGTAAGGTTGCCATGGGTGCACCGTCAATGATGTCCGCTTGATAGCGCTCTTGTGCGCCGAAGGGTACCTCAAAAAATGAGAGCGTCCTACGACGTAGTGGAGTCGAAATCCGCACTTTTACGCCGCCGGGAACCTCAAAATAAGGTAGCCGGTGCTAAACCGCCAGCGTGATCGCCGGGTGGATGCAACTGCAGGATCGCGTCCAGATGATGCGCGCCCGCTCTGCGTGGCGCCGTGCTCAAGCCCCCCTCCGCCATCCCACCAGGATCGTATGTCCCGCAGGCGTTTGTAAGACGATACTATCGCTTGGCCGACATCGAGCACCGATATGCGCAGATCGTGTTGCGGGAGCAGCGGCGGCCAGAGAGCGAGCGTACATCCGAGAAGCACTCCCACCCGAGCGGCGCGGTTCTGACCAAAAAAACCTGCAGCCGATGTTGGTCGTCTGTAAGAAAGTGAACGGTTGTGATGGACTGCGTCGGGGCGGCATCTAAAATGGTTCCGATGTAGCGAGTCGTGTGACCCTCGCCGAGATCATCCCACCTTCCGTGCGTCCGGCAATAAAAACGGAGCAAAGCAAACAAGCGGCTGCGACAAGCGCAAGCAGCGGCGAACGGGTCACGCCCTCTACTGCGACGCGCGTGACTTGCCGCAACCCAGGGGAGCCGTAAGCGAAACGCAAACCGGGGCCCGATGCGCATTATCGTCACCGGCGGCGCCGGCTTCATCGGCTCGCACGTCGCGGACGCCTTCCTAGGCGCAGGTCACGACGTACTGGTAATCGATTCGCTGTGGGAGCATGGCGGCGGGCGGCGCATCAACGTACCCGACCGAGCGTCCTTCATCCACAGCGACATCCGCGATGAAAACATCGCGCGAATTTTTCAGGATTTCAAGCCCGACCTCATATCGCATCACGCCGCGCAGCATAGCGTCACGATCGGCGCCCGCGATCCGGTGCTCGATGCGCAAGTCAACGTTGTCGGTCTGCTCAATGTACTCGAGAATGCGGTCAAGGCGGGCGCGCGCAAAGTGATCTTCGCTTCGAGCGGCGCCACCTACGGAAATCCCGAACGCCTGCCCATCAACGAGCAAACCCCGCAGCGGCCCGTTTCACCGTACGGTATAACAAAAATGGTGGCCGAACATTATCTACGGTTTTATAGACTCGAGCACGGGTTGGATTTTACCGCGCTGCGGTACGGAAACGTCTACGGGCCAAGGCAGGACCCCAACGGCGAGGCCGGAGTGATCGCCATCTTTATCGCCCGTTTCTTAAATAAGGAAGAGATTCGCATCGACTGGGACGGCGAGCAGACGCGCGATTACGTCTACGTGAAAGATGTTGCCGCTTTAAACGTCGCTGCGCTCCAACGGGGAAGCGGATCCTGCTTTGTGGTCGGAACCGGCAAGCGCACGAGCGTCAATGAAATCTATCGGGCGCTTTGCGCGGCTACAAGTTTTGAAGCCCCGGTCGTGCGCGCTGAGAAGCGTGCGGGAGACGTCCGCGATGCGGTGTTCGATATTGCGCTGGTGCGCAGCGAGATGGGCTGGGGTCCGCAGACCGACCTGAGAAGCGGGATGGCCGAAACGGTCGAGTACTTCAAGCGAGCGCAGGCGCTGGCCGGAAGCTAACCCACCACTAGGTTTAAGAGCCGGTCGGCGACGTAGATGCGCTTGCGCACTTCTTTGCCGTCCAGGTGCGTTTGAACGCCCGGTTGCGCCACTGCCAATTCGAATGCGCTTTCTTCATCGAGACCCGGACGCGTCGAAATGCGTGCTCGAATCTTTCCATTGACTTGTAGGACCAGCGTAATCTCTTCGACCGCAAGCGCGGTTTGATCCACCTCGGGGTAGCGCTCGATGTGTACGGAAGAAGAGTGTCCCATACGGTGCCAGAGCTCTTCGGCCAAATGCGGTGCAAACGGGGCGACCACGACCGGCAATGCGTGAACCGCATAAAGAAACGCGGGTGAGGTTTGCGTGGTTTGCCCGAGTGCCGTCAGCGCATTTACGTATTCGTCTAGTTTGGCGATCGTCACGTTGTAGTGCATGCGCCGTGACTCGGTTTCGTCAACCGCCGACTTGATGGCCACGTGCACTGCGCGTAGCAGCGCCTTCTCCTCGGGCGTGGCGGCGGCCGGGATATGGTCCAGCGGAACTGCGGCGGCTTCCCTGCAAAACGGTTCGCACGCGCGCCAGACGCGATTCACGAAGCGCACGCGGCCGCTCACGCCTTCCTCGGTCCAGTCCATCGTGTCTTCGGGCGGTGTCGCGTAGAGCAAGAACAGCCGCATCGCATCGACGCCGTACCGGGAAACGGCGTCGTCGATTCCGATGACGTTGCCGTGGCTCTTGCTCATCTTCTGACCGCCGAGCAGAACCATGCCCTGGTTGAAAAGGCGGGTAAAGGGTTCATCCGGGCCACTCACCCAGCCTTCATCGTGCATGAACTTATAGAAAAAGCGCGAGTAGAGCAGATGTAACACGGCATGCTCTGCGCCACCGATGTATTGATCGACCGGCATCCAATTGTTGGCCGTCGCGGGCAGAAACATTTGCTCGCGGTTGTTCGGATCCGTGTAGCGCAGATAGTACCATGATGATTCGAAGAACGTATCCATGGTGTCGGTTTCGCGGCGCGCGGGACCGCCGCACTTCGGGCAGCTCGCGTGCACGAACCGCACGTCGCGGGCAAGCGGCGAACCTTCACCCGTAATTTCAACATCTGCCGGCAATCGTACCGGGAGCTGATCGTCGGGAACGGGTACTTCGCCGTCGCGCTCGCAGTAGACGATGGGAATGGGCGTGCCCCAATACCGTTGGCGAGAGATGAGCCAATCGCGAATCTTGTATTGCACCGTCCGGTCACCGCAGCCCAGGGCCGCGAGGCGGTCGGCAATTGCGCCGCGTGCGCGCTCGCTGGACATACCGGTGAAATCGCCGCTTGCGATTAGGCGCCCCTCACCCAAATACGCTTCCGTCAACGGTGCTTGCGCAACCAAGCCGGTTGGGAGCACGACTTGCGCGATAGGAAGTTTATGCGAGCGCGCAAACTCGAAATCGCGCTGGTCGTGAGCGGGCACCCCCATCACTGCGCCGGAACCGTAGTCCGAGAGCACGTAGTTCGTGACGTAGATCGGGACGCGCTCGTGGGAGAGTGGATTCACCGCATACGCGCCGGTGATTACGCCTTGCTTCTGCATGAGACTGGTTCGTTCGAGTTCCGACTTCGACTTCAAACTCTCGCGGAACGCCTCCACACTCTTGCGCCGCTTGGGCGCAATTTGGAGGAGCTTTTCCACCACTGGGTGCTCGGGAGCGACAGCGATATACATAACGCCAAATAGCGTGTCGGCACGCGTCGTGAAGACGGAGATCGTCGCATCGCTGTTTTCGACCCCGAACGAAAAGGTGAGCCCCTCGCTGCGACCGATCCAGTTGCGCTGGATGGTACGAATGCGCTCGGGCCACGCGGTTAGATTTTCGAGATCCTGGAGCAGACGGTCCGCGTACCGGGTAATCTTTAAGAACCACTGCGAGAGGTTGCGCCGCTCAACGGCAGTGCCGCATCGCCAGCAGACGCCGCCTTCGGCTTGTTCGTTGGCCAGCACGGTTTGGTCGCGCGGGCACCAATTGACCGGCGCTTCGCGTTTGTACGCCAAGCCCTGCTCGTAGAACCGCAGAAATAGCCATTGATTCCAGCGATAAAACTCGGGATCGCACGTTGAAATCTCACGGGTCCAATCGTAACTGGTGCCCATCAGGCGCGTTTGGCGCCGCATGTTCGCGATGTTCGCCTGCGTCCACTCGGCGGGATGCACCCCGCGCTCGATGGCTGCGTTTTCGGCCGGCAGCCCGAACGCGTCCCAACCCATCGGATGCAAGACATTGTATCCCAGCATGCGCATCATGCGCGCGACTACGTCGCCCAACGTGTAGTTTTTTGCATGTCCGACGTGCAGGTCGCCCGACGGATACGGCAACATCACCAACACATAGTACTTGGGGCGCTTGTCGCCGGCGCGCGCGGCGAAGATACCTTCGCGTTCCCAGCGTTCCTGCCAGGCGCGTTCGAAGGTACGAAAGTCATACGCATCGCGTTGCGCCGGTACGGTCGTGTTCATGAGAGGCTCAACATCGGCTGCGGCCGCGGTGAACCCTCTTTCGCCCCAAACGCCGCGCGTGAAAGCCCCTCGTGAAGGTTTACTTGTTCGGCGGCATCGCTATGGTGGTCGTGCTGGCCGCAATCCTGCATCCAGCCAAGTCCGCAGCCCTAAGCGTCGCACAAGCGCCCATGCAGCCGGGGTTGAAAACGCGCTTGCATCGTCACGCGGTTACCGCGCACCCGCTGGTCGTCTACGTTGCTGGCGCGTTGATTTATCCGGGCCTCTTCCGGCTGCCGCGCGGTGCGCGGGCAGTCGATGCCGTTCGTCGGCGCGTGGCCTGCGTTCCGACGCGGATGCGACGGCGATTAATCTAGCGCAACTGCTGGAAGACGGCGAGCAGGTGACGGCCTATTCGCCAGGCGCCGCGCCAACTCGTCGGCGGACGCCGAGCTATCGTTCGCGTAAAAAGCATTCGAAGAAGAAAACGGAGCCGGCGGCTACGATGGCGCCGATCGACGTCAACGCCGCCAGCGCATCAGAGCTCGCGCAACTCCCGGGCATCGGACCCGAGATGGCCGCGCGCCTCATCGCCTTTCGCGACGCCAACGGCGCCTTCGCCTCGCTGGACGAACTTGCCGACGTTGCGGGGATGACGCCTAGACGCATCGACTCGATTACGCCGTACTTGATCGTGGGAAAGTAGGCGCAAGGGCGGCCTCTTTGCCAAGCGAAATCGCGCAGCATGCAAAACGCTGATCCTTTCATGCAGACGCTGCCGCATTTCATTCGGTCGGCGCTGAGCCGAGAGCGCAACGATTGTTTGCTGGAACGCAACGATCGGGGCGAATGGACTTCGCTTTCAAGCCGGCAAGCGCTCACGCGCATCGAAAGTTTGGCCTGCGGGCTACGCGATTTGGACCTCGGTGCCGGAGACCGCGTAGCGTTGCTCTCCCCGAACTGCGTGGACTGGCTTATCTCCGACTTCGCGATTCTTCTTGCCGGCTGCGTCGTCGTCCCGATCTTTCCAACGCAAGCGCTCGACCAAGTGCAGTACATTCTGGAGGACTCCCAGGCAAAAGTACTCTTGATTCATTCTCGTGCGGCGTTGAAGCGGCTCGAGCCGATCGGGCGTGCGCTTCCGCAGACGTTCGTGTTCGCTGAAGGCGGCGATGCATCGCTGCTCGCCTTAGAGCAGCGCGGCGAGCGGGCGAAGGCGTCGCACCCAGAGTTGCCGGCGCAGTACGAAGGGTCTATTTCGCCCGAAGATTTGGCGGTTCTGATCTACACTTCGGGAACGACCGGGACACCCAAGGGCGTGATGCTCACGCACGACAACCTGGCGTTCACGACGGAATCTTCCTTCGATTACGCCTTCGCCGCGGTAAAACGCGGCGACGCGGTTCTTTCCGTCCTGCCGTTCTCGCACATTTACGAACACATGATTGCTCACGGTTACATCCGCACGGGCGTGCGTTACCATATCTGCCACCGCGCCGAAGCACTGCTCGCCGATTTGCGCGACGTGCGTCCGGTGGTGATTACGCTGGTGCCGCGCATCTTGGAACGCATGGTCGCTGCCGTGGCCGAGCGCGCGCTGGCGCAAGGCGGCCTCAAAGCCAAGCTCGTGCCGTGGGCCCTGCGGGTGGGGCGCGACTACATGCACAGCAAGAGCTTCGGCCGGCGCCCTTCGCCGGCGATTACTGCGCAGTACATGCTTGCGCGCCCGCTCGTGCTAAAAAAGGTACGCCCGATGCTGGGGCTGGGTTCCGTGAAATTCTTGGTCAGCGGGAGCGCCCCGTTGCATCCGGACACCGCCATGACGCTGCTGGCTTTGGGGATTGCGGTTTTGGAGGGCTACGGCCCCACCGAATGCTCGCCCGTCGTCTCCGTCAACCGCCTCGAGGATAACGATTATGGAACCGTCGGCAAGCCAATTCCCGGCGTGCAAGTCAAGTTGACGCCGGATGGCGAGATCATGGTCAAAGGCCGTAATGTCATGCGAGGCTACTATAGAAATGAAGGCGCTTCGGCGGCTGTCATGGAGGATGGCTGGTACAAGACCGGCGACGTCGGAACCGCGGATGCCCGGGGCTATCTGCGGATTACCGACCGCAAGCGTGAACTCTTCAAGACATCGGGCGGAAAGTTTATCGCTCCTGCGCGGGTCGAGAGCGCCATTAAACGCTCGATCTACATCAATCAAGTCATGCTGGTCGGAGAATCGCAGCCGCACCCGGCGGCGCTGATTTCGCCGAACTTCGATCTGGTGCGCGCGCACCTGGGAATCGGCCCTGACATTGCCGCCGAAGAGCTGGCCAATCGCGAGGACGTTCGCGCCTTCATTGCGCAGGAAGTGCGCGAACACACACGCGACCTTGCGACTTTCGAGCAAGTGCGCCGTGTAGGTATTCTGCCGCGCGAACTCAGCGTCGAGGGCGGCGAGCTTTCGCCGACCCTCAAAGTCAAGCGTCGTGTCGTCGAGCAAACGTTCGCCGCGGAGATCGCGCAGATGTATGCCCGGCAAATGTGAAGTGGCTTTGCCCCGATGAGGCGAATGCGTTTCCGATGAAGCGTGCACTCCCGGTCGTTCTCATATTTGTCTGGCTGCTGGGCGCCACGCCGCGTAGCGCTCCGGTACCGCCCGAAAAACGCTCCGTTACGCAGCACGCGGTAAGTATTGACGGTCGCCGCATTCCCTACACTGCAACTGCCGCCACGATGCTGTTGCGCAACGAGCAGCAGTCGCCGATCGCGAGCGTTTTTTATACTGCCTACGTTGCCACCGGCGATTCGAGCCGCCGGCCCATCACGTTCTGCTTTAACGGCGGCCCGGGTTCTTCATCGGTCTGGCTGCGCATGGGCTCCATCGGTCCCAAACGCGTGCAGACGCCGGACGCACAAGCCAGCGCGCCAGCTCCCTTTGTCCTCACCGATAACCCGTACTCTTTATTGGACAAAACGGATCTCGTTTTTGTCGACGCGGTCGGTACGGGCTTCAGCCGTGTGGCCGGAAAAGGCGACGGAAAAAACTTCTGGGGCGTCGACGAAGACGTTCGCGCGTTCGGTCAGTTTATCGAGCAGTATGTCTCGCGCAATGCGCGCTGGAATTCGCCGAAGTTCCTGTTCGGCGAGAGCTACGGCACCGCGCGTGCGGCGAACTTGGTGAATTACCTGCAATCGCGCGGCATGTCGTTCAATGGTGTCATTTTACTCTCGACCGTCCTCAACTTCGAATCGCTGATCGCTACAGACGGGGGCAGCGATCTCCCCTACATCGCCTTTCTCCCCACGCAGGCCGCCACCGCATGGTATCACGGAAAATTGCCCAACAAACCGGCTGATCTGGATGCATTCCTGCGCAGCGTGCGCGCTTTTGCGGCCGGGCCCTACACGCAGGCGCTCATGAAGGGGGCCGACCTGCCGCCCGCCGAGCGCGATGCGGTAGCGCAACGCCTGCACGAATACACCGGTCTGAGCAGCGTATACATTCTGCAGTCTCAACTGCGCGTGCCGCCCGGACGCTTTGAAAAAGAACTTTATCGCAACGAGGGTCAAACGATCGGCCGCCTCGACGGCCGGTTTGTGGGGTACGATGTGGACCGGATGGGCGACTCTGCGGATTATGATCCCTCGGACGTTGCCATGAGTGGCGCGTTCGTGGGCGCGTTCAACGACTATGTACGCAAGGATTTAGGATTCAAGACCAACCTGGAGTACTTTGCTACGAACTATCCCGTGGTGGGGCGAGCGTGGAACTGGAACCGCGGCCCGCGCAGTGCGCCGGTTGCTACCGACGTGGCCGGCGATTTGCAGAATGCATTGGTCAAAAACCCGCACCTGCACGTACTGTCCGCGAATGGCTACTTTGATTTCGCGACGCCATTCTTCGCGACCGAGTACACGCTCAACCATCTCGATTTGCCGTCCGCAATACGCTCCCATATTGAGTTTACCTACTACCAGTCGGGACACATGATCTATCTGAACACGCCCGCGCTGGCAAAATTCCGCAGTGATCTGGTACGTTTCTACCAAGAGGCCGCCCCTTAAGGCGAAGTAAGCGCGCGCTGCGCTTGCGCGCGCACCGTCTGCCAGCGTGCGATGGCAGCATCGAGTTCGGTCGTGTAGATGTGGGCAGCGCTTATCTGACCGGCGGTGGGTGCCGCGTCCGCGCTTTGCACGCCGGCAAATAAACCTTCGAGGGCGTTCTGCAAGTAAAGCAGCGAATGCAGATTGGTTTGTGGTGCGCCGATGGAGTCGTCCGGATCTTGCGGTGCGGGCACACCCGCGACGGCATCGAGCTGGGCCAGCACCGGGGAGCGTGGGCGCTTTTTCATTAACGCTGCTCGCATGCGGGTCGCTTCGGCTACCGCATCATCAGCCCGGGCGCGCGCGCGATCCAAGGATTCGGAGAGTGTGTACTGCTGCTGCAGAGCGCCGATGCCGGCGCGCACGCGAGGGTCTTCGCGTACCATGAAGAGATGACTCATAGTTGTTTGTCCCGCGCGCAACTGCACGCGATACCGGCCAGGAAGGGCGAGCGGGCCGCGACCCATGCCGGCGGCGCCTTGGGTGCGCAAATTCCATACGAAACGGTGCATGCCCGGGTCACCGGAGAGCACTTGCGGGGGCGCGGGCCAATCCGGCGTTATGCTGAGCGCTTTGGGGTTTATCGCCTCCGGCTTCTCGGTGCTGGAGAAGCGGCGAACTACGTTGTCGTGCGCGTCGCTGATTTCGAGCGAGACAACCGCCGGCCGGTTGAGATAGTAATCGAAGACCGCGCCGGTTGGTGGATTATTGGCTTGTGCGAAACCCTTGGGCAAGGGCGTGCCTTCGTCGTCGGCGCTTTTCATTCGAACGGTCTGAGCGGTGGAGAACAACTGATCTGTCGGGTCTGCCTTAAGGCGTAGGTCGCGTAGCGCCGCTATATCGTCAAGCACCCAGAACGAGCGGCCGTGCGTTGCGATGACCAGGTCGTTCTGCCGGATGGAAAGATCCCGAACGGAAACGACCGGCATATTCTGGATCAGCGACGACCATGCCGTCCCCGCATCGAAGGAGACGTACACGCCGCTTTCGGTTCCTGCAAACAGCAGGCCGGGCGTGATGGGATCCTCGCGCACCGCATTAACGAAATTTGCCATCGGAAGCCCGGAAGTAATCAGGGTCCACGTCTTACCGGAGTCCTGCGTGCGGTAGATGTAAGGCCGGTCGTCTTCCAAGCGGTGGCGGTCCACGGCCGCATATGCAGTTTGCACGTTGCCGTGCGAGGCCTCGATGATCCCAACCTTGCTCCAGGGGCCCAACTGAGGCGGAGTTACATCTCGCCACGTTCTTGCATCGTCGGTGGAAAGCCAAATCTTTCCGTCGTCGGTTCCAGCCCAAATGGTAACGGCCGACAGCGGCGACGGAGCGATGGTGTAGATGACGCCTTGACGGCGGCCCCCGTGCCTATCGCTGGCACCTGGATTGTCGAGGTTCTGGGGAACCCCGGGGTCCGCACGGGTCAAGTCGCGGCTAACGATCTGCCAGCTCCGGCCTCGGTTTCGGCTGCGAAAGAGCACGTTCGTACTATAGTAGAGCGCATTGTCACTCGGCGAGATCACCAGCGGCAGGGTCCACGCATGCCGATAGATTGCGGGATGCGCGAGCTCAACCGAGAGATCTTGATCCTGCTCCGTGGAAAGGTTTTCGTGCTCGACGTTCGTGCCGTAAATGCTCTGCGGATCTTGCGGGTCGGGAGCAATGTAACCGCTCTCGCCGCCGGCAGTGATCGGTTTCCAGTCACGCATCGAGATTCCGAGATGCGAACTGCGGCTTGGTGTGGCAACGGCGCCGCTGTCTTGTTGCGCGCCGTAGATCCAGTAAGGAAAGCGATTGTCGGTCGCTACGTGGTAGAACTGCGCGGTCGGCTGGTTGTACCAGCTGCTCCAGCTGCGTCCCCGATTTAGCGTAATAATGGCGCCTTGATCGCTCGCAAGAATCATGCGCGCGCCATTGGCCGGATCGATCCATAACATGTGATAGTCGTCGCCACCCGGTGCGCCTTTGATCGCATCGAACGATCGGCCGCCGTCGTTCGAGCGGTAGAGCGCCGTGTCGGAAACGTAAACGGTGTTTTCGTTCTGAGGATCGACGGCGACGTGCGAGAAGTACCAGCCGAGCTGCCAGATTCGCCTTTCGTTGTCGCGCAACGTCCAGCTGTTGCCTCGATCATCCGACCGGTACAGGCCGCCCGCGTCCGGTGAATCGACCACCGCGTACGCTCGGCGTCCATCTCCGGGCGCAAAAGCGATGCCGATCTTACCGAGGCGCCCGCTCGGAAGCCCGGCCGTTATGCGCGACCATGTCTTTCCTGCGTCGGAGGATCTGTACAAACCACTGCCTGGCCCGCTCGACGGCGGATAGATGTTCCAAGGCGGCCGCCGCGTTTGCCAGAGCGAAGCGAGCAGCACTCTTGAGTCCTGCGAGTCCATTGCCAGATCGACGGCGCCGGTGTCGGCGTCCCTGTAAAGAATTTTCTGCCACGATGCTCCGCCATCGCGGCTTTCGAAGACACCGCGTTGCTCGTTGGGTCCGTACGCGTGTCCCAGGGCCGCTACATACAGATGGCCGGCGTCGCGCGGATCCACGATGATGCGCGAGATCTGGCGCGTGTTTTCCAGTCCGATGCGCTTCCACGTAACGCCGGCGTCGTTGGATTTGTACATGCCGTTGCCGTGAATGATGTCGGAGCGCATGTCGGCTTCGCCCGAGCC
>QHBJ01000016.1 GCA_003243975.1 Candidatus Meridianibacter frigidus | reverse complement strand
GCGTTGCGTTGACCCATTGAATCCGCCGCGGCCTTCTTTGCAAAAGAGCAGTCTTAAAATATCGCTTCATCCGCAATCACGAGGCAGAGTTCCGCATCGTGACGATGTGTAGGGTGCTCGAAGTCAAAGAGGGCAGTTATTATGCGTGGCGTCGGCGCGGCGTAAGCCGTCGCGCACGTGAAAATGCCGTGCTGCATGAACGGCTGAAGAAAATCGTACATGAGAGCAACCATGCATACGGATCACGCCGCGCAACGAAATTTCTGCGCAGTGCTGGCCTTTTCGTCAATCGCAAGCGGGTCGCAAAAATCCTGTGCGAGCACGGGATGCAAGGGCGCACAATGAAGCGTCGGGTGCCAACTGCCTATCCTTCATCCAATGCAAGCACTGAGAACCTTCTTTCCCGCCGCTTTGCCGTTCTGGAGCCGGATCGCTGCTGGGCAAGCGATATCACCTACATTCCCACCCGGCAAGGTTGGCTTTATTTGGCCGTAACGATGGATCTCTTTTCCAGACGAATTATTGGCTGGTCAATGGATAGCACACGAAGTGCAAAGTTAGTGCTGGATGCCTTGCGCGCAGCGATTCGATTACGGCGCCCAAAACATTCGTTCATTCATCACACCGATCGCGGGACGCAATACACGAGTACGGAATGTGTTGCGTTACTTGCGCGCGCCGGCGGCGTCTCCAGCCTTAGCCGCAAGGGAAATTGCTGGGACAATGCCGTGGTCGAGAGCTTCTTCGCCACGCTCAAACGCGAACTCGTCAGTGACGAGGATTTCAAGACGCGCGACGAAGCACGCCTCGCCGTTTTCAACTTCATCGAAGGCTGGTACAATCCCCAACGCATGCATTCAACTCTGAACTATCTCAGTCCAATCCAATTTGAACTCGCGAAAGGCTACCCCACCTGACTCTACAAAATGGGGTCCAGCCTACGCCGAGCTTATCGAGGGGAGAAAAAAACTTGCTTGCACCTCTTCGCTCTCCGTAACGCAGTTGCCAATGCTGCGCGTGATGCGTTGGCAATCTGCGTGCGAACCAATTACCGCGAAGACTAATGTGTCCAAATATCGAACTCCGGCTCTGCTGGGAATGACGCGACAAAGGGTCCTCAATGAAGTCTTCCTCGGATTCGTTGTCGTGCCAAGTCGTGAGGACTAGCCGGCCGATCTCCGTTCGATCTGATCTCGAGTGGCGTCGGATATATCGTGCGCCCGCTCGCAACCGTTTCCATGAAATCTCAAAACCGCGGCCCCGCCGCGTATTAAGGTCGCCGCAAGCTTTCTCAGGTCAGTGTCGGAATGCTGCGCTACACCATAGGAATACAGAACAAACGCATAGACCCGAGTGAGGTTCGCGCTTAAAGTCGCTCGCTTGTTCGGCGCAGGTGACGATCACTTCCCGGCCTTGGTGATTTCATCGGTATTCTAATCCGCTGGAAAGCTGCGATCTTTGACATCGCTTGCGAAGTGTTCCAGCGCCGAGATAATCTCCGTGCGCAGGTTGGCGTACTGCTTCACAAACGATGGGGCAATTGCATGAAGACCCAGCACATCGTGCATCACCAGCACTTGCCCGTCGCAGCCTTTGCCAGACCCGATGCCGATGGTCGGAATGGCGATCGCTTTGCCGATTTCGGCGGCAATGCCGTGATCTACAACCTCTAGCACGACAGCGTACGCGCCTGCCGCTTCGACTGCGCGCGCGTCGGCGAGCAACGCTTCGCGATCCGAACGCACCTTAAACCCCGGTCCAAGACCGGCCGTCTGCGGTAGAAGTCCGATGTGTGCCATCACGGGAATGCCCGCGCCGACAATGGCTTTGATACGTTCTCTCGCGCGCGCGCCGCCCTCCAGCTTGACTGAAGAAGCGCCGCCCTCTTGCACGACGCGGGTGGCGGCCCGAATCGCATCCGCATCGCTGGCTTGGTAGGTCCCGAAAGGCAAGTCGGTCACGATGTGCGCTTTCACCGTGCCGCGCGCGACCGCCGCGGTGTGGTGAAGCATATCTGACAGCGTGACGGGCGTCGTTGAGTCGTAACCCAGCACGTTGTTGCCGACGCTGTCACCAACCAGAATGAGGTCGATGCCCGCCTCTTCGACGCAGCCTGCAAATGGCGCGTCGTACGCGGTCATCATCGCGAATGGCGCTTTGCCTTTGCGGCGCGCGACGGCAGCCGCCGTTACACGGCGCACGACGGGCTGCTTGGGCGGAACATCGGTGCGCGCTTGGTCGTTCCTAGGAATGCTTGGCACTGGAGGTACCACATTTTCAATCTGCTACGCGCCTTCGCAATACTCCCGGTTTTGGGGCTCGCTTTCTGCGCGGCTGATCCTACGCCGCCGGACCAAGCCGTTTCGCGCACGCTCTCGTTCAGCGCGGATGATGCGGCGGCGCGAATATTCGTGTATGCACCCGGCGCGAGGCCGGGCACCGGTGAAAATGGCATTGTGCACGCCGCGGACCTACGGCAGGCCGCCGACAGCGACCGCGGGTCGCAGAGCGTGTACGCAGCCGACGGCACCAATCTTTTCCTTTCGCTCGACAAATGGCGCGCAGCGCAAGGCACCGCCGAGATTACCAACGTTTCGGACACCAGCGACAAGATCTCGCTGAAGTTCACGAACCTTATTGCCTTTGGTGTTTACAGCGCGTTCTTGGCCGATTTAGAGAACCCGGGCACCACGCTGCGACCGATCGATGGCAAGGGCAGCGCGAATAGTTTTACCGCGGCCGAAGATGGAACTGCATCGCTGGACGCGACCGCACCGGTTCTGCTTGCCTCAACCCAAGCGTTGGTTCTCATTTACCACAGCGACGGCATCGATCACGGACCCGGCCCGGGTGCGATCGGTACCGACGCGCACGAACAGATTATCGCACCCCTGTAAGCGCAGCTCCATTGCTACTGGCTTTGGCGCTGCCGGAATCGCCGGCCAGCGCTTCGGCCAGAGCGACAAACGCGCGCACCGGGGTTCCGGTCGGGCCCTTTGCCTGCCACGCCGACTCGGTGTCCAAATATGCAGTACCGGCCACGTCCAGGTGAATCCACGGCGTATCCTCGACGAACGCCTTTAAAAACGCGCCCGCGGTGAGTGTGCCCGCAGGCCGACCGGTCGAATTGCGCAGATCGGCAATTTCGCTTTTTACCGCGGTCGAATAATCTTCATAGAGCGGCATGTGCCAGTACCGCTCACCCGTCGGCTTGGCGGCGGCCAAGAACTGCTCGAGGAACGCGTCGTCGTTGCTTAACGCCGCGCTCGCCGCGTGTCCCAACGCCACCACGCACGCGCCGGTGAGCGTTGCCGCATCGACGATCTTCGTCGCACCGAGTTTGCGCGCATAACACAACCCGTCGGCCAGAATCAGCCGCCCTTCGGCGTCGGTGTTGATGACCTCGATCGTCTTGCCGTTCATCGCGCGCAAAATGTCGCCGGGTTTCATGGCTCGGTGTCCCGGAAGATTTTCGCTGGCGGGGACGACGCCCATGACATTGAGCTTCGGTTTGAGCCGTCCGATAGCGGACATGGCCGCAATTACACCCGCGCCGCCCGACATGTCGTACTTCATTTCGTGCATGTTCTCGGCCGGCTTGATCGAGATGCCGCCGGAATCGAAAGTCAGCCCCTTCCCAACCAGGGCCAGCATCGAGTCGCTCGACGGATCGCCCTTGTAGGTGAGCACGATCATCTTCGCTTCTTCATCGCTACCCCGCGAAACGCCGAGCAACGATCCCATCCCGAGTTCTTGCATGCGCTTCTCGTCGAGCACGTCGATCTCCAAACCGGCTTCCTTTGCCAGTTCGGTTGCGCGCTGCGCCATGTGTGTGGGCGTCATGTCGTTCGCGGGCGTGAGCGCCATGCGCCGCGCGGCTAGAACCGCTTCGCCTAAAATCTCGCCGCGCTTCGCGCCTTGCTCGAGCGCCGCCTTATCCAAGCCCTCGCTCAAGATCGTGATTTTTTCCAGAGAGATCGCACGGTCGGGTTCGTTCTGATAGATTGTGGTATCGATCGCGCCGTTTAGCGCGCCTTCTACGATGAACGACGCTGCCGCGGCCTCCGCACCCTTGACCACTTCCGGCAATGCAAACGCGATATCTTTGATGCCGCGCTTTCCAAGGTGCCGCACCGCCGCGCCGGCGTAACGCGCGAGCATATACGGTTCGAATTTCGCTTTTTCGCCCAGACCGACAGCCAGAACCCGCCGGTACGGTTTATCTTTGGCATGCACGAGCGCCAGCTCGCAAAGGCTGCCCTTGAGTTCTTCACCGCCCGTGATGTCGGCCAGCGCGCCGCCCAGCTCGGTATCGAGCGCCTGTGCTGCGCCCTGCATGCTTTCCTTGGAAAAAATTGGAACGACGAGCGCCCCCGTTTGCACCGATGACGGCGCATCTGCGGCGATACGAACTTGCATGTTGAACCTTTCGAACGGTGAATGAGGCCAAAAATGGCAGAAGAGCAGAGTTTGTGCGTCCGCGCGAGCGGACCCTGCGCGGCGACGCGTCGGAAGCGCCGGTCGTGACCGACGCGTATGGGCGAGCCGGCGTTGACATTGCCGCCGGCAACGAAGCGGTCGAACGGTACCAAAAGCTGAGCGCCGCTTGGAGTCATCCGGATCAGCTCGATTCGCTGGGTGGATTCGGGGGGTTGTTCCGGCTGCCGGGCGATAGCAAGCGGGCGCTCGTGGCCTCTACTGATGGCGTCGGAACCAAAATCCTCATTGCGGCCGAGTTGCAACGCTACGACACCGTGGGCGCCGATTTGGTCAACCACTGCGTGAACGACATCTTGGTCGTCAACGCCGATCCACTCTTTTTTCTGGATTACTTGGCGGTGGGAAAATTGCAGCCCGCGGTGGCCGCTCAAATCGTTGCGGGCGTTCATCGCGCGTGCCGCGACAACAATTGCGCGCTGCTCGGCGGCGAAACCGCGGAGATGCCGGGTCTCTATGCACCCGAACACTTCGATCTGGCCGGCACCATCGTCGGCGTGGTGCAGATCGAAGATGTCCCGCGCCGCGAAGATGTCATTCCCGGCGATGCCATTATTGGACTGCCGTCGGTCGGGCTTCACACCAACGGCTACGCACTTGCCCGCTCGCTGATCGCCCCTGACGAATGGAAGACCCAGTTCGCCGGGTTGACATTGGGCGAAGTCCTACTAGCCGAGCACCCTTCGTACCACGCCGCCGTTCGCGCAATGCAGAAGACCGCGCGCGTGAAGAGTATGTCCCACATCACCGGAGGGGGCTTGCTCGAAAACGTTCCCCGCACGCTTCCTTCGAATGCGAAGGCGGTCTTTGAAGCGGCGCGCTGGCCCGTGCCCCCCATTTTCGATGAGCTGTGCCGGCGGGGCAATTTAAGCCACACCGAGCGCTACCGCGCACTGAACATGGGCATCGGGTACACGCTGGTGGTTCCTTTGGAAGATGCACCGCGCGCTGCGGGCGCAACTGCAGGCGCCCGCGTGGTCGGATGGGTGGAGGCGCGCGATCAAGGAGAGCCGCAAGTCGTCATCCATCCCGCGCGCTGATGCACAACCTCATCGTTGACTTGCGCGATGAGCGATTTGGAGGTTCGGCACAGGAACGCTACGTCGCGAACATCGAGGCGGCCGGTGTAACCTATCAGCGCGGCGGGTGCCCCAACGAACGAGTCCTGGCATGGATCGATCTGGAGTTCGGCGGCAGTTGGTCGTCCGAAGCCGCAGCGGGCCAAAATATCGCGCTTACCAAAGACGGCGCGCCGGTGGCCTTTGCCACGCATCAAGCGCGCGGTTTGAAGTTCTTTTGGCTGCGCTCGTTGGAGACGCAGCCCGATACCGGGCTGTTTGGCCCGTTCGGCGTCGCGCCGAGCTTGCGCGGCTCATCCATCGGCGTCGATCTGCTGCTGGCAACTCTGTGCGAGCTGCGCGTCTCGGGCTACAAGTCCGCACTCATTCCGGCAGTTGGAAGTCAGCGGCTGATCGACTACTACCATCGGCATACGGGAGCGACAATACAGCAAACCTTCGAGCTTTACGATCGTGCGATACCGCCGTATCGCACCACCGTGCTTGCCTCCGGAAACGGAACCAATTTTCAAACTGTCCTGGATGCAGTCAAACGCGGTGAACTTCCGCTGCAGATCGAAGCACTGATCACCAACAATGCTGCGGCGTATGCCGTTCAACGAGCTCGTGCGGCAGTCGTGCCATTGCAGCTGGCCCTGCCGTGGAACCGCGCCCAGCAGGGCCGCGAGCGTTACGACGACCAATTGCTTGACGCCGTCCTCCGCGCGCGCCCGCAGCTGGTGTTGCTGCTGGGCTGGATGCATCTATTGCCCGCGCGCTTTTTGGAGGCGGTCCCCGAGATCATCAATATTCACCCGGCCTTCTTACCGCTCGACCAGGGCCAAGAAGATGTCGGACTGTCCGACGGAACGCGGATGGCCGCCTTTCGCGGACCGCACGCCGTACGCGATGCCTTGGCGGCTGGGACGGCGTGGGCCGGCGCAACTGCGCACGGGATCAACCTGGATGCCGACCGTGGTCCGGTACTGGTCCGCCGGCCGCTGCTACTGCGCAACGTCCTCAGCGAAAGCGCGGTTATGGAGAAATTGAGACCCATCGAACACGAGGTCCTATTGGGCGGAATTCGCCGCTGGGTCTTCGAACAACCAAATTGAAGAAACTTTGATAGCTCCTTACGGAGCCGTCATTTTATAGTGGAATTTACATGAAATTCATTCACGCGTTTTCCATTTCATTATTTGCGACGCTGGCCGCAACCGCTTTGCAAGCGTCGGCGCAGAGCGAGGAGGGTGGGGGCGGCGGCACGATGCCGTACTCCGCACTGCAGAAGACCGCACAGTCGCAGGAAGGCCTGTTCCGCGTTTGGGACCGCGGCGGAAACGTCGCGTTAGAGCTTCGCCCGGATCAATTCAACAAGGACTACGTGGAAACGGCCGTTCCGATCAATGGCTTGGGCGGCTACTTTGTGCTCGCGGGGCAGACCGACTTTCAGGAAGCGCGCATCATGCGCTTTCTACGCAATGGCGACACCAAGGTCACCATCCTCTGGCCGCACACGCGCTTCTTGGCCGATAAGGGAACGCCGCTGGAGAACGCGGTACGCGCTTCCACCGCCGATTCGGTCTTGGCAGTGGCGAAGATAATCTCCAAGGATCCGCTCACCGGCAACATTGTGTTCGATGTCTCGCCGTTTCTCACCGACGTCATGGGCCTGACCGACGTCCTCAATCAATCCATTGCCGACCCCACGGATTTTCAATCGCACTACCGGCTCGATCCCTACCGCACTTTCTTCGGCAAGGCCAAAGCGTTTCCGAAGAACGTGCTGATCGAAGCCGACCAAACCTTTACCTCGGAGAAACCGGCCGTCATCGACACGGTGCCCGATCCGCGCAGCGTTCAGATAAAAGTGCACTACAACATCGCCGAGCTGCCGGCAGATAGTGGCTATATGCCGCGCCTCTTCGACGACCGGGTGGGCTTCTGGGATAACGCGCACATCGATTTTTCCCGCGACTATCGCCGCGACGATCACGTGCACTACATCATCCGCTGGAATATGCAGCCCTCAGATCCGTCCGCACGAATCTCTCCGGCGAAGAACCCGATCGTCTACTATTTGAGCGACACCATTCCCACGCAGTATAAGGCCCCAATTCGGGAGGCGCTGCTCACGTGGAATAAAGCGTTCGAGCGCATCGGTATCTCGGGTGCGCTTGAGGTTCGAGATCAGCCGAACGATCCCAATTGGGACCCGGACGATATCCGCTACAATGTGGTGCGCTGGTTGACCGAATCCAACGGCGGCGGCTTCGCGGAAGCGCAGGTCCTGTATAACCCATACACGGGCCAACTCTTCCGGTCCGCGATTGTTATCGACAGCGACCTCATGCGCGCCGGCAAGCTGGAGTATGGCGACCTTACCGCGGGTGAGCGAAGCGCCATCTACCAACGCGGGCACTTTACGGGCGCAGATTATCTGGCCGGCGCACGCGAGCAGTACCAATTCGGCATGCTGGCGCTGCAGTTGTTCAACGGTTTGGACGCCGATCACGTGCCGGTCGGATACGCCAACGATTTCCTCAAGTCGATCGTGCTGCACGAGTCCGGCCACGATTTCGGCCTGATGCATAACTTCATCAGCTCTGAGGCCTACACGGGCCGACAGCTGCAAAGCAAAGCCTTCACGCGCCGCAACGGCATCTACACGTCGGTTATGGAGTACGGACCGCTTAATCTCTGGCCCAAAGGCACCCCCAATGGCGATTACTTCCAGACCGTGCTGGGACCGTATGATTATCACGCCATCCAATGGGGATACGCGCGGATTCCCGGAGCGCGTACGCCCGACGACGAGCGTAGCACGCTCAATCAGTGGGCGTCGCAGTGGACCAATCCGCGTTTTAGCTTGGCATCCGATGAAGATGTTGCATGGCAGGGCGGACATGCCATCGATCCGCGCGTTCAGCAGTGGGACCTCACCAACGATAACATCGGCTGGTGCGAAACGCAGATGAACATGGTGCACGGCTTGATCCGCACGCTGGATTCGCGCTTTCCCTCGATGGGTCAGTCGTATGAAGAAGAGCGTTCCGCATTCGGGCGCCTAGTGGGCCATTACAACACCTGCGCCCGCGTTGTCAGCCACTACATGGGCGGTGAGTACCTTTCGCGCGCCCATCGCGGCGATGCGCACGGGCGGCCCGGCCTATCGTACGTTCCGCTCGCAACGCAGCGTCGCGCGTTCGCGGCCATCAACCAATACGTTTTCTCGCCGCAGGCGTGGAGCTTCTCGCCCTCGTTGATGAACAAGCTGGTGTACAGCGAAGCGGAGTCCGACTGGGGCTATTTCCCGCCGCCCACGCATGCGGTTTCGGGAAGCGCGGTAGCAGCCGCCCTGCAAAACGGGATAATTGCGCAGTTCTTCTCGCCGATCATGCTCGCACGCTTGGATGACATGCCGAGCAAGTATGGCCACAACACCATGAACATGTCGGATCTGTTCGTGTGGATGCAGTCCAGCGTGTACGGCGACCTGGCTCATCCGCCGAGCAGCATCTCGCTGATTCATCGCAACCTGCAGCGCAACTATGCGGCCTTCTTGTCGCGGCTTTCGAATGCGCCGCCAAAAGGAACGCCTCCCGATGCCCAGGCCTTAGCACGCCACGAGTTGACGAACATCGCGCGCGATGCTTCATCCGGCCTGCGCACGCGCAACATGGACCTGCTCACGCGGGCGCACGTTGAGGCGTTGCTGGCGGACGTGCGGCGAGCGCTGGATACGCGCAGCGTTCTCACCGTTTCGCTGAATCGCTAGGGCTGTTTACAAGTTGAACCGCTCCGTCGCGGTCGAACGTGAGATAGCTCAGCCGCCGGAAAAGGTCTGGCGTGCGCTCACTCAACCAGATCTGATCGAGCAGTGGCTGATGAAGAACGACTTCAAGCCCACCGTTTTACTCTTAGCGCAGATGGGGGCGCTGTCGAAGGTAAGGTCCTGGCGCTCGAGCCGAACAAAGCGCTCTCTTACACATGGGAGGCGTACGGTCTGGAGAGTGTTGTCACTTGGACTCTCACCCCAACGAGCACGGGGACAAACGTACGCGTGGAGCAGTCGGGCTTCCGAACGGATCAGGAGCAGTTCTACGAGGGTGCCAGGGGTGGCTGGCAGCAGTTCTTTGCGGCCCTGGAGCAGCTGTTAGCGCGGATGGATTGACTCTGGTGAATCCATCGCAACGTATCGACCAACTGATCGCAGAACTTACAGATTGGCGCGGCAAAACGCTCGCCGGCGTGCGCAAGACCATTCTTGAGGCCGACCGGGAGATAATCGAGGAATGGAAGTGGATGGGAAGCCCGGTGTGGTCTCGCGACGGAATGATCGCGGTCGGCAACGCGCACAAGAACAAGGTGAAACTCACCTTTTCGCACGGAGCGAACCTTCCCGATCCGGACAAGCTTTTCAACGCGGCCCTGGAAGGCAACGCGTGGCGAGCGATCGATTTTTTCGAGGGTGACAAGATTAATGCGCGCGCTCTAAAGAATCTCGTCCGTGCCGCTGTCGATTTCAATCAGAGCAAATTGAAGAAAAAACCGGTCAAGCGAGCGAAAACGGAAGATTCGGGTCGGCGGAAAGCGTAAGCGGATCGGCCCGGATCATGTCTGCCTGATAAAAGGCGGCGGCGGCGATCATCGCTGCATTGTCGGTGCAGTATTTGGCCGGCGGCACGAATGCTGCAACGCCTTGCTCGAGCGCCCACTGCTTAATCGCTGCCTGCAAGGCCGAGTTCGCAGCCACTCCACCTGACAACACGAACGTGCGGTACTCCGCGCGGTCCCACGCCTTGCGCACGCGGGCCATCAGCACGTCGACAATCGCCGCCTGAAACGAAGCGGCGACATCTTCGGGGCGTACATTAACGCTTTTTGAAGATTCAAGAAAGTACCGCACCGCCGTTTTGATGCCGGAGAATGACATGTCCAACGAATCTCCCTCCGCGCGATGGCGCGGAAAGTTGAACGCGTCGGCATCTCCGCTTTGCGCCATCTGGTCGAGAGCGGGGCCGCCCGGGAAACCCAAGCCCAATAGCCGAGCGGTCTTGTCGTAGGATTCGCCCGCCGCATCGTCGCGCGTCCGCCCGATCACGCGCAACTTTACGGGATCGAGAACTTCGACGAGTTGCGAATGCCCGCCCGAAACCAGCAGCGCCAGCAGTGGGTATGCCGGCAACTCTTTGCGGTCCAGAAAGGCGGCGAAGATGTGGCCGTGCAGATGATTGACGCCGTACAGCGGTTTGTCCAACGCGAACGCGAGCGCTTTGGCTGAGGCGACTCCCACCACCAAGCTCCCGATCAGCCCCGGCCCGCGCGTTACGGCGACCCCGTCGATGCCGTCGAGCGAGACCCGCGCTCGGTCGGCAGCATCTTCCACGGCAGCGGTCAGCAGCGCAACGTGTTGGCGGCTGGCGATCTCGGGCACGATGCCGCCATACTTTTCGTGAAAGGCGTCTTGATTAGTCGAAACGTTCGACAACACGCTGGCGCCGTCGCGCACGACCGCGGTCGCCGTGTCGTCACAAGACGTTTCGATGCCCAAGAGCAGCATCAGGGTGGGGTAACCTGGACAACCAGTGCGGCTTGGCGCTTCTCCGGGATCACGAGAATCCCAAGCGCCGTGAGGACGAGGACGGCGACGAATACGATGAGAGCGATGAACGCCATGGCGTGCGCGTAATCGGGCACTCCATGTGGAAGCGCAAAGCGATTGGCGGCAATGCTTGCCTCGATTTGCAGCGCACTCGCGGAGATTAAGTTGCCCATTTGGTAGGTGAATCCGGGAAATATTCCGCGCGCAAGCGGCGGCGAGATTTCGTTGAGGTGCGCCGGAATGATGCCCCATGCGCCCTGAACCGCAACTTGCATCAGGAAGCCGCCCAGTGCGATTGTCGCCAACGTCGCGCTAAAAGCCCACAACGGAATCAGCAGCATGCCCAAGGCCGCGCAGACCATGATCATGCTCCGTCGCCCGAACCGCTGCGAGAGCCATCCGAAGAGGATGCCGCCGCAGATTGCTCCGAGCGCGGCGATGACGCCGATGCGCCCGGTTACTTGGGGTGTGAAATGGTGCTGCGCCGACAGAAACGTCGGGTAGAGGTCCTGGGTTCCATGCGACATGTAATTGAACGCGGTCATGAACAGAACGGCATAGATGAAAAGAAAGAAGTACCGGCGCAGCGAGTGTGCCACGGCATCGCCGGATAAAGCGATGCGCCGGCTTTGACCTGCGATCCACGCGGGCGATTCCGGAACGTGTGCGCGAATGTAGAAGATCAGAAGCGCTGGCAGGGCACCGATGACGAACATCCCGCGCCAGCCGATGCGCGCGAACAGAAACCACAGCGCGAGATTGGCCAAAAGGTTCCCGACCGCATAACCCTCTTGCAGAATCCCCGAGAAGAGCCCGCGGCGGTGCGGCGGCAGCGCTTCCATCGCCAACGCCGCCCCCAAACCCCACTCGCCGCCCATCGCGATGCCGAAGAGTACGCGTAGAATCAGAAAGATGGTAAAGTTCGGCGAGAACGCCGTCGCAAGCTCGAGCACCGAGAAGAGCGCAACGTCGATCATCAGCGGAATGCGCCGCCCGTAGCGGTCACCCAACCACCCGAAGACCAGCGCGCCCACCGGGCGCATCATCAGCGTGAGCGTGACCGCTAGCCCGATATCGGTGACACTGCGCCCGAAATCTCTGGCGAGATGCGGCACGACGACGATCACCAGAAAGAAATCGAACGCATCGAGCGTCCAACCCAGAAAACTCGCGATAAAGGTCTTCCACTGCGCCGGAGTGAGCGCGGCGGCGACCCCGTTCACGGCTGCGGGGTTGACGAAGGAGCGGGGACGGGGTTATCGGGCTGCAGTACCGGCGAGGCCTGTGGCGTGACCGAACTGGAGGGCGCCGGCGAGGGTGTGGCGGGGCGTTGATCGGCGTACAACACCATCAAGTACTTGTGCCCTTTGGGGAGGGTTAGTTTCGGGGGCTTGAGCGAGAAGGTAAGCGTCTGCTTGTCAAGCTGCGACTTGGTCAGCGAGTAGAGCGGATGCGTCGACCGTTTATTCTTCTTGCCGACCGTTTCTTCGAAGAACTGCAGAGCGAAGCCCCGGTTTCCGAACTCCGTATCCGGAAGCGTGAATTGCGCCATAGCCGCGCCGTCCAACGTGAAGTCGACCGACGGCACGAGTGCGAGACGCATGACGGCGACCGTCGGCGGAAGTTTTTCTTTACTGACGATAACCATTTTCGGAGCGTCGGCGGGATAGATACTGACGGCCACACTCATCGACGGGCTCGCCGGTGTAGGGCTGGGCGAAGCGATCGTACCGGGCGATGCAGAAGCCGCGGGCGCCGGTGTGGGTGTCGGAGTCGGCGACGGGGTCGGTGAGGGCGTTGGTTTCTTGCCTTTGCGCGAGCCCGAGGACGAAGCGCTGGGCGTGGGCGATGGTGCGGGTACGTTCAGGCGAACGACGCAACTGTAGCCGCCGTCGAGCGCGGGACAAGTAAAGCCGGGCCCCTCTTCGGTGAGCGAAAAGCTGGCCGTCGCATTCTGGGGCTGCTGCGGAGCGGCGGACGCCGTCGACGCCGGCCCCGGTGTCGTGCTGGCTAACGCCCCCGGCCCGAGCGTGGACATCGTGGTCGGCAGGCCGGTTCCACCGCCGAAGCTGCCCTGGCACCCGGCACCGATCGTCATAGCCGCCAGCAGCGCGGCAACTCGCAAGCCTTTCATCGTTTTTCGGTCACCTTTTGTTGAAGTTCGTGCATGAAGCCGGCGACGGTCGCGCTGCGACGCTCCTCCACTCCGCGCTCGTTGACGTTCACGGTTCCCGCGGCTTCCTCTTTTTTCCCCACCACGAGGATGTACGGAACCTTCTGTGTTTTCCAGTGGCGAATCTTGTACCCGATCTTCTCGTTGGAGCTATCGACCTCGACCCGCAGACCCTGCTCGCTCAGCTGGCCGGCCACACCGCGCGCATAGTCGAGTTGGTGCTCGGAGATGGGAGCGATCACCGCTTGCACGGGTGCAATCCAAACCGGAAAGTTTCCGCCGAAGTGTTCGATCAGTACGCCGAAGAAGCGCTCCATCGAACCGGCCAGCGCACGGTGGATCATCACGGGTCGATGATCCTGCCCATCGTTGCCGCGGTACTTCAGCTCGAAGCGCTCCGGCAGCGTGAAATCCACTTGAACGGTGCCCAACTGCCATTTGCGACCGATGGCGTCGTGCAGGTAGATGTCGAGCTTCGGCCCGTAGAATGCGCCCCCGCCCTCGTCGAACTGGTAGGGAAGCTCGAATTTCTCGAGCGCGTTTGCGATCGCGCGTTCGGCGACTGCGTCGGAGTCTGCGCGCAGAGCCGGCTCGCGCGTGGACAAGTAGTATTCAAATGCCGAAAACTGAAAGGCGTTCATCAACCGTAGCGCTTCCTCGAGTGTTTGTTCAAACTCACCCTGCAGTTGATCGGCCGTGCAGAAGAGATGGGCATCGTCTTGCGTAAACCCCCGCGCGCGCGTGAGGCCGTGAAGCGTTCCGCTGCGCTCGAACCGGTAGACCGTGCCGAACTCCGAGAAGCGCAGCGGCAATTCGCGATACGAGCGCGCGTGGCTCTTGTAGATAAGAATGTGGCCGGGGCAGTTCATCGGCTTGAGGCGAAAGCGCTGTTGCTCGATTTCCAGCGGGCCGAAAATTCCATGTGCGAAATTTTCCAGATGTCCCGAAATCGCGAAGAGTTTCTCGCTGACCACGTGTGGGGTAATCACCGGCAGATAGCCGCGTTCACGCAGACCGTCGCGGATGAAGTTCTCAACGATGCCGCGCATAACGGCGCCCTTGGGATGCCAGAAAATGAGGCCGCCGCCCGCTTCCTCTTCGATCGAAAAAAGATCTAGCTCCGCGCCCAGCTTGCGATGATCGCGCTTCGCCGCTTCTTCGAGAAACGTGAGGTACTGCGAGAGTTCGTCTTTGCTGTGCCACGCCGTACCGTAGATGCGCTGCAGCATCGGGTTATGCTCGTCGCCGCGCCAGTAGGCTCCGGCGACGTTCATCAATTTGAAAGCTTTGATCTCGCCGGTGGAGTGCGCGTGCCCGCCGCGGCACAGATCGGTAAAATCGCCGATAGTGTAGAGCGTTACCGGTTCACGGGCCGGAATTTCGCGCGCGATCGCGACTTTGTAGGGATTGTCGCGGAAGCGCTCGATGGCTTGTTCGCGCGTGACTTCGGCGCCGGCCATCGGGTAGTTCTTATCGACGATTTCGCGCATGCGCTGCTCCAGGCGCTGCAGATCTTCGGGCGTAAACGGCTGCGCGCGGTCGAAATCGTAATAGAAGCCGTTCTCAATGGAAGGCCCGATGGTCGGTTTTGCCTCCGGAAAGAGGTCTTGTACGGCATACGCCAGCACGTGGGCGGCTGTATGCCGCAGGTCGCCTAATGAAATGGGCTCGTGCTGAGTGGTGGATGTCACAGGCGCCTATGTTGGCCGCTCTGGCCACGCGGCCCCTGGTTTGCGCGTGAACGCCGGTGGCGCCGGCGGCATTCGCATCGGCGACAATCTTACCGTCCACCGCTTGGGATTCGGCGCGATGCGCCTGTGCGGTTCGGGCGTGTGGGGTCCGCCGGCCGACCCCGACAACGCCCTTCGCGTTCTGAGCCGCGCCGTGGAACTCGGCATCAACTTCATCGATACCGCGAACGCGTACGGACCCGGGGTCAACGAAGAGCAGATCGCGCAAGCATTGCATCCGTACCAGTCGGATTTAGTGATTGCAACCAAAGGCGGTTCCACTCGCAGCGGACCGGGCCAGTGGGGCCGCGACGGGAGGCCCGCTTCGATTAAGAAGGCGTGCGAAGGCAGCTTGCGGCGGCTTCGGCGCGAGCAGATCGATCTGTACCAACTGCATTCGGTGGATGATACGCTTCCGTACGAAGAGCAGATCGGCGCATTGAAGGATCTGCAGGATGAAGGAAAGATCCGCTACGCGGGCGTTTCCAACGTAGACGAAGCGCAGCTGAAGGTTGCGCGTTCCGTGATGCGCATCGTCTCCGTGCAGAACCGCTACAATGCGGCCGACCGCCAGAGCGAACCAGTGTTGGAAGTATGCGAACGCGATAGGCTGGTCTTTATTCCCTGGTTTCCGCTGGACGCGGGGGATATTGGGGCCCAATCGATGCTGACCGAAGTGGCTGGCAAGTATGACGCGAGCGCGCACCAAATCGCAATTGCTTGGCTGCTGAAACGCAGCCAGGCGATGCTGCCGATCCCCGGCACGTCATCCCTGGCGCATCTGGAGCAGAACGTCGCGGCGGCAGGCATAGCCCTCTCCGATGAGGATTATGCGAAGATCGATGCCGGAGAAACGCAGGCCTAAGGCCGCCTCGGCATCGAAAGGGACCGCATGTTTTTCTTACGCACTTCTATAGTTGCGGCGCTTGCCGCATTTTCGTTCGCCTGGACTGCCGCCTCGGCTGACCAAGCGAAGCCGATTCGGTATCTGGTCTACAATTTCAGCATTGGGCTAACGTCGGATCTTACGATGCATTCTTCTGGAATCGACAACGGCATGAACGGCTCGGGAGCGGGTGTCGGCGGTTCCGGCATCAGCGACATGAAAACCAACGGGCGTGACAGCGGAACGATTAACGTTGACGTGATGGGCGTGCAGCCCGACGACGGTCTTATCGTCTCGATCAGCGAAGCCGGGAAAGAAGGCCGCAGTGCAGAGCCCGCGACTTGCGTGGTGTACGGAACCACCTACTACATTTGCGAGAGCGAGAAGAAGGTCAACACTGAGGAACTCGAGCTCCTGCGCTTGCTTGGACGCAACTTTGGACGCACCAAACCGCTGGATGCAAACAAACACTGGCAGTACACGCAGACATCTCCGCAGGGGACCGAGGTGACGGACTACACGGTCAAAGGGTCATCCGGCAATACGATGTCGCTCGAAGTGGCCCGCGTCTTCAAACTCACCGGCGGCTACACCGCGGCCACCAACGGCAAAATCACCTACGACAGCGCGGCCACACTGCCTAAGGCAGTCTCTGTGGACACGATTTCGCGCACGGAGCAAGGAATGGGAACCAGCAACCGCAGCGAGATTCAGATCGATCTCAACCTCGCATCCGACTCACTGGCGTCCGCCGGAAGCAAATGAAATCGGCGCTTGCGGCGCTGCTCGTCGGGCTTGGCTGCATGGCAACCGGGCAGACGCGTCCAGCGCCCCTGCGCCACATAGAGTACCACTTCGATCTTGGTTACACAGCCGATCTTTCACAGCACGTCTCCGGAATTAGCAATGCTCGGCCGACCCGCACGTCCGTGCTGGCCGGCAGCGGCATCCAACACTCCCGCAAGAATGGCCGCGATGAAGGCACGATTCGCGTCGACGTGCTGGGCGTGCGTGACGACGGCGGTATGGTGCTCTCGGTGAACGAAACGGCGGACGTTGGGGGGAGCGTTGCGCCGACGTCCTGCATCGTGTACGGCAATACGCACTTCGTTTGCGAACGCGACAAGGCGATTAACGTCGAGGCCATGGAGCTGGTGCGCCTGCTCGGAAGAAACTTCAGTCAAGTGATACCGCTGGATGCCAAGAACCACTGGCAGTATCATGAAACGTGGCCGGATTCGGAAGAGTCGGACGACTTTACGGTGGAGCAAAACAACCTCGGAGTGCTGAGCATTGCTTTGCAGCGCACGTTCGTAATACGCGCAGGCACGGGGCTGCAATCCAGCACCACCAGCAGGATCACTTACGACCGCGGCCTTGCGCTTCCGACGATTCGTCTCCGAGCAGACAATCACACGTATGCAGCAAGGAACGGACGCCGACAACCGCAGCGAAGCCGAACTGGATCTAAAACTCATCAGCGATTCCCGCTCCCCGCACTAACACACCCGCCCCCCGTGTCATGCTGAGCCGACAGACGTGTCATGCTGAGCTTGTCGAAGGATCGGTTACTTGATTTTTTTTGCCTCCGCGTTGTTGAATTGCAGAATCGAGAACGACCTGATCGTGCCCGATGGTCCCGCGTTGAATTGAATATCGATGGGTTGCGTAAGGAGGAAGAACCTCGTCGGCGATTCGGGACATAGTTGCAAGAGGTGCCGCGTGTGGCCAATCATGTAGAGACTACCATTGCGAACGATCACGTGAAGCATCTCGCCCGGCCCTTTGTATGTTCCGGTAAACCGCGCGTAGTTTTTCGGCGACAGGGGATAGAGAGTCTTCTCGATCGGCGGATACTCGGTCCATCCGTATGCGGCCGCCACGCTATTCACGATTTCAGTAATGAGGGGCATGCCAACGTCCGAATCGGTCATAATGGCGATGCCGTCGCCGCCGCGGTGCATGACAAGGAACGCGTTGAACCCGGCGTTCGAGCCGTTGTGACCGAAGCTGGCAGTTCGTCCGCTGCCTTCGAGGCTGAAACCGAGCCCGTATCCGGCTTTGACCGGCGTTAGCATTTGGCGCGCGGTGTCCGCGGAGATTACGCTGCTGTCTTGTCCCATGAGCGCGGCGTTTACGCGGATCGCAAATTTTGCCAAATCGGTGGCCGTAGTCCACAACCCCGCCGCGGTTTGCTCGGGATAAATGTGCCATTTTCCCGGATACGGCTTGCCGTCGCGGTCTACGCCAACGGCAGCACGAGTCCATAGCGCCTGAGGAAGCGGCTGTTTGTACGTGCTGTCGGTCATCCCGAAGGGCGCAAGCACCGTGTCGTGCATAAATTTTGCGAAGGGCTCGTGAACGGTGTCCAACACCAGTTGATCCGCAATGACGAAGCCGCCGCCGGAGTAACGAAACCGCGTTGCCGGTTGCAAGTTGACCCGTATCGGCGGCGAGTTGGCGGGCTTAGCTCCGTCCAAAACTTGGGCCAACGTAGGTACGGGCTTACCGCGCTGGTACCCGTCAAAGCCGTGAACGGTCGTTCCGGCAGTATGGCTGAGAAGTTCTCGCAGCGTTACGGGTCGCTTGGCCGTGAACGCGTTCTGGGGGACTTTCCATGTTTGCAGCGTGTCGTTGACGTTCTGATCGAGTTTCAGCTGTCCATTCTGAACCAAATGCATGATGCCCACGGCCGAAACCGGCTTGCTGAGGGATCCAGCCTGAAAAAGCGCGTTGACTTTGGCGCCGTACGCCCGGGCCCAGCGCACTCCCGATGCGCTGAAATAGGCGATGCTCACGGATGGAACGTGATAGTACGCCATGCGGCTTTGCATCGTGAATTTCTTGCGCGGCACGCCTTTAATCGCGACAAGGGTCATTAAGCCGTCCTCAACGCGTGCAATCTTGTCCGCCCGCGCGGTTGCAGGCGATTGGGCTTGTGCCGGCCCGGATGCAACGATGCAAAGCACAGCGAGCGCGAGGGCAAAATTCCTAAGCACGATTGTCTCCTTATCGAGTCGCGCGTTGAATGCGCTGAAGCTCTTGTTGTGTGAAGTGATGCGACAGGAGCGTGATGCGCTCGTCGCCGGCGGTCCACGAAGTGCCGATTGAGCCACCGTTCTTCTTTCTGAAGGATATGGCGCTGCGAGATTCTTTTCCGAGATCGGCCTTCTCAAGAAAAACGACCGCGTTGGCGTTTGCGTTTTCGCCGGCACCGAAATATTGGATGATGTATGCGTGCGCAGCCGGTGAACCCATTCGCCATACCATGCCTTGCTGCGTGCCCGCCGGCCATCCCACCGGCAAGCGGACGTGAAATGATCGCTCTGCGTACATTTCTCGCTCGCCTACGCTTACGGAGCCGGGGCTGATGATTTCGAACTTTGCATTTCCCACCATAAAATGGATGGCGTGCAATAACTTTGGCATTCCATACGCGAGCCCGGCCGAACAAGCCAAAAGAGCAGCCGCGGCAGCGAACCGGCCGCTCAGAGGAAAGGAATGTCCCCATGGCTTTCGCCGCGCCATGCCAGACCGAATCCCCACGGCTGGAAAAGGCGGAACGTTGAGCGTCTCAACGGACGAGGCGACTGCGCGATCAAAGGCGCTCTCGGGCATGTTCATATTGCGACGCTCGCTTTCTGCTTGGCTTCATCTTTTGGGAAGAGTTGGTCTCGAAGAATCTGTTTTGCGCGCCAGACACGAAAACGAACGGCCCCTGTGCTGATATTTAGCAGTGCGCCGATTTCCTCGCCTGTTAAACCGCAATAGGTGGCAAGGACTAACGGTGCACGAAGCGCTAGCGGTAGCCCGAGGATCGAAGTCCGTAACTCCAATATCTCGGATGGCGCGGAGACGGGCACAGGTGCTACCTCGGAAAGCGGAAGCGTTTCGGGCGTTTTCGGCAGAAGCCGGATTGCTTGGCGCACGGTGATGCGGAAAAACCATTTCGAAAAGGCGGCGCCATCGCGAAGCCGGTGAATCTGTAAACCGGCGGAGATTGATGCTTCCTGCGCGGCATCCTCTGCGAGGGACCGGTCCTTCAGAATCATCAACGAAATCCGAAATGCGTGGGCCCATGCCGTCCGCAGGAGCCTTTCAATCGCCGCACCGTCGCCTGCTCTAGCGGCATCTACCAAAGCCGCCGCAGGCCGAAGTCCGTTGTCTTCCATATGCCTAATAGAGGCGCTAACGCACCGATTTGTTAGCGCCATGTGGCTCTGAGTTGGTTCGTGTCATGCGAAGCTTGTCGAAGCACCCGTGTGTCATGCTGAGCTTGAGCTTGTCCCGAGCAACGTCGAGGGGGAAGCACGTGTCACTTCGAGCGCGGCGAAGCGTAGTCGAGAAGCAACGTTGATCGCTGGTTCTCGACAAGCTCGAACTGACAAACTGGAAGTGGTGGGCGGTAGAAGGATTGAACTTCTGACCCCTACAGTGTCAATGTAGTGCTCTCCCACTGAGCTAACCGCCCCTGTGACCCGCGCGGTGTACTTAATACTCTGCGGCGCTTAGTCCTCTGTTGAGTTTGACAATCGAAAAAGCGCATGGTAAAGTAGTCGAATATTTGCCGGCGCATTGCGGCATTCCGTCGTAGAAAGGAGTAACAGTGAAGAAAATTACCAGCATCATGAATTCGCAGATCAATGTTATTCCTGCGCGCCTTACCATGGGCGCGCCGGGCGGAGCTTGCCCTTCAGAGAACGGTCGAACGTAGCGAAAGCGCGCGTTCCACTGCCGACTGAAGGCCTCCGCGATAACTCGGAGGTCTTTTTATTTGCACTTTTTCTTGAATTACAGAGGCGTTATGTACAACTGGATCTACAACCAGAGCCGTGCGCGCCGCGATGAACTGCTTTCCGAGGCGGCGCGGACGCGCTTGCACCGGCACAGCTTGCGTGGACGGTCACTCTCACTTCGCAACCGCATCGCCGGGAGCGCGCTTAACATGAGCGAACGGCTGGCGGTCTTTGCCCACGCTGTGCGCGAGAAGAACTAGAGGGTGTTTCTCGCGCTCACCGCTTGCCCGGAGTAACCGTAGCCGCCATCTACGGAGACTCCGGTGCGAGCGGGCCTACCCAATGAGCTTTGTAAGCGGCATATGCGGCCCTCGCTTCGGGCGAACGACCCAATTTCGCTAAGCACTGTGCGATGCCCAGATACGCGCGCGGATCGTTGGGATAGCGCTTTGCCGCCTGCGCATACCAATCGTATGCCCGCTGATAATCGTGGAGGCGCATAAACGAGCGCCCTGCGATCTCGGAGGTGAAGAGCATCGGAAGATCCTCGCCTCGAAAGCTTTGCTGTTCGACGGCGAGGGCTTCCTCAAAGTATACCGTTGCCTTTGTCCCATCGCCATGAAGTGCGGAGACGGCCCCGCGCACCATCTGCAGCATGTTGCGGTTCTGGCTGCGGTCACTTGGATCGTTTGGCACCCTGCTCACCTCCCGGTCCGCGTTTAGCGGGTCGCCGGTTTCCGCGTATGCCAGCGCCCGCAAGAGATGGCCAGGAATGCTTGTGTTTGCCGAATTGCTGATTACGGCGTTCCAATTTTCCATGCGCGCATCGAGCACCAAGCGGTAGAAGGCAGACGATCCGGAACGGGTTCGGTTTTGGTCGATCTCTTGGGCGAACAGCTGCGCATTTTCGGAATCGCCCATCATCGCGGCCGCACTAAAGCCGACCTCAAGGTCATGGCCGAGATAGCCAGCGTGCGGCACATCGGTACCAACGCTGGCCAGATACGTGTGGAACAGCGCAACGGCGCGCTTCGTCGAGGCCACCGCCTTGGCATAGTCGCCGACATCGACCCAGGTATGCGCCGGCATGTGAGCGAGATGCTCGCCCTCGGGCGCAAAGCTCATCGCATCCAGCCGCGCGGCTCCCAGCACGGCACGGCTTCGATCGGTTGATGGCTCAAAAACGTGCACCAAAAGATGGTTGCCCATGACGTGTTGTGGGTTGCGCGCTACAATGCCATCTAGCAGCCGGGCGATCTGCGGAGCATAACCACTTGGCTCAGGCAAGCTCGAGTTCTTGATCCACAATGAGGGCGAGTCTTCAAAGTCGGCTTCGCCAGCCAACGCAGCGACATCGTCATCGGTCGGATAGCGTGCGGCGAGCGCGTTCATGGCGTTGCGGTAGTCGGCTTCATCGCGCTCATGTCTGCCCCAGTCCCCGGCATAGCGCAGCGCCATTGCGTCGATTAATGCGCGTTCCTCCGGTGACGCCGACCCTTCGAGAGGGGTCGCGGAAGCAATAGCCTCGTGCGCTTTGCTGAAGTGCGCCTCGTCAATCCGGTTATTGATGTCCGGGCCGTAACTTAGCGCCTGGCCCCAGTACGCGATCGCCAACTTTGGATCGGCAGCGGCTGCTTGCTGGAACACATGCACGCCCTCGGCGCCGTTGTAGGCGTAGTAGAGTGTGAGCCCTCGATCGAATAGCGCCTGCGCATTGGAGCTGCTCGTGCTCACTGCATGGTGCGCCATCGCATACGTTGGAGCTGCTGGCGCCCGTGAGCTTATAACAGTGGCAGCAGCGAGGATGATGATCGGATTCATGCGGCCTTCCGTTTGGCGCGGGGGAGTGATTTGCGAAGCAGTTTGGCCGTGCGGCCCGGACCCGCTTCCTTAGCACTTTTCTGCAAAAGGCGCAACACGGCTCTCTCTTCGGATAGCAGGACGGTTGCCGGCTTCTTCAGAGATTCGGCTACGGCCTGGGGCATCTCCGAGAGCGCACCCTCGTCCATGTAGCGTTCGATCACACTGGGATGCACATAGCATTTGCGGCAAACCGACGGCGTGTTGCCCAGGCGCTCTGAAACTTGCTTGATGGCGTCGACGACATTACTCTTTGCCTGCATGGCATTTTCAAAGGGCGGATAAGAGCACAGCAACATCGCGCATGCGACCGTACCGACCCACGTGCGAAAATCCTTGGCGGTGAAATCATCCCCGGAGATCGCGCGGATGTAGTCGTTGACGTCTTGCGAAGTGACGGCCTGATGATTGCCATCATCGTCCTCGAACTGAAACAACTCCTGGCCCGGAATATCGCGGCATTCGCGCACGATCTTCGCCAAGCGTGTGTCGTGAAGGTCGATGGCGTGCTTGATGCCGCTCTTGCCCTTAAACTTGAAACGCAGCGTCGATCCCTTCACCTCGACATGCTGGTTCTTGAGCGTCGTAAGCCCATACGAGCGGTTGGCTTTGGCGTACTCTTCGTTGCCAACTCGAATGAGGGTGGTTTCCAGTAGCTGCACCACTGCTGCGAGAACCTTTTCACGGGGCAACCTGGGGAGCTTCAGATCGCGATGTACCGCCTTGCGAATTTTTGGTAGGGTTTTCCCGAAGGCGATCATGCGCCCAAACTTATTTTCGTCGCGCACCTCGCGCCAACGGCGGTGGTAACGATATTGCTTGCGCCCGCGCGCGTCGCGCCCGGTGGCCTGTAGGTGGCCGTTGGAGATCGGACAGATCCAAACATGAGTATAGGCCGGCGGCACAGCGAGCGCTCGAATTCGCTCGATCTCGTGCTTGTCAGTAATGCGCTTGCCGCCCGGATGGAAGAAGACGAAGCGCTTGCCGGCGAGCTTGCGCGTGATGCCGGGCATCTCGTCGGTGACATGGCGCAAGCCGGCGGCCTTAGCTGCATCCGCCGGATCGTTCGCGGTATCGATCTGAGGCGAGGTGCTCAGGCGGCGTGCTCGTATACCAGCTGGCGATCGATCACGCGGGCTTCGGGTGTCGGCACGTGCGGCTTGAGCGCTCCGTTATGAAAAAGATGCTCGACCGCGACGTTTTCAACCAAAACAGCATAATCGGCGACCAGGCGGCGGTGACATCGCCACCACAATGATTCGGAGCACATCACGGCGGTTTTCTTCGCACGGGCAATTTCGAGCATGCGCTGGATGGCTTTCCGAAATGTTTCGGTTTGCATGTAATCGGCATAGCCCCGAAAGGCCGGATGGCGTAGGCCAGCGTTGCGCGAGTCCTCCGCGGGCCGCCTGAATCCGCCCAACTCCGGCTCCCACGCGTACGCAGCGCCGCCGCCCTGCGGAACCCATGCCTCCATCGCTTCACGCCGAAATTGCGGGTGCCGCGCGCTTTTGGGAACGGTGCGCACGTCCACGATTTGGGCGATCTCTGCTGCGCGGATCAGCGCCGCCAGTTCGTCCTGCGAGGCGGTGCCGTGGCCGAGGGTCAGCAGCTGCATGCCGCATCTTGTACCCCGTTTAGCGCGTTTTCGCAGAGAGGCGGTGCAAGGCGGAGCGTTTAAATGCGACCGTTCAAACGGGCGCGTAGCTCAGTGGGAGAGCATCCGCTTCACACGCGGGGGGTCGTTGGTTCAATCCCAACCGTGCCCAGATATCAGGCCGGCGTTTAGAATAAGCGCTTGCCTATGCTCGGCACGAAGATTTCCACCGGCGTCATGTCTTGAGTGTCGGGCTCGCCCATTTGCTCGCGGCTTACGCCGGCGGCTTGGAGCACTTTGTCAAGGATGGGACGTAGGCGTTCCGCAAAGCGATCGAAGTCCGCTTCGGTTTCCCAGACGTCGACGATGCGCATGCCGCTTTCAATCTCAAATGCAAGGTGCATGATCATCCCTTTGGGTGGTTGATCGCCGACCTCGCGGCTGATCGCCAGGTACATATCTTTGGTGCTCGGCAAATCTTGGGTGAACGCGTAAGCCATTTGGGATTCCTTTCTTCGAGAAGCGAACGTGCGACGAAGAGCAAAGTGGGCCCTTTGACCGGGGAGGGTACGCCGGCAGGCGAATGGTATAATGGCAGCCGTCACGAGCGCGTGGCGTTGTAGCTCAGTTGGTTAGAGCGCCGCCCTGTCACGGCGGAGGTCGAGGGTTCGAGTCCCTTCAACGTCGCCATCTTTTTGAGCAGCCCTTGATTATTCGGAGGCTGCTCTCTTTAATGCAGCAATGCAACTTGGGAAGCGCTGCGCAATGCGCGTAAACTTCGCGAACAGACGAAGCTAGTGGTCGAACCAGCGAGCTCCAAGCATTCAATCGCTTTGGAATGCGAATCCTGGGCTGTTTCTTCGAACACTGAACTGAGCTGAAAACCGCAATGGTGTGCGATTTCGTGCGGAATGCCATATCGGATTTAATGCCGGGCCGACCTTGACATTCTGCGCCTTTTGGTACTACTAGGCAAAACACAGCGAGCGCCCACGCGTAACATGCAAAGTAGATTCAGGCCACCGGACGCGATCGCCGTGGAGAAAGTGCTGCGGAATATGGAAAAAAGCTAGTTTTCCGTCCGCAGGGCTCGCGCAAGGCCGCCTCTATTCGTCCCATTCGGAGTCAATAGGGCAGTCAAGAAGGGTCGGCGGCCCGTTCCGGATCTTCGTCGGCCTGCTTTTGCAAGCCGTGCACAGGATTAAAGACCTTTCCCTCATCAGGGCTATCACCCCGCGAAGTGCATTCAGGTTTTTAGCATCAAAT
>QHBJ01000017.1 GCA_003243975.1 Candidatus Meridianibacter frigidus | reverse complement strand
GATCGCGAATTTTCGCCATCGACTGATCCCCCAAACGGTGGCTCACGCATGCCACATCAGCACGCCTTCGTTCTACAACGACAACCTTCAGACCATCGTTCAGCGTGCTCACTCCCGGAATGCGATCGATTTGGCTAGCGGACAACGGAGGCACTGCAGTCAGTACCCGGCAATAAACAGCAATGCTGGAATATCCCCACTCCCTATCGCCGTCTGCCGATTTGATATGTCGATCAGAATAGCTTGATGTCCGAAGTGTCGAAGTTTTCAGGTGCGGATGAGCGCGGCCGAACTCATGTATTTTCCCGTTAGCGGTACCGCTATGTTGGAGATGCAGAGCGGGCCCACTATTGCAGCCAGTAAGGAGCACACAAACAGCAACTGCCAGAGATTGCACGAGACCATGATTGCGCGGCAAGCGTCTTTTCATCTTCTAATATTCTGCCTTTCCACGGCCCGTTACTTTTCTAGATAGCGTAGGCTATCACTGCGTGGATTGCTCTTTGCCGGATGGGACGGCCCGGCTCACTACTCGATACTACACGCCTGTCATCGCGTACTCGCCTCGGCCCTCTCGCGAAGGCGAGAGTAAATCAGTGCGGCGGGGAAACCAAGGCGCTCGAGCGCACGCGCCGCGCTCGGGTAGCTCAAGGTTGATCTCGTGCGAAAGAGTTTGTCGATTGCGCTCTCGATGCGCGCCTGCTCGTCACGGCCGGCACCCCGAACCGCCGCACGCGCGGCGTCGCGACCGACGCCCCGTTTCACGAGCTCGCCCACCATGCGCACGTCGCCCACCGCTTTTCGCTTCTGCTCCACGAAGAGTTCCGCAAAAAGTCGATCGTCAACATAGCCGTCACGCTTGCACGCCTCGACGGCCGCGCGCACGTCATGCTCCGAGAAGCCCTTGTGCTCCAGGCGTTGCCACAATTGGAATTCGCTCAGGCGACGCTGCGCCAGCATGCGCAACGCCGTCACCCGAGCGTTTGCCATCGCCTACTCCGCAATGGCTGGGGCCGCCGTTCCATTCTTTGAGACGGTTAGGCCCAAAACTTCGCGCAACTTGGCCGCGATCTCATCGGCTAGATCGTTATGCTCTTCCAAATAGGCCTTTGCATTCTCTCGCCCCTGGCCGATGCGCGTTTCACCATAGGTGTACCACGAGCCACTCTTGCCGACGACGTTGCGCTCGAGCGCCACGTCCAGAATCGAACCCATCTTGGAGATGCCGCGCCCGTAGGTAATATCAAACTCCGCTTGGCGGAAGGGCGGAGCAACCTTATTCTTAACGACCTTGACGCGAGTGCGCGTTCCGACGACGTCGTTGCCGATCTTGATCTGTTCGAGCTTGCGCACATCCAGACGGATCGATGCGTAGAACTTAAGCGCGCGCCCGCCGGAAGTCGTTTCCGGGCTGCCGAACATGACGCCGACTTTTTCACGGAGCTGGTTGATAAAGACCATGACGGTTTTCGATCGTGAGATTGCTGCGGTGAGCTTGCGTAAGGCCTGCGACATCAAGCGCGCCTGAAGTCCAACGTGCGCGTCACCCATGTCGCCTTCGAGTTCGGCTTTGGTTACCAGTGCGGCCACCGAATCGACAACCACGACGTCTACGGCGTTGCTGCGCACGAGCATCTCCGCGATATCGAGCGCCTGCTCACCGGTATCGGGTTGCGAAACCAGCAGGTTGTCGAGGTCGACCCCCAGCGCCGCCGCATACGTGGGATCCAGTGCGTGTTCCACGTCGATGAAGGCCGCTGTACCTCCCCCCTTCTGTGCTTCGGCGATCGCGTGCAGCGCAAGTGTTGTCTTGCCGCCCGACTCCGGGCCGTAAATCTCCACGATGCGCCCGCGCGGAAAACCGCCGACGCCCATCGCCAAATCCAGAGCGATGGAGCCCGAGGGGACCACCTCGAAGGCCATCCGTTCTTGAAAATCTCCCATCTTCATGATCGAGCCCTTGCCGAATTGGCGCTCGATCTGCGCGAGAGCATTGTTGAGGGCAATCTGCCGTTCGTCTTGGGTAGCCATTAGCGTTCTCTCCGTTCGTGAGTAGCGTGCGATGCGCGGTCATGGTATCGGGCATAAATGCCACCCTTGTGGCACTGAAGTTTAGACGGGCGCATTGAGCTCCTCGTCTTCAAAGAGGGCGTCGATAAACTCCGCGGGAGCAAAAGGACGCAGCCCTTGCGCCGATTCGCCCAGCCCGACGAACTTCACCGGAATCTCGAGGGTGTCGACGATAGCCACCAGCACGCCCCCTTTCGCGGTCGAATCGAGCTTGGTGACCACCACGCCCGAGAGTTTCGTAGCATCGTGAAAGAGGCGGGCTTGCGAAATGGCGTTCTGCCCGGTGGTGCCGTCTACGACCAGCAGCGTTTCCGCCGGCGGCTTTCCGGTTTCACGCTCGATGATGCGCTGCATCTTCTTGAGTTCTTCCATCAGATTCGTCTTGGTCTGCAAACGCCCGGCGGTATCGATCAAAATCGCATCCACGCCTCGGGCCATCGCCGTTCGCAGCCCGTCGAAAACCACCGAAGCCGGATCCGCCCCCTCTTTTCCGCGCACGAATTGCGCTCCGGTGCGCTGCGCCCAGATGCCCAACTGCTCGGCGGCGGCCGCGCGAAACGTATCAGCGGCCACCAGCGCAACGCTCTTTCCACCGTCACGCAGCATTTTGGAGAGCTTCCCGGCCGTCGTGGTCTTGCCGCTGCCATTCACGCCCACCAGCAGAATGACAACCGGAGGTGCGGAGAGATTGAGCTCGGCATGCGGCAGGTCGAGAAATCGTTCCACGTCTTTGCGGAAGCGCGCCACGGCTTGGTCGCTCGTGCGCCATAACTCTTGCTTGCTGACCGTGCGCAGTCCGGAAAGGATTTTCTGCGTGGTCGGAACGCCGAAATCTGCCGCCAGCAACAGATCCTCGAACTCGTCCCAAAAAAGCGAGTCGATCGGTTTGCGCGCTCGACCAAGTTTCTGCACGCCCGCGAGGGTCTGCTGAGACCGCCCAAATGCCGCGCGAATCTTGCCGAAGAAGCTCACGGAAAGGCCCCTTCGGCTGCCGGAAATCGAACTCCTGTTCGATTCAGGCTAAGGACTTGGGAGCCGCCATCCGGCTTGCGGAGGTACTTTTGCTTGATCGAGGATCGCCCTCACGGTAGCCAAGGTCCGCGCGCATCTGACGCTTGCTCCGTAGACGGAGACCGCCTGCGCGTGGACCTGCAAGACGCGGGATTCCGAAACGCCAAGCGCGCGTTTTATCTCTTTGAGCGTCAGTCCGTCGAAGTAGTACTGCGAAATGATCGCGCGCTCTTGGGCCGGCAATTCGCCGACCGCCTTTATGAGCGACGCGCGAATTTCGCGCGATTCCACCGCGCGCGGGACATCGATCGCCGTATCTTTGAGCGTGTCGGCCAACGGAATCTCGTGGCCCTTGTCGTTGGGCAGAAACTCTTCCAGCGAGAGCATCGACGTTGCACGCATGCGCTGCATCAGCACATCGAGCTCCTTGACGGATAAACCCATTCGCTCTGTGACTTCCTCTGGGCTGGCAGCGCGCCCCAATTCCACTTCCAATTCCTGGTACACCCGTTCCAGTTCGCGCGCGCTGGCGCACGCCACGCGGAACCCAGTCCAGCGCCCGCAGTGCATCGAGAATCGCTCCGTTGATGCGCGTAATGGCGTAGGTTTCGAACTTCACGCCGCGTTCGTCGTCGTATTTCTCGATGGCATCGATTAAGCCCAAATGCCGTCATTGATCAGATCGTTGACCTCAACGTTCGACGGAACGTTCACGAAGATTCGTCCCGCGACATACTTTACCAAATGAAGATACTTGTGGACAATTTCTTCCCGTGAGAGCTCACGGGCCGCGATGACGTGTCTCACGTCCCGTAGCGTATTCGTGGATTCGCAGCTGCGTAGAGCAAGTCGACAACCGTATTGACAATCACGAAAACCGCTGCAAAGAGCAGCACGCAACCATTGATAAGCGGCAGATCGCGGTTGGAGATCGCATCGAAGGCCAGGCGACCTACACCCGGCCACGCAAAGATGTGTTCGGTCAGTACGGCCCCACCTAGCAGCAATCCGGTTTGCAGGCCGATGATGGTCAAAATCGGGACCAGCGCATTGCGAAGCGCGTGATGCGTTATGACCGTCCATTCCGAGAGTCCCTTCGCGCGAGCGGTTCGGATGTAGTCGCTACGCATCACGTCCAGCATTCCGCTGCGCGTGATCTTGGCGACGATCGCAAGCGGGATGGTGCCAAGCGTGAGGGCCGGGAGCACCAGATGCCAGAGTGCATCCAGCGCGGCGCGCAAATTTCCTTGCAGGATCGCATCCACAATAACCAAGTGCGTGATCGGGCGTATCGTATACATCAGCGAGATCCGGCCGGAAATCGGGAAAAGATTTATCCCGAAGTGCGAGGGCACCACGCTAAGAAGGTAGACGAGCATCCACCCAAGCCAAAACACCGGAATGGAAACCCCCAGCAAGGCGAAGCTCATCGTGGCTGCATCCAGCACCGATCGGGCGTGCATGGCAGCCAAGATACCGAACGGGACACCAAACATCACCGCCACGGCCATGGCACCCAGTGCAAGCTCGACCGTCGCCGGAAAGTAACTGGCCAGCTTCTGCGCCACGGGCTGTTGATCGACCAGGGAGGTTCCCAGATCGCCGCGGGCGGCATGCAGCATGTAGATGCGCAGCTGCTGGTACCAAGGCTTGTCCAACCCGAGCGCGGCCCGAAGTGCCGCCGCCTGCTGGGCGGAGGCGTGCTCTCCGAGGCGCACCGTTACCGGATCACCCGGAATGAGCTTCAAGAATAAGAAACTCACCACCGTGATGGCGATAAGGACCGAAACCAGGCGCACCATCCGAGAGACGAAGAACTTCAACACCGGCTTCGTATCTTCTCGGCGTCCATGGCCTTTTGACCTGGGCCCGTCCGGTCTCGCGACTACCCGGCCCGGAGCGGACAGGTGTTCGACTCTTCCATATTCTAACATGGGACTGCCAGCATGGTGGCGCTGTGGAATCTGTGTGAACTGTGGATAAATCGAAATCATCGAAGATGCGGTGGGTAAGCATGGGCTGCGCCGGGGTTCTGTGCCTTATACTCTTTGAAGCTGGCCCGGTTCAGTATGGCAGTGTGGAGCATGTACGGGGTTGGCAATCCGGGTATCAAGGCGTCTCGGTGCCCGTTCCTGGGTTACATGGTGTGCGCGTTCGCGCTGGAGGAATACGCGGCCACTCCGAAATCCAGGACGTTGCGCAATGGACGCCAGGAGAGGTGTGCCTGAGTAACTTGCGCATCTTTTTCCGCGCCGAAGCAGGCTATGCGACCATCGGCTTTCCAAGCATCATTATGTACCAGGCGCTTACTAATGGACTCAAGCTCACCGCAGATAAGATCGGTCCCGTGCAGCTTATCACCGGCAACCCAACCCTCGGGATACTCTTTTTGCGTCTTCTTAAGGGCGAGCCAATCACCGCGGGAATCAACTAATGGAAGAAATTGTAAGCGACGCAGCCTCTATACAGGATGACGTGAAGAGGAAAGCGGGCAGCCAATGTACCATCCCATTTGGCCCGATAATAAAGTGAGGGCCAGAGGACAGGGAGGCAATTTCATGGCAAGTCGCCGCTGCAACATTGGCGTCGTAAGCGCATTTCTTTTTGCCGGATTGCTCGCCGGCTGCGGCGGGGGCGGAGGCGGCGCGCCAACGTCCTTACCCATTACCGTCACGCCCAATCCGGGACTTCCGGGACCGAAAGCTGCGGCCACCATTGCCGTCAAGCTCCCGAACTATTTTAAGCCATCCAAGCAGCTAGCAAAGCGCTTTGCGAAGCTCTCCAAACCTTTGAACATTCCTCCGACGGCCATGTCCATAAGATTCACGGTGAACGGCATGGTGGCGTCCACGGTGAATCTGAATTCCAACCAGTCGCTGTACTTCATTACCATCCCACTTCCGCTGGGGACCGACACGATTGTGGCGGACCTTTTCGATGGCAAAGACGCTGGCGGGAATAAGATCGCCACGACGGTACCGCCGGTTACCGTAACGATCGTTGCGAATGCCACCAACACGGTAAACATCACACTCTCGGGAATTGCCACCCAAGTATGCCCCGCGCCCAACGATCAGATGGTGCTTACGGGCACGAGCGGAACGATGAACTTTGCCTTCTTCCCCGTTGATGCGGACGGCAATTTCTTGAGCCCGCCCTACACGCCGTCCTTTACCGTCGGAGTCACGGGAGCGTCGCCCCTCCCCCTCCACATCTCCCTTGGAACCACGATGATCACCAGCCCGGCCGAGAACACCTCGCTGAGCTGGGACACCAAAGCACGTGGTTTGGCGACCGCCGTAAGCAATTTACCAATCGTATCTTTCTGCGGCGAAAAGGTTACTTTCGGCGGCCCGTACGGTTACGTGTCGAATTTCGGTGAGGGCACCGTTTCGGTTTTCGATCAAGCGCAAGCCAATCTCCGCAATGGCTCGACGCAAGTGCAGAACTTTGACATGCAGGGCAATCTAACGCAGCCCGTCGGCATCGTGTTTGATGCGCACACCGCGCCGTTCAAGGTCTTCATCGCCGACTTCGCCCAGAATCACATCGTCGTAATGGACGCGTCGACCAACACGTTTCGGAACGCCATCGATACCCACGGCTTGCATCCCTGGGGGCTCTCGCTCTCGCCAGACGGCCGATTCCTGTACGCAACGGAAAGCGGCACTTCCGACCAGGTTGAGATCTTCGACACGGCTACTGAGAGCAGTGTGGTCCAAGTTAGTGGAATCGATCCCGGAAGTTTCCCCACGGGGATTTCTACGTTCGATCCGGCCACCGCCGGCGTGCAAACGTTGATCGCCGAACGATTTGCTGCGCGGCCAACCGTCCGGTTTTTGACCAACCAAAATAGCACCCTCGATCCAAACCCGGTGGCCTCATCCCAACCCTCGGGCCCGGTGTTCGCAATAGCGCACAGTCCCGTCGGAACCGGCGTCAAAGGAACGGCTCTGCTGAGGGAAATCGGCTCGCCCGGAATGGACACGCTCGACCTGGGGCCTTCCCCCGGTTTTTACACATCAATCGCTGGAACGCTTGCAGACCAGTTCGTGATCGCGCCCAACGCAATTGCCGTTTCGCCCGGGGCCGGAAGCACTGCGTGGGCCGTTGGATCCAGCAACGCGCTCTACAAAATCACCTTCTCTCCAGGGAACGGTTGGGGGCTCGTATCATGCACCGCATTAATCGGTACCACGTGCGGACAATCCGGAACGATGTATCCGGTTGGCGCTGCATACAGCGACGACGGGACGGTCTTGTACGTCCTCGATTACGGCGCCGTACCCGGCACCAACGGCCAGGGAGCGGCTTCAATTGTCGACCCGGCCGGCCCGCGCCGTCTATTTGATATCTTCCTGGGAAGAAATCCAATCGCCATCGCGATAGGAACCTTGCCCGCTGGCGCGACGCCCTTCAACCGAAGACCGGCCGCGCACCCGCGCCCGTTGTAAAGAAAGAGGCCGCTAGTCGCGGCCTTCTTCTTTATCGAGTTCTTTAAGGTGCGAGTCGTGCGTAACCCGCTCGTTCAGCTCAGCGATCTTGGCCGGATCCGGACGCACGCGCTCGTGAATCCACGAAGCCACCGCTTGGTCGTCGGGCGCCGTGCGCACGGCTTCCAAGAAATCATCCTCGGTCACACTGAGGGCGTCGAAGAGCATGCGGTTCACCGGGCAACTGCAGTAGGCGTACTCGCCTAACGTGTTGGACAAATGGGCGCGCGCCTTGTCGATCGCGCGCGGCGCAAGCATCATCCCGTCGAGCTCTTCGAACGGACTGCGCGGCGCGTGCTGGGTGAGGTCTACCTTCGTTGCTGTCGTCATGGCGCTTATCGTACCCAGTCGCGGCCGGCCTATGCGCTCGGATCGAACAGGACTCGCTTCCCCGGGGGCCCAAACTTGCCCGCTCGCCAGCGCCCACGGGAGGGCCCGGCCCATGCAGGGCCGTTCTTTCGTGCTGTTCGCATCTTGATAAAAGGAAAGTGATGACTGTAACGACCGGGATTGCTACCTCGTGGGCCATTTATGCAGGCCTGCTGGCGGGGATCCTTGCGATCCTATACGGCGGGTACCTAATCAGCTGGATTCTGCGCCAGCCCGCAGGCAATGCGCGCATGCAAGAGATCGCGCAGGCCATCCAAGAGGGCGCCATGGCGTTCTTGACGCGCCAGTACACCACCGTCGCAGTCGTTGCCGTAATCCTGGCGGTTATCATCGCCGTGGCACCCCCGCTGGGCTGGCAAGCCGCGATCGGCTTCCTCGTAGGCGCCGTTCTCTCGGGCGCCGCGGGTTTTATCGGCATGGTCGTTTCGGTGCGCGCCAACGTGCGCACGGCCGAAGCTGCGCGCGATGGACTCTCTCGGGCACTGCAAGTTGCCTTTCGCGGCGGTGCCATTACGGGGCTGCTCGTCGTGGGGCTGGGTCTGCTGGCGGTAAGCGGCTACTACTGGATTCTCTTGACCTTGAACGCCGGGGACCAGGCACGCTCACTTGAAGCGATGATCGGGTTGGCATTCGGATGTTCGCTAATCTCCGTGTTCGCGCGGTTGGGGGGCGGCATTTACACCAAGGCCGCCGACGTGGGCGCGGACTTAGTCGGAAAAGTGGAAGCCGGCATTCCGGAGGATGACCCACGCAATCCGGCGGTCATCGCGGACAACGTCGGCGACAATGTGGGCGACTGCGCCGGCATGGCGGCCGACCTTTTTGAAACATACGTTGTCACGACGGTCGCAGCAATGCTTCTCGGCCATCTGCTGCTCGGCAAAGTCATGCCGGGAGCGGTCACCTTCCCGATCGTTCTGGGTGCGGCATCGATCGTCGCTTCGATCATCGGGACCTTCTTCGTACGAATGGGCAACAATGCGCGCGGCAAGATCATGAGCGCGCTGTACAGCGGCTTAGTCATCGCTGCCGTCATCTCGGCGATTCTCTTTTACTTTCTCACGGCTCGCGAGTTTCCGGACGGGATTCGCGGTTCGGTTCTGGGGCTGCAGCATAACGTTACATCGTGGGGAATCTTCGTCTGCGCATTGATTGGGCTGATCATCACCGGTCTCATCACGTACATCACCGAGTACTACACGGGCACGCAATTCTCGCCCGTGAAACGGATCGCGAGCGCTTCGGTGACCGGGCATGCGACTAACATTATCAGCGGTCTTGCCGTCTCGATGCAGGCGACGGCACTCCCAGCGATCGTGATCGTAGTCGGTATCCTGGTTTCATTCTCGCTGGCGGGACTGTACGGCGTCGCCATCGCGGTGATGGCCATGCTCTCGATGGCGGGCATCATCGTCGCGATCGACTCCTTCGGTCCCATTACGGACAATGCGGGTGGAATCGCCGAGATGGCCGACCTTCCGGAGGAGGTTCGCGGTGTCACCGACCCGCTCGACGCCGTCGGGAACACGACGAAGGCCGTCACCAAGGGCTACGCCATCGGCTCGGCAGCGCTGGCCGCGGTCGTCCTCTTCGCGTCCTTCTTGCAGGAGCTCAGCAATAAGTGTCACGCCACCGCGGGCGCCGCGTGCGCGACCCACTTGCCGACCTTCGGCATTGGCGAACCCTACGTGCTAACGGGCCTGCTCATCGGCGGACTACTCCCGTACCTATTCTCGTCGTTGTCGATGGAAGCGGTCGGGCGTTCCGGGGGCGCAGTGGTCGAAGAGGTGCGCCGGCAGTTCCGCGAGATTCCCGGCATCATGGAAGGCACGGCAAAGCCGGACTACGGCACGACCGTGGACATCGTAACGCGTGCGGCTCTCAAGGAGATGGTATTGCCCGCTCTCATTCCCGTCGGCGTGCCGATTATCGTCGTCTTGTTGACCGTCTTCAACGTGCTCAAAGGCAACGCGGGCGCCCAAATGATGGGAGGCATTCTGGTCGGTTCCATTGTCACCGGCCTGTTTGTGGCCATCTCGATGACGAGCGGCGGCGGGGCCTGGGACAACGCAAAGAAGTACATTGAAGATGGAAATTACGGCGGCAAGGGATCGATCGCGCACGCAGCCGCGGTCACGGGTGACACGGTAGGCGACCCCTACAAAGACACGGCCGGACCGGCCATCAATCCGATGATTAAGGTGCTCAACATCGTAGCGCTGTTGCTAGTCGGCTTCTTGGTCCATTAGGAGACGCCGCAACCAGCCGCTCTGTAGCTTTCCAAAACGAATACACGACGCGCTGCGTTTTTAGCACTGAACGGGGTACACGGACACGCACGAGGTTGAAACGGAATGATTAAATTTCTAGGCGTTCTTCTGGCGTGCGCGCTGAGCGCGGCGCTTACCCTGCCGGCGGAGGCCGATCAGCAGGAGCAGCAAATCGGCCAGCAAGTTTACCAGCAGCTGCAGCAAAAAGGCGAAATCATCACCAGCTCGCCCTACTACGCCATACTCAATCCGATCGGGAACCGGATAAAGCGAGTGGCCGACGCGCAGTATGACGCGCCCTTCCATTTCATTCTCGTGCACGAAAGCCAGCCGAACGCATTCGCCGTGCCGGGCGGGAACGTGTACGTTACCGATTCAATGATGAGCTTCGCGCAAAACAAGGAAGAGCTCGCTGGGGTACTCTGCCACGAAACCTCGCACACGATCCATCACGACGTCGTTCATCTGGCGCAGAAGCAACAGTATCTCGACTTAGGCGCCAACATTCTTTCCGCGCTCCTCGGGGGCGGGAATGTCACAAACTTTATCCTCGGCACGACCGACCAGCTCTTCGGTCTGCGGTTCTCGCGCGGCGTCGAGGAGAGCGCAGACCACACGGGTGCGATAACCTGCGCGCAGGCGGGAATTAATCCGTGGGGCATGGTGTGGCTTTTCAAGAACTTCGAAGCCAAAGGCGGCGGACACATCGAAGCACTCTCCGACCACCCAACCGATCAGCACCGCATCTCCTTGCTGCAGGACGAATTCAGTTCGGATCCCGCCCTGTTCGCGCGCTTTAGCAGCAACATCGCAACGGCCACCCCCATTATGGCGGCGGGATTTCATACCGCCGCCCCGGCCGCATACCGCTCCGCTTCTGCCAAGGCCGCCGCCGCCGCGAAGAGAAAGCATAGTGCGACGCGCAGCGCCGCATACTGCTGCGCCCCGCACTAAAAAAAGCGAGGGTTTCCCATGCGTTTGCCTCTTTCAGCCGCGCTGCGCACGGCCGCCGTCTTGGCCGTGCTTGCGCTGGCAGCCGTGAACCAGCACGCGCGCGCAGCTGCGCTTTCCAGTGGAATAGACTTGACCAACTTAGACCGCACGTGCAAGCCCTGCCAGGATTTTTATCAGTTCGCCAACGGCACCTGGATGAAAAAGAACCCGATCCCGGCCGCCTACCCGGCGTACAGCAATTTTCAAAAGCTAGCCGATAAGAACCGCGACGTCTTGCACGGCATTCTGGTCGCGGCCGCCGCCCATCCCCAGGCGCCCGGAAGCAACGCGCAAAAAATCGGTGATTTCTTTGCATCGTGCATGGATACCACGAAGATCGCCGGGCTGGGCACGCGCCCCCTGGACCCGCTCTTTAGTACGGTGGACTCAATCACCGGTGTGCAAACGATGGCACCGCAACTCGCCGAACTCGGAGCCGCCGGTGTCGCCGGATTCATCGACATCGGTGCGGAGGCGGACGTTACCAGCAGCACGCACGAGATCATCGGCCTTTACCCCGCCGGGCTCAGTCTGCCCGATCGCGATTACTATCTCAAGGACGACACCCGCACGGCACAAATCCGATCGGAGTTTACGGCGCACTTGAGTAAGATGCTGCAGCTCATGGGCGATGCGGCGTCTGCGAGCAACAGCCAGACTACGGCCATCATGAAGATTGAAACTGCGATGGCGCAGGCGCAACTTTCGCGCGTGCAACGCCGCGATCCGGACCTTACCCATCACAAGATGTCGCTCGCCGGGTTGCAAGCGCTGGCGCCGAATATCGATTGGGCCGCCTACTTCAAAACTGCCGGCGTAAGCGATACAAGCCAAATCAACGTTTCCCAGCCGGAGTATATCAAGGCGCTCGACACGCTGCTTGCGAACACGCCGCTCGGCGAACTCAAGGCCTACCTTCGCTGGCACGTTCTGAACGCTTATGCCAACGCTTTGCCGGACGCGTTTGTCAATGAAAACTTCAACTTCAACGGAAGGGTCTTACAGGGCACGCAAGCGCTCCAAGACCGTTGGAAGCGCTGCACCCAGGCCACGGACCGCAATCTGGGAGAAGCGCTTGGGCAGCTGTACGTAAGCAAGACATTTTCACACGCAGCCAAAGCACGGGCGCTGTCAATGGTGCAGAACATCAAGGCGACTCTCCGCGATGACTTAGGAAACTTGGACTGGATGTCGCCCCCCACGCGCGCGCGCGCCCTAGCAAAGCTCGATGCCTTCGCCCTCAAGATCGGTTATCCGGACAAATGGCGAGATTATAGCGCCTACAGTGTTACGCGTGATGCGTATGCAGCCAATCTGGTCAACTCGGCGAAGTTCGAGACAGCGTTCGACTTAGGAAAGGTCGGCCACACCGTCGATCGTACGGAATGGGGAATGACGCCGCCCACGGTCAATGCGTACTATAATCCGACGATCAACGAAATTGTTTTTCCCGCGGGGATTCTTCAGCCGCCTTTCTTCAATGCGAACGCCGACATGGCGGTCAACTACGGCGGCATCGGCGCCGTCATCGGCCATGAATCGACGCACGGCTTCGATGACCAGGGACGCCGCTTCGACCTCAACGGAAATCTGACCAATTGGTGGACCGACGCAGATGCAACGGCGTTTAACGCCAAGGCGCAATGCATCGTCAACCAGTTCGACGCCCTTGAGCCGCTGCCGGGCGTCAAGGAAAACGGAAAGCTGGTACAAGGCGAAGAGATCGCGGATTTGGGCGGCTTGACTATCGCCTATAAGGCCTTCGAGAAGTACCAGGCGGCCCGCCCGCGCCGAACGATCGACGGCTTTACACCCGAACAGCGCTTCTTTCTTGGATGGGCGCAAGTCTGGGCCAGCAATCAACGGCCGGAGTATATTCGGCTGCTGGCCGGCACCGACGTGCACGCCTACGACAAGTTTCGAATCAACGCGATCATGGCGAATATGGCGGCATTTCAAAAAGCATGGTTCTGCAAGCTGGGTGACCCGATGGTTCGACCCGCGACGCAGCGCTGCCAGATCTGGTAGGCACGCGCAAGCATGAAGCATGCGCCTGCGTGGATGGCGCTGGCGCTTGCGGGCTGCGCTTCATCCGGTTCGGGCCCGTCGCTTCCGCCCGTGCCGAGCGGTTCATCCCAGTACGTCGCGCACTACGTCGATTGGAACACATTCTGTTTTGACGTCCGGCGCAGTTGCTTTCTCCCGTTCGACCCGCTCGGCGGCAAATTGCCATCGCATTTGAAGTGGAGTACGACGGTCGACGGTCCGGTGGCAGCGCAGCCGGTGCTGGCGGCCGGCATCGCCATCAATGGGTCGCAGCGTAACGTTCTCTATTTCGGCACGGCAAATGCGACGGTCTATGCACTGGATGCGGACAACGGGACGCCGATTTGGCAAAGGGCCTTTAACGATTCACAGCGCCACGCATTCTGCCCGGACATGCCGGATGGGAGGTTCGGGATCACGTCAACGGCGACGTTCGACCGCCACGCGAACCGCCTCTACACGGTCGATGGTGAAGCGCGACTTCACGCGCTGGATCTGAGCACCGGCAAGGACACGATTTCTCCGCTTCCGATCACCACCGACTACCATGACGAGCACGTCTATGGTGCGTTAACCCTCGATTCGGTCCACCATACACTCTACGTGGCTACGGCGGGTATCTGCGACGGCGATTTCGGCAAGATACCATATCACGGTCGCATCGTCGCGATCGATACAACAGCGTCGTCCAGCGCGGCCGTCGTTGCAACCTATGAGCCCGATCTGAGCTATCCCGGTTCGTTCGGCGACGGTATTTGGGGAATGGGCGGGGTTTCGATCAGCGCGCAAGGCGTCATTTATGCCGGGGTCGGCAATGCACTCAATGCACCTGAGACCGCCGGCGATGCCGATAAGATCGCGGCCTTCAGCTATCCGCTTCAGCGCATTGGTGTCACTGCGCCCGCGCCACTTCCGGGGTTCGATGTCGACTTTGGAACCACGCCGACGCCGGCGGCCTGCGGCTCCGCATCTTTCGTCATCGCTCCAAACAAATCGGGCTTGCTGGCGTATTCGCCCGGAGCTCCCGCTCTGTCGCAGCCCAGTGCGTCGCTTCCGCTCGTGGTGAATGCACCACCCGGGCCCGCGCAGTCGTTTTTAGGCCCGGGCGCATTCGATTGGAGTCATGGAACCTACTATGTCGGCGTGCCGCTTTTCAACGATGGCAGCGGCACCGGCGGCATCTCCGCCCTGCAATTTAACGCGGGCTGCACTCTCAATCCAATCTTCCGGTTTGCCCCGCTAAACAGCATTCAGTTCGGATCGTTTGCGGCGCTAAACAAGTACCCGATGACGATCGTTGATTCCGCAGGTGGCCAATTAATTTATGCGTTGATCTCCTCGAGCAGCACGCTGGTCGCGGGCTCTCCGGGCCCTAGTGAGATCGCCGCCTTCACACCCGGCGCGTCGAACGCGCTCTGGAACAGCGGCCCGCTCATCACCTACGCAGTCGCGCCGCCGCTGGTGGACGGAAACCTATACGAGGGCTCCTTCTTGTGCAACGGCAACTGCGCGATGTACGCATTCGCCCCGTAGGGCTACTTAATTTCGACTTTGGCGCCGACTTCTTCGAGCTTCTTCTTGATTGACTCGGCCTCGTCTTTGGGAATGCCCTGTTTGATCGGCTTGGGTGCGCTCTCCACAAACGTCTTGGCTTCGGTTAAGCCAAGGTTCGTAAGTTCGCGTACCGCTTTGATGACCTTGATCTTCTCGGCACCCACTTCGGCGAGCACGGCGTCAAACTCGGTCTTCTCTGCGGCCTCCGTTGCAGCGGGGGCACCCGCACCGGCAGCCATCATGGCGACCGGAGCCGCTGCGCTGACGCCATACTTCTCTTCCAATTGCTTAACCAGATCAGCCAACTCGAGCACGGTAATTTTATCGATTTGATCGATGATTTCAGATACGGACATGTTTGATGGACCTTCCTTTATGCGTGTGCGGTTGAAACCGCGGCTTCTTTTTGTTCGCGAATGCGCTCTAAGGCGCGAACGAGCCCGCTCTGATTGCCAGCGAGCACGGTAACCAAACCGCGCATGGGGCTAGCAAGCGAACCGATCATCTGGGCGATGAGTTGATCTTTTGGGGGCAGCGCAGCCAATGCGAGCACCTGCGACGCGGCGACGACCTTTCCGTCGATGTACGCCGCCTTAATTTCCAGCTTCTTGGCTTCATCGGCGAATTGTTTGAGCGCCTTGGCGGGCGCCACGGGGTCGGCTCCGGCAAAAACAATTCCGGTCGGGCCAGCGAGGAACTGCTCCAGCTGCTTGGCCAGTTCTTCGCTCGCCGCAATGGAGAACAACGTGTTCTTAACAACCGAGTAGGAGCTGCCGTCTTTGCGAAGCTCGCCGCGCAACTTCGTAATGTCGGCCACGGTGAGGCCTGCAAAGTCGGTAAAGAAAAGGTTATGAGCCCTTTCGAGCTGTGATTTTAATCCATCGACGGCGGCCTGTTTTTTGGCAGTGGGCATCGGGTGCGGTACTTCCTGCGGGGTTATCCGCGCGTGAAATGAAAAAGCGCCCCATCCGTCCGGAGGGCGCCCATTGCAAGCCATCTATTGATGGGAAGCTTCATTGGACAACCTCGGTAGGCGAGATCGCTCTCATTAACCCTGTGCGGTACCTACGGTCTTCGGAGCCGAGCGCCATCATACAACACGAGACCGCCGCCAGGCAAGCCCAGGCGTGCAGTCTCAAGGGATGTGCGACAATTGTAGCACTGCCGCGCGGACTAGCTGCGTTTCGCCGCTATGCAAAAAGTCGCAGCTGCGTTACAGTACCTCTAACGTGGCGAAGCTATATTAGCTCCGCCTATGAACGTTGCACCTGCGCTTATGTAAGGAGTCCATCGCATTGCGTCCACACCATAAACTTCTCGCACTCTCCGCTTTTGCGGCGCTCTTAGCCGCGTGTAGCGGCGGCGGCTCGAGTTTGCCTTCGGCCAATCTTCCCGTAGCGGGTTCCGGCAACGACAACGTCGTCGCGTCTTGCGCCGCTCTGGCGGCGGGCGACAACGTTCGCTGCTTTGCCCTCATGCGCACCGATGCAGGCGCTGCACTGGCGGTCTACCATCCTGGAAGCGCTCCCCAAGTCAGTCGGAACGCCGTCTCCGGATATGGACCGGCGGATCTCCAGTCTGCATACAAGTTGCCGTCCGCCTCAAACGGCAGCGGTCAAACGGTAGCCATCGTTGATGCCTACAACGACCCGAACGCCGAAAACGACCTCGGCGTGTACCGCTCTAACTTCGGGTTGTCCGCCTGCACCACGGCCAACGGCTGCTTTAAGAAAGTGAACCAGAATGGTTCGACCAGCAGTTTGCCGCGAAACAACTCCGGTTGGAGTCAAGAGATCTCGCTGGACCTCGATATGGCCTCGGCAATCTGTCCGAACTGCCACATTCTTCTGGTCGAAGCAAGGTCCGCGACGAATTCGAACTTAGCGACAGCCGTCAATACTGCGGTAAACCTCGGCGCGCAGGTCGTCAGCAATAGCTACGGCGGCGGCGAAACCGGCTCGAGCAATTCGGCATACGACCATCCCGGCCACATGATTGTGGCCAGCGCCGGCGACAGCGGCACGGGTGCCCAGCAACCGTGCTCGTATTCGACCGTCGTCTGCGTCGGCGGAACGGCGCTTACTCGCGCAAGCAACTCGCGCGGCTGGTCCGAAACCGCCTGGACATCCAGCGGATCGGGCTGCAGCAGTTTGGTAGCCAAGCCCTCGTGGCAGCACGATTCGGGATGCACGAAGCGTTCGGAGTCCGACGTGTCGGCGGTAGCGGATCCGAACACCGGCGTCGCAGTGTATGACAGCTACTCCTCGGGCGGCGTGTCCGGATGGCTGGTATTCGGCGGCACGAGCGTTTCATCGCCGATCATCGCATCGGTCTACGCACTGGCCGGGAACGCAGCCTCTCAGAACTACGCGCAAAACATCTGGAATGGTGCGGGCGCGAATTTGAACGACGTAACGAGCGGCAGCAACGGCAGCTGCTCGATCTCTTACATCTGCAACGCGGGCACCGGCTACGACGGCCCGACGGGTTGGGGAACGCCCAACGGCATCGGCGCCTTCTAAGCGAACAACTCGGGACGAAAAGGAGCTCGCGGGTGCGGGCTCCTTTTTCTTTCCCAGGGCTGGCAATGGAGGGCGCGAACCTGCGCCACAATGCAGTCGCAAGACGCGCCGGCGGTCTGGAAACATCTCGTGGAAGGCAACGGCCGGTTCGTGGACGGGCGCATGACGCATTTTGATCCTAAGGTAGAGCGCCGCAACAGCGCCAGGAATCCGACACCAAGGGCGATCGTCCTCACGTGCGCCGATCCTCGAGTCGTTCCGGAATACATCTTCGATCTTCCGCCCGGCACGCTCTTCACGATTCGCAATGCCGGCGCCGGCGTAGATACCAGCGTCGTCGCCGCGTGCGACTTCGGATTGGAACTATTCAGAACGCCCCTCATCGTCGTTATGGCACACACGCGTTGCGCCGCGCTTCTCGCGGCCGAGTCTTCCGATCGCTTTCCCGCGCTTAGCGAGACTACCCAGGGTGAGCGTTCGGGTGCGGGGGCAGCCGAGGCCAACGTGCGCTTTGGAATCGAGCGTCTTCTCACCAGCTTGGGGATTGCAGCGGCAGTGCGCGAGCGCGGCGTGCTGATCCAAGGCGCGATCTACGACGTTGATACCGGTCACGTAAAAACGCTGCCCATATAAAAAGGAGGACCGCGGCCCTCTTTTCATTAGCTGGTCCGTATCGAGCGAAACCGCTAGGCGTGGGCCTTCACTTTACCCGGATCGACCTTGACGCCGGGGCCCATGGTGCTCGTGAGCGTAACGCTCTTGAGATACGTACCCTTCGAGGCCGAAGGCTTCGCTCGAAGGATTGCGTCCAGCAGGGTTGCGACATTTTCAGCTAGCTGATTCTCTTGGAAGTCCGCCTTGCCGACAATCGTGTGCACGATGCCGGTCTTGTCCAAACGGTACTCGACCTTGCCCGCCTTGATGTCGCGAATAGCTTGCCCGATGTTGGCCGAAACCGTTCCGGCTTTGGGATTGGGCATTTTCTGCGCCAGCACGCGCCCGAGCTCTTTACCGACAGCTGCCATCATATCGGGCGTGGCCACCGCAACGTCAAAATCGGCGAAACCGCCTTTGATCTTGTCGATGAGGTCTTGTTCGCCCACGAAATCGGCGCCGGCGCTCTGCGCGGCTTTCGCGTTATCGCCTTTGGCAAAAGCAATCACGCGAACCGTGCGCCCGGTCCCGTGCGGCAGCAAAACGGTACCGCGAACGTTCTGATCGCTTTTCTTCGGGTCGACGCCCAAGCGAACGTGCGCTTCGATGGTTTCATTGAACTTAGCATTGGCATTCTTCTTGACCAGCGCTACGGCTTCAGATGGGTCGTACTGCTGCTTGGGGTCGTACCCTTCGGTAACCTTGCGAAAGCGCTTTCCGTGCGTGCGAGCCATTATGCCACCTCGACGCCCATTGAGCGCGCCGTACCGGCGATAATCTTCTTGGCCGCTTCGACATCGTTGGCGTTAATATCGGGCATCTTTACCTTGGCAATCTCTTCGAGCTGAGCTTGCGTCAGCTTTCCCACTTTGTTGCGGTTTGGTTCCTTGGAACCCGAATCAATTTTCAACGCCTGCTTGATCAGGAACGACGAGGGGGGCGTCTTGGTGATAAATGTAAAGGTGCGGTCTTCGAACACCGTAATCTCGACCGGAATGATCATGCCCGCCTGCGACTGCGTACGTTCGTTGTACTGCTTGCAGAAATCCATAATGTTCAAGCTGTACGGCCCGAGCGCGGGCCCGATGGGCGGCGCGGGCGTGGCCTTGCCGGCCGGAATTTGCAGGCCTATCTTGCCTACAACTTTCTTTGCCATGTTGTTGTCCTTTCAGACTCCCCCACGATATGCCTCACGCGACCGGGGTCGCTTCGCGCGAGAATTTTTTCTTATGCGGTCGGGACGTCGCCGGAAGGCGGGGGCGAGTGGATGCCGATCTCATTGCCCTCGGAGTCTTCGAATGCTGCCCATCCGCCGAAAAATTCCACCGAAGGTTCGGTGGTAAAAGCGACGCCGTTCTTCTTCAGTTGCTCCGCCGTTTGGAAGACATCGTTGACCGAGAGCGCGAGACCCGAGCTTCCGCCCACCTTCTCCTCACTCCATCCCGCAAAGCCCTTCGCCAGAACGATGGCCGTCTGCGCACCCGGCGGTGCCACGCTAAGCCAGCGCTGCTCGGGGCCCATAGGCGCATCGTCCCGCACGTCCCAGCCCAGCGCTTTTGTATAAAAATTCTTTGCCCGATCCTGATCGTTGACAAAAAGCGTCACGATACCGATATGCATGCGCGTGAATTACACTTTCTCGATTTGGTAGAATTCGAGTTCGACCGGAGTTTCGCGCCCAAAGATTGAGATCAGCGCGCGCACCTTCTCTTTTTCGGGTTGAATCTCGTCCACGATGCCGGTGAAATCGAAGAACGGGCCAGATGTGACCTTCACGCGATCGCCCTTCTTGAAGTCGATCTTCAGCTTGGGCGTTTCGATGCCCATCTGCTTGAGTATCGTCTTGACTTCTTTATCTTGCAACGGAACAGGTTTCTCGCCGCTCCCGGGACTGCCGACAAAACCCGTCACGCCTGATGTGTTGCGGACCACGTACCAGGAGGCATCATCCATATCCATTTCAACCAGCACGTAACCCGGGAAAACTTTCTTGGGCGTAATCTTTCGTTTTCCGTCTTTGAACTCAACTTCGTCTTCCATCGGGACGAGCACGCGAAAGATTTTGTCCTGCATGTTCATCGAGTGGATGCGGCGTTCCAGATTGGCTTTGACTTTGTTTTCATAGCCCGAATAGGTGTGAATGACAAACCACTTCTTGCGCGTGTCTTTCGGGCCTGAGGGCGAGCTGCGAACTTCCGGCTCCCCGGCGGGGACTTCCGGCTCAGCCGCCTGCGGTTCGATCTCCAGCGGCGGCGGGTCGGATACCGTAAGTTCCGGCGTTTGGTCGAGGGTGTGGTCGAATGTCTGCGTTTCTTGTTCCATCAAAATAATTCTTAGACCGGGTGGATGACGTTGAAGACGTAGCTCAAAATCTGGTCGACGCCCCAGGTGAAAAACCCAATACCGACCACCAGCGCAATCGTCAGCAGCGTTGCCGAGATCCATTCCTCGCGCGAAGGCCACGTCACCCGGCGCAGTTCGAGTACGACGCCGCGCACAAATTCGGCCGGACTCTGTCGCGGCGCGCCCGCCGCGCCTCCGCCCCGGATCGTCGTGCCGCCCGTTGACCTATTCATGACCAATCAAACTCCTAAAAACTTTGGCAGGGCGGACAGGACTCGAACCTGCAACCGACGGTTTTGGAGACCGCAACTCTACCAATTGAGCTACCGCCCTATGTTATTTGGTTTCCTTGTGGGCGTAGTGGCCGCGGCAGAAGCGGCAGTATTTGCTCAGCTCCAGGCGACTCGTGGTCTTCTGCTTATTTTTCTGCGTATTGTAGTTGCGGCGCTTGCAGTTTCCACACGCCAGAACGACCATTACGCGGTTGTCTTTTTTTGCCATCTTTCACCTAAGCAGGCCGCCCGCCGAGACGGCAGCCGACATGAAATAAACGGACCGAGGTCCGTTCAGAGAGCCATCTTATCATAGGGCCGGTGAGGAGGCAAGGCGCCTTCCCGCGGGTAAGCGTCGGGCGCGTGCGCCCGTAGCTCAATTGGATAGAGCGGGGGACTCCTAAGCCTCAGGCTGCTGGTTCGATTCCAGTCGGGCGCACCAGCAGCCCTTGGGAACGTTGGCTTTAGTGCTGCGCTTGGCGGCGGGCTACGGAAACCTTGGTCGTAATGGCCGAGCCCTGCGGTATAGTCACATTCTGCCGGTTATTCTTGGCGTACAAGTACCCGCCGGCAGCGCCGAGCAGAGCGCCGGTCCCGTTTTTTCGCATGAGAATGCTGCCGAGAACCGCTCCGGCTAGGCCTGCAACGGCCTCTTTGGTCAGGTTGCTCTTCGTGATCACCTTGGCATCGCTGATATACCCTTGAACCTGATAGTCGTTACCCGCACGGGTGTGAACCCGGTCGATTTCGAGTTCGATGGCACCCGGCGTGCCTTGGCCGGCCCGTTGCACCTTGGAAACGTGTCCATAGATCGTTGCGCCCGTAATGTGGTTGTCGGGCGAGTGCACGTTCGAAATCGTGAAGGGTTCGCCGACGGTCGCATTGGCCGAAGTGAGATCCTGATCAATCGATCCGACTAAGCTAGTGCCAGGGCTGATGGCTGCGGAACTCAGCGATGGCACGAACATCAATGCGCCCGTCATTGCCGTGGCCAGAATTCTTTGAATCATGTTCATCTCTTAGTAACCTTCCTTTGTCGTCACCTACGAAACGCAGGGCAACCGGCCATCGTTTCGGGAGAAGGACTCCTGGATGGCGGCGTTTTGACGCTCGCGAAATGCGTCACACACACGTCTTACTTGATCGCGTCCCAGGCCGTGGT
>QHBJ01000023.1 GCA_003243975.1 Candidatus Meridianibacter frigidus | reverse complement strand
CGAAATAACCGCCTGAACCGTCCCGAAACCGCGGGGTCATTTCACGGCCTCGTTAGTTGGGCATACGTTATCTTAAGGCTTCGAGCGCGAGCCGAGCTTTAGGTGCCTGCAGCGGATCAAACTCTGGATTCAAGGCGAGCGCTCGTTGGAGAAACATCCGCGCCGTCGTCTTATTCCCCGCAGCATATTCGATCAGGCCGGCGTGATAGAACAGCCTGGCGTCAAGCGTCCCAAGACGCAACGCTTGCCTTATAAACGCTCGCGCTTCTGCGACTCTCCCGTCTTTCAAAGCAGTCCACGCGACGGCGTCGGCTCCATAAACGTCTCGACGTATCGCATACTCACCTTTGGCCTTCGCGTATGCCTCTTGCGGCTTCATGTCGTGGTCGGCATAGAACAGCGCGAGCGGACGGTTGTAGAGAATACCCGCGATCGCGCTGAGACGGGCAATTGCTTCAACAAGTGCGTACTGGTTTGCGGCTTCCCGGTCTTGGCCTGTTACCTTATAGAGATCGCCGAGCGCTGCCACAAACGTTGGGTCTGGTAGGACTTCGATAGCCGCCTTATATTGCACAATTGCATCCTGCAGTTCGCCCTGCGCGGCGCGCACCCGCCCAAGCGACGCAAGTGCGCGAACATATCCAGGAAACGTAAGGAGCGCGTCTGCGTAGTATTGCTCTGCCCCCCGATAGTCTCCGCGGTTAAAAGTGGTCTCGCCGAGCTGCCAATACGACCACGCGATGATCTCCCGCGGGGGCACCGACATATTCAACCCTAGTGCGATCGCGGTAGTCAGGTGTCTCGCCGCACCACCACTGTCACCACGCAGCGTCGCGAGTCGCGCACGACGCGTTTCCGTGTTGAGACTTCTGCCCTGACTATACCGTAGCATCCGCTCAAACGCAGCGGCAGCTGCGTCGTAGTCACCGAGTTCAATCTCCGAATCAAAGAGCATCTCATATGGGTATTCTTTCGAAGAGTCAAGCCGGCTCAATTCCAACGCATGATCCCGCGCATTTCTAAATTCATGGGATGAAAATTCAGAAAGTTCGAGTAGACTGAGCCCATCCATATTTCGCACCACGGGCACCGAAGCCAGCGATGCGCGCGCCGCTCGGGACATGAGGTCTAAATATTGCAGCGCTCCCGTTTCACGCAGGTTCTGAAGGTAGTACCCACCCAGCTTGTTATACGCGAGTGAATCCTCCGGATCACGACGAACACGATCTTCGAGAAATCTAACCGCATCGGCCGCCTGGGCTTGATCCGAAATCAGGGTGACGGGTGCCGGTACTGATGTTCCTTGGTTTGCCGACGGATCAAAAAGCGGAAGGTGGCTCAGGCGGCCGATGGCAAGCGTAGCCGACGCGAGCAGAGCGATGATGGTTAGCCGGAGTATTGTCAGCCGCATGTTGTGCTCACTCAGAAACCGTAAGCGGTGAACGAGCGAACTCGTCCACCGCCGCTGTCCAGGAGTTATGCTTTATTGCCGGGTGTGGTCGTCGGGATTCGAACCCGGCGGGAACGGCTGGGTTGGCTGCGCGACGAACGGGAAGAGGTTCTGAAACGGCTTTTCATTTGCATCTACGTGATCGGTAATCGGCACGCCGTTGTTGATTACCGTAAACGTGATGTCGATGATGTCGTCTCGCAGGCGGCGCCCGCCCATGTGTCCGAAACCGCCGTTCTTGTTGTAACCGCCGCCGGATCCGCGATTCGGCACTGTTGTATCAAGCCGCAGAATGTCGCCGTTTGCTACCGCGATCTTTGCCAACATGGCAATGTGTGCATCGTCGGTTCCGAAATTCTTGAGGTCCTTGATGATGTCCGCCTTAAATTTCCCGTTAGCATCGTCCTCGGTCGTCGAGGCGTTGTATTCATCTTTACGCGGCCCTGGAATAAGGCCGTTGTTGACCAGACCATTTCCCTCGCGGTCGATCGTTTTCCAGTCACCGCTGCCGGTGATCTGGTTGTTCTCCCCGATGGTCTGGATCGCGCGACGCTGTGTAAGGAAGTTGAATCCCAGCAGGTTGCCTGCCGACCCACGTAGCATCGAGGCAGGGACCTCTAGCGCGGTGATCATGGTGTTGAAGCCAGCGTAGGTATCTCGTCCACCACGCGCTCCTAGGAGTGATTTGTCCGGGTGCCCTGGGTGCATAAGCGACGAGGCGACGAAACGGTTTGCGCCGGTATCATCCAAGAAGAACGGGTCATCCATCACGCCAGCAAAGAACTTCACGCCACTCGCGGGATCCGTCGTAATGACCGGCGGATTCGCATGATAATCTTGTGTCGCGATCGTGGTCGGTGCAGTGAACGTCTTTCCGTCGGGCAGCCTGATTGTCGCGGTCTGATTCGTCAGACGGCCGATTCCCTTGGAATAGGTGACGTCGATGAACTCATCGGGTTTTGCGTCACCGGTGTTTTCAATTTCAACCCGATAACGAATGTTGGAATCGAAAATCGACATCCCGAAGTGCTCGCCGGAAACGATGAACCCCTGGGTACTCTCTATGAGAACAACCTTCGAGTTATCGTTGGGATCAAGGAATGCATAGACATCGGCAATGTCGGCGCCCCGATCTTGCGCAACGATTGGCGAATCGAGATGGTCGGATGCAGTCGTTCGCGCTGCCGGTACAAATTGCACCGCGAAGGCGATCGCCAATGCCAGAGAGCCTAGGAAAACTGCTGAGCTTCTATTTGAACGCATGCGTATACATCTTTGGATTCATCATTTTGGCGCCCATCATGGTCGCCTTGGATTTACACATCATCTTCATATGGTTTTGCATCATCATCTGATTCATCTTGGCCTGGGACATTCCAGTCATCTTCGCTTTCATTTGCTCGTGCATCATGTACATTTTCGTTTTCATATTGACGCCGACCACCGGATCGCCGGCGGCGCATTTCGGCATCATCATTGAGCTATGCATTGAGTTCATGGCCAGGGCCGATTGTGCCGAGAACACCATCGCGCCTGCGAAAAATAAGGACAGCAATTTGGTCATCTCTATCTCCTAGTAGTGTGTGGTGTGGTTTGAACGTTTTTGGGGTCCAGTGTCCTGGTTACTTTGCATCGGATTTGTACCGGCTCTTGTGAGTGCGGTGAGGTATCGTTACATCCCGATGCCGATTCCAACAAACGGACCGGCGCGGATGACGTTCGCCGGCGCATTGTCGGCGGTTCGCGTGTGATCTCCGAGGTAACCCATGTCTATGAAGACCGGCGACTTGCTCGAAGGTTTGAGCGTTACGCCGAAATCATAACGGAAACGGTGATAGGCAAAATGCAACGGAACGCCGGCGTTCGGCCCAATCGGTTGCGTGTACGTTCCGTCGACGCGCGGATAATAGTACGCGCTTCCATAAACGGAAAATGTTTGATCCACGTCCGGTAATTTCTCCAAGCCTAGTCCATATCCGCGCATCGACGGATAGCCGTAGTTGTTCGTTTCACGCAAGTAGCTTAGACCCAGATACAGGCGGGGTTCTAACGCGCGCACTCCGGCGCGAATATCGAAATCTTGTTCTCTTGCTTGAAACACTGGGGAGAAGGCCGTGCCGCCTCCGGCAAGGTTAATGAACCCCGCTTGATGCTGATAGACGTACCGGCGGTAGTCCACTTTGAGCATCGCGGTGATGCCGTTTCCGGCGACCGGAAATTCGATGGCCGCCCGTGCTGTGGCGCTACGATACCGGTCGCCGTGCGCGCACGGAGTGGCTAGTTCGTTACAAACGATCGCCGGAACGAGATAGCCGCCCTCGGCGTAGTATTCGTGTTTGATCAGCGGTGGTAATGCCGGCGGTATTTGCACGGTTGGCGTAGCCGTGGGTGCCGGCGCCGGGGTGTTTTGAGCGCCGGCCGGCTGGGTGCCTACGAAGATCGCCGCACAGGCGACGGCAGCAACTGCGAGGAGGCGGATTTTCATTCTGATGCGTGTTCTCCTAAGCGCCGCTACTGCGGAACGCCTTCGTATGGGAAAGTGTCGGTGCTATGTTTGGCGGCGGGCGTTACGTTGTCACTGGTCAGACACGGCGTCTCGCGATTGTCCTCGGGTGCGAGTCCAAGCTTGGGAAGCAAACTACCGAAAATCGCACCCAGCGAGAGGTCGATAACCGGGCTCTTAAGATCGCGGCCGCCGAACATGCGGTACGGGTCCCCCAATGCTTTCTTGATCCCGTAAATTCCGGCCGGTGGTACGGCCCGGACGACCGCAACCGGAAAGCCGCTCTTGCCGTTGGTTTCGACGGCCAGGTAACGAGCGGGCCCGCTCGCTCTTAAGTCTGCCGCAATTGCGTCGGGGATAAGAGCTCCAACCATCGCGTTGGCGATCGCTTCAGACCGTCCCGCGCCGGATGGGGCAGGGCGCATCATGAAAGCTTTGATCGAGTCGGCTAAGTTCTTGTCGTCGGTAATATCGCTACGGTTGGTTGAATCGTGAAGTTTGAAGTCTTCGAATGCTTCCTTTACCGCGGGGCGGCCCAAGCGTTCGATTTGCACGTATTGCTGGTTGTTATCGGACGACGCTCCGGACACTTCGGAATTCGCGTTTGCGACGATGTCTTCCAAACGATTCTTCGCAGAGTGTGGATCGGCATCCGGTTCGCTTGCCGCAACCGATGTCGTCGCCCAAACATGGATAATCGGCAGATGTCCGTATTGGTCGGCAAACGCTTTGCGTGGAACCTCAACGGTGAGGTTTAAGGTGTTAAAGCCCACAAGAAAATCTTGTGCGTCTTTGCGGAAGCAACTGGCGGTGGGAGCCGGCGGGTTGGGCTGATTCTTATAGTTGCGATCGGGGATAATTTTGAAGAATTGTGCGAGATCGAAATAGAACGGATCCTCGCGGGGTCCAGCGAACGCGCGGATTCCGTTCGCCATCGTCGCGACCTCGTTGTATTTCAACGTTCCTGTCGGATTGATGAAGGTAGAACGCGTGCCTTCCATGTTTGGACGGCCCGGGCCGTACATCGTAATCTGCTGATCGGCGCCTACGCCACTGGCTTTAAACTGAATCACATAGTGTGCAGCGTAGCTATTGTCGGCGCTGATCTTGAACTGATACATCACGCCGGGATCAAAGAATTTTGTGGGACCCTGCCCGCTGGGAATGAGCGGCCACACGTTCATGGCTAAGACCACATTCTCAGGATGCTCGGGACTGGGGTACACGAAAACGTCGGTGATGTCGGCACCGGGACGTGAAACGGTCACCGGGGAGTCCTGGTGATCCGAACTGCGGGCCATTTGGTTGGAATATAGGACAAAAATGCCCATCAAGCTTGCTATCAGCAAGCCTAAGACGGCGCCTGCGACTGCTACGATCTTCTTCAATCCGATAATGCTCCAAATCTTTAGCGGTGTATCACAAAACCAACGCGGGAGGAGTCCCCTTGGATTTAACTTCGCCAAAAACAACTAATAGCCGAGCGGCGCTCGTTTGCTTAAAGCGAACTCAAACGCGTGCGCGCATCATCGGCATAGGTGGGATGAAAGTGTGGATTTAGCGCCAGCGCTCGAGCGAAATCGGCGCGCGCTCGCGTCCGCTGCCCCAAGTGCTCCGCAATTACGCCCGCGTGGTAGAATAGCCGCGGATCCTCGGTGCCGTATCGCAGCGCGCCATCCATAGCGATGCGCGCTTCTTGCCATCGGGCGTTTTTGGCAGCGGCCCACGCTAGCGTGTCTTGAGCATAGACTTCCCCGCCTCGCACATCAACTTCACGTCTGGCCATTTTCAGCGCATCGGGAAGCCGCACGTTGTGTTCGGTATAGTACACCGCGAGAAGCCGGTCGCTCACGTGGTAGGCGTTCCCAATGCGTTCGATAGCGCCGATCAGCGCGACCGTGCGCGTTGCACCTTGAACATCGCCGAGGGCGCGTTGCGCGTCCGCTTCGTAGCCCAGTGTTTCCGGCAGCGGGACGATGGCGGCGCCTTTTTCGGCATTTTCCAACGCGCAACCCCAATCTTGCGTGGCCCAGCAAAAGCGCGCGAGCGCGTTAAAGGCCGGTGCAAAACGCGGGAAGATCGTAAGCGCGGTACGCTCGTCGTTCTTCGCCGCGTCAACCGCACCGGCTGAAAAGGCCATCTCGCCGGCCCGAAAGTGGAACCACGCGCGCGCTTGCGCCGGGTTGTCCATGACGCTATCCGTAATCGCTGCCGCCCGACTCAAATAAGCGCGCGCGTCCTTCAAATGTCCAGTCATTTCTTCGTAGCGCGCCAGCACCGCCAGCAAACCCGCGTCAGCGGGGTGTTGCTGCGCAGCGGGCCGAATAATCGCACGCGCCGCATCGTAGCGTCCCAACTCCATGTCGAGCGAGGCGATCTGTGCCACTGCATTCATATCATCGCTGCGGTCCGCATGGGCGTATCGCTCGTCCGCCAACGCCTTGGCGAACAAATGCAGCGCCGTTTCTCCCGAGGCGGCTACTTCATAGGAACTGGAACTGTTCGCTGGTTGCAAAGCGATCGAACGGCGCGCTTGCACCAGGGCACGCTTTATATCGTCGATATCGGACGATTCCCGGTAGCGCTGCATGTATTGCCCGGCCAACATTCTTGCACTTATTTGGTCTTGCGGGTCCCGCCTTACGCGCATCTCGTAAAAAGCGATGGTCTTGTCCCTGTACAAATAGTCGGGCATCACGGGCGCCGGCGTAGGGCCGCCAGTGCGCTCGTGACCGCTGGAGCCGAAAACCGGCCAGAACAAGAGCGCTGCGAGGACCGTTGCGGCCAATAATAACAAAGTTCGAGGATTCACCGTTTGCCGAGCGTCGCGAGCTGCGTGGGTGCGTCGTCCGCCTCAAAGACATCGAACTGCGGATTTGTTGCAAGAGCGGAGAACCGGCGAGCTGCCTCTGCTCTCTCGGCGATATCGAGGATATAGCGTACGTGCAACTTGCGAGCGCCGACGCCGACCTTGGCCAAATGGTTGATCGTAAAGTTGCCAAGCGGATGCGCGACTGCCCGGCCGCCGCATACGAAGCCAAGGAGGAGAGCCGGCAGCAGCAAGCGTTGGAAAAATCGCGTTGGTATTCTCCCCGTCACGGCATTTTGTATACCGCTACAACGCGCGGCCGCCAAATCTGGATGTAGACGGTCAGGTCCTGCCTCGCGAAAGCGGGCAGGCGCACGTCGCTCAATAAACGCTGTGCCGGGACAGTGACTTTACCCTCGGGCGTGCATCCCGTACATTTTCATTTTCATATTGGCTGCGACACAAGATCGCCGGCGCCGCATTTAGGGATTGAGCTATGCATTGCGTCCATTGCCAGGGCCGATTGTGCCGTGAACACCATCGCTCCTGCGAAGAATAAGGTCAGCAATTTGGTCATCACTATCTCCTAGTCGTGTGAGGTGTTTTGAACGTTTTGGGGGTCCAGTGCGCAGGTGGGCATTCGATTTTGGGAGTTCACCGGCAGAGGCTTTTCACACAACGGTCACCCAGTGGCGGAGGGCGTGCCCGTCTCGCCGGAGCATACGGCGAAGCCCAGCCCGTATACGTGTTTTGACGGTCCCGAGCGGCATCAACGTTGTGCGGGCAATCATTTCGTGCGTTTCTCCGCTAAAAAACGCCGCTAGCACAAGTGACCGTTGTGCAGGTTTCAAGCTTGAGATCGATTCTCGCACGCGTTGTGACAGTTGCCGTATCATGACCTCGTCTTCAAGGTTGAACGCATTTGGGTCGGCGACGCGGTCCGCCTCTGCGTAGAGTCGTCCGAACGGTCGAGAGCGATGACGACGAAGGAGCGTAATTGAATAGTTACGAGTCACGGTCGTAAGCCACGCCTCAAGGTTGCCACCCCGAAAGGTGAACGGCTTTGCCCATAGAGTAAGAAAAACTTGCTGTGCGACATCTTCCGCTTCATCGTGATCTCGCAGCAGACGGAAAGCAACGCCGTAAACTAGTTCCCGATATTTGATGTAGGAAGCCTCAAAGTTGTCGACATCATCGCGGCGCTCAAGTCGCTCCATAGGAAAACTCCCTCCGCCGCTCTAATCTGGCGAAATCGACGGACCATGCGATGCTAAACCGGACCCGCTGATACTTGAGGACGCGTTTCTCCTATGGGCGCTCTCGGGGAGAATCTCGGAGCGCAATTTCAGTGACCGATGAGACAGAAATGCGATGGGTGCTCCGCATATCTTCCAAATGGGAAACGAGATGAGCGGGCAGAGTAACGGTTATTCGCTTAAGCACTCAGCGTGACGATCTTGGCGTAAGTCTAAACATTGTGTCAACGCGTCCGGGGTATCAATGCTCGTAATTTCGTTTGCACAGCAAGTTACAAAGACACGTTGCGACGGGCCCTCTATCAACGACGCTTTCGCCTGAACGAGAACCCAACATTATTATACCGCGGCGCACGGTGCGACTTTCACGGTGTTTGAGGGAAAAGTTGAGAAAGGGCAGAAGAAGTCACTGCAATGGACGTGCTTGACGGAGATATCCTCTGCGTGCTGGAGGGCGACGCTCGAATCTCCTATGCTCATCTCTCAGATAAGGTCGGCCTGAGTGCAAATGCGGTAGCGGAGCGTGTACGCAGGCTGCACGAAGTCGGAGTCATTAGGCGATTCACCGCGGAGATCGATTCCCGTCACCTTGGCGTTGGGCTGCAGGCATTAATCGAAGTGAAGATGGAATCCGGAGTCAGCAATGAGCAATTCGAGAAGATAACCGCCGCGACGCCGGGTGTAATCCGCGCCCTCGTGACGACCGGGCGTTACGACTGGTTGCTTGAAGTCATTGCGGTTGATCAACACGACTTACAGCGGATCATTGAATCGTTGCGAAGCGGCGGTTTGACGCGCGATACCTACAGCCGCATCGTTACAACCGATCGCCGTTTTAAGCTGAGCAGCCGCCTATTCCCACGTTCGAAGATGAAGTGAGTATGCGCTACAACGGCGAGCCGGTTTAACCGAGTCCTTCGCTTTGCGATTGGTTCTCACTTATAGTCGGGCGGTTTTGTATCACAGGCTCCGCATGGGTGCGCCTCGTGCAGGCGCCGCATTGCATCGAGGCCAGAGGGCAAGTCCAGCGAAAGTATGGTCTTGCGTGTCGTGTTCGCCCAGTTGATCAGTTGGGCGCTTGTACCGCGAGGGGCGGCGTTTAAGCCAAAACCGAAAAGAGCGTCTAGCACGACATCGTATTCATGATTCTCGATCGTATTTGGGTTGATTTCCATGCCGGACCGGACTTTCCGGTCGCGTGCCCAACAAAGCATGACCAAAGACGTTAGCTTGGTTCCCGTTGTCCATTACCAGGGTTTTCGGATAACCACGCACGCTTGCGATCGCCTCTAGAACCCGTACGACTCGCAGCCCGGTAAGCGAGGTGTCGACTTCAATGGCCAAGCATTCTCGGGTAAAATCATCCACGATGTTGAGCGTGCGGATCCGTCGTCCAGAAGCCAAGGTGTCGTGAACGAAATCGAGCGACCACCGCTCGTTCATCGCGGCCACAACCGGAGCTGGATTCCCGCGGCCTAAGGCGACGCGACGACAACGTCATTCTGCTCTGCCCGAGTTGCCATTCGTTGATGTCAACATTTCGTAGCCTCAACCGTGGAAACGGGAGGGCGTGGCGAAATGCGCACCGAGACAATCAAGATGGCGGGAGCATCCACAGCCCCCCAAGCGTTCCGGCGGTTTCCCCGGCTCCCGGAGGTCAACAGAGCCCCGCCCGAACAATCAACTCCCGCTAGCCGGCGTAGCTCAGTGGTAGAGCAGGACTTTTGTAAAGTTCAGGCCGTCAGTTCGATCCTGACCGCCGGCTAAAATTACAAGGGGCGCCCGCACGGGCGCCCCTTGGATGGATCTCGAACCAGCTCGTTTACGGTAATTCGATCTCGGAGAGATTCTTTTCGATCTTGCGCTTGACTCGCTGCAGCGCGTTATCGATCGATTTCACGTGGCGGCCGAGGTCGCGCGCCATCTCCTGGTAGCTCTTGCCTTCCAGATACGAAAGCAGCACTTGCGACTCCAGCTCGGATAGATTCTCTTGAATGCGCTCTTTGATGTCTTGCGAGACTTCCTGATTGATCACAAGTTCTTCGGGATCAGACATCTTCTGCGAGGCCATGACGTCCAAAAGCGTGCGCTCGCTGTCTTCATCGTAAATCGGCTTGTTTAGCGAGATGTACTGATTAAGCGGAATGTGCTTCTGGCGCGTGGCGGTCTTGATCGCCGTGATGATTTGGCGGGTGATGCAGAGCTCGGCAAAAGCCCGGAAGCTGGACAGCTTGTCGGCTTTGAAGTCCCGAACGGCCTTATAGAGGCCAATCATTCCTTCTTGGATGATGTCCTCGCGATCGGCTCCGATCAGGAAGTAGCTCTTGGCCTTGATCCGAACGAAATTCTTATACTTGTTGAGCAGGAACTCCATCGCGAGATTGTCCCCGCCCTTGGCGGTGGCGACGAGGTCCTCGTCCGCCCGCTGCTGATATTCGAGTCCATCCGGTGCGGGATGGGTGATAGCCATCAAAATCTTGCCCCTGGGAAAATGTGCCGAAAATCGCAGGCCGCAGCCCGTCGAGCGCGGCACATCCTGCATAGTATAGGAGGGACCTCCTTGCGCGTCAAGGCGATTTCTCTGAGCCTGCTCGCTGGCGGACGACCTCGTACAAGAGGACCCCTGCCGCCACGGAAGCGTTGAGGGAACCCACCATTCCCAACATGGGAATTCTGAGCAGAAAATCGCACTCCCGAGCTACCAATTGGGAGAGCCCGTGCCCCTCGGCCCCGATCACGACCGCACAGTCGCCCCGCAAATCGACGCCGTCGTAGGGCACGGCGGATTCCGAAGCATCTGCGCCAGCCACCCAAACCCCGGCCTTCTTTAGAATGCGTACGCTCTGGGCGATGTTGGCGACACGGGCAACGGGCAGGTGCGCGGCGGCTCCCGCCGCGGCTTTGCGCACTGTCGCGTTCACCCCCACGGCTCGGCGTTCCGGCAGGATGAGGCCGTGCGCGCCCGCCGCTTCGGCCGTGCGAATGATGGCCCCGGCATTGTGGGGGTCCGTGATGTGATCCAGCAGCACGACCAAGAGCGGCCCCGTGCGCGGCGTCGCGAGAATGTCATCGAGACTTACATATGAAAATGGCTCGCCGAACGCCACGACGCTCTGATGCGCTTTGTACGGAAAGTGCGCGAAGAAGGCACCGTCCTCGAAGCGCAGGGGAATGCCTCGGGCTTTGGCTTCATCGATGAAATGGCGTACGGCCGGGTCGCGCCGGCGCTGGGCACCGATATGAATCGTCCGAAGCTTCTCGCCCGCGTTCAGGGCCTCGTCTAAAGCGTGAATGCCGTAGATGACGTCGTCGAGGTCGATGACAAGCCCGGCTCGCCTTCGCCCTACGGACGAACGGTCCACGTCGTGCCGTCCTTGGAATCCTCGAGGGCCACGCCGGCGCGTGCGAGCGCGTCGCGAAGGCGATCGGATTCGGTCCAATCCTTTTGCGCGCGCGCCTTCGTGCGCAGCGCAATAACGTGAGCCACGGCTTCTTGGGGTTCTGCGCCATTCAGCGCAACCGTGGGTCCTAGCTCCCGCACGAGTTTTTGCGCAAGATCATCGGGAAGCTCGAGCTGCGCGTGCTCCATCCACTGTTGCGATGGGCTCAATCCCAGCAATTGCAGAGCGTAGATGAATTGCCCAAATTCTTCGGGCGCCGCGCCGCGGTGAAGTTCCGCGATGGCGGCGGCAGTGTTCATGTCCTCGCCCATGACTTGCTCGATGCGCGCAACCAGCGCTCCGGAAGACTGCGGGGTCGAGGGGGCTCCGGCGAGGGCCAAACTGCGATACGTTGCCTTGAGCCTCTGCAATCCTGCGGCGGCGGCGGTGATCGAACCTTCGGTGAAATTCATCACTTTGCTGTAGCCCGTCTGTAGGAATAGCAGCCGAATCGCTTGCGGATCGTGGCGCTCCAAAAGGCCGCCCACGGGTTCGAAGTTGCCCAGCGACTTCGACATCTTCTTGCTTTCGTGCAGCAACAAGCCGCCGTGCACCCAAAAGTTCGACATCGGCGGGCTCCGCATCAAGGGTTCGCTCTGTGCGATCTCATTTTCATGATGCGGAAAGATCAAGTCCGCGCCGCCGCCGTGGATATCGAATCCGCATCCTTCCTGATCCAAGAGCTCGCGCGCCATCGCCGAACACTCGATGTGCCACCCCGGACGTCCGGCGCCATAGCCCTCAAACGGCCAATTCGGCTCGCCGGGCTTGGCGAACTTCCAGAGCGCAAAATCCAGCGGGTCCTCTTTAAACTCGTCGATCTCGATGCGGGCGCCGGCTTGAAGTTCTTCAAGATTTCGATTTGAGAGCGCGCCGTAACCGGCGAACTTGGAAACGCGGTAGTAGATTCCATCCCGTGCGACGTAGGCCAAGTCGCGACCGATCAATTCGGAGATCATGATTTGAATCTGCGGTATAAAACGCGTAGCGTATGGTTCGTTGTGCGCATCGAGCGGCAATAACCCCAGTTTGCGCCATGCGTCCTTGAACATCGCGTAGAACCCCCTGACGATATCGTACCAATGCTCGCCGGTATCCATCGCGCGCGCAATACTACGATCATCGATGTCGGTAACATTCTGCACGTAGCGAACGTCGTAACCAAGATGTTCGAGATACCGTCGCAACACATCAAAGAATAGGTAGGTGCGGAAGTGGCCGATGTGCGGTTCGGCCGAGGGCGTAAGTCCGCAGACGTAGATTCGCACATGTGGCGGGTGGAGCGGCCGAAACTCTTCGACCCTACGTGTGCGTGTGTTATATAGCTTCAGCATTACTCCCATCCGCCGTTCCACGCTGAAGGATGCGCAACTGGCGTTCCAATTCGCTGAGGCGTGCGCTCAGTTGCGCGATGAGGTCCGCAGTTGGATCCGGCATATCGACCTGCGGGCGCTGCGAGACCGGATGCACTGGACGGCCGTCCTGAAAGACGACGCGCGCTGGAATACCCACCACCGTTGCGTTGGCGGGTACGTCTTTGACCACCACCGAGCCCGCGCCCACCCTTGAATTGTCGCCCACGGAAATTGCGCCCAGCACCGCGGAGTTCAGGCCGATGGTCACATTGTTTCCGATTGTGGGATGACGCTTTCCATGCGAAAGACTCGTTCCACCAAGCGTTACGCCCTGGTACATCGTCACGTTTTCGCCAATCTCGCTCGTTTCGCCGATCACTACGCCCATGCCGTGATCGATAAAGAGTCCCGCACCAATCCGGGCCGCCGGATGGATCTCGATTCCGGTTAGGAAGCGATTCACGTGCGAGAGGAAGCGCGGAAGAATCGGCAGCCCCGTGCGATAGAGTGCATGAATCAAGCGGTGCGCCACGATGGCATGAAATCCGGGATACGAAAGCGCGACATCCAGCCAGCCGCGCGCCGCAGGATCGCGTTCCAGCGGGGCGCGCAGGTCGGCCGCAATGCAGTCGATCGCGTTTCTCATCGTGTAGCTCAAACCGCTGCGGCGCTGCGTGGGTTGCTTATCCTGCGTTCATGCCGAGTCCGGCGATTCGGACTTGACACCCCGTATCGGTTCGAATGGTTGACCATCGGGACCGTATTTGATGGGCTCCAGACCCCGGCCGTGCAAGAGATGTGAAGAGATCGCGCCGATTCGCATCATGATGCGGTCATGACCCAGCAGTGGGAAGAGCAGCGTTAGTGGTGGCCCGCCTTTTTCGCCGGTCAACGCCATGCGGACGCAGTGAAACGCTTCCTTCTTCTTTAGCCCGAACTCTTTGGCGATCTCCGGCAGGTCGTGGCTCAGTGGCAAACCGCGGAGTTCCGATTGGTCGTCCACGTACTGACTCACCGCATCCAGGTAAAAGAGCACGTCGCGCGAGCGCAGGCGCTCGAGCTCCAGTGCCGGCACGACCACCGCTTCATCGCGCAAGGCCTTTACGCGGGGAATCGCGTCCCCAATCGTGTGCAACTCCTCGCCGTAGGCCTCGATGAAAAGGTCGAGCCAGCGCAGCGCGGGTTCGGGAGCGGGGTTCTCCAAAAAGCCGGCTTCCTGCATTGCGCTTGCAATCATGGCGCGCAGTTGAGGCGGCGGCAACTTTCGCAGCGCACGCTGGTTGAACGCGCGCAACCGATCGGCATTGTAAATGGCGGGCGATTTATGAATGCGCTCGAGTGAGAAGATCTCCGGAAGCTCTGCTAAGGTAAACTCCTCGCGATCGTCACCGGGCGACCACCCCAGCAGCACCAAGTGATTGAGCAGGGCTTCGGGCAGCACGCCTTGACTTCGATACTCCTCGATGCCGACGGTATTGTGACGTTTGCTCAGCTTGGAATGATCTTCGTTGAGAATCAGGGGAACGTGCGCGTAGCGCGGCTGCTGCAACCCGAGCGCCTGAAGCAACATCATCTGTACTGGGGTGTTGGCTAAATGCTCGTCGCCGCGTAACACCACCGAGACCTGCATCAACGCATCGTCCACCGCGGCGGCAAAGTTGTAGGTCGGTCCGCCGGTGGACTTCATCATGATGAAGTCCCCGAAGGCATCGTTTTCAAAATGGACCTTGCCTTTAATCAGATCGTCGACCTCGCTGCGGCCCGGCGGCACGTGAAAACGCAGGCTCCACTTCCGGCCTTCTTCTTCGAATGCGGCGCGCTGCGCGGCGCTCAGCCGGCGGCAGCGACCGGAGTATTTTGTTGCCACGATCCCGCGCGCGCGCTGTTCGGTGCGCTCGGCGTCTAGCTCGTCAGGCGTGCAGTAGCAACGGTACGCGGTGCCGGATTCCAAGAGCTCACGACTGTAACCATCGTAGAGCCCGAGCCGTTCCGACTGGCGGTACGGTCCAAAAACGCCGCCGACGTCAGGCCCCTCGTCCCAACTCAAGCCGAACCACCGCAGGTCGGCCATCATGCTCGCTTCGCTTTGCGGCGAATGGCGTTCTTCGTCAGTATCTTCGACCCGCAATATCAAGGCGCCGCCGGTCTTTCTCGCGAGGAGGTAATTGAAGAGCGCGGTGCGCACGCCACCCACGTGCGTCTGCCCGGTGGGCGAAGGCGCATAGCGCACTCGCAGCGGTCTCTGATAATCGATCATGTTCTTGGCGTTTACGACAGCGACGCTACCGCATGGACGGCCAGCCCACTTCCGTCACCCGTATAGCCCATCCCTTCGCTTGTCTTCGCCTTTACACTGACGCTTCCAAAGGGCAATCCCAGCGCGTCGGCGATGCGTTCTCGAATGCTGGTAAGGAAGGTCGCCAATTGCGGTGACTGCAAGACGATCGTGGCGTCCACGTTCTCGATACTGTAACCCGCATCGTGAACCATCTTGGCGCACACGCGCAGCAGCAGGATGGAATCCGCGTCTTTCCACTGCGGATCGGATGAGGGGAAATGCGTTCCCAAATCACCCAGCGCGGCCCCTCCAAGCAATGCGTCGCAGAGCGCATGGGCGAGCGCATCGGCATCAGAGTGTCCCAAGCAACCGCGTGGCGCGGGCACGTCGACGCCGCCGAGGACGAGCGGCCGTCCTTCCACCAAGCGGTGCGCGTCGAAACCGTACCCGATACGCACGCTCAGACAGAGGGCGCAGCCAACCCGTCGTGCGGGTGGCGCTGCGCGAAATGCGAGAAGTGCGTCGTGCACAGCGCGCGGCCGCCGCTTACGGATGCGAGGCGTTCCTCAAAGCCCGCAACGTTCTCCGAGGAAACGTATGCACGAATCGCCACGCCGTCCGGCAGATCGCGTTCGATTCCATCAATCGTGCCCCCGCGAGCTTCCACATCCCCACAGACGGCCGCTACCAATTTTGCCTCGACAAACATTTCGACCAGCAGAATCTCCTCGCGCTCCGGCCCCCATGGCGCGCGCTCGCGCAGAAGAAGCTCGGCACGCGCCAAGTCCGCAGGCACCGTAATTTTGAAGTTTTCCGGGGAACCAGCGACCGCGATGACCTGCAAACCGGCACGCTCGAGCAGCGTCGCGTCGTCATTCGCCGTCGTCCCATTCCGAAGCGCATCGTGGTGGGCTCGCCGTAAGTCACGCGCCATCGCGCACTGCGGCGTCTGCGCGGCCCACAGCTCTTGCCGGTCCAGTGTGCGCGTAACTTGGCCCTTTGCATCGACCACTTTGATCGTATCGGCAACGGGCACCGCCAGGAGCGAGGCCGTGCCGTCGGCGACGACCTTCATAGCGTTGCGGGCGTCGTGCGCGAGCAACAAGGGGCGGGCTCCATCGTGAACGAGCACGGCCACGCAAGCTTCGGGGACGGCCTCTAGTCCAGCCCTCACGCTTGCCTGCCGGGTTGCACCGCCGGCAATGACCTCAAAGGGCTTTTCGCCGGCGATCGTGGTCATCAGCTGCCGAACCGCATCGCCGTCCTGCGCTTCGGTCACCACGATGAGGTGAGAAATTTCCGTCATCGATAACAGAAGTCGCGCCGACCATGCAAGCATCGGCGCGCCGGCCACCTCAACCAGCTGCTTGCGCTCTCCGAAACGCGTACCGTGCCCGGCGGCCACGATGATTGCGCCCCACAACATTCTAATGCTCCTTCTTCAAGCGCGCGAAGATCATGCGGCCAGCGACGGTTTGCAGTACGCTCGTAACAACAACGTCAACGGTTTCTCCCAGCAGTTTGCGTCCGTTTTCCAACACGATCATGGTTCCATCGTCCAGGTAGCCGACGCCTTGATGTGACTCCTTTCCCTCTCGAATAACTTGCACATTCAGCTCCTCACCCGGAAGAACAACCGGCTTGACCGCGTTGGCCAATTCGTTGATATTCAAGACGCTCACGCCCTCAACATGGGCCACGCGATTCAGATTGTAATCGGTGGTGACCAGCTTCCCGCCCAGTTCTTGCGCCAGCCGGACCAGTTTGGCGTCCACCGCTCCACCGACGATGTCAGGATAGTCCCGTTCGCTGATTCGAACATCCGAATGCTGTTGGAGCTGCGAGAGCACGTCCAGTCCGCGGCGTCCGCGAACGCGCTTCATGGGGTCCAATGAATCCGCAATAAGCTGCAATTCGCGCAAAACGAAACGTGGCAGAATTAACGGACCCTCCAGAAAACCACTGGTCACGATCTCCAGGATTCTCCCATCGACGATAACGGAGGTGTCCACAACCTTTGGATTTGCGTCGCCGCCCGCAGAGCCCGAACTTGCGGGCACCGGCAGAATCCGCTGTTTGGCACCCACGCGCGCGCCCAAGTATGCTGCAAATATGCTGATAACGATGTAGAGCATGATCGCAATGTAGCCGCCTGCGCGCCCGGTGACCGAGATGAATTCAAACAGAATGCTTCTAATGAGAAAGGCAATGATAAGTCCCACGATGAGTCCGACCGCACCGCCCGCCACCTCTGCGGGAGACAAACGGTCGATCGCCCCTTCGACCACGCTCAGCTCATCTTCGAAGAAGGCTTGCGCCGCGGGCGCGAGCGCCACACCGACCACGGCGCCGAGGACCGGAGAGATAATATTGAACCCCAGCTGCCAGGCGTCGCTGGCAAAGTAATGTGAAATGAGCGCAGCGTAGGCCTCGCGCCCCAGCAAGAATCCGGTTACGCCAAACACAACGGCGAAGATGCCCCGCAGCAGCGTCGCGGAGAGCATTCCTATGCGAATGTTACGAACGCTCCGCAAACGTCGTTCGCTAGCAAACGGCCGCGCTGGGTTAGCCGCGCCCGCTCGCCGTCGACGGCCAGGAGACCGTCGCGTTGCATGTCCCGTATCACCGGTCGATAAAACTCCAAGAAATCGATGCCGTAGCGTTGCGCGAAAGCTTCGAAGGCCACCCCATCCGCCGTCCGCAACGCCAGCATCACCGCTTCGCCGGCGGCGGCTGCACTCTGCAAATGCTCGCATTGTGCCGGAACTTGAACGCCGTCCCGCAGAGCTTGCAGGTAACTGCCAAGCTCTCTGCTCTGTACCCATCGAACACCGTTTCGATACGAGGCCGCGCCGACACCAAACCCGCGGTACTCGCCATTGGCCCAATAATTCTCGTTGTGGGCGCAACGGTGACCCGGCCGCGCGAAGTTGCTAATTTCATAGTGTTCGTATCCGGCCGCACCGAGTTCATCGATCGCAAGCTCGTAGAGGTCGGCTTCGAGCCCGTCGCCCGGGAAGACGCCGGGTTCCTTTTCGCGCCACTGCCAAAACGGTGTTCCTTCTTCCACTGTGAGGCCATAGGCCGAGATGTGGTCCGGAGCGAGAGTTACCGCCGACTTCAGCGTGCGGCCCCAGCTTTGCACGGTTTGGCCGGGCACCCCAAACATCAAGTCGATCGAAACCGAACGTACTCCGGCCTGGCGTGCAGCGCTGACTGCACGCGTGACCTCGCTTTGCGTGTGGCGTCGCCCGAGCGTACCGATCTCACGTGGTTCGAAGGATTGCACCCCGATCGAAACGCGATCGAACCCGGCGCGGGCGTACGCGTCCATATCTCCGGCGGCGACTAACTCGGGATTGAGTTCGATGCTGCTCTCGGAAAACGGTCCAAAATGCGCGTCCAAAAGCGCCTTCAGGTCGGCGATACGAGCGCAGCCGTACGTATTGGGCGTGCCGCCGCCCAAGTAGAGCGTCCGCGCCGCAAAGGCCGGTTCGCGGCGGATCTCATCGACCAGCGCGGCAAAGTAATCGTGAGCCAAACTCCCACGGTGCGGCCACTTCGCAAAGTCACAGTAAGGACAGATGTACGGGCAGAATGGAAGATGAACGTAGATGGCTGACACCTCAGCCTGCCGTGAAGATGCCGACCGCGCCGGCGCCCGCATGCGTGGCGATGGCTGGCCCCGCTTCCAGTATCTCGACAAACTTCGGATTGCCGCCCAACTGCGCCAGGAACGCCTCCAGCACGCGCTGCGCAAGGTCGGGGGCCTGCGTGTGCATGACCATGACGCGCGCCGAATTGCGATCGCCAACTTCGCGCAGCGATGCATCGATCATTACTTCTTGGGCGCGGCGCAAGGTTCGCACCGTCGCCTCGGCTTCAACCACCCCGTCGCGCAGCCGCAGCACCGGCACGAGCTTCATCAGGGTCCCGAAGGCCGCTCGTGCGCGTCCGATGCGCCCGGTGCGCACCAGATGCGAGAGGTCGGGCGCAACCGCATACAACCGTTGCAATTCCCGGTCGCGTGTGAGCTGCGCGATGATTTGCGAGGTTGGCACGCCCCCGCCCGCCATCTCGACGGCGCGCAGCACTTGCAAGCCCAGGCCGCCGGCGGCGGTTTGCGAATCGAAGAGCTCGATGCGTGCGTCCGGAAACTTCTGTGCCGCTGCCCGAGCGGCGTTGATCGTGCCGGAGAGCGTCTGCGCAATGGTGATGCACAGGATGTCTTCGCCTGCGGCGGCGTGTTTGGCAAACGCCTCCTCGAACATGGACGCGGTGGGTTGGGAAGTAATCGGAAGCACCTTTTCGCGGGCGAGCTTTTCATAGAATTGGGCGCGGGATAGATCGACGTAATCGCGGTAGCTACGCTCCCCAAAAAGAATGAAGAGCGGAACGACTTCGATCCCCAGTGTGCGCGCGCGCTCCGGCTCGATATCGGAGGTGCTGTCGGTGACGATGGCCGCGGGCAACTAGGCTTCTTTTACGACGTGCGGCTTTACCAGGGAAGCAATCTTTCCCACGACGTCGCTGCGCACTTCGTCCGCGGCGGTGCGAATCGCACTGGCGATGGCCATACGCTTAGCACGCCCGTGGGTTACGATGCAATTTCCTCGAAGGCCGAGCAGCGGCGCCCCGCCGTACGTTTCATAGTTGTACTTCCGGCGCATTCGGCGCAAGGTCGGCAGCATCAAGAAGGCGCCGACCTTCGTCAGCACGTTGCCGCGAATGATGTTGTCCTTGATGACGCTTCCGAGCGCGGCGATAATACCTTCGGCGAGTTTTAGAACCACATTGCCGACGAATCCGTCGGCCACGATCACATCGGCAGCCGTGGTGAGAACGTCCTTGCCCTCGACGTTTCCGATGAAGTTCACCGGCGCGCACTCCAAACGTTTGCCGGCTTCGATCACTTGCTGATTTCCCTTGGTCCGCTCTTCGCCGACCGAGAGTGTGGCAACGCGAGGATTCTCGATGCGCAAAACCGCTCGCGCATAGGCCGCGCCCATCATCCCGAATTGTTCCAGCCACTCGGGCTTGCAGTCCACGTTCGCCCCCGCATCCAGCAGCACGGTAGGCCCGCGCAGCCCCGGCATAACCGTGGCAATCGCCGGGCGTGCGATACCTTCGATGGTTCGCAAACGGATGAGTGCGATCGCTAAAAATGCGCCGCTGTTGCCCGCCGAAACCACTGCGTCTGCCTCGCCGTCGCGGACCAAGTTGACCGCAATACCCAAGCTGCTACGCTGATGTGCCCGAAGCGCCTGCGAGGGGTTTTGATCCATCGGCACTTCCTCGGGCGCATGCACCACTCGCAAATGAACGGGCACCGGCGTAGGCAGGAGCGGCCGAATGCGCGCTTCGTCGCCCACAAGAATTAGTTCTGCGTAGCCTTCGGTTGCAGCGAGCAGCGCACCGGCCACAATTTCCTCTGGCGCATGATCGCCGCCCATTGCGTCCACGGCGATTCGCGGCCGGCGCGCGTCGCTATTCATCGAACGACATCAGGTATTCGTCCCCGCTTTGACCACCGAAGTAGTATTCGACGTCGCAGCCGGGAAAGGCCGCTCGCAGGTCCGCCGCCAGAACTTCGGCGTCCCTTTCGCTCTGGCGCCCGCCGTAATAGAGCGTGATCACTCCCCCTGAGCGGGCGCCCATCGCCTGTACGGCCGCACTGCTTACATCCAGCAGCGAGGCGCCTGCAAACAATCTGCCGTTCATCGCCGCCGCGGGCTCTCCACACGAAACAAATGTGTCCCCGATGCGGGCATCACGCGCGGCGAAAAAAACTGCGGCACCTTTGGCGTGCTCGGCCTCTGCGCGGATGCGGATCGGGTCTGGCACGTTTTGGACTGCACCCAGGGCCAAGAGCGCGGCGACCGCCTGCGGCATGTGAGCGCAAGCAAGAACCTCCACGCGTTTGTTCGCAAGTTTTACCACCTCGCGCGCAGCGGGCACGATGTTTGAATCTCCGGTTATAAGAACTACCGTCTCGCAAAGACATCTATTCACCGCCAGGAGAAGTTCGCGCACGCTCGGATTTCCTTCACTGAGGACGGTGACTTCCGCGCCCAGCTCTTTAGCGATGCGTTCGAAGCCCAGCCCCGGGACCGCCACTACACTCGAGAACGCTTTGGATGGCGCGTCCACGAGCAACAGGTTGTGCTGCTGCTCCATATTCTCGATCTTTAATTGCGCGGGCGAACCGAACGTTGCGGCAAGCGCGCTGACTGCTTGCGGCTGGTCGGTGTGGATGTGTACTCGAAGCATTGGTCGCTCGCCGGCGACGATAAGACTGTCGCCGTACTCCCGGAGCTTCGCCTGCAGTGCGGATGGGGAACACGTCGCTTCGGTAAGGACGAACTCGGTGCAAAAGATATTCTGCGTCACGGCTTGTGCGGGCGTGAAGACGCTTGCTCGCACCGGACGATGAGGAAAAGCGGTCGTCCGAGGCTTCACAGCCGGCAAGAAACGCAAAATCCCCTCGAGGAAGTACACCAGGCCGGCGCCTCCGGCATCGACAACCCCCGCTTCCCTGAGAACCGGCAGTTGCTCGGGGGTCCTCTCAAGTGCCTCAAAGGCCGCGTGCACCGAGGCGTTTGCAACGCGGTAAAACTCCCGCTCGCGCAACGCGAGCTTGTACGCGCTCTGGGCCGCCGCGCGCGCAACGGAGAGAATGGTTCCCTCAAGCGGCTTGAGCAGTGCGCTTTCGGCCGCGCGCACCGCCTCGCCCATACCGGTGGCCAACACAAAGGTATCAATCTGCGACCGGTGCCGCACGTGGTGCGAAAAACCGCGCAGCATTTGCGAAAGGATCACGCCGGAGTTCCCGCGCGCACCCATGAGCGCTCCGTTCGCCGCCGCCGCGGCGACGTCGCACAGTGGCCCCGGGGCGGCCCTGCCTGCCTGCACGGCGGCCGAGCGGGCCGTCAAATGCATGTTGGTCCCGGTGTCCCCGTCGGGAACCGGAAACACGTTCAGATCGTTGAGGACAGCCCGGTACTTCTTTAGGAAGTACGCCCCCGCCACGAGGAATCGGGCATAGGCGCGGCCGTCGAGGGCGGTGACTTCCATTGCGCCGGACCTTTGGCCGGCCCCACCACAATCCTTGTCAGCAATCATGGCGCATGGTACTATTCCAAAGTTGTCCGCCCGGGCACCGACGTACTTACACGGGAGAGATTTTCAATGGCAAAGCGATGCGACGTTTGCAGCAAGGGACCGATGGCCGGCAACAATGTTAGTCATGCCATGAACAAGACGCGCCGCCGCTGGCTGCCCAACCTTCAGAGCGTGCGGATCAACGATGGCGGAACGTCAAAAACCGCCCGCGTCTGCACCGCGTGTCTGCGCGCCAAGAAGGTGACGCGCGCGGTCTAGCTCCCCGCTGAGTCACCTCGCCGAAGGTGATCCCACCCACTGGCCTTGAGCGGCACTTCGCCCGAAGAGCCGACAATGGCGCCCCCTTCGCCGGCTTCGAAACGCCCGACGCACTCGAGGCCGCTTCCAAAGCGCTTTGTAAAACGCGAGTTCAAATATCGGAACGCACGCGGCGCTATTGCCACCAGAAGTTCGTAATCTTCACCTGCAGCCAGGACGTACTCGGTCGCATCCATTCCTTGCGCACTGGCCGCCGCCAGCGCGCTGCTCGAAACCGGAACCCTTTCGAGGATCGCCCGGCGGCCGGAACTCCGCGCCATGTGCAACACATCGGTGGAGAGCCCATCCGATAGGTCCGTCATCGCATGCACAGACTGCGATGCCGCCAGCCACGCTCCCATCGCCAGGCGCGGCTGCGGAAAGCAGTGCGCGCGCAGCGCGACGTCCTGAAGTCCGTCGCGAAGGTGCACGCGGCCTTGGCTTACATCGAGGCCCGCACGGCTCGCGCCCAGGGCTCCGGTCGTTGCAATAAGATCGCCGGGCTTTGCGCCGGCGCGCCGTTTCATGCGCGTGGGCCGAACTTCGCCGACGACGGTAATGCAGAGCATCAAAACCGGTGAGCGCGCGACATCGCCGCCAACGATCGTTAGGTTGTATTCCCGCGCCAGCCGCGCGCCGGCGGCGTACATTTCGAGTACACCTTCGTGCAATTCGTCGCGTGGAACACCGAGCGCGATGGTGCACAAAACCGGCCGTGCACCCATTGCGGCCAGGTCGCTCAAGTTTGCGGCCATAGCCCGATGCCCGATGGCCTCGTTCCCGAGAGCGCGTGTAAAGTGTACGCCCTCGATGAGCGCGTCCGTGGAAATGACGGACAGACGCGACCGCGACGGCCGCCAAGCGGCGGCATCGTCTCCGATACCGACCAGAATCTTGCGATTTGTGGACGATTCGCTTAGCGCGCTAAGCGCCGCGATCAACTCGGTTTCGTTCAGCGAGCGGCAGCCCCGGCTGCCAACGTACGGAACTCCGCGACGGTTTCTCGCGGGTTCGCGGTATCGAAAATGCTCGAGCCCATAACGATAACTCGCGCGCCTGCTTCGCGAACCGCTTCAAAATTCTCCAGGTGGATACCGCCGTCGACCTCCAACTCGATCGAAGCGCCGTGCGCGTCGATCAGCGTGCGAGCTTCACGTAGTTTGCGCAACGAACGTTCGATGAATCGCTGCCCGCCGAAACCGGGATTCACGCTCATGATCAGCAGCAAGTCGATATCGCCCAGCAAGTCTTGCAACATCGATACCGGCGTTTGCGGGCAGAGTGCGATGCCCGCTTTCGCGCCGAGGGAGCGAATGTGCGCGAGCAGACGTTGGGCATGCGGCGTGGCTTCATAGTGAAAGGTGATAATATCCGCGCCGGCTTGTCGAAACTGCTCCACGTACCGCTCGGGCTCCGCGATCATCAAGTGACAATCGAACGGGAGAGCGGAGCACTTGCGCAGGTCTGCGATAATTTTCGGACCCCAGGTGATGTTGGGAACGAAGCGCCCGTCCATCACGTCGAGGTGCAAGTAATCCGCCCCGCCCGATTGCACCGCTTCGATCTGCGTTTTGATGTTGCAAAAATCCGCGGAGAGCAGCGATGGGGCCAATTTTATCACGGCGATGGGACCGCGGAGGGCTGGGGACTCGCATTCGATTTCGGGTGCTCGTAGGCGTTCGGTGGTTCGTGCCCCAAGCGCGATTCGGCGATGAGTGCGTTGTTCACGAACATATCGACCACCGACGTGCCCAGAGCGCTGACGTTAAAGTCCATCTTCTGGCCGGGTTGCGCGTAGCCGTCGTACAGGTTGTATTTGCCGGTAACATCCGTCACGATCACCTGAACGTGCAGCGGTTTGTCCGGCGTCTGATCTGCAGGTACCGACGCAAGCAGATGCACTTGGCGCAGCACGTACCCCGACTCACGGGGGCCTGCGCTTACTTCGAGTGATACCGGCTCGTACGGGTCGACCTTGCTGCCGGCGGAAGGCGCCTGACGAACAACGCGTCCGTGCGCGGGGCCGCCGGGACCCAATGGCATCCAAACGATCTGTCCCAGCTGAATGTGCTCGCGGCCGGCTTGCGCTCGCGCCGCGTCGATGTCCTGATTGGTGAGATCGGGCAGCCGAATTTGAACGCTGCCGCCGCGTGAAATCGTCAGATTCACTTGCGTCCCCTGCCGCACGCTGGTGAGCGGCGCGGGATCTTGGTCGATCACATGATTTGCGGGCACGACGTCACTATCGACCGTCTTGAGCTTTCCCAATTGTAGGCGAAGGTGCGAGAGATCCAGCCCCGCCTCGCGCAAGGTCTGATAGCGCAGATCGGGCATGCTGTAGATTTGCACGCCGTTGCTCACCACGAGTGAGATCTGCCGTCCTTCCCGCACGCGCGATCCCGGCGACGGCTCCTGGCCAAGGACCACACCCTTTGGAAACCGGTCGCTGATCTGCCGCGCGACCACTTTGGTGCGCAGCCCGAAACGGTACGCTTCGGTGGTTGCGTCGGTCAATGTCTGACCTACGAAGGTCGGCACCATCAACGTGGCGGAATTCGGCATCAAGAAGTCGTGGATCGAGCGCGAAAACCACACGATGATCGCGACAAAGAGCGCCAGCGCAATGGGAAAGAGCCAGTCTTTCGGCAGGTATTCGCGCAGCCCCATCGGTGTTGGGGGCCGATATTGATCTTCGGCTTGGGTAATCACCGCGGCTGCGCCGCCGCTTCAAGTGCGTCGTCGGTGAATTCAATATTGGAGTACACGCGCTGCACGTCTTCGTGTTCTTCTAGCGAGTCCAAGAAGTCGAAAACCGCGCGGACGTCCGACGGGGGCACCGTTGTCTTCGGGCGTACGCCAAGAACGGCATCGGTAACTCTGATTTGGCGTGCGCGCAACGCGTCGCGGACAGCAATAACGGCGTCGGCCTCCGTGTACACCGTCGCCGGCTGACCGAAATCAACGTCCACAACTCCATCAACGAGACAGGCCTCGGTAAAATCATCCTCAGATCGACCTTGCGGGTCGACTTCCAAAAGCCCGGCGGGCTCGAACATCCAAGCGACGCTTCCGCTCTCTCCGAGGGTCCCGCCGTTGCGTGTGAAGAGAAAACGCAATTCCGCGGCGGTACGATTACGGTTGTCGGTTGCGGCATCAACCACGACGGCAACGCCGGCAGGTCCATACCCCTCGTAGCGCATCTCCGCAATCTCGCGTTCGCCCTCGCCCGTCGCGCGGGCGATGGCCCGCTTGATGTTCTCTTGCGGCATGTTGTTCTCGCGCGCTTTTTCAACCGCCATCTTCAGCCGATAGTTGGCTTCCGGGTCCGCGGAACCACCCTTGGCTGCCAAAATGATCTCTTTGCTCAACTTGGTAAAGAGGGCACCGCGCTGCGCATCGACTTTGCCTTTTCGCAAGCGAATGTTGTGCCACTTGGAATGCCCTGACATTCAGATTAGACCCATCGCGAGCCCATGAGGAATGGCAGGGTGCGAATATTCCATTGACCCCACGTCATGGGAACGCCCGCCAGTAAGGGATACAGGAACGCAAACATCAGCGCGGCTGCACCGACGAATCCAAAAGTGCCGATGCGGGACCAGATGCGCATCTTGGGGTTGGAGTTCCCCCAAGTCCACAAGCGTTGCAAGGCGATCGCATTGCACAAGCAGATGATCGGGATGTCCGCATAAAAATGATACGCGAACGAGATGCGAGGCGAGCGCATCCAAGGCAGCCATAGCAGCAGATAGGATACAATGAGCAAGAGATAACCCTTGTTCTTTTCGCGGTAGGCCAGCCATCCGATGAACGGTACGCTGAACAAACCGAACCATAAGATGAGCGGATTGGGCAACGATGTAATCTCGGCCACGCAACACGCGTTCTCAGCCGCCGTGTGATTGCCGCCGCGTGAATCCTGCCAATAATACGCGATCGGACGCAAGTCCAGCGGCCACTGCCACCAAGACGACGCGTATGGATGGGTCGCCTTCAGATTCGCATGATAGGCATACATGCGCGGCTGCTCGTTCACCACATCGGTGAAGCTCCAAGAGCGAGGCGCGGCGCCCGGCGTGTCGGCAAGCCCTACGAAATGAGGCGTGTAGGCACCAAAGTAAATCGTCGCGCCGACAAACACCAGTGTGGCGGCGACTACATCCAGCGGAAATCCGAACGGATTCCCCCAGCGCGCAGGATGGCGTGGCCGGCGGCTCAGTTCCTTGAGCGCCTGCGCGATGCGCGGTTGAGCCCAAACCCACGCAATGATTGCCAGCGTCGCCGGATAAATCATGACGCCGTACCACTTACTGGTTACCAGCGCCGTGATCGAGGCGGCAAAAAGCAGCAGCCACAAACGCGCCGGTCCGAAATCGGTCTTGGAACCGTCGATCATCGTGCCGTCGAGCGCAAAGCGCGCGCCGGCCGTCGGCGTCTTGTACTCGAGCGAACCATCACTTTTGTAGGTCGCAAGCAGCTCATCATCGCGCAGCGTGAGCATCCCTTTTTGCACCAGGGTCAAATCGCCGGGCACCGGCATCTTTCTGCGCGAATCGATGCGCCCGCCGTCCGCCGTCTCGACGGCCACGGCGCCGTCCGCAAGCCGGATTTTCGTGCCATCCGGATAGGATACGAATGAGCTCGCCGAGCCCGCGAACAATCGCAGAACCACGCCCCGAAAGAGTAAATAGAGTCCGGCGAATAAGTAGAGAACCGCAACCATCTGCGCAAGCGACGAGCCGTCGTGAAAGAACGCGTACCGGGTGAAGGCCTGCGTGTGGAAGAGCAGATAGTTCAGTCCCAGCGCCAGCAAGAAACAGAGCGTGGTTCCCACGACGCGCACCAAAACCGCGCGCGGAACGACGACATCGTCGGCTCGACGCACCTGAGAAGCGAGCCAGTAGCGGTAAAACGTATACAGCGTCGCCAAGGCAAAGAGGCCCACGAAGCTTTCGGGCGTGGCAATGCGCGACTGCACAAAGTGCATCCCGTCGAGAACGAGCAAGCCCGCCGCCAACGCAGCGAAGAAGCGTGATCCCGTGATACGCACGGCAAAGGCGTAAAGTAAACTTACCATGAGCGCGCCGGCGACCAAGTCGAGAAAACGCCATCCGGCCGCATTGTCGCCGTGCGCCAAGCCCCCAAACATGATGGTGGAGAGCGTGATAAGCAATTTGGTTAAGGGCGGATGTGTATTTTCGTAGATATACTGGTGCTTGAGGTACTCTTCGGCCGCCCGCGCAAAGTAAATTTCATCGAAGATCTTGGTTTTTACGTTCGCGTATCCAATGAAGGAGAGAACAAACGAAAGCAAACCTAAGCCGGCTGCAATAGCGTGGTCCACCGGCCATTTCAGCGCGGCGAGCCCCTCCCGTGGATCAAACCAGGTGCGCGAGCGGGGGTCGCTCGCTATCTCGAGACCGGCGCCCGTCTTCTCTGAAAACGCCGGATGCTGCGCGGGCACTTCATCGCCCAAATACGACCACCCCAGCACGAAGAGCACCGCGACGTTTACCAACGAGAGCGGCCGCGAGATCAGCGGCATCAGGTTGGCGGCATTCACCGGCAAGTGCCCGTTAATCGCGTTGATATAGGACAGGGAGTACATGAGATTGGCAAACAGCGTGATCGAAAGCACAACGGCGGCGGTTCGGTAGCGCTTCCCGGCGAAGACGAGGGCGATCGTAAAGAGCAGGCCGTCGAAGATGTAGCGCTCGTGCATGCGCGTGGAGAGCAGGAAGAACGCGAGCGCGAGCAGCGCGGCCGCCTCCAACATCGCCAGCGAGGTCCGAAGCTGCAGGTAGCGCAGGATGGTAACGACCGCTGCGGCTCCCAGCAAGAGCATGCCCAATGCATAACGCGGGATGAAGAGTTCGCGAACAGTATCGGGCAGCCAGAAATCCCAGCGAATCGACCACAAGTTAAAGGCATTGATGGAGGTGTATGGATAAACCGCTGCACCCTTGGCGTACTGACCCAAAAGCCATCCCAAGACCGTCAGGGGGTTGGCCGCCGGGTGAAATGGTAGCGATAAGATCCACGCCAAGGCAAATGAAGCCAGAATGCCGGCGGCTGTTGCCGCAACCCGCTGCCGAACGCGCATGCGGTCGGCAAATGCAAAGGCGATAAACAGCGGGATCAGGATGGCTGCTTGCGGTTTGATCAGCAGCGAATATGCCAGTGCGAGCCAAGCGCCTAAGATGAACCGGTCCGAAACGGTGTCTTGCGTTTCGTCTGCTCGCATTAAGAGGTAAATTCCGAGCAGCGCAAGTCCGCCGGAGATGGCGTCGATCTGGCCCCAGGCCGCCGAGATATAGATCGTTACCGGATTCAAAATGTAGGCGGCGGCCGCGATATAGGACCATGTCCGCGTCGTGAAGCGGAGTGCGATTCGAAAGATCAACATGCCGACGAGCAGGTCTGCAATAATGGCCGGAAGTTTGATCATCACTCGCAAGAGCGTAAAGTCGGGGTCGGCAAACGCAGCGTGAAGATGCCCGACCACGCTCAAAATGTAGAAGTAGCCGGGGGGATAATCCGCAAATCCGGCTTTGGCGTAGAACTGCCACAGCGGAACTTGCGCCAGCGTCATCGCCCACGATTGAAATGCCTCGACGTCGTTCTTGAAGCCGGCATGGCCGATGAAGAGCAGGCGCAGCAAGAGGCCGGCCCCGACCAAGCCAAAGAGAACAAACGAACCGGAAGCGGCGCCTTCTCGCGCGGTGGACTGTAGCTTAACTTCCGATGCGCTCACTAGGCCACTATCTCCCCGGAACCTTTCAGTGGTAAAAGTGCAAGCAGAAAATCTCGGACGCCGCCCGCGGGCGCTTGTTCCACGAACGCCAGATGTTCTGCGAGTGTTCGATATGCCGCCTCTTGCGCGCCCGCCGCCCTCAGGGCTTCCGCCAGTTCCTCAAGCCCCCGAGCTTCGAGGTTCCCGCCGTCGTAGGCGGACGCGAGGCGACTGCGCAGCGCGCCACCCCCGTGTTCGGAGGCCCACACGATGGGAAAACTCTTCTTCTTACGCACGATGTCCGCTCCACGCTTCTTCCCGGTGCTCTGCGAGTCTGCCCAAATCCCACGACAGTCGTCCAAGATCTGAAAGGCAATCCCGAAATGATGCCCGAGCTGCGCGTAAAACGCCGCACGATTCTCTGCGCCGGCGCACACCGCACCCAACTCCGCCGAAACCGCAAAGAGCGCGCCCGTCTTGGCGGCAATCATTTCCAGGTACTGTTCGGTCGTTACGTCCCGGCGGTCTTCAAAAGCGAGATCCTCACTCTGTCCCCGGCACATTGCCAGATTGGCCGTGTGCAACGCGCGCGCCATTTCGATGACGCGCTCGGGCGCTTGCCAACGCGCGGAGGCCAGCAGGGAGAGGTAACTAAGAGCGCACAGCGCATCGCCGGCGTTTACGGCCTGCGCCAGACCGTAACGGGTCCAAAGCGTTGCCCGCCCGTGGCGCACCGGATCCTCGTCTTCGATGTCGTCGTGAATGAGAGAGTAGTTGTGCAAGAGTTCGACGGCGGCGGCGGCGTCGACCAGAGCTTCGAAACCGGCGCCCTCGAAAAGGCCGACTTCAATGAGCAGGCGCGGGCGCAAACGTTTGCCTCGCCGCGCGTTATGGGCGAACCCAAAATGGTAGGAAAGCATTTCGGAGAGCAGTGCGCTCTCCGTCTGGGTCTCGATTAGTTGCTTGAGGTGTGCATCGAGGCGCTCACGCGAGCTGACGACTGAGTTCCTCCATCCGCTGCGCTACCGAATCGAGCAGCCAACCCGGCGTCGAAGCGCCCGACATGAGACCGGCCCTCTCCACGCCTTCGAACCACTGCGCGCGCAGTTCGTCCGGCCCTTCAATATGAAAGGCGCGCGCGCCGTTCATCTCGGCCAACTCCGCCAAATGCTTGGTGTTGGCCGAAGTCTTTCCGCCCACCACCACGACGACCTCAACTTCTTTCGAGAGCTGCATCGCTTCCGTTTGACGGTTGTGCGTGTCCGTGCAGATCGTGTTGATGGCGCGCACTTCGTAATACTTTGAAGTAAGGGCCTTGACGATTTCGGCGAATCGCCGGCCGGAATAGGTAGATTGAACGACAACGCCGACCCGGCTAGCGCGCGGGAGGCGTGCGACGTCCTCGACCGTTTCGATGCACCAGGCCCCCGGGACGTGGCTGAGCGTACCCTTGACCTCGGGGTGGTGCGGATCGCCCACCACGATGATCTTATAGCCGTCCGCTTTCAGCTTCTCGGCCTGGACGTGAATCTTGGTGACCATGGGACAGGTGGCATCGATGACGTTCAGGCCTTTTTCCTTGGCGCTTTCAAAAACTTCGAGCGGCAGCCCGTGGGCTCGCACGAACAGCGCGCCCGAATCTACCTCGTCGACGCTGGAGGCATTCTTCAGGCCGCGGTTAGCGAGCGACTGCACCATCTGCGGATTGTGCACGACGTTGCCAAGCGACGTAACATTCGCACCACCCGCAATCGCCTCTTCGGCTTTCTTCACGGTGATGGCAACGCCGAAACAGAATCCCTGAACCGCGGCCTTTTTGATCTGCATATCTTTGTAACGCGCTTACTTCGATTGCAGGTCGCTTTGCAGCGCTCGAATTGAAGTCATCACGGTGCGCGTGAAGTTCGACAAATCTTCGCGGGTAGCTTTTCGCCCCAACGGCAGGCGTAGCGGCTTCCCGAAAGCGACTTTTATCTGATGAAATCGCGCGGTACCATGGGATCCGGAAATGTAGGCCGGCACGACGGGCGCATCTCCAAGGGAGGCCAAAAGCGCGACGCCCTGATGAATCTGCCCCTCCCCCTCGCGGATGCGCGTGCCCTGCGGAAAGATGCCCACCGCGTGTCCCTGGCCCAAGATTTCAAGCGACTTCTTGATCGCCGCCATTGGGCTCTTATTGCGTTCCACCGGATAGGCATGCACAGCCGCGATGAGCGGTCCGAGAATCGGAATCGAGAAGAGCTCGGCTTTGGCCATATAGGAGATTGGCCGCGGACAGGCCACCCCCAGCGCGATAGGGTCCATGTACGAAGCGTGATTGCATGCCACGATCAACGCGCCGCCGCGCGGAACGTTCTCTCTTCCAACGACGCGAAAACGCCACAATTTTAGAACCGGCGGCAGCAAAATTTCTTGCGCAAGCTTGTAGAGCGTCACGACACACTCGGTACGCAAGCTACGATGGCAGCCGCGACTTCGTCGGCGGTCATTCCGGTTGAATCAATGATCTTGGCGCCGGCGGCCTGCCGCAACGGCGCGGTTGACCGGCTTTCGTCGAGGCGATCGCGTTCCTGAATCTCCTGGCGAAGGCGCGCTGCGTCAATGCGTACAACCGATTCTTCCAACTCTGCGCGTCGGCGCGCTACGCGCTCCTCCAACGATGCAGTCAAGAAAATCTTGACGCGCGCATTTGGCAACACGACCGTGCCTATGTCGCGGCCCGCCATGACAACCGGGCCCCGCGCCGCGATAGCACGCTGCGCACGAACCATTTGGGCGCGGACCTGTGGGTGCGCGGCCACCGTGGAAACGCCCGCGGTCACATGGCCGGCAATCAATTGATTGGGCGTTACTTCTCGGCCGCCCGTGAAGATTCGATAGCCGCCCGCAGCGTGCGCGTCGAGCTCAACCCGCATCGGGTGCGCTTCGAGCAGATGAACCAGCGCGGTCTGGTTATCCAAATGGGTTTGCGTTTCATCGGCCAGCGCGGTTAAGGCACGGTACATGGCGCCCGTATCGAGGTAAAGATAGTTCAGTCGCCGCGCCACCAGCCGACCAACCGTGGTCTTTCCGGACGCAGCCGGCCCATCGATGGCGATGGAGTCGGCGTCACTCATGCGCACGCACTCTTGCGCATTTTCATCACGTTAGCATAGCATACGAGCCGGGCGGGAGATGCGCTGGAACGCCGAAGCGCAATCCGATGGTCAAGGCACGCAACGTCTTCTTCTGTTCTTCGTGCGGTTTTGAATCGGCGCGGTGGCTGGGACGCTGCCCGTCGTGCGAGGCGTGGAACTCCTTCGCCGAAGCTCCGACGCAATCGAAGCACTCGAAGGGCAAGCCGGTCATGCCACGCGTCCTCCCGGTAGCACTCAGTGCGGTTGATGACTCCAAGCTGCCCCGTTTCTCGACCGGTTTGCGCGAGTTCGACACGGTTCTCGGGGGCGGCGTCGTGCCCGGCAGTTTGACGCTGGTCGGTGGACCGCCGGGCGCCGGCAAATCCACGCTGCTCCTGCAGATCGCCGCGCACCTTCACTCGAAAACGATGACGGTCGTGTACCTCTGTGGCGAAGAATCGGCGGCGCAGATCAAACTCCGCGCCCATCGCCTCGCCCTACGAAGCGACCTCCTGGTTTTCCCGGAAACGAACCTGCGGGCCGCGCTCGAGGATCTCGAACCCCATGCACCGCGCGTCTTGATCGTGGATTCCATTCAAACCGTATGGCTGCCCGAGTCCGAAAGCTACGCAGGGGGCGTGAGCCAGATTCGCGACTGCGCGCATGCGCTCATGGAGTTCTCAAAGCGAACGGGCTGCGCTACGTTTATCGTAGGCCACGTCACGAAGGACGGTACGATCGGCGGCCCACGGCTCTTGGAGCATTTAGTCGATACGGTGCTCTATTTCGAAGGCGATCCCGGCGGCGAACTTCGCATCGTGCGCGCTTATAAGAACCGGTTCGGCAGCGTCGACGAGATCTGCGTCTTCACCATGCACGGCGACGGCTTACACGAAATGCCCAACCCTTCGGAACTTTTTCTCTCCGGTAGGGAGATGCGGCCCAGTGGATCGTGCGTGGTTGCAAGCATCGTGGGTTCGCGTCCGGTTCTCATCGAGGTTCAAGCGCTTGTGGGCGAAACCGGTTATGGAACCCCGCGCCGATTGGCGGCCAATCTGGATCAAGCCCGATTGGCAATGATTCTGGCTGTTCTCGAGAGGCGCGCCGGCTTCTCGTTGGGGCAATTCGATGTGTACGCTTCAGTGGCAGGCGGATTGCGGATCAACGAACCGGCGGCGGACTTGGGCATCGCGCTGGCTATCGCCTCGGCGCATCGCAATGTCGCTATGCCGCCACACAGCGTGGCATTCGGCGAAATCGGCCTCTCGGGTGAGGTTCGCGCCGTGCAGTCGGCCGCGCGGCGCGAAGCCGAAGCGATCCGGCTGGGCTATACGACGCTTATCACACCGGAAAAACATGCGGACATCGGCACCGCCATATCGGCCTCACTCGGATAGCGTTGCAAATTTTCGAAATTGTCCCGAACATCTCCGAAGGCGGCCGCGCCGAGGTGGTGGATGCTTGCGTGCGGAGTGTTGAAAACGCCGGCGCGCGTGTGATTCACCGTACCAGCGACGTCGTTCACAACCGCAGCGTCATTACGGCCGTGGGATCGGCTGCAGCGGTCTGCGATGCGGGGGTGGCGCTGGCGGGCGCAGCCCTGGAAAACATCGACCTGCGCGCGCACCGGGGCGTGCACCCGCGCATCGGCGCGCTCGATGTTCTGCCGTTCGTGCCGTTGAGCGAGGCGACGATGCAGCAGGCAGTCGACTTGGCCCGAGAGTGCGCGCGGCGCATCTGGGAAACGCACCACATTCCCTCCTTTTTTTACGCCGAGGCCGCGGCTACCGCGCTACGCCGTAGCTTGGCCCACGTTCGAAGCGGTCAGTTCGAAGGGTTGGATACACGCTTCGAGCGCCCGGAGTGGCGCCCCGACGTTGGGGACCCGCGCGCGCATAGTAGTGCCGGTGCCATCGCTATCGGGGCTCGCCAGATTCTCATTGCCTTCAACATCGAGCTGGCCACCGGCGACCTATCGGTCGCAAAGCGGCTCGCGCGGGCTATCCGCGAAAGCAATGGGGGATTTCGCACGCTCAAAGCGCTGGGCTTGCCGCTGGGCGAGGACGTTGTGCAGGTATCGCTCAACATCACCGACTACTGCGCGACGCCACTTGCACGCGTGGTGGAAACCGTGCGCGTACTGGCGCGGGACGCCGGGACTGAAATACGGCGTTGCGAGTTGATCGGATGCATTCCACTTGCGGCAGTGAAGCGCGCCGCGTCGTTCTATCTCGGCGCACAGATCGCAACCATTGAAAAGGACATTGCAACGTGACACAAACGGCTCCGCTCGACGCGACGTCGGTTTCCGACCACCCGATGGCCGGCGACGTCAATGCCATGCATCAGGCGCAACTTTCCAAAACGGAGAAGATGTGCAAGCGCATCGCCGACGCCACCGGTGCACCGATCGCTCTGGTTCTGGCCATCATCGTTCAACTGAGCTGGGTGGCGGTAGGTATGATTACGCGCTGGGATCCGTATCCGTTCGCGTTCTTGCTCACGTGTTCCAACATTCTGCAACTGATACTCATCTTCGTCATTGCGGTCGCCCAGAAGCAGTCCTCGCAGCACGACGAGCTGCGCGCCGAAGCGGACCACGACGCAATTTCGCGCCTGCTCTACCATCAGCAACTCCAAGAAACGTTTCTGGAGCGTCTACGGAGAAACTGGGCATCGAAATTGGGGATCTGCGCAAAGTCATCAAAACGCTGGCCAGCGAAGGATGAGCCGCGTGAACGTTCGTCTTTGGGTCGCGGCAATTTCGGCCGCATTTTTTTGCTTGGCGGGGACGCCCGCGCGAGGCCAAGATGTGCCGGCGCTTCCGGTTCGCTCGACGACGCTCTCCAACGGCCTGCGGGTCGTGGTCGTAGAAGACCACGCAGCCCCGGTGGTGCAGACCGGAGTCTGGTACCGTTTCGGTTCGCTCTACGAACAGCCGGGCAAAACCGGCTTGGCCCACGCGTTGGAACACATGATGTTCCGGGGCACCCCCAACATCTCTGCCAGCGGGCTGGACGACATCGTGGCGCACGTCGGCGCACAGATGAATGCGGAAACCAACTACGACTACACCCATTTCTACTTCGTGATGCCTTCCGATAAGGTTTCGATCGCGTTGGCAATTGAAGCCGATCGCATGCGCAACGCGCAGATCGCGCAGAGCGAATGGCGGGTAGAACGCGGAGCGGTCCTTTCCGAACTCGACGGGGACGCAAGCTCGCCGTTCTTCAGTCTGCTTTCATCGGTTCGAGCCGCTGCCTACCCTGACTCCCCTGCGGGGCTAACCTCCCTGGGCAAACGTAACGACGTCGTCGGCGCGACCGCAAACGATATAAGAAAATACTACGAGCAGTGGTATGCGCCGAACAACGCCATCCTGGTCGTGGCGGGAGACGCCGCGCCGGCCGCGGTCTTTGCAATCGCACGGAAGATGTTCGGCTCCATTCCACCCAAAGTGCTGCCAAAGTACGATTCGGGCCGCCCCGCGGCGGCGCACGGAAAGACCGCCGAGTCCGATTTTCCCTTTCCATTTGAAGTCGTCGATATGGCCTACGCGATTCCCGGCGACGCCGAAAGGGGCGAGCCGGAGATGAGCGCTCTGGCTGCACTGATCGCCAACCAGCGCGGACCGTTTTACCGGGCTCTGGTCGAAACAAACGTAGCGTTGGCGGTTATGGCAAACGCGGATACGCAACTGCGCGGGGGCATCATGCACGTTTTTATCGTGCTAAACCGCGCGCGGGATGCGGGGGAGGCGCAAGCCATCTTCCAAAACACGATGGATCAGCTTCTGCACAATGGAATCGATCCCGAACTCGTGTCCACGGCTCGGCACGCCACTATTGCCGAACGGGCTCTAGGCTCGGACTCGATCTCGGGCGTCGAATACCTCGTCGGCTACACGTACGGCATCGTCCGTGAGCGCGTCGAAGACGAAGACCAAAGGTTGCAAGCGATTACGCCGCAATCAATGCTTTCCGTCGCGAGGGAATTCCTAAGCGCGCCCACCGTGGTGGGCCACCTTCGTCCCAGCGACAAGCCGCCGACCGGGTCTTCGCAGAAGAGCACCTCGAACGCGACCGACGACTTCAGTGCGCGCGTGCCAAGTGGAAAGATCGTCGTGCCGCCCGTCATTGCCAGCCAGATGCGCGTTCCAACCGGCGCGCACGGCAAACTCCTTCCGCAAATCTTTCATTTAAGCAACGGCATGACGCTGGCGGTCCAGCAGCGCACCGACCGCCCAACCATAACGATGCGGGGCTCCATTAGCGCCGCGGCAGCATTCGAACCGGCAGGGAAAGCCGGGATCGCTCGTTTGGCATCCGACTTGGCGAATTTCGGGAGCGCGCAATTCGCTTTCGACGCTCAACATAAGACGATCGATGATTTGGGCGGGCAGGTAACGCTCGGCCAATCCTTCGAGGCCCACATCTTCTCGCGCGATCTGGAACGTGCGCTGGCACTGCTGGCTGACGGCGAAGCCCATCCCACATTTCCGGAGCGCTACTTTGCGCAAGAGCGAGACCAACTCGCTGGCAGCATCGGGCAAGAACAGAATATCTCGGGCCAGGCGGTGCAGCGCGCTTATCTACAGCTCTTGTTGAATGCAAACGATCCGGCCCTCCGCTTTCCGAGCGAACAAACGGTGAAGAGCATTTCGCGTGCCGATCTCCTCGCTTACGTTCAGAACTACTGGCGTCCCGATCTGACCACGCTCGCGCTGGTGGGCGATGTGACGCCCGAACGCGCGCGCGCTGCGGTCGAAGCCGCCTTCGACGGCTGGCGCTCTCCGGGCGCCACGCCGCCGGCGCACGAACCGGATTTGCCCGCCGCGCACGCAGCGCACGCCTACGTTGGAACCGATGCGGGCGAGGTGTTCATCCAAATCGGTCAGCCGGTACTCGCGCGCTCGAACCCGGACTACAATGCGCTCCTGCTGCTCAACGAGATCTTGGCCGGAAGCGGCGCCTTTGAATCCCGGTTGCTAAATGAAATGCGCCAGAAACGCGGGCTGGTCTACAGCGTCAGCGGCAAGATCGATTCCGACCGCGACCGGGGCGACATGACGATCGTACTCTCGGCGGCACCGGCAAAAGTTGAATCGGCCGTCCGCTTCGTGCGTTCGCAGTTGCGCGAGTTGCAGCGGCACGAGGTCACCCAAACCGAGCTGGTTGATGCGAAAGCGCGCGCCTCGTCCGACGCACTCCTCGCCGAAGAATCCCAAGCCGGAGAGGCGCGGCAACTCTTGGACCTCGTGCGCAACAACCTGCCCTCGAATTATTTTGCCACGCTGGCCGACCGTAACGCACGTATCACGCCGGCCGACCTGCTGCGCGTCGCCAAGACCTACCTCCGTCCCGATGCGCTGATTGAGATCTACGCCGGACCGCCGGGGCCGTGGTCTGAGCACTCACTCTTTCAGTGAGTAGGGCGCGCGCCCCGGTTACGACCATCGATCCTTACACGGGCGGCGTGCTGGAACGTTTTGCATATACGAGCAGCGCGCAACTCGAAGCGACTCTGAATGCGGCGGTCGGCGCGCAGCGGCGGTGGAGCACGATGGCGGTCGAAAAGCGCGCAGATGTTTTACGTTCGGTCGGGGCGCGGTTGCGCTCGAACGGCGCCGACCTTGCGCTCACGGCCGCGCGAGAGATGGGCAAACCGCTCAAACAGGCGCGCGCGGAAATCGAAAAGTGTGCTTGGTGCTGCGATTTTTACGCCGAGCACGCTCGAGAATTCCTCAAGGAGGAGCATGTAGCAACCAACGCCACGCGCAGTTACGTTGCGTTCCGTCCGCTGGGGATCGTGCTGGCGATCATGCCGTGGAATTTTCCGTACTGGCAAGTGTTTCGCGCGGCCGCACCGGCGCTTATGGCCGGCAACGGAATTCTGCTCAAGCACGCGTCCAACGTAACGCGCTGCGCGCTGGAGATCGAGCGGCTCTTTAACGACGCGGGCGCGCCGACCGGCATCTTCTCGGTCATCATCGCGGATAACGACGCGACGTCGCATCTTCTGGACGATTCCCGAATCGCCGCGGCGACGTTGACGGGCAGCGTCGCCGCCGGCAGGGCTGTCGCTGCAAAAGCGGGGCGAGCGCTAAAGAAGGTCGTGCTAGAACTGGGCGGGTCGGATGCCTTCGTCGTTTTGGCCGATGCCGATCTAGATGCGGCGGCGCAGGCGGCCGTTCGATCTCGCTTTCAAAATGCCGGGCAAAGCTGCATCGCGGCCAAACGATTCATCGTCGAAAGCTCGGTCTACGATGCATTTTTGGCACGCTTCGCCGAGGAGACTAGTAAATTGCGCGCCGGAGACCCAAAACTGGAAGAGACCGACGTCGGTCCGATGGCGCGGGAGGACTTGCGCGATGCGCTCAAAGAGCAGGTCGCTAAGACGCTAAACGCGGGTGCGCAGTGCGTAACCGGTGGCCGCCAGGTTGACGGTCCAGGCTTTTTCTACCAGCCCACGATCGTTGCGGGGGTGACCCCCCAGATGCCGATGTTTAAGGAAGAAACTTTCGGCCCCGCCGCCGCTGTAGCTCGCGCAGCCGATGCAGAGAATGCAATCGCTCTTGCCAACACCTCCTCATTCGGTTTAGGCGGCACGATGTGGACTACCGACGTGGAGCGAGGCGCGCAGCTGGCCGCGCGGATGGAGTGCGGTAGCGTTTTTCTCAACGGAATGATGGCCAGCGACCCGCGACTGCCGTTCGGCGGAGTAAAAAACAGCGGTTACGGCCGCGAACTCTCCCACTTCGGTATCCGCGAGTTCGTCAACGTTCAGAGCATCTGGATCGGCCCCGCAACCGTTTAACTTTTCCTCTTTGCGAACGCCGCGCCGAGCGCGACGCCGATCGCCACACCAATCGCAAGGCCTGCACCAACGTTTCCAGCGGCTTTGCCGATCACTAGACCGATACCGGCACCCACAGCTATACCGACGCCACGAAAATTTACGTTCCGGTTCGGCCGCAACGGCTTCTCCTCGCTCTTTACGAGGTTGAGGAAACTTGCATGCTTGCGGCACCTGTCGCTGAGTTCAAACGTTCGATGCGGGATACGCCTTCGGCCAGCTGATCGAGCACGCACACCCAGCTCAAGCGCAACCACCCCTCCATACACGGCCCGAACGCGATGCCGGGGATGGCAATCACATCGAATTCATCGGCCAACCGGTGCGCAAAGGCCAGCGAACTAGTGCCTTCTGCCAATTGCACGCATGCGTAGAAACTGCCCTCCGGCCGCACGAACCGTAGCCCGCTGCGCTCCAGAACTCCGGACGCACTGGCTGCCTGCTCGCGATACCACCGAGCATGTTCCAGGAGCGCGCCCGGTGTGGAGAAGATTTCTTGGGCGACCCGCTGGGCGAAGGTGCTCGCACACGACGTAACCCAAGCGTGGGTTTTCACCAGAGCCGCGGTTATTTCGGCCGAAGCCAGCGTCCACCCTAAACGCAAACCCGTGAGCGCATTACTTTTCGATAGCGAGTTCGTGACGATCGTGTGCGGATAACATTCGGCGAAATGCCCCGCCTCCTCGATATAGGTTTGCTCGCGGTAAATCTCATCGTGCAGAACGTAAACCGGGCCGGCGCCGCGCGCGAGTAGTCCGTGGCCAAGTTTGCGCGCTTGCTCACCGGTGATGACGCGCCCCGTCGGATTACATGGCGAACAGATCACGACCAAACGCGTGCGACTCGTCACGGCATTCAAGATGCGCTGCGCATCGAATGCGAAATCATCGGCGGCATCCATTGAAACCGTGCGGCACCGCACGCCTTCGAGCGACGCCATCTTTGCATAAGCCGGAAATGCGGGCTCGACGACGAGCAACTCGTCATGTGCGGGGTCGAGCAGCGCTTTAATGGTAACGTACACGGCTTCTTGCGAGCCGGTGGTCACGCACACGTTGTCAGCCGTACTCAGCTGCGGATAGCGGTAGTGCGATGCAATCGATGCGCGAAGCTCGCTATCGCCAGCGTTGACCGTATACTTCAAGCCGAGGCCCTCGCTCTTGGCGAGCGCACGTTCGAGAAAAACCATCGTGGGCAATAGCGTAGGTTCGCCCAGTCCTAAGTCGATAGAGCCGACTTTCCGTTTGCCGGCAATCTCTCGAATCAGAGAGCCGCTGATTCGCTCGACAACCGGATTCATTAAACAGCCACTTCGTATTCGCGCAGTGCGGCATTGAGCGACGTTTTGCGGTCTGTCGATTCCGAGCGCGTTCCCACGATGAGCGCGCACGGCACACCGAATTCGCCGGCCGCAAACTTCTTGGGCAGGGTTCCGGGAATCACCACGGAGCGCGCGGGAATCGAACCTTTGGTGGTTCTTGGCTGGGAGCCCCGCACATCAATGATGGGTGTGCTGGCCGTCAACACCACCCCCGCGCCCAGCACCGCCTCGCGTTCGACGTGAACGCCTTCAACCACAATACAACGCGAACCCACGAAGGCCCCATCTTCCACGATTACCGGCACCGCTTGCAGCGGCTCGAGTACGCCACCAATTCCCACGCCGCCCGAAAGGTGAACGTTGCTGCCGATCTGCGCGCACGAACCCACCGTGGCCCACGTGTCGATCATGGAATTCTCGCCGACGTACGCACCGATGTTCACGTATCCAGGCATTAAGATGGTGCCGCGCCCGAGAAAGGAGCCATAACGCGCGACACCCGGTGGAACGCAGCGCACGCCCAGGGCTGCATAGTTCTGCTTCAGCGGAATCTTGTCGTAGAAGACCAACCCGTAGCCGGCTTCCAGCCGCACGCTCTCCTTACGCCGAAAGTACAGCAAGATCGCCTCTTTGATCCAGCCGTGAGTAATCCAGTGACCGGCTTGCGGTTCTGCTACACGCAACTCACCGCGGTCGAGCGCGTCGACAACCTCATCCACGGCGTTTCCCTCGGCACCGCGCGGCTCGGCTGTGGCTTTCGCCAGCGCTTCGATCCGCGAGCGGTGGTCCGACCAATCCATCGCGCTGGCTTACGGTCCGGCGCCGGCCGATTCCCGGTCTTGATTGTGGTACCTCGGCACGGGTAAGAGATTGTGCCACGCAAGCGAATGTTACCGGCCCCAAGGAGGATAGCCGTGCCCAACGCGCCCGATGACGAAAGCCGGATCAATGCAATTCGCATGCTCTCGATCGATGCGGTACAGAAAGCAAATTCAGGGCACCCGGGGTTACCGCTCGGCGCGGCGGCTTTCGCGTACGTCCTTTGGTCGCGCCATTTGCGTTTTAATCCGCAGGATCCACACTGGTTCGACCGCGACCGCTTTATCCTAAGCGCGGGGCACGGCTCCATGCTGCTCTACTCGCTGTTGTATTTGACCGGGTACGATCTAACGCTCGACGACATCAAGCGGTTTCGCCAGCTCGGCAGCAAGACGCCGGGGCACCCGGAGTACCACCACACCCCGGGCGTGGAAGTGACGACCGGCCCGCTGGGCCAAGGGGTAGGAAACGCGGTGGGGTTTGCCGTGGCCGAGGCGCACCTCGCGGCGGTCTACAATCGCGAGCAGAAAATCATCGACCACCACACCTACTGCGTGGCCAGCGACGGCGACCTAATGGAAGGCGTCTCGCACGAGGCAGCGTCCTTCGCGGGGCATCACCAACTTGGAAAACTGATTCTGCTTTACGACGACAACAAAGTGTCGCTGGCGGGTCCAACCGACATCACCTTTACCGACCGGCATGTCGAGCGCTTCGCCGCCTACGGCTGGCATACGCAGCTGATCGATGTCGCGCACGGCGAAGAAGTGGCGCCGGTGGATGAGGCCATCGGTAAGGCCAAAGCGCGCACCGATGCGCCGTCGTTCATCGCCGTTCGCACGCACATCGGATACGGTTCCCCCGTTGCGGATACGTTCAAGGCGCACGGCGAGCCACTGGGAGCTGAGGGCGTAAAGAAAACCAAGGAGTTCTTCGGCTGGCCCGTGCAGCCGGATTTCTACGTCCCCGACGCCACCTTGGAATGGTGGCGCGCGCTCGGCGGCAAAGGGGCTCAACTCCAAGCGGAGTGGCAGGCGCGCTGCGATGAATGGAAATCCGCCAACGCCGATCTCGCGCAAACGCTCTCGCGCACCACGGCGGGTGAGCTGCCGGCGACCATATCGTGGCCGAGCTTTACTCCCGAAACCGCCAATGTGGCGACCCGGGAATCCGGTGGCACGGTCATCAACGCGATTGCCAAAGCGATGCCCGAATTGGTCGGCGGATCGGCCGATCTGGATCCTTCCACCAAGACCTACCTGAAGGATTACGGCGATTTTGAGCCGGGGAATTTCGCGGGGCGCAACATTCACTACGGCGTGCGCGAGCACGGGATGGCATCGATCAACAACGGCATTGCCTTGCACGGCGGTCTGCTGCCCTTCGGCGCCACGTTCTTCAACTTCATCGACTACATGAAGCCCTCGATGCGGCTAGCAGCCATCAATGAAATCCGGTGCATCTACGTGCTCACTCATGATTCCGTATTCTTAGGCGAAGATGGGCCGACGCACCAGCCGATCGAACAACTCGCCACCCTGCGCGCAACACCGAACATGATGGTGGTGCGGCCCGCCGACGCGCTGGAAGTGCTGGAGGCTTGGAAGCTTATGATCCAGCCAAGAACGGGTCCGTGGGCGCTGGTGCTCACGCGCCAAAAGGTTCCATACCTGGGGGACCGCAATGCGGACCTCGCGCACGGTGCCTACATCTTGAAAGACTGCGATGGAACACCCGATCTCATCTTGATCGCAACCGGATCGGAGGTCGCGGTGGCCGCGGGCGCTGCCAAGATACTCGAGGAGCAAGGAGCGCGCACGCGCGTCGTCTCGATGCCGTGCTGGGAACTCTTCGAGCGGCAGACCGAAGAGTACCGCGACCGGATTCTACCACCGGACTGCACGGCGCGGCTGTCCATCGAGGCCGCCTCGACCTTCGGCTGGGATCGCTGGGTTGGAAGCCGCGGATTCGCGTTCGGCATCGATCACTTCGGTACATCGGCACCGGCTGCCGACATTGCCAAACTCTATGGATTTACTCCCGAGACCATCGCAAAAGTCGCCAGCGACAAGTTCGCAACCGTAAGCCGCTAGGAGAGAAGATGGAAAAACAACTACAACAGTTGCTCGATGCGGGGCAGAGCGTCTGGCTGGACAACCTGCGCCGCAGCATGTTCGCCGGCGGTGACCTGCAGCACCTGATCGATCAAGGGCTACGCGGCATGACCTCAAACCCAACCATTTTTGAGAAGGCCATCGGCACCGGAAACGATTACGACGAGCAACTGCGCACGCTGATCGCAGCAGAGAGCGACCCTCAGAAACTCTTCTGGGCCCTCGCGATTCGAGACATCCAAAGCGCCACCGATCTGTTCCGTCCGGTGTACGATGCCTGCGGCGGCAACGATGGATTCGTGAGTCTGGAGGTTTCGCCGCTGCTCGCGCACGACACGCAAGGCACGATTGCGGCGGCCAAGGAGCTTTGGGCGCGCGTCGACCGCCCGAACCTCATGGTCAAGATTCCCGGCACGGCGCAGGGCGTGGCAGCCATCGAAGAGAGCATCGCAGCCGGAATCAACATCAACGTCACGCTGGTATTCTCCGTTGAGATGTATGAAAAAACCGCCCGCGCGTACATCAATGGAATCAAACGGCGCGTCGCCGCCGGCCAGCCGGTACAAAGCATCCGCTCGGTCAACAGCATCTTCGTCAGCCGCATCGACACCGCGGTCGACAAGCTACTCGAAGAAAGAATTGCCAGGGGCGAAAAACAGCTCGACTCGCTCTTGGGCAAATCGGGCATTGCCAATCTCAAACTGGCTTATCAGAAGTTCTTGGAACTCTTTACCGGCACCGAATTCGATTCGCTGCGCGAGAAAGGTGCCGCCGTGCAGCGTCCCTTATGGGCCAGCACCTCGACCAAAAACCCACGCTACCCCGATCTGATGTACGTTGAAAACGTGGTCGGCCGCCAAACGATCAACACCATGCCACCCAATACCTTGGACGCTTTGATCGACCACGGACAAATCCAGCCAGACACCATCCTCGAAGGTATTGAGGAGGCTCGAGAGGTCGAGCAAAAACTGCAAGCCGCAAAAATATCCCTCTTCGAAGTAACCAGCAATCTGGTCAAGGAGGGCGTCACTTCTTTTTCCGACTCTTTTGCTGCACTTCTGGGCGCGATCGAGTACAAACAACGGCAACTCAGCGACGGCTTCGAACGCGTGGCGTTTTCCCTCACCGGAAGTGAAGGCGCCTACAACAGCGCTCTCGCGCAACTCGAAAGCGCAGACTTCATTAAGAAAATGTGGGCGAAAGACCCGACGTTATGGTCAGCCGACCCCGCGCACGCCGACATCATCAAGAATGCGCTGGGGTGGTTGGATATTCCGCAGCACCTGCTGGCCGCCGTCCCCGGTCTAACTTCTTTTGCCAAAGAGGTCGCCGCCAAGTTTCACCACGTCGTCGTTTTGGGGATGGGGGGCAGTTCGCTAGCCCCGGATATTATGCGCGCCACATATGGCCGGAACGACGGATACCCGCAACTGCATGTCCTGGACTCGACCGATCCGCAGCAGATTGCAACGCTGGAGCAAGAGATCGATCTCAAAGACACGCTCTTCATCGTTGCCAGCAAGAGCGGAACGACCACCGAACCCGATGCCTTCTTCCGCTACTTTCACGATAAGGTCACCAAAGCGGTGGGCTCGGCCAACGCCGGGGCGCATTTCGTCGCAATTACCGATCCGGCAACGAAGTTGGAAGCCGAAGCCGCTGAATGCGGATTCCGCAAAGTCTTTACCAACGACCCCCACATCGGCGGTCGGTATTCGGCGTTGTCATACTTTGGAATGGTCCCGGCGGCGCTGGCCGGTTATGACGTGGCCCTGTTGGTGGACCGGGGCTTGGGCGCGATGCACGCCAATGCGAAAACCGTTTCGGTGAAAGACTCGCCCGGAGCGCGCTTCGGCGCGGCCCTCGGCGGTCTAGCCAAAGCAGGGCGCGACAAACTGACGATCGTCACGCATCCAGCGGTACGCGCATTCGGCGCGTGGGCCGAGCAGCTGATTGCCGAATCGACCGGCAAACTGGGCAAGGGAATCGTGCCCGTTGAGAACGAGCCGCTTGGGGCGCCGTCGGTTTACGGCGACGACCGCGTCTTCGTCTACGTTGGCGACAAGCTCGTTGGCGACGACACGAATGTGGGTGCCTTGACGGCGCTTCAAGACGCGGGACATCCCGTAATCCGCCTGGCGATGAACGACGCGTACGACCTGGGCGAGCAGTTTTATCTTTGGGAGGTTGCAACCGCGGCCGCCGGCTGCATTATCGGCATCGATGCCTTCGATCAACCCAACGTTCAGGAGTCCAAAGACAACACGAAGGCCTTGCTCAAGGAGTTTGCCGGCACCGGCGCATTTAGCGAACCGGCTGTAACCGTAACCGGCGAGGTGCTGGATTTAAGCTGTCTGGCGGGCAGCCAGTCGTTGCCCTCATCCACGCTGGACCGTGCCCTGGGCGCGCTGTTCGCTCAGATCGAAGCGCACGATTACTTCGCGTTCACCGCGTACGTCGAACGCGACGACGAGAATACCGGCATCTTGCAAGAACTTCGCATCAAGATTCGCGACGCGCACAAGATTGCCACCACCGTCGGCTTCGGACCCCGTTTCCTCCACTCGACCGGCCAGCTGCATAAGGGCGGCCCCAGCACCGGGGTCTTCATGCAGATCACGCACGACGCGCCCTTCGATCTTCCAATCCCCGGAATGACGGGCTTTCGAACCCTGGAGGCCGCGCAGGCGCTCGGCGATTTCCAGTCGCTGGATAAGCGCCGACGCCGCGGCGTGCGCATTCACATCAAAGGAAACTTGCGCGACGGCTTGCGCGCGCTCGCCAGCCACGTGGACGCCGCTCTCACCGCCGCGGTCTAAGAGGAGCACGCATGAAACTGGCAATGGTCGGTCTGGGAAAGATGGGCGCGAACATGACGACGCGCTTGCTGCGCGGCGGCCACGAGGTCGTGGCTTACGACCGCAGCGGCGATGCGGTCAAGACGGCTGCCTCGGGCGGCGCGCTTGCGGCGAACTCGCTGGCCGAAACCGTTTCGAAACTGTCAGCTCCGCGCATCGTGTGGATTATGGTTCCCGCCGGCGGGCCGACCGATCAAACGATCGACGACCTGTTGGGACTCTTGCAATCCGGCGACGTCATTATCGACGGCGGCAATACCAAGTGGACGGACGGTCTCGCGGCTGAAAAGCGTTGCTCGGCTAAGGGTGTCTCGCTCGTTGATGCCGGAACCAGCGGGGGCGTCTGGGGCTTGGAAAACGGGTACTGCCTCATGGTCGGCGGCGACGAGAAAGCGGTGAAAACCTGCGAGCCTATCTTCGTGACGCTGGCGCCGCCGAACGGTTACGCGCACGTGGGACCGCCGGGAGCAGGACACTTCAGCAAGATGGTTCACAACGGGATCGAGTACGGTTTGCTGGCCGCCTACGGTGAGGGATTTGAAATTCTCGAGCGGTCGCAATTCGATTTCGACTTGGGTCAGCTCGCCGAGTTGTGGACGCACGCCAGCGTAGTACGATCGTGGCTTCTGGAACTGGCCGTTCTCGCATTTCGGGCCGATCCCGGGTTAAAAGACATTCGCGGCTACGTCGACGATACCGGCGAGGGGCGGTGGACCGTCGAGGCGGCGATCGACCAAAGCGTGCCCGCCCCGGTCATCACGCTGTCGTTGCTCTCGCGCTTTGCATCGCGCCAAGACGAATCGTTTAGTGCGAAGGTTGTGGCCGCGCTGCGCAATCAATTCGGAGGCCATGCCGTCAAAGAAGAAACCTCCGCCCATGCCTGAAGCGGCCATCGCTTCCGCGAGTGCCACGCCACACCCCGACGGCCACGCCGCCAATCCGCTACGTGCCGGCCTGGATACCGACCGCATCAGCGACCCGTGCACCATTGTCTTCTTCGGAGCCAGCGGCGACTTGTTCAAACGGATGCTGTTGCCCGCCATCTACAATCTGCGATTGGAAGATATCCTACCCGCCGATTTCGCGCTGGTCGGCTACAGCCGCACCGAGTTTAGCGACGACAGCTTTCGCACCTACTGCAAACAACAGGTCGACCAATACTCGCGTTCCGGGCCGGCCAAAGACCCTCTCTGGAGCAACTTCCAGGAACGCATCAGTTACATCAGTGGCGAGTTCTCCGACACGTCGGACTACGGACAACTCAAAACCAAGCTGGCGGATAATGACAAGAAGTTCGGCACGAAGGGTAACGTGCTATTCTACCTCTCGACGCCGCCACAAGTCTTCGCGCCGATCATCGAACAGATCAAAGCGGCCGGACTAGACCCCGGATCCAACCAGCAGGGCTGGACGCGGATTATCATTGAGAAACCGTTCGGAACGGATCTGCAGTCCGCGCAAGCGCTGCAAACGGAGGTCGAAAAAGTCTTCGATGAATCGCAGGTATACCGCATCGATCACTACCTGGGCAAAGAGCCGGTCCAGGACATCATGGCGCTGCGCTTTGCGAACGTAATTTTCGAGCCGGTATGGAACCGGCGCTACGTGAGCTCAGTGCAGATAACCGCCGCCGAAACCCTGGGCGTGGAGCTGCGCGGCGGATACTACGACCATGCGGGCGCCCTGCGTGACATGATTCAGAATCACGTCATCAATCTGCTGGCACTCGTCGCCATGGAGCCGCCCGTGAATTCCGATGCCGATGCGATCCGCAACGAAAAATACAAAGTGCTCTCCGCTATTCGGGCGATTCCCGACGAGAAGGTCGCCGAGGTATCGACGCGCGGGCAGTACGGCGCGGGAACGGTTGACGGTCAGGCCGTGGCCGCATATCGGCAAGAACAGGACGTCGACCCGCACTCCAACACGGAAACCTTCGCCGCGGTCAACTTGTGGATCGACAACTGGCGCTGGGCCGGCGTACCGTTCTACTTGAGGAGCGGGAAGCGCTTGGCACGCAAGGTTTCTGAGATCGCGGTGAACTTCTCGTGCATCCCCCACCGGCTCTTTGGGGAGAAAAGCGACGACATCGATCCAAATGTGTTGGTCATGAAGATTCAGCCCGACGAGGGCGTCACGCTGCGCTTCAACGCGAAGGTTCCGGGCCCCAAGAACCACATTCGCAGCGTCAACATGGATTTCAACTACGGCACCGGATTCGGCGTGCAGTCGGCGCCTGCATACGAGCGGCTCATCGGCGATGCGATCCGTGGCGATGCGACACTCTTCACGCGCTGGGATGCCGTGCAACGCGCTTGGCAGATCGTAACGCCGGTTTTAAACGCTTGGCAGAAGACCAAAGATCCTTCCTTTCCTAACTATCCCGCAGGCAGCGAAGGGCCGCCCGAAGCCGACGCTTTGGTACAGGCCCAGCACGATGAATGGCGGCGGATCTAATGGGCGCGGGCGCGATCGACCTCGAGAAGGTGCAGGCCGAACTCAACACGGCCCGCGCCAAGTCCGGCGAGGCGACCGCAATCACCAGCACGATGAACTTCATCGTTTATATCGGCGATCAGGGGTTCTACGAAGGTGCTTTGAAAAAGGCGCGCCGGCTGTCCGAAAAGCATCCGGCCCGCGTCTTCATCCTCAATGCGCATCGCGCGCCGCAAGCCAGCGTCGCGGCGTCCAGCTTGAAAGTGGGTGAAGCAAGTGAGGCCGAAGCGGAACGCATCGAACTGGGCATCGCAGAGCTAACGCCCGAGGTGGTCTGCTCTCTGGTAAATACGCTGCGCATCCCAGGCATCCCCGACGTGCTGTGGTGGACGGCCTCGCCTGTCTGCGAACCGGCGCTTTTCAAAGAGTTGACCGAGCGGATCGACACAATCATCGTCGACTCGTCGGGAACGCAGCAGGGCGAATCGGCTATCCAGGAACTGACGCGTTTCTGCGAGCGAGAAAGCACCGTCACCATCAGAGATCTGGCGTACCTGCGCCTGGCACCCTGGCAAGATATGGTGGCCCAATTCTTCGACGATTCCGACTTCGTTTCGGAGTTGCGCTGCATTAGCACGCTGGAGATAACCGCAGGCTCAAGCGCTGAAGCACTCTACTTGGTAGGCTGGCTAGCGAGCCGGCTCGGGTGGACCCCATGCGGGCGCGATGCACTGTGCGATGCAGATGGGCGTTCGATTGACGTTACGATCAAGCGCGAGGGGCAGATGCGGCGGGTGCTGCGGGTCGCCATCGCCACCAAGGCGCGTACGTTCTCCGCCGAACTTGGCGATTCGTCCGACACGGTTTGTCTGGAGATTAGCGACGTACCCGCATTCAAGCGCTGCGCGCCTCTGCTGCATGTGGATAACATGTCGCTGCTGGAAAAATCGTTCCTCGCGCCCGCGAGCGACCGAGTTTTCGACGATGCGCTCCGCGTGATTTACCAGCTGCTCAAATTTGCGAAATAGGGAAAGATGGACGGCGCACGCAGCAAGATCGAAGTATTCGACAACCCTGAAACGCTAGCCGCAGCGATCGCGGATCTCTTCGTCGATTGCGCGCAGACGGCAACGACGGAGCGGGGCGGCTTCTATGTCGCGCTCTCCGGCGGCCGCACCCCCACGAGGGCCTACGAACTCCTTGCGCAAGAGCCCCGCACCAATGCCGTTCCGTGGAAAGACGTCTTCATCTACTTTGGCGACGAGCGCTGCGTGCCGCCGGACGACGAACAATCGAACTACCTATTGGCGAAGCAGTCGTTTCTGGATCGAGTTCAGATTCCGCTCGGCAACGTCCATCGCATGCGTGGCGAAGAGCAGCCCGATCAGGCGGCTGCGGGCTATCAAAAAATCCTGATCGAAGATATGGGCGCCGATCCGCGCTTCGACTTGGTGCTGCTGGGATTGGGCCTGGACGGTCACACCGCTTCGCTTTTTCCTGGGAACCCGCTGACTGCAGAGACCTTCGTCGAAGCGCCCTACGTTCCGAAGTTTAGCGCGCATCGGATAACGCTGACGCCGCGCGTCATCAACCGGGCGCGCCGAATCGCCGTTGCAGTTGAAGGAATCGAAAAGGCGGAGATTTTGGCGAGCGTTCTGGATAAAGCCGCCGACCCGGCGATCTATCCGATTGCCCTGGTACTCCCAACCGATGGCGAATTGACGTGGCTCGTGGACCGCGCCGCCGCCTCCTCGCTCCAGAAGTAGTCGCGGCCTCGGGCGCGCTACTTTGCTACCGGAACGCGAGAGTTCCAGCGTTCCAATGCGCGCGTATAGAGAACGGCCGAACGCTCTTGCAGCTTCTGCCGCGCAACCGCTGACAACTTGATTCTGGTGATGGTTCTCACGGTTCGCTCTCCTTCTGCATCAGTGTAGCGTCGACGTTATTCTCGCCCAGAAGGCCGCCGGTCACACGTTGCAGTTCGACGACGGCCTTGTTCAAATCGGTTTGCGCCTGCAGCTCGCGCCCGCGGTTGTTTGCCAAGTCGAGCTGGCGCTGCAACACGAAGAACGTGGTCGAAACGCCGTTGCGGAAGCGACGCATTTCGCTCGCCAGCACCGACTGCGACGCCTGTCGCGCAGATCGCGCTGCGATGAGCCGGTAACGCGCCGTACGATATGTCTGCAGCGCGTTACGCGCCTCAGCAGTGATGCGTTCTATAAACGAAATTGCGTTGAGCTGCGTTTCGCGAACTTGTTCTGCGGCGATGGCATAGTTCGCTTTGGCGGTTCGGTTACCGAGTGGCACCGCAAAGCGCACGCTCGCTTGATAAACCGGAAATTTGTTCGCCAGCAAATTATTGATGGACTGATCCAGGTTACCGATCAAATACGACGGGGGCGTTTGATTCATGACCGGTATCGTCGGGATTTGCCGGCTGGGCGGCAGGGATGCGTTTGCCAAGGCGACCAGCTGGTTGATAACCGCGACTTGCAGCGCGCTGGAGGCCAAGAAGGGGCTGTTGCTCAGCGGAACAAGCTGTCCCGCGAAACCATTGCTGGTATAGCCGAGCTGCAGATCGACCTGCGGTTTGGTTTGATCCCGCGCGTAAGCGACGTTCTCCGCAGCGATTTGGGCGGCGGCACGCAACTGGTCGATCTCGGGGCGGTGTGCCAGCGCTTGCGAAATCACCGTTGCTAGGGCCGGTTCGGGCGGCAGGGTTAGAACCGGGGTGGAGGGTACGAGGTTGGCCGCCCAAATGGGATCGGACGGGTCGGCCAGCGTCAGTGATTTGAGCGTGTTCTGCAAGCGTTGGACGTTTTGCAATGCCGAGAATACGTTGTCCGTAAACACATTGACCTGGGTGTTCGAGGATACGATATCGATGGGCGCGGCGGCGCCCGCTCTGGCCAAGCGGCGGTTGCTGGCAGCTTGCACTTCTGCCTCTCTGAGCGCCCCTTCCTGAATGGCGAGGTTACGCCATGCGGCGACCAAGTCCCAATAGGTATCCTCGGCGTTTGCAATTGTTTGCGACGCCGTTAGCAGCGCTTGCGCTCGCGATGTTTGCGCGTTGATCACCGCCAGTTGAAGCGCGTGTCTGGGGTCGTTCTGGTCGCGCCTTCCCAGCGGCTGCGTGAAGTTGAGCGATAGCGCGCTCGGATAGGTCGGGTCGAACGTGTTGATGGTCGTATTGTTGTCGATACGGCTGCCCGAAGCGCTCACGGAATACTGCTGGCCGCCGGGCGTAACGCCTTGCACGCCCGCGCTCAGTTGCGTCTGGTTCTGGACGATCGGGCCGAAGTTTGGGCCGGAGAAGAATGCATTCTGCGGTGGTTGCGTGGTGTGCGAAAAGGTCGGCTCGACGAAGAGCCGGACGTCGTATGCGCCCTGCGCAGCCACGATTTGATAGCCCGCTATGCGGCGGGCGGCCTCTGCTACCGAAAGATCCGGATTGCGCGAGAGCACCATCCCGATGACATCGCGCAGCGTAATGCCAACAAACGGCTGCTGCGTTATCCCGATCAGTTCGCCGTTTACTGCGCCGATTTCAGGTGCGGAGTATCCGGGGGCTACATTCGGAACGGGGGGCAAAACCGGTATCGACGGCGGTGGGGGCAGTCCCCGAAGCGGTGGCGCGGCAGTACTTGCCCCATTGGCCGGTGCGAGCGTCGGAGCTCCCAGAGGCGCAGCGCTCGGCAGGACGACGGGCGCGAGAGTCGGCTGCGTAGCCGGCGCGCTGGACGGCGCTGGAAGCGGCGATGCGCTAGGCTGCAATTGCCCGAATGCCGGCACCGCGCTGGAAACAAAGCCGCACACGAGGTAGGCGCAGAGCACTCTTCGCATCCTCACGGCGCTATCGAACTTTGACCGAGGTTTCCACCGACATGCCGGGACGCAGCGGCATGTTCGACGGCGGACTATCCACCGCAATCTTGACCGGGATACGTTGCGTAACTTTTATGAAGTTGCCGGTTGCATTCTGGGCGGGAATCAGCGAATACGTGCTTTGCGATGCAGGATTGATCGCGATAACGTGCCCGTGAAACTTCACCCCTTTATAAGCGTCCACTTTGATGTCGACCGGCTGGCCCGGGTGCATGTCGCCGATCTGCGTTTCTTTATAGTTGGCGGTGATGAAGATGTTCTTCGAAGGAATGATCGTCATGAGCGTCGTTCCCGGGGCCACCGTTTGGCCAACCTCGACGTTCTTTTCGCCGACGTACCCGTCTACCGGTGAAACGATGCGCGTTTCAGCCAATTGATCTTTCGCGAGCTGCAATTGCGCTTGCAGACTCGCGACGCCGGCGTATGCTGCGTTGGCCTGAGCTTGCGAAGCGGCCACACGACCGGGCGCGGAGGCCTCGGCAAACTTGCCTTGAGCCGTTTGCAGCGACCCCTGCGCAGCGCCGATTCCAGACGAAGCGCCTTCGGCTTGCGCCCGAGCGGCGCTCTCGCGATTGGCAGCGCCCGATACCGCCGCCAGCGCCTGCTGATACTGCGAATCGGCGGCTGCCGCGGATGCACGAGCAGCATCCAGTTGCTGACGCGGCAAGTCACCCGTGGAAACCAGCGACTGCGTGCGCCTCAGATCGGCGTTTGCTCGGTCGCGCGCTTGCTGCGCGGCGGGAACCGCTGCCTGAGCTTGAATCAGCCCGGCAGCCGCAACATCAACGTTGCCCTGCGCCGCGGAAACGTTTGCCTGCGCTCCCGAGACTCCGGATTGTGCCTGCGACACTCCGCCGAGGCCTTCTTGGGATTGAGCGGCAACGGTCTGCTGGGTCAATTCGACGTTCGCTTGCCCGGCTGTGGCCTGCGCGCGCTGCGCCGTCAACGCCGCTTGCGCCTGCGTCATGCGCGAACGTTCGTCAAAGTCATCCAAACGTACCAGGAGTTGTCCGCGCTGAACGCGCTGGTCGGTATCGACCGCGATCGAGCCGACCCGTTCGGCGATCTTGCTCGTAACCGTGGTGGTCGATGCATCGATACGCGCATCGTCGGTACTCTGGTGGGTGCGGGCGTACAAAAAGTAGCTGATTCCCCAGATCAAGAGTGCGATAACGGCAATTGCGCCGACCAGGATGCCGATGCGGCGCACCGTGGGGTTGTTGGGCGCCGGGACATCGGCTGCCGGCGCGCGTTCATCTTCGCGCACGGGCGGTTTCTCGGGATCGACGCTGACGGCACTCATGTTGTGCTCCTCGCGCCGTTCAAAAAGATACGCACGAATGTTTCGACGGCGCGCGTTTCATCATCTAGGAACGACGACTCTGGAGCTTGCTTCCAAAATTGCCGGCCCATGACGTAGGCGAAAATCATTCCCATGAAAACTCGCGCGAGAACGGCCGGATCGCCATGCAGTTCGCTCGACCGAACATAGGGAGTCAGGAAAGCGCAGAGGTTGTCGCGTGCCAGGTTGGGGGCCCGCCATGGCGCAACCGCGGCCTGGGGATTGGCCGCCTCCTCGAGCAGCGCGACCCGGATAAGGTCGCGGCTCTCGGTCATGCCGGTAACCATCGCTGCGCCGATAGCGCCCAGATCGGCCTCCAAGACGCCCGTACTCTGCGCGAATATATCGCGAATGAGCGACTCTTTTTGCCGGCAGAAATGTTCTTTCATGGCATCCAGCAAGGCGCTCTTGCTTCCGAAGTGGCGGAAGAGCGTCGCCTCGTTGACGCCGGCACGGTCGGCAATTTCGCGGGTCGTGGTGCCATGCGGGCCGTGCAGCGCGAAGATCTCGCGCGCCGCGGCAAAGATACGGGCGCGCGTGTCTTCGGCCGCGGGACGCGTCGAAGTAAGTACTTGCACGCACAGAGTCTACCAAAATCCAGGTGGGCTCGGCAAGCCCGAACGCCAACTCACGTGCGTCGTGCTGACCAGGCCAATCCTCGAACAAGCCGCCCGCGCCTGCGGCCTCTCGCCGCTTTCGGCCGTCCTTACCCCGCTCGACGGTTCGCCGGAGCCGGTTCAGATCGACCCAAAACGTTCCTTCTACCCGGCCAGCATGCTGAAGGTCCCGCTCGCTGCAGCCGCGCTGAGCCTGGTCCAGGCCGGGGAACTTTCACTGCGCGAGCGCGTTGAGGTAACGCCGCAGAACATGACGGCCAACGACGCCGAATCCCCACTCGTGCCCGGCTATCGCGGCGAGCTGGCAGTGATCATCGAACGCGCGATTACGCACTCCGACAATGTGGCCACCAACTTACTCTTCGACATATGCGGTCGGGAACGAGCCACCGGTATCGCGCGAAATGCTTTCGGTCTGCAAAGCACGGCGTTCCATCGCAAGCTTTCAGGGGCCGAGCCGTTGATCGCCGATCCCGGCTGGGACGGGCGGCACCGCAACCAGCATTCATGCGGTGACTGCGCGCGCTTGCTGACCATGATCGCCCGCCATGGAATTCCGCACGCGCGGTTGCTGCTGAAATTTCTGGGACGCCAGCATTTCAACGACAAGCTAAGTGAAGGTCTGCAGCACGGCGACGTTTTTGCGCACAAGACCGGTGATACCGAGGAGGTCACGCACGATGGGGGCATTCTCACCACAGCGCAAGGCCGGCGTTACGTCCTTGTCGTTTACACCGGCCTGCGTTCGACCAAAGAGAACAACGCGCGCTTCGCACCCTTCATGCGTGCGATTCGCGGTTATCTCTAGCTAGTAGCTGGAACTGCTGCGATGTTTGTGATGCCGCATCCGGCCATACTGGCCGCTTTCATTTCCCGCATGGGAACCGGCGGGATGGAAGCCGGCCTGCGAGGCGGCACTCGGGCACATGTACTTACCATTTTTCGTGCGGCCGTAGTAGGGGTCAGCCGGTTCGTGATACGCCTTGCTTTTAAGATTCACCCATACCGGCTGCGTGGCGCCACAGTTTAAACCGGCCGGCACCGGCTGCGCAGCGGTCAGAGGCAGTGCATTCTGTTCGCGCTGCCCCTCGCTCATTGGGGACGCCGTCACGGTGCTGGTCGTGGTGCTGGTGGTCTTGTTTCCACCGCACCCGGCGAGCAAAAGGACCGCCAGAACCGCGCCTGCGGCGCGAAGATAGGTGTTCATGCGTGATTTCCTCCAAAAGATAGCGAGCGTGCGAGGATGGCAAGTTCGGCTTTTGCCCGTTCGACCAACATGGGCGGCCGGCCGTTCCAGACGGGTTTACCTGCAACGTACACCTCGGCAATCCACGCATCCTGGCCACGATACACCAGAGCATTGACCGCAGGTGACCACGCATCGATCCCTGCGGCTCGGATCACGTTGAAGTCTGCGTAGCTGCCGGGTGCCAAATCACCGGCGGCCAACCCGACGGCAGCCGCACCGCCGCTGGTGCCTAGCTCGAAGGCGGTCCGTGCATCCAATGCGGCGCCGTCGCAGGCCGCCAATTTTTGCAGGAAGGCTGCAGCGCGCATCTCCTCCAGGAGCGACGGCTTCACATTAGCGTCCGTCCCCAATCCCACGCGAGCGCCAAACTTCAAGAAGGCAGGCACGTCGCAGGTGCCGTCGCCCAAGTATTGGTTGGTCATCGGGTTGTGCACCACGCGGGCTCCCGCCGCGGCCAGCCGTTTCTTCTCCTCCACGCTCAGATAGATGGCGTGAACGGCGACCAGCCGTTCGTCGAGCAGCCCCATGTGCTGCAGTAACATCACCGGTGTCGCGCCAAACTTCTGCTGAGTTTGCTCGCCTTCATATGCGGCCTCCGCCAAGTGCATATGCACCAACAGATCACGCTCGCGAGCAAACTCCCAGGCAGCGGCGATCATTTCGGGTGAGGCAGCATGCAGCGAATGCGGCGCGACGCAAAGATTGATCTCCGGGTATTCGTCCAGCAGCTCGGCGGTCCGAGAACGCGCAACGCCGATTGATTCGCGAAAAGCGGCGGGCGCATTCGGCGCATCCATCCAGGTGCGTGCAAAAATCAATCGGATGCCCGTATCGGAAGCAGCCCGAATGGCTGCCCGCGCATGCTCGTTACCGCTTCCATTGAGATAGAAGAATTCGGCCACGGTGGTGATGCCCGCTGCGAGCATCTCCGTAAACGCGACAACGAAGGTGTGGTATATATCCTGCGGGCTGAGTTTCGGTATTATGCGATAGAGCGCTTCGCTGCGCCACGTTGCGAAGGACAGGTCGTCGCCCCACCCCCGCAACAAGATCTGATACGCATGACTATGGCCGTTAACAAAGCCGGGCGTAACGATGACCTGCTCGCCAAACCGGCGCGCCGGCACGTCCGGGTAGACCGGGACGACCTCCGCAGCTGCGCCGGCGTCAACGATCTTACCGGCCTCTACCACAAAACTAAAATCACGAACTTCGCACGCCCCGACGATTGCTCGCGCGCACGAGAAGATTTCACTCATATATGCGCCCGGCATGGACGACCAGCTGCGCAAGGTTGCCGCCGAATTGCCATCCGAACTCTTGAGGCGATTCAATCTGCAGCACGACGAAATCGGCGGACGCACCGGCAGCGATCTGCCCCGCATCGGCACGTAGCGAACGTGCCGCCGCTCGCGTTACGCCGTAGAGCGCTTCGGCTGCACTCAAACCGAAGAGCGAGCGACCCAGATAGGCCACGGTCTGCAGGTTAAAGCACGGCGACGTTCCGGGATTGTAATCGCTTGCCAGCGCCACGCTAGCGCCCGCATCCAAGAGCGCACGCACGGGAGCGCGTTGCGGCAGGTTCAAATATGCAATGGTTGCGGGACACGCAACCGCGATAATGCCCCGCTCGGCTATTGCCGCCACATCTTGCGACGTGATGCAGTTGGCATGATCGATCGCATCGACGCCTAAATCTGCAGCCATGCGGGCCGCGCCCCCGTATGCCATTTCGTCGCAGTGGCAACGCAGGCGCAAGCCGCAAGCGCGGGCCGCTTCGAGGTAGCGCCGAGTGAGGTCGGGCGCGAAGAATCCCGGTTCGCAGAATGCATCCGCATAAACCGCACCGTGCGCTTTGGCGACCGGCAGCAGATGCCCGATCAAGTACTCTACAAAAACCTCTTCGCTCACGTATTCGGGCGGCAGCGCGTGCGCGCCCAGAACCGTTGCGATCAAGGCGGGAACGTCGGGATCTTGCCGGTGAGTCTGAATCAGATCCAGCAGTTGCACTTCGCCGTCTTTGTGCAGGGCGTAGCCGGTTTTCACTTCCAGAGTGGTCGTACCGTGGCGCAGCATCGTATGCATGCGCGCGCGCGCGGTTTGCCAAAATGCCTGCCTTCCGCTCTGCGATTCCAAAGCGCGCCGCGTCTCCCGCACCGTGTATAACATCCCGAGCGGTGCTTTCTGTCCGCGCACGCCTGCACTGAAATCCGGCTCGCGGTTTCCGGCATAGAGCGGATGGGAATGGGCGTCCACAAATCCCGGCACGATGACGGCGTTGCCCGCATCGATCTCACGCACATCGGGCGGCACAATTGTTGCGTTCAAGCCGGATACGCTTCCGGCGTAGCTGATTCGGCCATCTACGGCCAGGACGGCGCCGGGCGAATGCCATCCCAAATCCTCGAAGGTGATGCCGTTTTGGTGAGACTGGCTTTGGCACGTAACGAGGTGCCGGGCACGCGCCAGAAGCGCGCGCGGCGTTACAGTCTCCAGTCGATGCCCATTTGGTCGGCCGTCTCGGCTGCCGAATCGTATCCGGCATCGGCATGGCGGACGACGCCCATACCGCAGTCCGTAGTCAAAACGGCCTCGAGGCGCTCGCGGGCATCTGGCGTTCCGTCCGCTACGACCACCATCCCCGCGTGCAAGCTATACCCGATTCCCACGCCGCCGCCGTGATGGAAGGACACCCAATGCGCGCCTGCGGCGGTATTCAGCAGCGCATTCAGTATGGGCCAGTCAGCAATCGCGTCGCTGCCGTCCTTCATCGCCTCGGTCTCACGGTACGGCGAGGCGACGCTGCCCGTGTCCAAGTGATCGCGGCCGATGACGATCGGCGCGCTAACTTCACCGGATGCGACAAGCTGGTTGAAACGCAGGCCCGCTTTGGCGCGCTCGCCAAAGCCGAGCCAGCAGATGCGCGCAGGCAACCCTTGGAATGCGACGCGCTCCTGTGCCAGCTCGATCCAACGGCGTAGCGAGGCGTCGTGCGGAAACAAGGCCAGTAGCTCGGCATCGCACCGCGCAATGTCCGAGGGTTCGCCGGAGAGTGCTACAAAGCGAAACGGGCCGCTGCCGCGGCAGAACAGCGGGCGAATGAAAGCCGGAACGAATCCCGGAAAATCGAACGCGCGCTGTACGCCCGCGCGCTGAGCCATCGCTCGAATATTGTTGCCGTAGTCGAATACGACCGCGCCGTCATCGAGGTAACCGAGCATTGCCTCCACGTGTCTCGCGACCGTGGCAAACGCAAGTCGCTCGTACTCCTGGGGATCGCGCTTGCGCAACTCGCCGGCCTGCGCGAGCGAGAAGTCCATCGGCACATAACCGTTGAGCATGTCGTGCGCGGATGTCTGGTCGGTCACGACATCGGGTCGCAAACCGGCGGTCCGCAATGCCGAAAACTCATCCCCCGCGTTTCCTTCATAACCAACCGAGAGCGCGCGGCCCTGCTGCCGAGCGGTTCGCACCTCGTTCAACGCCTCTTCGCGCGAACCGGCGATAACATCGAGATAGCGCAGTTCGCGCCGGCGTTCTAGCCGCGCGGCGTCAACATCCACCACCAGGGCTACGCCGCCGTTCATGGTAATGGCCAGGGGCTGCGCTCCGCCCATGCCACCGACGCCGGCGGTCAAGCAGATTCGCCCGGCGAGGGTGCCCCCGAAGTGCCTGCGCGCCAACTCCGCAAAGGTCTCGTACGTCCCTTGCACGATGCCCTGCGTTCCGATATAGATCCACGAACCTGCGGTCATCTGTCCGTACATCGTGAGACCTTGCGCTTCCAGCTCGCGAAAAACGGTCCAATCGGCCCACTTCGGAACTAAGTTTGCGTTAGCGATTAGCACGCGCGGCGCTCGCGCGTGCGTTCTCCACACTGCAACCGGCTTGCCGCTCTGCACGATGAGCGTCTGGTCGTTCTCCAGGCGCCGCAACGTCCTCACGATAGCGTCGAACGCATCCCACGAACGAGCAGCACGCCCGTTGCCACCGTACACTACCAAGTCCTCCGGACGCTCGGCCACGTCCGGATCCAAGTTGTTCATGAGCATGCGAAGCGCGGCTTCTTGCGGCCACGCGCGGCAACTCAAGTCGCTTCCGCGCGGCGCGCGCACCGTTCGCGCGCCCGAAACTGTAGCCGTCATGAACGCTGCCTCATGGCGCGTCCTTCGGTCTTAGTCCACCAGCGCCATTCCAATTGCCGCCGCAGCCGCATCGACCAACGCTCCCGATGCAATAAGCGCGCGCGCGGCAACGATGTCGGTGGCGGGAATCCGGTCTTCCACCCAGGGTTCGATGCCTTGTCGCGCCCTCTCATAAGCGGCGCCCGTTCCCGTTCCCGACTTCAAAGGGCGGCGAAAGTCGGTCGCGGCCAAAGCGCCGAGCAGTTCGCAGGCCAGCGCGCCCTCCACGTTGTTCAGGACGCGGTCCAGATTGCAGGCGGCCGTCATACCCATGCTCACGTGATCTTCTTGACCGGCAGAAGTGGGAATCGAATCGACGCTGTTGGGAAACGCAAGTCCCTTGTTCTCGCTTACCAGCGCCGCCGCCGTATACTGCACCAGCATCAGTCCCGACTGCAGGCCGGAGCGGCCGGTTAAGAAGAGTGGCAAGCCGCGGTCTTCGGCGTTGAGCAGTAGGTACAAGCGGCGCTCGCTGATACCGGCAAGCTCTGCCACTGCAATCTTCAAAATGTCCGCCGCAAGGGCAACCGGCTGTCCGTGAAAGTTTCCGCCGGTAAGAAACTCACCATCCTGCGCGAAGACCAGCGGATTGTCGGTCACCGATACGACCTCGGTTTCCACCACTCGCCGCGCGTAGGCAACGGCGTCGCGCACCGCACCATGAACCACCGGAATACATCGATAGGAGTAGGGATCCTGAATACGCCCGCACTCGCGGTGCGATTGCATGATCTCCGAGCCCGCCAGCAACGCGCGTAGGTTATCCGCCACGCGTGCCTGCCCGGGATGCGGCCGCAATGCATTGATCCTTTTATCGAAGACGCGGTCGGTGGCTAGAAACGCCTCAAAGGCCATGGCGCCGATAACGTCGGCGGCCGCGATCTGGCGCAGGGCACGCAAGACGCAGAGGGCGGCGATACCGGTCATCACCTCGGTGCCGTTCACGAGCGAGAGCCCTTCCTTCGCCTCTAGCACCAGCGGCTGCAGGCCTGCTTTCTCCAAGGCGAGCGATGCCTCCATGCGCTCGCCCTTGTAAAAAGCTTCGCCCTCCCCCATGAGCGTCAGGGTCATGTGCGCCAGGGGTGCGAGGTCGCCGCTCGCGCCGACGGAGCCCTGCATCGGAACCACCGGCGTAACGTCCTCATTTAAAATAGCGACAAGCAAATCGAGTGTCGAGCTTCGGACGCCGCTGTGCCCAGCGGCCAATGAGCTTGCCCGCAGAACACCGGCGGCGCGAACGAACTTCGCACCCAGAGGATCGCCGGTGCCGGCAGCGTGGCTGCGAACGAGATTGACCTGCAAAGCCGCTGCGTCCGCCGGAGCGACCGAAACATTCGCGAGCCGGCCAAATCCGGTGGTCACTCCGTAGATCGGCTCACCGCTTTCAAACTGCTCTTCGACAAACTCGCGCGCTGCGGCGACGCGCACGCGTGCGTCAGGCACGATGCTTACCGCTACGTGGTCTTCTGCTACCGCCCGAATCTGCTCCAGCGAGAGCGAGATTCCATCCAGCTCAATGCCGGCTGCGGCGCCAGCGGTCATCGTCCGGAATAGGGGTGCGCAAACGGTGGCCCGCTTTGGATGACAATCTCCTCGTGGTCCTTCAGTGCGATGCGGCGCGGATCGCGTCCGTACGCCTTGCCATTCACCGTGATCCGCAAACGCCTTCCGCGCGATGCACGAACTGGACCGGCGACCGATGAGCTCAGCGGCTGGGCCCACACATCAAAGAATTCACCCAAGGTGAAGCTGCGTCGTACGGGAGATTCGATGTGCAGCACACCGTCGTTGCTGTGGGTGTGCAGCCAGTAGAGACACCCTGTGCCGGCAGGGATTCCAATTTGCGCCGGCAGCCCGACCGGGCGACCATGGTCGAAGAGCGTCAGGTGCTGATGGATGTGCAACACGGCACCCTCCATACTCTCGCACTTGATACCATCGATGGGTACGCCCGCCATCATCTGCTGTGCGTAGGACGGCGTGGCTGGCAAGATCGTGATGGCCATCGCGCAAACGCAAGAAAAGTAAAGATGCGATATTTTCAAGCTGCCCTCATGAAGAAAAATTGTGGAAACCGAGGATAAGGGAGCAACGTTCGGTGAGTAAGTTTCATTTCTTGTGGAAATGCTGTGGGTGAACCCGAGATTGCCTTGCGGGCCTTTTTTCGCTCTGCTACCATGCAATCACTTCGAGTAACGACGAAGTGCGGAACACGTAGAGACCGCGGTCCTGCATGTTGACGATGACGACGCGTAAGCGGCGATCCGAGTGCAGACACCGAACCATCGATGACGCCGGCCGGAGTACCCGAAAGGGACTCAAGCCAGCGAGACGATCGGAAATACGTCGGAGCCCGGCGCCTAACGGCACCGGGTTTCGTTTTTTTCGTAGACTCCACGAATCGAACCAAGCAACTCGCGCATCCGTGTGCGGATATCGGCCGGCCCCAGAACTTCGGCTTCCGCGCCCCATCCCAGCACCCACCGCATAAGTTCGTCCACGTCGGCCACCGTGTACGTGATGTCAACACTGCCGCCGGGCGCGCGCCGCACCGCGCGATCCGCCACAACCCGGGCCGCGACGGCTGCCTTGGCCACCCGCGCGCCAAAGTGCACGCGGACTTCCGTGGTGCGTTCGCTGTGCAGCACGCCGCTGATCGACGCCGCTGCAAAGGTCTCCACGTCAAAATCCTCCGGTTTGTGAAAGGTGCTGCCGGAAACATCGGGGCTCGTGATGTTCTCGATGGCAAAAACACGCTTGTCGTTTCGGGTATGATCATGGGCTACCAGATACACCCGGCCCGCCGAAACGATGAAGCCGTATGGATCGACCCGGCGCTCGGTTTGACGACCCTCCTTATCCGTGTAGTGGAAGCGCACCGTTCGAGAGTTGCGTTCGGCCTCCGAAAGCAACGCAAACGCCTTCTCGCCCTGCTCGTCGAGGCGAATCTCGCTCAGGCGAAATGCGACCGGCGAAGATGTGCCGGCGCCTCGGCGCGCGCTGCTTCCCGCCGAACTCAGCAGCTTCTCGGTAACGTCGTCCACGTAGCCACCGATTGAGCCCCCCAAGCTCGCGCCCAACGACCGAAGCGCCACCAGCCCGAAAAGCTCGCTCGGTGTCAGCTCCAATCGCCGCAAACTATACCCCTCCGCGAACCGGTAGCGGTTGGCGGCCCGGTCAAAGTACCATGGGAACCCGGCATCCGAAAGCACGGCAAGGTAGCGGCGCAGGCTGCGCGTACTCGGTGGCCGCTCCCCCTCGGCGATCCGTCCCTTCAGTTCTTCGAACGAGAAACGGCCTTCGTCAATGGCGTTGAGCAGCCGAACCAGCAACACGATTCTAGGTTCCGAGCGGTCGATGGCTTCGGGCATGTTCGATCTACCCGGGCTTCGGGAAGCAACCCTCGGGTGAACCGATCGGGGGCGCGTTGAGCTCTGGTGGAACTCCCGTAACGCCGATTTCCAAGGGAAGATTTGATCCGCCGTCCGTCATCGTCAGAAGCGTATGCGTCTGGTTCGAGCGCGCCGGCAGTTCATAGGCGGCGATGAGATAGCGGTGCGGTGCATCGGTCGGAGTACGGACCGAGGTCGCGCAACCCAGTTCTTTGAGTTGCGCCGGATCGTTGTCAACCAAATACGCTGCCCGCGCGGGACCGCCGCGCGGCGTTTCATAGAGGTATGCCGTCTGCGTAGAATCCGTGGGATTGCTGAACGCAAACCTCAGCCGGAATAGCACGCCGTAATCGCCGTAATCTGCTCCATCGCCGGAGCTCGCCTTCGGAACGCTCGGCTCACGGTCGCCAACGCTCAGCGCCTGATCTGGACCGCCCGCCACGTACGTCGCTGAGAGCGCGCCGTATCTGCGAAGATCGAAGATGCCATGGCGATTCTTTCCATCAAGCGGAGCGGCCGGAAGGGCGAAGGCTTCCTGCGCGCTTGCCTCAGGTGGAAGTGCGGCGACCACCACGGAAACGGGTCCGCCCGAGAGCAGATTAAAATCGATATTTGAAGCGATGCCCTGCCCCCCGGCCATCGCCACGTCGCGATGCACGTACGTGACCCCCGCGCTCAGATCCACAACGAGCCCTTTGTTTCCGGGTTTAACCGCCAGAAATTCCCGCGTGACCGAATGACCGACCGTCATTACGTCGATATTGGGTCCGTGGAAAGACTCGACGATCTGCAAGGATGAGGGCGCGGACGCGCGCATCGCGATCACGAGTCGCCGTGGTTGGTCTCCGTTCTCGTGATAGTCGTAAAGGCGCACCGGCTGCGAGGGTGTCAACGTCGCTCGGTAGAGCACGCCGTCGGCATCGATGCGTTCGGGATCGTCCGAATAATACAGGATCTGCGGTTCGAACGGCGCTGAAGACGCATATTGCAGCGTGACCTGTGTCGTATCGTTCACGTCAAAATACTCGTCGCCCCCGGCAATCCGAACGGGAACGCTTAGAACAGCGGCGTCGTTGGGTCGCAACTGCTGCCCGGGCACAGCGACCGGGCCGAATTGCGGCGTCGTACCAGGCTGCCCCTGCGTGGCGCGTGCGACGGCCAACTGGGCCTGCGCCGCCGCAAAGGCACCATCCGGATCGCCCGTCAGCTTGAGCGTCAGAACCTTGGGAACCGTCCCCGCGTTGAATGCGATGCGCACGGGAAGGTCCAGTTGCGCGCCGGTGGCGTCCAACACGTGCATCGTCGTGCGGCCCGGGCGGTTGCCCCCGGTCAGCGTAATGGTCGTACCGCTCGTTGAGACCGCGGCAATTTTGTCATCGAGCGACACCTGCAGCGGTTCGCGGGCGCCGCTGATAGCCACAGCAACCGGCAATCCCGGGGTATCGTTCACCGCTTGGGGCGATGCACTAAGCCCTGCCGGCGGCGGCGAGGGAGAAGGCGATTCTTGCGCTTGCACGGCGCGGACAAGAGAAATGATCGCGCTCAGCGCCAAAGCGCTCGCGAGACTTTTTCTTATGTCGCCGCGTGCTCTGGCTGTGGAGGAGCGGGCGGCGGCTCGATGGTCGGAATCTTGCTGAACTTCAGCTTGTCCGGATTATCCGCATCGATCTCCGCCAAGATATGATCGCCGGTTGTGAACCTGCCTCGCAGCATCTCCTCGGATAGTTCGTCTTCCACCTCACGCTGAATTGCGCGGCGCAGCGGGCGTGCGCCGAACTGGGGATCCCACCCCTTCTTGGCGAGCAGCTTCTTTGCATCATCGGTTACTTCAAGCTGCATCTCTTGCGCCTTCACTTCGCGGACGACTTTGTCCAGCTCGAGGCCAACGATCAACTCGATTTCCTCGCGCGTGAGCTGGTGGAAGACCACGACTTCGTCGACGCGATTGAGAAACTCGGGGCGGAAGGTGTGCTTCACCTCTTCCATGACCTTGTTCTTCATCTTCTCATACATCTGATCGTCGGTCTTGCCCTCGTCCCGCTGCGGGCGGAAACCGATGTCGGTCGTCGTCTGAATGCCGGTTGCGCCGACGTTGCTGGTCATGATGATGAGAGAGTTTTTGAAATCGACGACCCGGCCCTGACTGTCGGTCAGCCGCCCGTCGTCGAGCACCTGCAGCAAGAGATTAAAAACATCCGGGTGGGCCTTCTCGATCTCGTCGAGCAGCACCACGCAATACGGGCGCCGCCGGACGGCCTCCGTGAGCTGTCCGCCTTCCTCATAACCGACGTATCCGGGCGGCGCTCCCACCAGCCGGCTAACCGCATACTTCTCCATATACTCCGACATGTCGATGCGGATCATCGACTCGGAGTCGTCGAAGAGAAACTCTGCCAGACTGCGCGCGACCTCGGTCTTGCCGACGCCCGTCGGGCCTAGGAAGATGAATGAGCCGATGGGACGCTTTGGATTCTTCAGCCCCGCTCGCGAACGGCGGATCGCGCGGGTAATTACTTCGATGGCTGGGTCCTGGCCGATCACCCGTTTGTGCAGAGACTCTTTCATGCTCAACAACTTCGCGGTTTCGGCCTCCGCCAAGCGCGCCACCGGAATCTTCGTCCAGGCGGAGACAATCGTGGCGATATCTTCTTCGGTTACTTTGATGACGTTGTCGGCCTGCGCGCGCTTATCTTGCCATTCTTGTTCGAGCCGGGCTTTCTGCACGCGCAGCTTCTCTTCACGATCGCGAATCGAAGCGGCTTTCTCGAACTCTTGCGACTTGACAACCGATTCTTTTTCGGCCATGACCTTGCGAAGCTCCGCCTCCACGGCCCGTATTTCCGGCGGAGGCAAGGTGGCTTGCAAACGAACGCGCGACGCGGCTTCGTCGATCAGATCGACCGCTTTGTCGGGCAAGAAGCGATCGGTGATGTAGCGGTCTCCCAAACGCGCCGCGGCGACGAGCGCATCGTCGGTGATCGTTACCTTATGGTGGGCCTCATAACGGTCGCGCAGCCCTTTGAGGATCTCGATGGTTTCGTCGATCGTCGGCTCGCCGACCATGATCGGCTGAAAGCGGCGCTCGAGTGCTGAATCTTTTTCGATATGTTTGCGAAACTCGTTGAGCGTGGTTGCGCCGATGCACTGCAGCTCGCCGCGTGCCAGCGCCGGCTTGATGATGTTGCTCGCATCGATGGCGCCCTCCGCTGCGCCTGCACCCACTAGGGTATGCAACTCATCGATAAACAGAATAATCTCACCGGCCGCAGTGCGTATCTCGTCCATGACGCGTTTCATGCGCTCCTCGAACTCGCCACGGTACTTCGTTCCAGCCACCAAACCCGCAAGGTCCAGCGTAATAACGCGGCGGTCACGCAGCGGCTCCGGAATGTCGCCCTTGATGACGCGCTGCGCCAGCCCCTCGGCAATTGCCGTCTTGCCAACGCCGGGCTCGCCGATCAGCGCGGGATTGTTCTTGGTGCGGCGCGAGAGAATTTGAATGACGCGTTCGATTTCGGCGGCACGCCCGATAACGGGATCCAGTTTGTTGTCGCGTGCCAGTTGCGTAAGATCGCGGCCATACGCATCCAGCGTCGGTGTCTTGGATTTCCCTTTGGGCGCGGGCGGCTGCCCTTCGGCTCCCAAGAGCGATGTGGTTTGCACGCGAACCTTCGCCGGATCCACGCCAAGATTGGTTAGCACGCGCGCCGCCACGCCTTCGCCTTCGCGAATCAGGCCCAGTAGCAAATGCTCCGTGCCGATGTAATTGTGATTGAGCTGGCGCGCTTCCTCAAAAGCAAGCTCGATGACGCGCTTGGCCCGCGGCGTGAAGACCATCTCCTGCTGGACGGTCTGGCCTCCGCGACCCACGATCGCTTCCACCTCTTGACGGACTTTGGAGAGATTGACGCCGAGCGTTTCGAGCACTTTGGCAGCCAGACTCTCGCCCTCGGAGATGATGCCTAACAGGATATGCTCGGTCCCGATGTAGTTATTGCCGAGCCGCTGGGCCTCTTCCTGAGCCAAGACGATGCTGCGCCTCGCCCGCTCCGTGAAGGGTTCCCACATTGACATGCTTGTTCTGCTCCTTGGCGGACCCGTTTGATGGATATAACCGAAAACGCCGCGCAGAAGTTTCGCGACCGGGGCGCCCTTCCATCCAATGGAAGTTGTGGAACAGAAAGCGCGAAGAGTCGCTTTGGAGGAACCGCACGTTGCCAACCGTTGAAGAGGTCCGCGAAAATCTCAAAGAAGTGCTCGATCCGGAGCTGCACCTAAGTATTGTCGATCTTGGCCTGCTCTATGGCGTCGATGTCGCCGGCGAACAAAACGAACACGTTACCGTTACGATGACGCTGACTTCGCCCATGTGCCCCGTGGGCCCACAATTCCGCAAAGAGGTGCTCGAGAAAGTCGAAGCGATGGAAGGCGTGAAGACTGCCAAAGTGGACGTCACCTTTACGCCGCCATGGGATCCGCGCGAAATGGCCAGCGACGACGTCAAAATGATGCTCGGCATCTGGTAAAGACGCTCGTTGCAACCGCATTGGAGACCCGCGGAGCCTTCGACGCGGCGATCGTTTTCAGCGTTTTAACCACTCTCATGTTTCTGGCCGTGCGCCCGATCGGCGCGGCGCGCATCGATTCCACAGGCCTGGTGCAAGCCGCCGTGCAAGGCCGGCGCAGATGAAATCGCACGAAGAGAAGTACGCCGAACTTCTGAGCAAGCGGGAGTTGGCGCGAGCGCCCGCCGGCAAGGAGGCAATTGCCAAGCAGCATCAGCGCGGCAAGCGAACGGCGCGCGAGCGCATCGAGAGTCTCGTCGATGACGGTTCGTTTATCGAACTCGACCAATTCGCCGTACACCGCACGACCGCGTTTGGCTTGGCCGACAAGGAGTTCTTAGGGGACGGAGTCATTACCGGACGCGCGACCATCGACGGCCGGCAAGTCTTTCTGTTTTCGCAGGATTTCACCGTGCTCGGCGGGTCGCTGGGCGAAGTCTTCGCCGAGAAAATCTGCAAGGTCATGGATTTGGCCATGCGCACCGGCTCGCCGATGATCGGCATTAACGATTCAGGCGGCGCTCGTATTCAGGAAGGCGTCGTAAGCTTGGGCGGCTATGCGGAGATCTTCTGGCGCAACGTGCAAGCCAGCGGCGTCATCCCGCAGATTAGTCTGATCGCCGGGCCGTGCGCCGGCGGTGCCGTGTACTCGCCCGCCATCACCGACTTCATTATCATGACCGAGCAGATCGCCCAAATGTTCATCACCGGCCCGGAGATTATCAAGACGGTGACCGGCGAAGACGTATCCTTCGAAGAGCTGGGCGGCGCCCAGACTCACGCGACCAAGAGCGGCGTAGCGCACCTAACCGCTGCCGACGAAGAGGAGATGAGTGCGCTCACCAAGTCGCTGCTCTCATTCATCCCGCAGAACAACCTGGAAGATCCGCCGCGCTTTGCCTGCGACGACGACCCGGCGCGCGACGTCATGGAACTGGATGACCTCATCCCCGACTCGCCGAGCAAGCCCTACGACATGCACGATGCTGTGGCCCCGGTGCTCGACAACGGGGATTTCTTCGAAATCGCTCCGCTCTACGCGCAGAACATCATCACGGGGTTTGGCCGCGTCAATGGCCAGTCGGTCGGAATCGTTGCCAACCAGCCCAAATTTCTAGCGGGCGTTCTGGATATCGACTCATCCATCAAGGCCGCGCGGTTCGTGCGCTTCTGCGATGCATTCAATATTCCACTCGTGACGTTCGTGGACGTCCCGGGATTCTTGCCGGGCACCTCCCAAGAGTTCGGCGGCATCATCAAACACGGTGCCAAGCTCTTGTATGCGTTCGCTGAGGCGACGGTGCCGAAAATCACCATCATTACGCGCAAGGCTTACGGTGGCGCCTACGACGTTATGGCGAGCAAGCATATTCGTGCCGACATCAACGTTGCGTGGCCCACCGCGGAGATCGCGGTCATGGGCGCGGAGGGAGCGGTCAAGACCATTTTTCGCCGCGAGATCGCCGCCGCCAAAGACAAAGATGCCAAGATGGCGCAGCTCGTCGATGACTACAGCGAACGCTTTGCCAACCCGTTCATCGCCGCGCAGCGCGGCTACGTGGACGACATCATCGAAGCGCACCACACGCGCCGCGTCATCGTCAAATCACTCGAGATGCTAGCGAATAAGCGAGTCGAACGACCCAAACGCAAACACGGGAACATCCCGCTGTAAGCTCTTTCACCGGCGCCGTGCGCCGAGGACGACGGCCGCGACCATAA